>JBBARN010000192.1:0-8016 GCA_040399845.1 Luteolibacter sp. | reverse complement strand
GTGTCTGTTAGAAATGCTTGGCTACGACGAGACCACCAACACCCTCGCCTACACCCTCGCCTACACCCGCGTCATCCACACCGACGACTATACCGTTTATGACAGTGTCGCCTCACGGTTCGGACACCATCACGGCGGTTGGCTTGTCCACCTTCGCCGCGAGTTCATCGTCGCCCATTTAACCGATCATCTTCCAACCAACAATGTCAGGGTCGCACTCCAATACCTCCTCAACCAGTGCGTAGATTCATTCACTGCCTCAGCCAGGGAGTCATGGAAATCGACACCAACGGAGTCGAGAACATCATTGGTCCCACCAAACTCGGCATCAGGAACTGGATTTTTTTCTGCAGCCTCGAAACCGGAGCGAACAACGCGGATGAATCACAGATTGCCATCCCCCCCGGCATGCATCGCCGAAGAAGATTGCGCCGCCCGCAAAATCGCCTGAAAAGCCGGTCCTGACAAAAATCCGTCTATGGGGACAATTTTAGGACGTTTACGCGCGACCTGTGAATCAACGAGGAGGATTGCATGCATCTCCACGTTCTCCATGATCATCCTACGATTCCCATTTTGCTGCCATTCCAAAGCCGTGTGACCTCACACGGCTTTTTTCATTTCATGGCGTTCGGTTTACGGACTCAATGGCCATGACCCAGAGTATTCGACTTTGAGTCTGAAGAACCCATTGGCATCCCAAGTTCCTCCGGCTGGAGGTGTGAGGTGAAGTGCGGGGAATCCGCCTGATAAGTCATTCCCGAGAGTTGAACTGAACGCGGGATTCATATGGATGACCATGGGAGGTGATATTTCCGTGATTTCCGAGAAGCCCGAAATCAAATCACCACTTCCTTCGATCCGGACGAGTCCTCCTGCGGGCAGCACATGTGGTATGTTCAACTTGGCTCTCGGGTTCCCGATGGGACCAGCCAAACTCCGCAGGATAGCATGATGGGATTCTTCGGGATTGAGGCCCAGCACATAGGCCATGGCGTTGGTCACTCCATCACCATTGGGATCGGCCGATGGTCCTGAGACATTGGGATTGGATCTTGCGAGCGGATCGGTGAAGTACATTTCATCCCAGAAGGTGTCGTGCGTTACCACTTGGAAATCATCATCCACCACTAGACCTGGAGCACCTAGAAGATCCTCCAAAGATACTTCCAGTGTATGGAGCCCGGGTGAAGCTCCGGAAATCGGCAAATTGGATGCATACTGCTTGGGAAAACTTGTAAGTGGCTCATTGCTGAACGCACCCGATTGCACGATGTTGCCATGCGCATTCCTAACCCGCCAACGGGCGTAATAGAACTGAGGAGCTGTCGCACCAGGAACCACAAAAGTCCTCGCTATGGGCGTGCTCCAAAGGCCATCGACGCTGCGAGCCCGAGCTGCCAGTCGATAGACACCCGGTGCAAGAGTTGACAAATCCGAAGGGCTGAAAACTCTTGAGTATTGACCGTCTGGAGCGGGAGATGCTGGCGGTAAAAGCAGTGGCGTCGCTTGACCCGGATCCAGATCATTCGGAACCTCTGCCGCGCTGACATAGGCTTCCACATGGCTCAATGGACCCGACTCTGGAAGTGATGGCAAAGGGGAGGCAACCTGAAAAGTGCGCGCCATCGTGGTCCAGTTGTCATCCGAATCCTTGACTCTAACAGACAAGAGATAAGTTCCAGGAAGGTTCAAAGACAGCGCCGCCGGAGGAATCGATACCAAAAGCACGGCTGCTCCGGCATTTGTTGCCAGTGCGATCTCGGTTCCATTGCCCAAGCCGGGATCGTTGTCGGGATTGCCGCTGGATATCACATATTCGGCATAGATCAACGGTGCCCCCTGGAGCATCGGAAGCATCAAACACCAACAAATAACGAACAGTCGGATCATCTCAGGGGGCGTCTTGGTCGATTTCCACCTCAATGGACAGGCCGGTCGTCGGTGATGCCATCGCAGGCACCAGAAGCCGCGTGATTCTGGGGGCACCGGGGACCCCGGAAAGCACGTAAGGGGAAACTCCACCGAATGCCCCGATATCCGTAGCATCCGATGCCGCGCCAATTGCAGCACTTCCAGCTTTCAAACGCCAAGTGGCGTCAAGCGAGCCTGTCGCCTCCACCACATTGCTTTTGACCAAACCCTGCTGATTTCCTCCGCCAAGCGGCAGCGTGATGGCTCCCAGCCCGATGGAGTGGGTAACGCTTCCGGTGATCGAAGGTGGGTAGGATGTGGAGGTCGTGGTGTTGTCAATAATCAGATTGGATGCGGAACTTGTCGCATCGATCCCGAGGACCGTCCCTCCGCTTGGAACCGGCCAGCCAAAAACAGCGGTTGATCGGATGACACAGTGCGATGCCACGGAGGAATTCCTCAACACCAAGCCACCGAGAATGGAGCCAAGCACCGAACTGTTCGTACTCGAGAGAAACGATAAGCCATTGACAATGTAACAGCGGATGAAGCGGGTATTCGTCTCATTTTCGACCGTGGGGTAGCCACCGATGTGACAACGGTCGAAGAGCAGGTTGCTATGGCTACCGGAAAGGGCGAGGGAATCCACTTCGCAGCCCACCACCGTCAACCCGTTGATCGAGGCGGAGGCAACTCCAAGATTGAGACTGAATTTCGCGGAATGATTATTTCCTGCCGCATCCGCCGGGAGACCGTTTTCACTGCGGAGGTAGCCCACGCCAACCAAGATCAATCCGGATGTGGGGACGGTCACATTGCCGTAGTTCGTCGGGGACCCGGCAATCAACAAGCGATCCCCGGATGCCGCGGCGGTCAATGCGGAAGAAAGCGATGTAAAGTCGGCAACGGCCCCCGGTTGATTGTTGACCGTGATATCAGCGGCATGAGCCGCGTGAACAGCAACCAAAAGGGATAGACAGAGCATCGGGATTCTCATGATTGGAAATGGCAAATTGCCCCGAGAAGATGGAACATCCTCTTTCTCGGGTCAATTCGTATTTCATGAGACCCCAGGGAATCTCGCCATTCTGCCTCCAGACAATCAACGGAGCCTCATGGCTGGCTCGCCTTGATGCGGGTGAAGAGTTTGCCAGCAGGCCCGCTTGAGATCGTGGTGGTCACTGTCACGACATCCGAGACCGGAGCAGATGGGACAATGGTTGCGGTGGTTCCCGCAGTGTTGGCGACACCACTCAATTTCCATTCAACCAGATCCGTGGACCATTCATAAACATAACTCATATCACTAGCTAAGGTTGGATTGAGCGTATGGGTGCAGGTAGCGGATGACGCCGTGGATGCAAGATTGCTCAGGCCGACACTGAACGCATTCGGGTTGCTTCCCAACACATGTTCGACGGCATTCGGAACACCATCGTTGTCCGAATCCGAAGAGAATCCTGAAGCTGGTGGATTGGTCGCCAGCCAGTCTGCATAGGTACTGCTCGCGGCCGCCTTGGCCAGCGTCCCGTTGCTTTCCGTGAAGGTATAGATGCTTCCGCCGTCTGTCTTCTTCCAAGTCCCGCTCGGGCTTTCAGTGAATCCGGTGACAGTAAAGAGATCGCCATACACCTCCTCGACATTAGCCACATCCACAAGGAGCCAGGAGGTTCCGTTCGGAGCCGCAGCTGCATCGGTGAGTTCGATGTTCAATGCTCCGTTGAGCGTCAGGAAGCCCGTTCCATTGCCCGTGATCTTATTGGAAGTGGGATCGGATTTCGGAAGAAACCGGGTGCTGCTGGTACTTGCCAGAACGAGCGTTCCGCCGTTGACCGTCGTATCGCCTTTGTAGGTATTGGTTCCGGACAGGATCCATTTGCCTGCGCCTTGTTTGATGACGGGCATGATGGCCGGATTCGAAGTGCCATTGGGAAGCGTTTCGGAAATATCACCGCTGATGGTATTGTCTCCGGTCGAAGCCCCACCCAAGTGGAGAGGGCGGGCTGTCTGGGTCATCCAGATATCTCCGCTGATGGTCAGTTTGTCCGCCGCGCTGGAGATGTTGAGCGCTGGGTTGCCTGTCGAGAAATAGATCTGGGCTTGAATTTCGTTGTTGCCACTCACGTTCTCGATGCCCCCGCCGTCGAATGAATTCGAAGACGCGAAAACGTCGATATATGATGGGATCGTAATGCCGCCCGTGAGCCCTATTGAGCGGCCTGCACCTTGGGAAATCAGCCCTTTGCGGCCATTGCTTGGCGGATTCGGATCGGCAAGACCGAGTGCGTTCGAGTGGGCAAGGGTGAGGCGACCGGCCGTGACAGTGACGTTACCCTTGAAGGTATTGTTGCCTGCGAGCACCTGAGTGCCGCTGCCAGTCTTGGTTAGTCCCAGAAGCGGGCTGCTTTCTCCAAGAATTCCTGAGAAGGTGACTGTGCGACCTGCGGGCGGACTCAGAGTGAGGCTTCTCGGGAGATTGTAGGCGGTGGCGCTCGTCAGGCCGCCAAAGGTGGGATTCCCAACCAATAGCGAGAGATCCAAGGTTCCTGGGCTGGAGGTGTCATAGGCACTGTTCTGGATGGCGAGCAGGTTGCCGAGAATCAAGGTTCCTTCCTCAACGCGGGTGACGCCGTTGTAGGTATTGGTCGCACCGCTGATTTTGAGGGAGCCGGGGCCCTTCTTGGTGAGGTTGCCGCCACCATTGGCCGTTCCTGATGCCGTGATCACCCCTGTCAAATCCATCGTTACCAGAGAATTGGTGATATCGAAGACACCCGTGTTTCCATCCATGATATGGAAAGGGCGGTCAGTCGTCGGATTGCCGGCATTTTCGTATCGCAACGTGGCGGTGAAGGTTTGACCCGCCTGACCAAACTGGATGCGGCCTCCCGTTCCGAGTGAGGATTTTGTCGTGCTTGCAGGGATGACGGACGATGGAATCAATGTTCCCCGGCGGATAGTTACGGAATTGCCATCCGCGTCCGTGCCGTTGTAGCTTCCTGCACCTGCAATTTTGAGGGTGCCCACATCGTCAAGCAGAACACTCAACTTCTTGACCCCGTTGGTGCCAGCGTTGTCGATGAGCTTGCTTGCAATGATCTCAATGGTCGCATTCTGTGCGGGCGCAAAGCGCAAGCGGGATTGAGTTGTCCCAGTACCACCAGGGTTTTGAGCGAAGAGGGTGCCCAGTTTGAGTATCGTATTGGCGGCTTGATTGCTGAAATTCACAGTCGAATTCAAAGCAGGGCGAATAAACGCAATCCCGCTCAGATTTTGGTTGGTTGTGACCTGGTTGGACATGCTGACTCCGCCGTCAGCTGGTATTGACCATGTGTTGGAGGTTGTAAATGTGTATGCAGCGGCGCTTCCGTCGAACACAATTTGACTGGTGGTCATGCTTGGAATATCCGCAATCGCAATGTTGCCATTGCCAGCACTATCAAATGTTGCGACGTCACCGACAACACTTGGCACCACCGCTGGTGGACCACTCCAGTTGCTGACATCCGTCCAAACACTGCTGGTTGAACCGGTCCACGAGGCGCTGTCCGCATAGGACCGGGCTGAGACTGCAAGGATAATGATGGCCGCGAAGGCGGGCGTGAATCTACGGTTTTTCATGGGTTATGGAGCTGTGGGGTTTTAATCAGGTTCTGAAGTTGGGATCTCGGAACAGTTCGGGCAATCATCGGACCCTCATCCTTTTGGCGGATGCCGCAGCAAATGAACCTCTCGAATAGCAAAACTTCGACATTGCGAAAACCAAAGCGTTGCTGGCACACAAGAAGAAGAAATGTGACGTTGAAGAATGGTTCTCCATCCCCAATTAAATAGAACACTCAACAGGCTAAGGTGCGACCTGTATCGAGCTGCGTGGCAATCCCCCCGGGGAGTCAGGAGCCGCCAGCAGAGAGGAAAGAAGGATGACGATACTGAGGTTCTCCATTCACAAGTGGGACCTGCTTGCCGCCTGAAGTCGCGCTCAAGACCTTTCCCGGGGTGCGAATGGCAATCGGGATCCTTGAAGCCCACCAGGAATGAAGCATCGGAGCTTCGATGATGACTTCCATTCGTGTGGAGTCGCCGCTGGCAGAGATATCGATTCCTTCGCGGAGATGTTTCCACACCATTATATCCCCCTGTGAGGCATACCAGACATAGGGCCGCCTGCCGTAGGATTTCAGAAATGCTTCAAACGCCGCCCAATCTTGCTTGCTGACGATTTCATAGGTATGTCCCCAAAGATAAAAAACGCCTCGGGGCGTGCCTGCTGCACGCTTCCACGCCGCCTCGATCACTTTGCTGCCCGCAAGAAAATGGGCGTCGGTTTTCATGGCCAGCGGCTCGCCGAGTGCGTCGAGAGCGAGGGGGCCATTCAAGGTGCTACGACCCGACAAATAGCCGGCCTCCTGCTGGGCTCTCAACACATAGTCACCACGGCTGTCGTATGCGGGACCATAGTTGAACGGATAGGCAAACGAAATCACCGGATGACCAACCTTGCTTTCAAGAAACAGGCGCATCAACACGCTTTCGTCCCGGCAGCGTTCCGGAGATTGAAGTGGATAGAAAGGATGGCTCCATGAATGAGATGCGACTTCCATGCCGAGATCTTCGAGTTCCTTCCACCGCTCAACCATCGGGGAGTTCCGGTTGAAAAAGAACGAAGCGCGCCACCCGTGACGGTGCATCCATTCAGCCGCAGGTTTGTCCTGCGGGATGCCGTCATCCCATGAAAGCACGGCCGCCATGGTCGCACCATTGGGAAAATCCGCGATTCGCACGGAGGCCGGATCCAGGTGAGTGCCGGTGATTTCCAACCGATGTTGCCGACGTCCCTCTCCGAACAGGGGAATCACGGGCCGGTCCAATCCACTTGCATCAATCGGAGATTTGGATTCGAACCGACGCTCCAATTGGATGTGGGTGATTGGCTCTCCAGAAACTTTTATTTCTGTTAGATCAGCATCCAAATAGGAATTGGTTTCGACGGATTCGGGTGTTGTGAACGATTTCCCATCCGCCTGTGACCAATTGAGCGAAACGGGATGGGCGCTCACCGCACGAATCAGCCCGCCACCAAGATTTTCTGGAATCCTGATCTTTCCAGACTGCGACGGAGCCGCCACGACTTCCATGCAAGCTTGTTCTTTGCCGGGGCGCCCGGGATGGATCGACATGCCCAACAACGGAGCGGATTTCATCGCACGCGACTGGTTCTTGCGCCAACGGATGGCGGATGCCGGTTTGGTTAGATAAACTCCGATCGCCGTCGATGGCTTGGAGCCCACCTTGGAAGGCACATGGTAGAGATTGACGGAGAGGATGGGAGTCCCATCCGGATCGAGGCATTCCAAGTCGATGAGCTTGCGCGACTTTTCCTCCGGGCCGAATGACAGTTCGAGTGTGTGCCAGCCGGGCTCAAGGGGTGGGTTCAATTTCCAAGTCGCGGCAGCGCCCTGAACTTCATCCGGGGCGAAACAAATCACCGGGCGGCCATCGGGAAGAAACATCTTTCCTGAACCCTGCGCATCATGCATCACCAACTTTACGGTCGCATTCGCGGTCATGAATGCAGCGCAGAAAAAAGGGACAAATGCGACAAGGGCTTTGATCATGAGCGTGGGAAGACGTGGCAGGCTTGCATGGGCATCCTGAAACACAGCCCCTCATGCGGGCAAACTGTTTTCTCTGGAAGTGGGCTTTGGGCGACATGTCACCCGCCGTGTCCGTCGTCTCAAGGAGTGGCCGTCACTTTGACCCGGCCAAAGCGTTTTGAAGTGCCTGCCGGGTCGGCAAGCCTCACCCGCTCCCAGTCAGCATCGATGGATGTGATGGTGGCACTGTCGAGAGAGAGAGGAAACAGACCAGTCAAGTGCTCACCAGTCTGCACTTCGTAAACAATGCCTGAATTGCTGCTGACTTTGCGGCGAACGAATTCGACCACCAGACGTCCGCTGCCGTCGCGGCTGATACGCGGCAGCCCGGAACCGCCGTTCGCTGCCAAGACGACAACATTGGGATGACTGAGATCGCCGGGATTTGCCGCCAAATTGAAGGCAAATTTCAAAAGGTTCGCCACGCCATCGCCGGAAGGATTGG
>JBBARN010000191.1:1669-8069 GCA_040399845.1 Luteolibacter sp. | reverse complement strand
CGCGTCATCAAGAAATACGATCTCGACATGATCTATGTTTCCGGGCCCGGTCATGGTGGTCCCGCTGTGGTGGGAAACACCTACCTCGAAGGAACCTACAGTGAGGTTTACCCCAATATCAGCAGGGACGAGGAAGGACTTAGGAAACTATTTCGCCAGTTCTCTTTTCCCGGCGGTATTCCCAGCCACGCTTCTCCGGAATGTCCCGGGTCGATCCACGAAGGCGGAGAGTTGGGCTATTCGCTCAGTCATTCCTTTGGGGCGGTTTTTGACAATCCCGGACTTATCGTCGCCTGTGTCGTCGGCGATGGCGAGGCTGAAACGGGCCCCTTGGCCACGGCATGGCATTCCAACAAGTTTCTCAATCCAGTGACCGACGGCGCGGTTCTGACGATCCTTCACCTCAATGGTTATAAGATTTCCAACCCCACCGTGCTCGCCCGCATCACGCGTGAGGAATTGGATCAGTTGTTCCGCGGATACGGTTGGAAGCCCTTTTTCGTCGAGGAGGAACCCGACGACCTCATGCATGAGGCGATGGCCACGACGCTTGATAACTCTGTGGAAGAAATCAGGCGGATCCAACACGAAGCACGGATCTCAGGCTGCCTCCTCCGGCCGCGTTGGCCCATGATTGTGCTCAATTCTCTCAAAGGTTGGACGGGGCCCGAATGGGTCGATGGTTTGCAAATTGAAGGAACGTTTCGCGCGCATCAGGTGCCGATCTCGGATCCGGCAAGCCATCCCGGCCATCTGAAGTTGTTGGAAGATTGGTTGAAGAGTTATCGGCCGGAAGAACTTTTCGATGAGGAGGGGCGATTGAAACCTGAGCTGGCAGAACTCGCGCCCGAAGGCGAAAGGCGAATGGGCTCAAATCCGCATGCCAACGGCGGAATGCTGCTGCGTGATTTGCGGATGCCGGATTTCCGTGACTATGGGGCGGAAGTTCCTGCGCCTGGGTCGCCTGGCTGTGGCGATACCCATGTGCTCGGTCCGTTTCTCCGGGACGTCGCGAAGCTGAATTGCCAGGCGCGGAACTTCCGTGTTTTCGGCCCCGATGAGACGATTTCCAACGGCTTGGACGCACTTTTTCAAGTGACAAACCGGCAATGGGATGCCGCGACATTGGCCAACGACGAATCTCTGGCACCTTCCGGACAGGTCATGGAGATGCTGAGCGACCACCAATGCGAGGGTTGGCTTGAAGGATACCTACTCACGGGAAGACACGGACTTTTCAATTGTTACGAAGCGTTCATTCACATCGTCGATTCCATGTTCAACCAGCACGCAAAGTGGTTGAAGGTGACCTCTCATCTTGCTTGGCGGCCTAAAATATCATCGTTGAACTATTTGCTGACATCGCATGTCTGGCGGCAGGATCACAATGGCTTCACCCATCAGGATCCGGGCTTCATCGACCATGTGATGAATAAAAAGGCCGAGATCGTGCGCGTGTATCTGCCACCGGATGCGAATTGTCTGCTTTCCGTTATGGATCATTGCTTGCGCAGCCGCCATTACGTGAACGTGGTGATCGCTGGCAAGCACCCGGCACCCCAGTGGCTGACGATGGACGAAGCGGTGAAGCATTGCACAGAAGGTATCGGTATCTGGGAATGGGCCGGCAATGAGGGTGATGGCCCGCCGGATGTGGTAATGGCCTGCTGTGGGGATGTGCCGACTTTGGAGACGCTCGCCGCCGTTTCCATTCTACGGGAGCATTTTTCCGATTTGAAGATCCGGGTGATCAACGTCGTGGACCTCACGAGATTGGAGCCGAAAAGCGAACATCCGCATGGGCTGAGCGATGTGGATTTCGACGAACTCTTCACCACGGACAAACCGGTCATTTTCGCCTTTCATGCCTATCCATGGTTAATTCACAGGCTGACGTATCGGCGCACCAACCACGACAACTTCCACGTCCGTGGCTACAAGGAGGAAGGCACCATTACCACGCCCTTCGACATGACGGTTCTCAATGAAATGGACCGGTTCCATCTGGTGATGGACACCATCGATCGCCTGCCGCGGACCGGTGACAAGGGAATATACCTGAAGCAGCAACTGAAGGAGAAGCTGATCGATCACAAACAATACATCGACAAAAACGGAGAAGACATGCCCGAGATCCGAAACTGGAAATGGGGCGCAAAGCAACACCAGTAGGGATAGACCCCATGGCATCTGCCAATTTTTCGGAGTATCTATCTAGGGTCGCAGTTCAACAACTTGATCCAAACAGTTTTAACCGAATGAATGCGAAAACACTCATGGAGACCGCCAGGGCCTTGATGGCCGATAGCAAGGGCTTGCTGGCGATGGATGAAAGTGATTCCACCTGCAACAAACGCTTTGAGAAGCTCGGGATTCCACAAACGGTAGAGGCCCGTCGCGCCTATCGGGAGTTGATTGTTACCACTCCGCGACTGGCCGAGTCGATCAGCGGAGCGATCCTTTACCACGAAACCATCCATCAAAATACGAAAGATGGAATCCCCCTCGTTAAGATCCTCACCAGCGCGGGAATCATCCCTGGTATCAAGGTCGATACCGGAGCTGATGAAATGGCGGGTCATCCGGGAGAAAAGATTACCGGTGGCCTGGATCAATTGCGCGAACGGCACTCCGAGTATTATGGGTTGGGAGCCCGGTTCGCAAAGTGGCGCGCCGTCATTACGATCGGTGAGGGACTGCCGAGTTGCGCTTGCGTCTATGCGAATGCACATGCTCTGGCTCGGTATGCCGCGCTTTGCCAGGAGGCCGGGATGGTCCCCATCGTCGAACCGGAGGTGCTCATGGATGGCAGTCATTCGTTGAAACGCTGTTGCGAAGTGACGGAGAATATCATCCGGGCGGTATTCAATGAGTTTTATGATCAGCGGGTGATGGTGGAGGGAATCATTCTTAAGCCCAATATGATTCTTCCCGGGCTCGATTGCGCGACGCAGGAGTCTGTAGACGAAGTGGCTGACGCGACGGTCATGTGCCTGATGCGGGTTGTCCCAGCGGTGGTTCCTGGAATTGCCTTTCTATCGGGTGGTCAGTCTGGGGAATTGGCATCCGCTCGGCTGAATGCGATGAATGTTAGATTTAAATCACGTCTTCCATGGCCGCTTTCGTTCTCATTTGCCCGTGCCATCCAACAGCCGGCAATGGCGATTTGGCGCGGTGATGATGGCAATATCAAAGCTGCACAAGAGGCGCTATTGCATCGCGCCAACTGCAATCTGGCCGCAAGACGCGGTGAATACACCGCTGAGATGGAGAAGCCACAGACCTAGAATGCCACTGTCTCATGTCATTGCATCTTTATCTCATCCGGCACGGTGAAACGGCGTGGGCGTTAACTGCCAGGCACACCGGCATTACAGATATTCCCCTGACGGAAAACGGTGTGGATCAAGCACGGGAACTGGGTCCACACCTTGCCGGTATCTCCTTTGCCCGCATTTTCACAAGCCCGCGCGAGCGTGCACGTCATACCTGTGAAATGTCTGGCGTGGAGGGAATCCCGGAAATCGAACCGGATCTGGCGGAGTGGAACTATGGGGATTACGAGGGCGAGAAATCGGCTGATATCCGGAAAGGGAGAACGGATTGGGATTTGTTTCGAGATGGATGTCCTCAAGGGGAAATGCCTTATCACATTCTGCTCCGGGCCGATCGTCTCATTGCTCGCCTTCGTCTGTTGGATGGCAATGTAGCGCTTTTTTCGCACGGCCAGTTCGGTGGTATACTGGCTGCCCGCTGGATTGGATTGCCGTTTGCCGCAGCCCGTCACTTTCCACTTGGCACTGCTTCGATCAGCATCCTCGGTTACGATCCCGGGCACCCCGAGGTTTCGGTCATTTCGTTATGGAACTTCGTTTCCCACTCGGTCTCCGATTCCACGGAACCGGAACAAACCATGAAGAGGCAAGCGATCTCCGGCTGGGAAAACGAAGGTGGCATGATTCCATTAGGGAAGGGTATCACCCCATTTCACAGGTGATCCTCGCGGGGGTAGATTCGGCATGCCAGTCAATGAACTTCGATGATTATGAAAACTCTATCCGCAATTCCTTCTGCAGTCGCCAGAACCAAGACAGCCCCTGCCTATCAAAGCGTTGATCCCAACACAGGTAAAGTCGTGAAGACCTTTGAGGTTCTCAGCGACATTCAACTCGAAGACAAACTCTCAACGGCGGCACTCTGTTATGAGAAATGGCGGCAGACCTCCTTTGTGGAGCGCGCGATCATCGTGAGCAAAGCTGCCAAGATCCTTCATGAACGGGCCGACGAGTTTGCGCATCTCGCGACATTGGAAATGGGAAAGCGCATCAGCGAAGCTCGCGGAGAAGTGGAGTTCAGCTCGCAAATCCTCGATTACTATGCTGAAAACGCGGAACATTTCCTCGCCACAGTCGCATTGAATCCTACCCACGGTGAAGCTCGCATGGAGAGCACTCCGCTCGGTGTGATCTTCTGCGTGGAGCCATGGAATTTTCCTTATTATCAACTTGCGAGAGTCGCCGGTCCTCAATTGATGGCAGGGAATGTCCTGGTCGTAAAGCACGCCGGTATCGTCCCGCAATGTGCCCTTGCCTTCGAGCAAATCTGGAACGAAGCGGGTGCGCCGGCAGGTCTCTATACCAATCTGTTTGTCTCTCATGATCAGTCGGATCACGTGGTGGATGACTCACGGATCAAGGGCGTGGCACTCACCGGCGGCACGACTGCTGGGAAGAGGGTGGCCGCTCGGGCGGGACAGAATCTAAAGGTATCCTCCATGGAGCTTGGAGGCAGCGATGCATTCATTGTACTTGAGGATGCCGATTTGGTGCACACGCTGAAATGGGCGGTGTGGGGACGGATGTACAATGCCGGACAAACCTGTTGCGCGGCAAAGCGCTTCATCGTTGTCGAGGAGCTCGCTGACAAGTTTCTCGAAGCTTTCACTGCGGCATTCGCAGCCCTCAAGCCCGGCGACCCGATGGACGAGGAGACGACGATGGGTCCCTTGTCCACGGAATCGGCTTTGCTCGCCTTGATCCAACAGGTCGATGAAGCTGTTGCGCACGGCGCGAAGGTTGTGATCGGGGGCAAGCGCATGAATCGCCCTGGGGCTTTCATGGCGCCGACCATTCTTACCGATGTAAAGCCGGAGAATCCCGCATTCCGCGATGAGTTCTTCGGACCGGTCGCCATGTTCTTCCGTGTGAAGGACGAGGAAGCCGCCATCGCTTTGGCGAACGATTCAGACTATGGGTTGGGAGGCTCTGTTTTTACCAAGGACAAGGATCGCGGAAACCGAGTGGCAAGCCGCATCGAGACGGGAATGATGTTTGTGAACAATATCAGCTGGTCCGATGCCGAGTTGCCGTTTGGGGGCATAAAGTGCTCTGGCTACGGGCGGGAGTTGGGTGATATGGGAATCCAACAGTTTGTGAATAAGAAGCTGATCCGCACAGGAAACTTCGATGCTCCTACATGAGTTCCAGGGCATCATTTCGAATTTAATAACAAAACAATCGCTGAAACACTATATCAAAATGAAATCACCTAATCGCAATTTGGAAATCATCGAAGAACCTGTTTGGTTCATTACCGGTTGTTCCACTGGTTTTGGTCGTGAGCTGGCTACACATTTGTTGGAGCGTGGCTTTCGCACCGTTGTCACTGCCCGGAGTCCTGATGATGTCAGAGATCTGGCCAGCAAGGGCGAGGCATTGATCCTTGAGCTTGATGTGACGGATCAGGAACAAGTCGACGCCGCCATCAAAGCTGCCGAGGAAAAGTTCGGCCACATCGACGTCCTGGTTAACAATGCCGGTATTGGGTATTTTGCAGCAGTCGAGGAGAGCGAAGAGGTGGAGGTGCGCCGAATGTTTGAGGTGAATGTGTTCGGTCTGAGTCGGATGATCCATGCGGTTCTCCCTGGGATGCGCAAGAGGCGCAGCGGGTTCATTGTGAATATTTCGTCTGTTGCCGGACTATGTGGCTTTCCTTCGCTTGGTTACTACAATGCGACGAAGTTTGCAGTTGAAGGTTTGTCCGAGGCACTCGCGCAGGAAGTCGAACCGCTCGGTATCAAGGTGATGCTTGTCGAGCCGAGTGGTTTTCGCACGGATTGGGCGGGGCGTTCGGCGAATAAAAGCAAGTTGCAAATTGAAGACTACGCAGCCACGGCGGGAGACTGGCGCAATGAAATCCGGGCGGACTCCGGCAAACAACCCGGCGACCCGGTGCGCGCCGTGAAGGCAATCGTTTCAGCGGTGGAGGCCTCACATCCGCCGCGCCATCTGCTCCTTGGTAATAATGCTTACGATGGAGCAATCGCGAAGCTTGATGAATTGCGGGAGGAGTTCGGGATTTGGGAAACGATTTCCCGAAGCGTGGATTTCCCGAAAGAGGT
>JBBARN010000191.1:0-1569 GCA_040399845.1 Luteolibacter sp. | reverse complement strand
CAACTGCGGAGACTGGGGCAAATCATGGAATCGGAAACCGGGAATCCCCATGAGATCGAAGGTGTTCTGAACCCTGCGGCCGTTCGTGGGCCGGATGGGCATCTCTATCTATTTCCCAGACTTGTTGCGAAGGGAAACTACTCCCGTATCGGAATCGCACGCGTCCTTTTCGATGCCTCCGGTGATCCATGCGGAGTCGAGCGCCTTGGCATCGCGCTGGAGCCGGAAACTGAATACGAGCTTCGCGCCGATGGGAGCGGCGGATGTGAGGATCCACGGATCACTTATATGGAACACATCCAGCGTTACCTCATGACCTATACCGCCCTCTCGCCGATTGGCCCTCGGATTGCACTGGCCATCTCTGAGGACTTGTTCCATTGGCGTCGGCTTGGCTTGGCTCCCTTCGCGCCCTATCACGGCATCGACTTCGACCATGTGGATAACAAGGATGCGTGCCTTTTTCCCGTTGCGCTGCCGAATCACGCCGGAAAAATGCAGATGGCCATCTTGCACCGGCCACTATTCCCCGGCACCCGGCCTGAGGAAACCGCGTGCGAATCCAAACACCGGCTGATGGACAGGGACCGGGAAAGCATTTGGATTTCCTACTGCCCAATGACGCCGGATGGTCTTCGAGTGGAGCACCCGGCCTTGTTCAATTCCCACGTTCGCCTGGCAAGCCCGGTCTCGCCGTGGGAAGCGCTGAAAATCGGCTGCGACCCGCCACCCATACTGACGCGCCACGGTTGGCTGATTCTCTATCATGGTGTGGGTCCGTTGAATAAGCCAAGTAGCGACGACCATCCCTTGTGTTATTCCGCGGGTATTATGTTGCTCGACAAAGATCGCCCGCGGATCATCCGCTATCGCTCGGAGGAGCCGGTTTTAACACCGCTGCTACCTGGTGAGCGACACGGCATTGTTCCCAATGTCGTCTTTCCCACGGGAATCGACAGGCGCGATGACCTCGGCAAGACAGACAGCTTCGATGTCTATTATGGTATGGCGGATGATCGGATCGGAGTGGCCCGCCTTGACATTCCCGAGCAACTTCCACCAGGAGCGCTCGCGGATCTGGTTCACGACCGTCGATAGAGGAAATGCTAAAGTAGGTCTAGCTCGTTATCATCAACGACAGGATCGAGCGTTTGGCCGATGGTATCAAGGCTCCCAAAACCGGGCGCAAGATTCCAATGGTCGAAAAGCCTCTCCTGGACAGCCTGAACAATTTCAAACCCGAGTATATCTTCGGTCATCACCGTCAGGCCATCTTGGCAGTGGCCCGTGCAGCAGCAGGATTCTGAGAGATGCCGCTCGCCTGAGTCAATCACGGTGGCGTGGCGAGCTTTGGATGCTGGCATGCTCCACTCGATGCCGATGGAATGATACCCTGCACATTTTAACGGGTAGGCAGGTCGGTGGTTCTGGTTAGGATCGGATTGAATTCAATCCCATCCTCCATCTTCAAATTTACAAAAATCCAATGAAACCCCACTTCAATTCTTTCATGCGTTCCTCCTCCCTGCTCGTGGCAAGCATCGCCATTACCGCCTCCGCCCACGCAGC
>JBBARN010000190.1:0-8179 GCA_040399845.1 Luteolibacter sp. | reverse complement strand
ACGGCCGTTAGGATCGCGGCCGTAGCAGACAGACATGAGGATGATGTCACGCTCACTCAACGGTGCCACCTCCCCTCTCTCATGAAGAGCGACCACTTCCCGCATCAACGGCAGCACCGTGGCGAGCACGTCTTCTGTCTCAAAGCCACCGCGTTCGATGCCCTGGTGAAGGAAGGTGACGAAATCGCTCATGGCCGGGTGGGTGTGAGGAGTCCGAGAGCGTTCAGTGCATTCATGCGAGCAGAGCGTCCGGGGAAGCTGAAGTGGACGTCGATGGGGTGAACTCTGCCGGATTGGAGAACCAGGACATTGTCTTCATGCACATCAGTGACGAGCAGTCGGCCAGCCTCGCCTCCATCAATCCAGAACCGGGCCTTGGGAGTGCCCGGGCTCTCATGTTCCAGTCCCTGCAGCTCGAGCGCCTCCACGAGTTTCGACCATGCGGGGTGCCGACCTTTTACATAGGGCTGTGTGATCACAACATGGACGCTGCCGCTCTCCTCGTAAGCACCCTCAAGGCAGATATCATCGCCGAAGAGTTCATTGGCCAGCAAGTGGTCCGTGAGATAGTCAAAGAGCAGTTCGGCCGGCTTGTAGAAGACCTCGCCTGTCTCTTCATTGAACAATCGCGAGTCGTAATCCTTGATGACGCGTTCGCGATCTCGCAACAAACCGACCTGGTGCTCGATTCCATGGCCGATGTAGTCGGCATCAATCGCAGCTGTAACACTTTTGGCTTCAGGCATCAGGCCCGCGCGGCAGCAGAAATCGGCGAATGCGCGTATTTCCTGCTCTGCCGGGTCTGCTGAATGGATTTGTTCGTGACCGGCCCTTGCGTCTGCAATTGCTGACGCAGCGCTTCGGAGAACGCCTTGCGGACCTCCAAATAGGGCATGAGCTTTTTGGATTGATTCGGAACCACTTTCATAAATCAGTCGGTTGTCATGAAGAAAACAACCTTCTTTCTTACCTTTGGCAACTCGTTTCTCACTCATGCCATCGCCTCCTTGAGCTTTTTGAGGTCTTTGGCTTTCACCTTCAGCTCTTTGGTGAGCAGTTTCTCAAAGGCACCGAGGCATTCGAGATCGCGTGCAAACTCAAGACAACGGGCAACTGGCGCATCGTTGAGATCGGGATCGACCGCACAGAAGTCGAGCATCACCTGGGCAATGTATTCGCGGTGGGACGCTGGCCGTTCAGCAAGTTCCGCAATGATGCCGGTATCGTCTGCAGGCTGAAATTCACGGAAAAACAAGCGTGCATGCGCCAAAACAGGCTCCGTCTGAAACCAGTCTGGAACCAAAAGATGGCCAAGGAAACGCCGGGTGAGCGCGGCCAATTCAAATTGCTGTAAAAGCGTGAGGTCATCGAGCCCTTCATCCGCATCGAGCATCCTTGCAATGGTATCGTCAAGCGACACATCCCCCTCCACCCAAAGTTGAAGCGCACGCGCGCGGATGAACGTCTCAGGATGGGTGAGTTGATCGGTCTTCGGCTTCGATTTGGAGAAAACTTCCTGCGCTTGGGAAAGATAACTCTTGGCACTTACCTGCGCGAGACCGGTGCTTGTTTTGACCAGTCCTGCGACAGCGGTTTCCAGGCTGTTCGTCGCCAAATATGCACCGCGATCGGCAAACAACTCCGTGGCAAGCCGCCAGACGCGGGCGGTCTGTGCGTGGGCAGGTTCGGCCCCCGGATGCGAAGCTGCCGAGTGAAGGATGCGGTCAGCCAGATAGAACCTTCCATCTTCCATTTGCCAGAGGTGATAATGCGCGAGCTCATGCCCGAGCACTCCACACAATTCATCCGCAGAAAGCAGCGAAAGAATCGGGCCGGAAAAAATGACATGCGCCTCCCCGGGAAGGTGGCAGACCGCCGCATTGGGTGTGGAGGCATCCTGAGCTTGATAGGCATACACCTTGCCCTCAACACCAAGTGCCGCACACGCCGCTTCGATTTCCCGGAAAACCTCCGGATGAGACTCCGCATCGAGGCGGTAGGTGTCGCGCAACAGAGAAAGACGCACTTGCTCGGCATCCGTTGACGCCTTTTCCTTTTCCTCAAACCAGCGCCAGACATCCTTCTCCTCCTTGCATAACCAATCGGCAAGAGCACGGTGTTGAGGGAGAATTTCCAAATGTTTCTGCATGCTGCGACAGCGATCCGGATCACTGGCATCTCAAGCGTGGCAAGTTCAGCTCCAATTGACCAGCACCAGTGATGCCTCGCCCCGGAAAATTTCCGGAACAGGCGCGTTTTCCGCCATCCGATTCTGATTATAGATTGAATGTTACAGATGCCATCCCCACTGAGCCGACAGAAAAGAGCCACTCATCCTCTCCTCCTCGGTGCTGCTATGGTTGTCAGTGGTTCAGTGCGGTTCCCTCGTCCCACGCCATCGATTCGTCATTTCTCCTCACGCCAAAGAAGACCCGCAGCGCAACGTTAGAACTGCCAGTTCCGGCGGGCATGCAAAGCGAACTCGGGGTCCGGTGGTGCCAATGCCGCGGGTGACAAAAAGATTGGAATCGCCGCTGGTGGCGATGCCTTGGATGTATTTTTTCCCGTATTTCACCGAGACCGGAGCATAGCCGACCAACGGCACCCGGCACTGGCCACCGTGGGTGTGGCCGGATAATTGGAGCATGATGTCGCGCTGGGTGGTCATGACATCGAAGTAATCCGGTTCGTGCACGAGTGCGATGACGGGCGTGCGGGCGTTGATGCCCTTGAGCGTGCGGGCGGGGTCGGGATTGCCGAGCCAGACGAAATCAGTCCCCGCCACTGCCAAGGTCTCTCCGCGGATCGCGATCAGGCTGTATTGGTTGACAAGAAATCCGATGCCAGCGGCTTCGAGGTGCTTGCCGATGAATGGAGTCTCGGCATTCCAGCCATCATGATTTCCCATCACTGCGAAGACCCCGTGCTTGGCGTGGAGCTTCTCCAGAGCCTTTGTTAGAGGCGCGATGACAGAGCGATCGTGATCGATGAAATCCCCAGTGAGCGCAATGAGATCGAGGTTTTCCGCATTGGCGCGCGAAACCGCCTTTGCCACCAGTTCCGCATCGTGATCCGGGCGAAAGTGAAAATCCGAGAGGACCCCGACGCGCAGTCCGTCGAGCCCGGGGGGAAGTTGGTGGCAGCTAATTTCCTGCCGTGTGATCGAGAGGCGGTCAGGTTCGATCCAGGCGGCATTGGCGACCGAGCCGAGGGCACCGCCTGCGAGGAGGCGGATGGCATTGCGGCGGCTGACAATGGGTCGAGCGAGTTCCATGGAGGGCAATCTTTCAGGCATCCATGAAGTGTTGATGAAGGAGGCGTGAATTCATCCGTCCGCCGCCATGAACAGGCCCGATTACCTGCCCTCGGCAATGCGTTCCGCCAGCATCTGCGGGAGGCCGGCAGCGATGATTTTTTCCTGTGTCTTGGCGATATCGTATTCGACGCGCCGGAAGACGATCAACTTGTGGTCGAGATCGTAAATCACGTAGCAAGCGCGCCAATCTCCATCGCGCGGCTGACCGACCGAACCGATGTTGATGAAATACTTCGATCCCGCCTCGATGGCCACCGACTCGGCGGGAACTTCCTGAACCCGGTCGGTTTTCACATAAACCCGCGGCACGTGAGTGTGGCCGTGGAAGCAGATCTGGGTGAATTGATAGGAAAAATTCGACATCGCATCGAAGCGATTGGTCACATAATTCCAGTGGGCGGGTTGGTCGAGAGTGCTGTGGACCACCGTGAAATCCGACACCTGGCGGACCATCCGCAGGCGACTGAGCCATTGGCGCTGCTCGGGACTGAGTTGCTGGCGGGTCCACTCAAGCGCGGCAGCGGCTACCGGGTTCATCGTTTCCAACGAGTGGTTGCCGGAGGCGTCCTCGTCATGATTTCCCTTCACCGTGGCGCAGTCCATCGCCTTGACGCGGTCGAGACAGGCAGAGGGATCCGCATTGTATCCGACAATATCCCCCATGCAGACGTAATCCGTTACATCTTGTTTCGCCGCATCTTCAAGAATGGCTTCTAGAGCCTCAAGATTGGCGTGAATGTCACCGAAAAGAGCGATCCGCATGAAATGAAAATGGATTTCGGCGGATGTTTGTCAGAGTCTGCCTTGGTGTCGAGACGAAACCGCTAGATCACTTCTCATCGAACATGTCCTCCGGATTGTAGGGACGTGGAGGAGGTTGGCTGAAGATGCTTTTTTCCGCCGAGATCTTCAAAAGATCCTCCAGCCCCCGCAATGCCTGAGCCACTCCGTGGACGGGAAAAGCCTCGCGGACACGCATCCAGTGGCTGGAAAGTGAGTCGTGGGCTTTTTCCGGAGTTCCGAACACCTTGATGGCCAGCTGAGCGGCATCAAGCGATTGGTTGTCAAAGAATTCCAAGACAAACAAGAGGCAGAGCAAGGTCGGCGTGCGGTTGTGTTCACCCTCGTTGTAGAGCTTGCGGCCGAGTTCCAAGGCTTCCTTTTCCTGCCCATCGACCCGTGCCAGCGAGTAGAATTCCGAGCGCCTTACATAGCCGAGGGCTTTGCCGGTGGCAGCGGCACGCCGATAGGCATCGGCGGCAGCGGAGAAGGTGGCATTTTTGTTCCGGAAGGCTGGGAATTTATTAGAGTCCGAGAGCATGAAACCAAGGCCCGCGAGCAAACTCCAATCGTCCGGATTGTTACGAATGCCCCGCTCAAGGAAAGAGCGCCCGCGGAAGATAGCCCCCCGCCATGCCTCGCGACGCCTGAGAGCGGGCAATTTGGAGTCGTTCATGTAGTAGGAGGCGGCATTGTAGGCTTGGTGCCAAGAGCCTGTTTCCCAATAGTACCGGGTGCGCGGAGCGAGGTCCACGATCGTATCGTAGGTTTCCCCCACGTCGGACCAGCGTTGTTCGGTGAAAAACGTGAAAGCGCGCAAGTTGAGAAAGGTGGCCACCAAGGTGCGAAGGCCTCCGAGGGCGACGGCCGAGCTGGTTTGGCCAATTTTTTCCCGGGTGCCGATTTCGAGCGCAACGGGAAACAAACCGGCAGCGCGCAATTCCTTGCTCAATCCCGCCTCGAAGGGCAGGCGCAGTGCCCCGAAGACGAGCAGGGCGATCGCCAGAATGCCGGGTTTCCTCCAGGTTTTCACGAGATCAGAATTCCTTGTCCGAGAAGATGAACCATGACGCGATGGTGAAAAACAGGGCGTAGTAAAGTCCCACCAGCGTCAGCTTGCCGAGCGTGATCAAGGGCATGGCCTGACCTTCGATCACCGCGTCGATCACATTGAAAAGTTGGAAATCCGGCAGCACCAGGGACATCGCCAAGGCGGCCAGCCGCGCAAACACCCCTTCCCCGGCCTCGCTGCTGTGGAGATAGACGCTCCGTGCATCCGCCTGGAAATGACCGATGAAATAAATGAGGAAGCTGACGATCGTGGTGAACAGCGTGCTGGTGGAAAATGTGGAAATGAGCAGGGCGAGCGAAGCCATGATCGAGGCTCGCAGAAAGACGGCGAAGACCGCTCCTTGCAACGACCAGTTCGGACCGTTGGCGAGGGTTTCCATCTTCAGCGAATCCATCGCCTCCTGGCTCCAACCCATCGCTTGGGCGACTTGTTGTTGCTGTTCGATGACCATCGAGGTGCGGATGTGCAGCACGGCGGTCATCAGCAAGTCCATCGCGGCGAGCGACACAAACACCAACAGCAGCACGCCTAACAATTTTCCCGCCAGATAATCAAAGCGCGGCACCGGCTTGGCCAGGATCGTGTAAAGCGTCCGGTCCTCGACATCCTTCGGCAACAGCAAGGCCGTGGCAACGATCGAGAGAACCACGGAAAACAAAGTCATCGCACCCAGCGACCAACTCTTGATCGAACGAAGCACATTCGCCCCGACCGATTCCGGCCCTTCATGCTGGGGCAGATCGAAGAAATTGCTGCCGATCGCAATCACCGCGAAGATCGCGAGGAAATAGAACACCTTCATCCGCGCCAACTGCGTGAATGCATGGGTGGCGATGGTAAAAATGCGGCTGATGTGCGAGCCTTGCTGGGACGTGTGGGTGGCGGTGCTCATCGTTCTTCTTCGCGGATTTCGCGCAGGAATAGGCGTTCAAGAGTGGTGCGGGGCTTGCCGGTGCGGACAAGGGAGGCCCCGGAGGTGGAACCGACCAGTTCGGTGATCCGGGAGATCAGCTCGGGGCTGGCATCGCGGAGGATGATTTCCGTCTGGTCCTCAATGGCGATGAGATCCTCCAGCCTGCCCTCACGGATCATTTTGCCTTGGAAAATAATTCCCACGTGATCGCAAACCTCCTGCACTTGTTCGAGGAGGTGGGAGCAAAGAAACACCGTGATGCCCCGCTCGCGGAGCTTCAGGATCAAATCGCGGATTTGCCGGGAACCGACAGGGTCCACGCCGGCGGTGGGTTCGTCCAGAATCACCAACCGGGGTTCCTGAACCAGGGCCTGGGCAAGGCCGATGCGTTGCAACATGCCTTTGGAATACCCGGCGATGCGACGGTCGCGGGCACCCGTCAGGTCCACCAGGGCGAGCAATTCGGTCACCCTGTCCTCCAGCGCCTTGCCGCCAAGACCGCAAAGTTTTCCGTAAAATCGCAGCGTCTCAGCACCGCTGAGGTGCTTGTAAAAGTAAGGATTCTCAGGCAGGAAGCCGACATCATTGCGGGAATCCACTTTGAGCGAGTCCTTCCCGAAAATTGAACACTGCCCCGAACTCGGAGCCACGAGCCCCAACAGGGCCTTCATGGTGGTGGATTTCCCGGATCCGTTCGGGCCGATCAGTCCGTAAACCTCGCCCGGCATGATGCGGATGGAAACATCGTCCACCGCACGGAGGGGCTTGCGGCGGAAGGACGTCTTGAAGTCCTTCACCAGATTTCGGATCTCAACTGCTGGGGTGGGTTCGGCCATTGGCGGAGTGATTCTTGATCGACGGGAAGATGGGTGGCAACGGACAAATTTCCCAATCTTGTTTCCTTGCCTGATTTCCCTGGCGCCGTCATCTTCCAGATCAGTTTGATAAATCCAACACGCCCATGAAAAAATTCCTCCTCTCCCTGACCTCTGTCGTCGCGAGTCTCTTGACCACCTCCTGTTTTCAAAACGAAACCACCATCCATCTCAACAAGGACGGCAGCGGAAAAATCGTTGAGGAAACGCGCCTTGGAGCGCAGATGCTCGGCATGATCGACCAAATGGCCGCCCTGGGTGGTGGTGCGGGCGGCGGTGTGGATCCGCTTAAAGAGATGTTCTCAGAGGACAAGGCCAGACAACGGGCTGCGTCGCTGGGCGAGGGCGTCACCTTTGAGAAATCGGAAGCGGTCGATGGAGCCGGCGGCAAAGGCAGCCGCGTGACCTATCAATTCAAGGACATCAACTCCCTGCGGATTTCGACGGAAGACAGCATGAAACAAGTTTCCTCCCTCAGCCCGATGGGTGCAGCCCAGGCCGCCGCAGCGCCGAAGAGCGAGCCGCTGAAATTTGCGTATGCCGATGGCAAACTCACCATCAACATGCCCGAGCCCAAGGCCAACCCGGCAGCTGCCGAGGGAGCAGGCGAAGCGCCAGACCTGGAAAACCCTCAAGCGCAGGAAATGATGAAGCAGATGTTCGCAGACATGAAGATGAGCCTTCGCCTCGTGGTGGAACCGGGCATCGCCGAGACCAACGCCACCCACAAGCAGGACAAGACGATCACGCTGATGGAAATGGACATGGGCAAGCTCATGGAGAATGCCGACAACATGAAAAAACTCAGCAAGGTGGACCAAAAGAACCCGGCCGCAGCCATGGATGCACTGCGCAACGTTCCCGGAGTGAAATTCGAATCGCAGAAGGAAGTGACCGTCACTGTAAAGTAAGGCCAGACGCGGGAATGCCCGCAGCATCATTGAGCCGGTTCAATAGCCGTTGGCGAGCTTGGAAACCAAGGCCTCGCCAGCGCGCTCCAGGGCCTCGGGCAAGGCATTGTTGCGGGCAGTCTGGAGATTGGCGGAAACGAACAGCTGGCTGCTTCCCGTAGCGATTCCCGAGGCCAGCACCTTGGTGGGATCCCGGGCATCGCGCAGGGTCCAGGTGAGGGTCGCGGTGTTGGTCAGTTCCTCCGGCAGCAAAGTATCGAGCCGGGTGCCGCGAATGGCGGTGTATTTGATTTCCTTCAGATCGCCCTCGAG
>JBBARN010000189.1:0-8200 GCA_040399845.1 Luteolibacter sp. | reverse complement strand
ACCGGGGCGCCTTGCTGGGTGGTTGGTTTGGGGAAGTCTCCATGGACAGGGTTCGGGATCAAAAATCGCCGGGCGTCATACGCGGCATCACTGGGCCATCTTCAGGCTCTTCGCAAAATTTTCCAACACGGGCTCCGCGGCCTCCACTTCAGCTTTGGGGCCGACCATTTTCACTGTCACGATGCTGCCGTTGATGGAGGAAACCACACCGGCCAAGCCATATCCGGGCTTCGACGGGGCGCCCATGCCGGAGTTGTATTCACCCTCGGCCTCTACCCAGACCCCGGTAGAACCGGCGATGGGGACCGAGCGCAGGGCGGCGAGACCAGCGGCGTTGAGATCATTTCCGCCGAACTGCTTGAGCCAGCGGTTCACGTTGTCGAGCACGGTGCCGCCGGACATCGAGACCCACACCTCGCCCATGCCGCTTTCGCCGAAGCGGTAGTTGAGCAAGCGCAACTGCGCGGCGGGCAGGGCCAACCAGCCCTCGGGTGTCTCGCCGGTTACTGGACTCGGTTTCGCATCGCGGAAACGCTCATCGCTGGTGGCGAACAGCTTGGGCTCACGATCGCGGGTGGTTTCCTTGCGGGTTTCCGTCACGTCGATTACTGTTTTCTCCTTACAGGAGGAAAAAACGAAGACGCTCGCCATCAGGCAGACGGCGCGTTGGCAGGTGGCATTTCCAATCACGCCGGGGCGATAGCCTTGCGATTAGGCCGGCGCAAGTGGAAACGAGCAGCGGAAATCATCAGGTCCCGGAATGCGCCGAGTCCGGGCGATCATCGGACTTGTCCCCCGACAATGGTTTTCCACACCGAGAAGTCCGAGTTGAGGAAAACAAGATCCGCGTGGAAACCGGGTTCGATTTTGCCGAATCCATCGAGACCGAGCGACTGCGCCTGGTTCCACGAGGTGGCCTTTACCAGTTGATGGAGCGGCAGGCCAGTGAGTTGCGCCACATTGCGGAGCCCCTCATTGTACAATAGTGCAGACCCAGCGAGTGCTCCCCCTTCCTTGAGCACGGCCTTGCCATCCTTCACCAAGACCGCGAGCCCGCCGAGCATCACCTCGCCTTCGCCGATCCAGGACGCCGCCATCGAGTCGGTGATAAGAATGAGGCGATCGATCGAAACCAGCTTGAAAACAAGCTTCAGCATATCCGGACACAGGTGGATCGTATCGCAGATAAGCTCCAGCATCAGGGAATCATCCATCAATCCGGCACCGACCACACCAATTTCGCGGTGATGGACCGGCGTCATGGCATTGCAAAAATGCGTCAGGTGTTTGAGACCCGCTTCTTTTGCCCCCCGGATTCGCTCTGCCGTTGCCGAGGTGTGGGCGGCAGAACTGGTGATGCCGATGGCGGCCGCCTTGCGGATTACGTCGTCCGCGCCATCCATGTCCGGTGCCAGTGAAACAATCAGGGCGGGGCTGATATCATGTATTCGTTTGAGCTCCTCGAAATTCGGCGGCCGCACGTATTCCGGGTTTTGGGCACCGGCATTTTTGCGATTGATGAATGGGCCCTCGACGTGAAGGCCCGGCGTGCGACAAAATTCCTGATTGGCGAGATACGCGGCACATTTGCCGGCGATGCTTTCCAATTTTTCCTGCGGTTGGGTGAGGGTGGTGGGCAGCCAAGTGGTCACCCCTTCCTGAAGCTTGCGCCGTGCGATGTGGCGGATGGCCTCCAGCGAGTCATCGCAGACATCGTGCCCATCGGCGCCGTGGCAATGAATATCAAAAAATCCCGGCATGACCATGCGGCCCTCGGCATCGATCTGGAGATCCGCCGGAGGTGGCGTCTCTCCGGCTGGGATCACCGCGGTGATCCGGCAATGTTCCAAAACCAGTGAGGCATCCTCGAGATCGATATCAGGGGACACAATGCGGACGTGTGAGATGAGTGTTTTCATAAATCAGAGGCAACAAAAAATACGTTCCGAGTATTTGTCACACGTTCGCCAATGACAAGCCGCTTGATTTGTGTTTTTGGTTTTTTCAATGAATGAGTTTGACCCATCCACCGCCGCCTTTGCCCGTGAACGCTTGGTGGAACAATGCGGATTGATGAGGAACCTCGTGAGCGGCCTGCTCAATGAATCCGGCAAGGTTGCAGAGGAAATCCATGCCATCCGCAAATTGGGCAAATCCCTGCGCGGAGGCTTTGCATTGTTTGGTTTGGAAAAGTCCTCCGCACTGGAAATCCAGGCAGTTGGACGCTTGTTGTCTGAACCGCGCGATGCCGTATCCCGCTTCAAGACATGGCACAAACTCGAATGGAATCAGGACCCAAAGGTGGCATTAGCTATCGAAAAACTGCTGGAACAACAAACTCATTCAGCCGCCCACCGACCACCCGCGGAGACCATTCACTGGTGCCTCGAACGCATCGATGCAGCAACAGCAAGTCTCACAGACACGGAACCATCAGATCCCGGGGAATCGATTCGCCTTGGCCTGCAAAAACTTGAAAAGCGGGTCATCAAGCGCTGCAAAAAACTGGATCATCGGGACGAGGAGGATTTCCATGAAGCGCGCAAGGCCATCAAAGCCTGGTTGGGAGCCATTGCTTTCCTGCCCGTTGACCAGGCAAACGCCGATCCTGTCTTCTACGAAATGGGCGAACTCCTTGGTGATGAAAATGATCTCAACACGTTGGGGACTTGGTTGCAGAGTCATGGTTTTACAAAAAAATTCGCCCCGGATTTGTGGAATTTTATGAATTCCTCGAGGCGGGCCTTGCAAAAGAAGGTCATCAAGGACAGCCGGGATCTATAGAAAATCGGTTAGAGAGTGCGGAAAGAGCGATTTTTTCCGGTTTCGGTGTGGGCCGGGGTTGCGCCGTGGATAATTTCCACTATGGAGAGGGCGTTCCGTTTGTCTGTCTTGTGATTTCATAAAGTCTCAACACCCTATCACTCCATGTCCGCACGAATTGATTTCCGCAGCCGCCACTTAGGTCCCGTAGGTTTTGAACGCGAGCAGATGCTCCGCGAGACCGGATATGCCACTCTCGAAGCACTAACCGACGCCGCAGTGCCGGGAGGCATCCGCATGGAGTCGGGGCTCGACCTTCCATCAGCACTCGCCGAGCACGAGGCGTTGGGACGACTGAAAGCCACGTTTGGAAAAAACAAGTGTTACAGGTCATTCATCGGTCAAGGATACTACGGCACCCATACCCCCGGAGTCATCCAGCGCAACATTCTCGAAAACCCCGGCTGGTATACCGCCTACACCCCCTATCAGGCGGAGATTGCCCAAGGCCGCTTGGAGGCATTGCTGAATTTCCAAACCCTGATCACCGACCTTACTGGTCTCGATGTAGCCAATGCCTCCCTTCTCGATGAAGGAACCGCAGCGGCGGAAGCCATGAGCCTCGCCTTGGCAGGCAAACCCAAGGGCAAGGCCATCTTCGTTTCCGACCGCGTTCATCCGCAAACTTTGGATGTCGTCATCACCCGTGCGGAGCCCTTGGGAATCGATGTGATCACCGGTGATTGGCAAACCTATCAACTGCCTGCGGATGGTAGTGTTTTCGCAGTGTTGGTGCAGTATCCGGATACCCGCGGGCGGATTGATGATTTCGAGCAGTTTTTCACCTGTGCCAAAGCCGCCAGTGCGATGACCATCGTGGCGGCAGACATTCTGGCTCTGACGGTTCTCAAGGCACCGGGTCGTTTCGGTGCGGAAATCTGCGTTGGGTCCTCACAGCGCTTCGGAGTGCCGATGGGCTTCGGTGGTCCTCACGCCGCGTTCATGGCATGCTCGGATGCACTCAAACGCAAAATGCCGGGTCGCCTCATCGGTGTCTCCTTGGACGCCCGCGGCAAGCCAGGCTACCGACTCTCACTTCAGACCCGCGAGCAGCACATCCGCCGGGACAAAGCCACGTCCAATATCTGCACCGCCCAGGTGTTGCTGGCCGTGATGGCGTCCATGTATGCGGTCTATCATGGCCCGGATGGACTCAAACACATCGCCCATGAAGTCCACCGCAAGGCAGCACATTTCGCCGCTCGCTTGAGACAATCCGGGATCGAACTCGAAGACGGGCCTTTCTTCGACACCGTTGTCGTCAAGGTAGCCGGCAAGGCCAAAACCCTTCTCGATGCAGCTGCGAGCGCCAGTATCAATCTGCGATTCATCGATGCCGACCACCTTGGCGTCACCTTCGACGAAACCACCGAAAACATCGATCTCGAGACTCTTTTCCAGTTGTTCGGGGCCGACAATCACAGCGTGGAAACCTCTATCTCATGGCTAGACAACCTGTCCCGCGATACGGACTTCATGACCCAGAAGGTGTTCAACAGTTATCATTCCGAGACCGAAATGTTACGCTACATCAAGCGGCTCGAATCGAAGGATCTCGCACTCAACGAATCCATGATTGCGCTTGGATCCTGCACGATGAAGCTTAATGCGACCTCCGAAATGATGCCACTGAGCTGGCAGGAGGTCAGTGGACTGCATCCGTTTGTGCCTGCTGACCAGAGTGTCGGCTACCGCGAGATGCTGGCCGAGTTGGAAGGCTGGCTGGCGGAAGTAACTGGATTCGCAGCGGTTTCGCTCCAACCGAATGCCGGTTCCCAAGGCGAGTATGCAGGCCTTCTCGCCATCCGCCGCTATCATCTTTCCCGCAATGACGGACATCGAAACATCTGTCTCATTCCCGTCTCCGCGCACGGCACCAATCCAGCGTCCGCCGTCATGGTGGGCATGAAAGTGATCGGTGTGAAATGTGATGAGTCCGGCAATATCGACGTTGCCGATCTCGAAGCTCGCGCCATCGAGCACAGTGCCAACCTCGCTGCATTGATGGTGACCTATCCATCGACCCACGGGGTCTTCGAAGCGACCATCCGCAACATCTGTGAAATCATCCACAACCACGGCGGGCAGGTTTACATGGATGGGGCGAACATGAATGCGCAGGTCGGACTCACCAGCCCGGGACTCATTGGCGCGGATGTTTGCCATTTGAACCTCCACAAAACCTTCTGCATCCCCCACGGCGGCGGTGGTCCAGGAGTGGGCCCGATTGGTGTTGCCAGCCAGTTGGTTCCTTTCCTCCCCGGACACCGCGAACTCGATGCCAAGGAAGGTGCGGTCTGCTCCGCTCCCTGGGGCAGTGCATCGATCAACACCATCTCATGGATGTACATCGCGATGATGGGCGGTGCCGGACTCAAGGAAGCCACCGAGGTTGCCATCCTAAATGCCAATTACATCGCGGGGAAACTCGCTCCGTTCTATCCGATTCTTTATACAGGAAACCAGGGGCTGGTCGCTCACGAATGCATCATCGATGTCCGCCCGCTCTCGGAGAAGAGCGGGATTACAGTCGAAGATGTGGCAAAGCGCCTGATGGATTATGGCTTCCATGCTCCGACGATGAGCTGGCCAGTTGGCGGCACCTTGATGATCGAACCAACCGAATCCGAGTCCAAGTCCGAGCTTGATCGTTTCTGCGATGCCATGATTTCCATCCATCACGAGATTCAGTCGGTCGCCAACGGTGAGTTGGACGCCACTGACAATCCTCTCAAAAACGCACCCCATCCAGCCGAGACCATCTGCGCGGATTCATGGCCGCATGCCTACTCCCGCGAGCAAGCTGCGTTTCCCCTGCCTTACCTCCGCCAGCACAAGTTCTGGCCGTCGGTCGCCCGCATCGACAACGTGCACGGCGACCGCAATCTCGTTTGTACCTGCGACAGCGTGGAGGCCTACGCTGCGCGGGGCTAACGGGTTCCTCATTCTACCCGCACCCAACTGATCATGACTCCCTCGCCTATCGATTGGATCCAATGGCGTGGAGTCATCCACGCGACCCTGATGTTCATCATCAAGGATGGACGGATTCTGCTCATCGAAAAAAAGCGGGGCTTGGGTGCGGGAAAGATCAACGGTCCCGGAGGCAAGATCGATCCAGGCGAAACAGCAACCGAATGTGTCATCCGTGAAACCCAGGAAGAATTGCTCGTCACCCCCATCCACTCGCGAAAACTGGGCGAGCTTTGGTTTTCGATGTCGGACTGTCCGGATATCCTTTGCCATGTTTTTCGGGCGGACGACCTGATCGGAGAGCCGACCGAAACCGACGAGGCCATTCCTGTTTGGACGCCCATTGATGCGATACCTTACCATCAGATGTGGGAAGACGACCGCCACTGGCTGCCGCTGGTGCTCGAAGAGACGAGCTTTCTTGGTAAGTTTGTGTTTGATGGGGAAATCATGCAATGGATGGACATGGAACTGGGCATGGACTGGTCCTGACCTTCATCTGAGGGTGGAACCTTTCCATCGATGGATTTCATTCCAAAACAAAAGAGCCGCTCCCGGATGGGAGCGGCTCTGGTTGTTAGTTCGATTTGATTTTTACTGATAGTGGATCAGCCGACCAGCTTGCGGATCGCAGCCTTGAGGGCTTCCAATTCGCGGTTGGTGGAATCGACCTTGGCAGGCTTGGCTGCTTTCACAGCCTTGGCTGCAACTGGCTTGGCACCCTTTTTCTTGCCACCGAGGGCCTTAAGCCATGCGGAAACGGTAAGGACGGAAAGATTGAACTTCTTGGCTGCCTGGCTCTGCCCACCGCGGCCGTTGGCCTCGTTGTAGCTGCTCACGAAATCAACAACTTCCTGCTTTTGCTCAGCTGTGTAACGCACACCCTTCTTGCCCTTCGCTGGCTTGGCTGCCTTTTCGGCCTTCGCCGGCTTGGCCGCTTTCGCTGCCTGGGCTGGCTTCTCGGCTTTCACCGCTTTGGCTGGCTTGCTTGCCTTGCCACCGTTGAGAGCCTTGATCCATGTCGCGATGGTCAGGGGTGTTACTTTGTATTTTGCGAAAGCTGCGCTTTGCCCACCACGGCCATTGGCCGAGTTATATTGTGCGACAAAATCAACAACTTCCTGTTTCTGTGCATCCGTATAGCGGACTCCAGTCCCGGATGCTTTCTTTGCTTTAGTGCTCATGACGAGGGACAGTCTATAAGAGCCTGACATCCCCGCAAGCTTAAATTTAAGGAGGAGTTGGCCAAATGTTGACAAATCGGCAGTTTGTTATGCCGAGACGACTCCATTCATCGCACTGATCGACCACTTCAACCGATCACGGAAGCGTATCTCGAATTGTAAAGACTCGCCCATTTTTCTTTACAATCCAACTTCTGATGAGCGTTCCCGATGAGATAGCTTCATAATCATGGTGCGAATCGAACGATAAAACCCTCACTTTCATCCGTTCCGACATGAGTAGATCAAGCACCACCTAACACCAGGATCGCATTGTGCCCGCCCATGCCATGGGACAACTTCGCCACTGGCCCGGACAAGGCGATTTCTCTATCAGGAAGCAGGAATCCACTCGGTGCGGACAATCCCGGCACATTGCGAGGGAGCATTCCATTCTCCATGAAACGAGCGAGTATGGCCGTCTCCAACAAGCCGCTTGCTCCGATGCAATGACCGAGAATGGGCTTCAACAGATGCAAACTTGGCTTTTCCGAATCAACAAACACCCGGTGCATCGAGGCCGGGTCCGCAGCTGCTTGGACCGCAGTCCCCGTTGCATGTGGACAAACTGCGACCGGGAGTCCACCACCGGGCAAGGACATGAGTTTGAACAACTCAGGAGTATTTCCCCCATTTTTGGGGATGCCCACGGGATCCGCTGCATCGGAGTTACAGGCATAATACAAGAGCCGTGCCCGCGCATCTATCCGGGTATCAATCGCGATTGCAGCCGCACCTTCTGAAGGAATGAAACCCGTCGTGGCAGGTGAGTAGGGATCCAATCGAAAGCGATCTGTCAGGATTCCGGAGGAGGCATAGTTATCCAACAACATCGGCACCAAAGGAAGATCCACCGCCACAGCAAGTGCCCGGGGGGCTGCGCCGCAACGCACTAACATCATGGCGATGCCCACAGCATCCAGCCCGGCAGAACATCCGCTTGCCAACACGTGATTGGGGCCGGTGATTTGAAACTCGATGGTGATGGCGGTGGCGGGTTCGCTATGGATGGTGTTGCTGGCAGCCATCAGCTTGAACGGCCTCCTTCCGGGCCATGGCCCGAGCCATCCGGCGGCATTTCCACGGCTGGTTCCTACTACCAACGCAGTATCCCGCAATTCATCGGCAGACCAACCGGCAGAAGCAATAGCCTCGCGGGCAACATGCAAGGCCGCCATGGT
>JBBARN010000188.1:0-8206 GCA_040399845.1 Luteolibacter sp. | reverse complement strand
CGTCAACCCATTTCGACTAAAAATTTGAACTTTTTTTCGCCAACACCACAAACCCTTGAAAATCAGCGGTTTTTTTGCGGTTTCTGGGGGGAAATGTATCCAAATTGGCCGTTTTTTGGAATGATTAGGGATACCGCGTTACGAAAATCCGGCCTCGCGGCGGCAACAATCCGTGATTTGGGCAGCTGCGGGCGAAGAGTCCGCTTGTCACGGGTGAAAAAGGTTTGGAATCTATCAGCATGAAGTTGCTTTCTTGGAATGTGAACGGGATCCGGGCGGTGTTGGGCAAGGGATTCGGGGAGTTTGTGACTGCTGAGCAGCCGGATATCCTGTGTTTGCAGGAGACCAAGGCGCGGCCGGAGCAGGTGCAGCTACCGCTGGAGATGGCGGGGTATCATGCGTATTGGAATTCGGCAGAAAAGCCGGGGTATTCCGGAGTTGCGGTGTTTACCCGGGAGGAGCCGCTGGATGTGAAGTTGGGCTTGGGGATCGACGAGCACGACAAAGAGGGGCGGGTCCTGACGCTGGAATACGTGGATTTCACGCTGGTGAATGTTTACACGCCAAATGCGCAGGATGAATTGCGGCGTTTGTCGTATCGGCTGACCTGGGATGAAGCCTTCCGGGCGCATGTCTCACGGGAGGCGGCGAAGAAGCCGGTGATTTTCTGTGGGGACCTGAACGTGGCCCATCAGGAGATCGATCTGGCGCGGCCGAAGGACAACCGGAAGAATCCGGGGTTCTCCGATGAGGAGCGGGAGAGTTTCGGGAAACTGTTGGATGCGGGGTTCTCCGATACGTTCCGGCATCTCTATCCTGACAAGGAGGCGGCCTATTCGTGGTGGTCATATCGGGCCGGGGCGCGGCAGCGGAATGTGGGATGGAGAATCGACTACTTCGGGGTGTCATCCCCCTTCATGAAGAACGTGGTGGACGCGGTGATTCTGCCGCATGTGCATGGCTCCGATCATTGTCCAGTTGGGATCAGCTTGTAGGTGCTTCCGAAGTTCAATGCCATCAAGGATTTGCACAGAAAAAATCATTTATCTTTAATCCAACTTTCTTTCAAAAGGGCTGCGTCCCTTGTCGTGCCTTGGTCTCTCTCCGAAAGGCACTACAAGAGCCTCAGATTTTCACGAGTTACTTCTGGCGGGTAGACTCGGATTTCCAGTCGATGCCCAGCTGGCGGTATTCCTGCATTTGCCCGGCGTCCGGAAGGGTTGCTTTGCGAATGTGGATGAGGCGGTTGGCCACCAGCAATTGGGCGGTGGCGTCCTGCGGTGCGTGGAGTCCGGCCTCGGCCAGGATCCGGCCCATCCCCAGTTCGCACCACGCCGCACGGGCGACGAATTACGGGCCGAGTTGGACAAGCGGAGTGTCTTTGACGATTTTGGTGGGGACAAACAAACTTGGATTAACCAAATGAAACTCAATCACTTGTAAGTCCATTTCCCATTTTGCGGAAAGTGCCGGGAACAGGACTCGAACCTGCACACCTTGCGATACCAGAACCTAAATCTGGCGCGTCTACCAATTCCGCCATCCCGGCATGCGGGGACCTTACCGGGCGGGTTCGCGAGGGCAAGAATTGATTGCAGGGTGGAATCGGGAATCCTGGAAAAAATCGCTTTTCACCTTCAAAGGGCTAGCCGATGGGCAAGTTGGGCAGCATCGGCAATGGGGCGGCTTGGGTCCCAGGTGAGTTCGATGACGTGAAACTGCCCGCCGAGTTGGGCCGGATGGGTCAGGGTGCGGAATTGGCGCATGAGTTCGGGTTGCGGCTGCCCATCCTGCCCGAGCAGCCAGTCCCGAGCGATCTCGGTGAGCCAGGTCCCCTGGTTGCGAAACCTCTCGGGGCGTGCGCCGGTTTTCCCGGCCTCCATGGCCACGGCGGTGAAATCGACGTGGGCAGTGATATCCGTTTCACCGGGAGCCAGCAGCGGAGAATCCCCGGCTCGGTGGCTCGCAAAGGTGCGCAGTGTGCCTTGATGGCGCGCGGGATGATAGTAGTCCGGCCGGGCAAACCCGTAATCGAACCAAATCATCATCCCATCCAGCAAAGCACGCCGCAGCGGCGCAAAAAACGCCTCGTAGCCCGTGCGAACCTCCGTGCGATATCCCTCCGGAAATGGCCCGGAAATTCCGGCCACAGCCGTCTCCAAAGCGGGATCGGAAATTTCCACCAGGCTCCAATCGAAGCGTTCATCTGCATCGAGCAACACCCGGCACTCACGCCAGCGTCCATCCTGCCACTCGATGACGTGAAAGGGCAGGGCGTCGAGAAGTTCGTTGCCAAACGCAATGCCAGGCAGCGGAGAATCGGCGAGTTCGGCCGCGTCATCGAGAATCCGCACGGTTTCCCCATGACTCTCCAGTCGCTTCGCTTGGGCGGCTCGCAGTCCGGCGAGGGGCTCGCAGATGACATATTCGAGGGATTCCAAGGCGACGGGTGAAAGGATGCGGAGTTCATCGAGGATATCCCGCGCCAAAGTGCCGTCGTGTGCACCGCATTCGATGATCCGCCAAGGCTTGCGGCCGATGATTTCCCACTCGGCCAGAAAGCGCCGGGCGAGCAGGCGGCCGAACAAGGGACCGACGCTGACACTGGTGAAAAAATCACCGTCGCGCCCGACTTGGCCTGTTTCCCGGGCGTAGTAGCCGAGTCCGGGCTGATAGAGCGCGGCTGCCATGAATTCGGGAAATGGCATGGCACCGCCAATTCTGAGGCGCTCGACCAACAGCTCTCGCAACGAAGGGGTTGCGGGAGCGGTCCGGATCGGATAGTCCTTTAGTCGATTTGCCGCCTGCTCGGGCGGTGATGAATCCGGATTTGGCATGGCAACCCCTCAATATTCGAACCGCAGGAAGAACGGCAAACGCTGGTTCTTCAAGCGCAAAGGCTTCTGGTTCACCCTGATCGTGCTTGGCCTCGTGATGGCGGGCGCCGCTTGGTTTTTTGCAGAAAACTATACCCGCGACTACCGCCAGCGGGCCGCCACCTATGATTTGGATCGCATCAACGATCTGGAAATCCCCAGTGTGATCGTCGATCGCAATGGCAAGGAAATCGGCCGGATTTTCGTGCAAAACCGCAGTGTGATCCCCATCGATCAAGTGCCGGACATCTTCGTCAAGGCCCTGCGTGCGGGTGAGGACTCCCGTTTCCTCCAGCACCACGGGGTGGACTACATCGGCATCGTCCGGGCCGCGAAGCTCACTGCCCAAGGCAGCGCCCAGGGGGCCAGCACCATCACCCAGCAGTTGGCGAGAAATGCTTACAACCTCAAGGAGGAGGCTGTGCAGCGGAAGGAAACCACCATCCAGCGCAAGCTCGTGGAAGCGTTCCTCGCGATGCGCATCGAGGATCGCTACAGCAAGCGCCAGATCCTGGAGTTTTATCTCAATCGCATCTACTTCGGCAGTGGTTTTTATGGCATCCGCTCGGCGTCACTCGGGTATTTTGGCAAAGAGCCCATGGAATTGCAGCCGGAGGAATGTGCCTCGCTGGTCACGCTGATCAAGAACCCGAACCGCCGCTCCCCTCTCAACAATCCGGAAGTCAACCGCGAAGGCCGCAACTACGTGCTCATGCGGATGAAGGAGGAGGGCTTCATTTCGTCCTCGGAATATACCCGTCTCAAGGGCTTGCCGCTGGTGTTGAATTCCCAACCGCTGCGTCGCGGCACCACCCATCTCTACGAACGGATCGCCGAATCCGTCGGCCGTGCCTTGGGTGAGGATGCGCTGGCATCCGGCGGATTCACTGTCCACACGACCATTCTCGCAGAAGCCCAGACTGCCGCCGAGAAGGCCCTCGCCGAATCCCTCACCCGCGCCGAAAGCCATCCCGAGTATCGACGCCAAAAATACACGGACTATCGGAAGTCCGACCCCAAACCTGCGGAATATCTTCAGGGTGCCTGCCTGATGGTCGATCACGACACCGGCGAGGTTCTCGCCCATGTCGGTGGGCGCGACTATTCACAAGTGCCTTACGATTTCATCGAGCTCGGCAAACGCCCGCTCGGCACGGCCTTTTTCCCATTCATCTACGCCGCTGGTTTCGAAGCCGGTCTCACTCCCGCGACCATCGTTGACGATGAACCGATGGACAACCGCTCGGTCATGGTCGGCGGGCGCGAAGGAATCCTCGGCGAATGGGGCATGGAAGTCGCAACGCCGGTTTACAAAGGCAAAATACCCGCCCGTGTGGCACTGGAGCAGTCGAAGATCGGAGCGACCGTGCGATTCGCCGACCAAGCCGACCTGCAACGGGTGGTGAAGACCTCCACCGAATTTGGATTTCCCTTCGAAAAAGCGGAGTTGCTGAGACGGCTGTCCGTCGGATTCGAGGAAGTTTCCCTGAAACAAGCGGTGCGCGCCATCGCGGCATTTTCCAAAGGCGGGCGCCTGGGGCCGGCAGAGCTCTATTATGTGGACCGGGTGGAAAATCCAGCCGGCCGGGTGGTTTATCGGCGCGCGCGGACGCCTCAGCCCTCCAACGCGGTGGTCAGCGAGGCCACTGCTTGGCAGGTCCACAGCCTGATGGCCGGTTCGCTGTATCGCGGCAGCTCCAAGGGCACCCTCCAAGGTTTGATGGAAAACCCCTTCAATGGTGCGGGCAAGGGCGGCACGACTCACGATTTTGGCGATTGCTGGTTTCTCGGTTACAACAAGCGGGTCACCTGCGGGGTGTGGACAGGTTTCCTTTCCGCGAATGGCGAACCGATTTACCCCGGCGCATTCAGCCGCGATCTGGCAATGCCCGTCTGGAAGGCCGCCATCAATGCCGTCACGCCCTCGTTTGGCGGCGGCAAACTCACACCACCCGAATCCGTGGTCGAAGTGCCGGTCTGCTCGGTTTCCGGCCAACGCTCGACCCAGTTTTGTCAGGAGTATTCGGAAAATCCCGAAACGGGAGTCGTGCATTCCCATTCGACCTCGGTGACCGAATACTTCCGGCGCGGGACGGAAAAAATCGCGTTTTGCACCGTGCATTCCGGAGCTTCGGATGGAATGGGGCCGGAAACTTCCATCCTCAATCTGCCGGCTCTCGACGTGGTTCCGGTGCGACCCAAGGCTCCGGTCCTGCTTGGCGACGATCCATTCCACACGGAACTTCCCAGCTTTGCCGCCGTCTCGGCGGAATCCGGAATGGTCCGCCGACGGACCAATGTGCTGGATAGTCTGGACCTCGGCAACGTCGAGGAAGCCATCCCGCTCAAGCGCCCGCAGCGATTGGAAATCGAGGACGAATGACCCCATGCCCTCCCGTGGCCGCCATCGCACGACTTCCAAAGAGTGCCACGACGCTCTGCGCCGCATCGAAAGTCTGGCTGGCGTCACCGCCGTGATCATCGGCCGCTCTTATGGCGGCAAATCCCTCGGCAGCGAATGCCGCACTGGTTCCGTCCGAATCCAGCGCTGCGTCTCCGGCGGGCTCAAAGGCGTGATGCAGTCTTCCAAAGGCCTTCAGGAAATCTACATCCGCACTCAAACCGGCGCGGAAGCATTCGTACGGCAAGCCATTGAACCTCCCGAATAACTTGAGTTGTTACGAGGCGAGAGATTGGAGTGTCAGTGCGCCTTCAAGGGCTGAAAAATGCCGGAAATGGGATCGGAGAGGGATGATTGACTTGCCGGCTGAAGCGGGCGCTCCGCCTCAGAATTCCGATTTGATATTGCCATCTTTACTTCGTCGCGAAGATGCGTGAGGCGGAGAGGGCGAAGTTTTCGGGGTCGTACATGGATTCCACTTTGGCGGGTGGGGCGGTGGCTCGGCCGGCGAGGGTGCAGCGGGCGAGGTAGCTGACGGTGTAGGTGCCTTTGCGCCAGACGTGATCGAGGAAAAACACGGCGCGGTCGCTGCGGAGTTCGGAGTGGCTGATGTTCCAATCGTTTTCACTGGTCCGCACACCGAGTGCACTGTTTTGGGAGGCAAAGTCGGTGTTGACGGTTTCGAACACGGCGGGCAGCGGATCCTCGATGACGAGATAACGGTTGTCATCATTGGGCAAGGTCACGCGGAGGGAAACGCGGATGAGTTCGCCGGGCTTGGGCTCGGTGAGTGGTTCGGCGGAGCCATCCGGATTGACGCGGTAGTAGAGGCGATCGATGGAAAGTCCGTTCTTCGCCACAGGTTGGATGGGCGCGACCGGTGGCTTGGAGGCAATACGTGCTCTCACAAAGGCGGCGTGATCGGCGCTGATGTTGAGTTTCAGGTTGGGCCCGAGTTTCAAACTGCGGATGGCAGTGGGCTTATCCGGGGAAAGGTGGATGGCTTCCACGCCATCGTTGGTTTCCAGATTGATGGCCACGGACTCGTCGCGGTTCTTCTCGTGCTCGGCATAGAGGCCCATGGCGACGAGCGACCAGCCATTGACCCAGGTGGTGTACCAGTGGCCGTAGGGGTTGCGGTCGTTGAGCATGCGGTCGAGTGTTTTCAGCGCTTCGGGTCCGGCGGGATCGATGGACGTCCATGCGATGAGTTGCAGGGCCTGGTCGGGCAAATGAATCATCCAATCATCATTCTTGAGTTGGGCGGGCACCTTGGATGTCATCACCTCGCGGGCGACAGGCTTGTCATTGGGATTGGCGGTAACGATAGCGGCGGCGAGCAGCGCGCGGGCCGAAGGGGAGAGATCGGCTAGGCGATCAATCATGGCGCTCTGATAGGCAGGCTGCGGTTTTCCTGAAAGCGCGAGCACCCACAGGGCCCGGGCATGGGATTCCAAAGTCGATGCGGATTTGGTATCGGCGAGACCGCGCAGGCTGCCGATCAAATACTGGCTGAGAGACTCAACTGCCGTTTCCGGCACACTTGCGCCCTTGCCCTCGGCCATCATCAGGCCGAGTCCGGCATAAGGCGTGGCCCAGTCCACGGTTTCGGTATTGCCCGGCCAATAGGAGAACGAGCCATTCGGGAGTTGCATGGATAGCAATCGATCCGCACCGGCCTGGATGGCTGACTGCACTTTGTTTTTCTCCAGTTTTGCGAAAGCCGGAATCACATCGCGCAAATCCTCAACTGCGCACCAAGGGATGAGCGATGAGGTGGTTTGTTCGACACAACCATAAGGATAGTGAAGCAGATAATCGATGGAACCTGCTGCTTCCGCCAAAGGCGAACGTGCGAACTCTAGATCCAAGCTTCCAGTGCCATCGAGCAGATTGGCATCGAGCGCCTTGCGGAGGTCCATCGGTGTGCCGGGTTGATCGAGTTTCACAAACTTCACCTGGCGGATGAGCGGCATCGGATAGAGAACCTCGAAGCGGTTCTCGACGGCATCGGACAAACTGCGGACAAGGTCGTCATTCAAAGTGCCATTCTGCAGGGAAACCGGCTTTGCGGACCAAGTGAGCACGGCTTCTCCGGTATGCTCGGCGAGTGTGGGAAACACCAGATTGGCGGAAGCTCCGGGAGCGAGGCTCACGGTTTCGGTGGTGGTTGCCAAGGCGCGGCAGATCGGCGTGCCATCGGCGGCGTGGGCATTGTATTGGATTTCCCAAGTGCCGGAATAACGCGATGCATTCTGAACCAACACTTGCGGGTGGATGGTGTCCGTTTGGTTCGCAAATCGCGGTGATTTGGGTTCCAACATCAGATCCTTCTTCGCCACCACGGCCGACTCCGCATGACCGAAACGGCTGGTACCGTGATGCGCCACGGCGATGACGCGGTAGCGGGTGAGCGTATCCGGCAGCTTGAAGGAATGACTGAACTTGCCCGCTTCATCCGTGATGATGGCCGGGGCCCAGGTGGCGCAGGGATCGAAATTCTTGCGCAGCAGATCCGCCAGTTTTCCCATATCTCCGCCGCCGCCCACGAAGAAGCCTTTGTTATGGAAATCCTGCATCTCCGGATCTTCGGAAATGAAGGACTCGAAAGAGGTTCCCGCTTCCACACCGAGGATGCGCGGTTTGTAGAAATGATCCATCGGGTTCGGTGTTTCATAACCCATCACAGCGAGCGTGCCTTCGTCCTCCGCATAGAATGTCAACTCCGCACCGGCGGCGGGTTTGCCATCGGCGAGGCTGATGCTGCCCGTCAATGTGATATCTTGTCCGGGCCGATAACTTTCCGATGGGGTGTCGATATTCACCGCGAGGCGATCGCGGTGGTTTTCCACGAGCAATTCACAATAGCCGAGACGGAGTTGCGGTTCCTTGTGATTGCGGGCGGATTCCTTGGAGCCCTTGACGATGA
>JBBARN010000187.1:0-8306 GCA_040399845.1 Luteolibacter sp. | reverse complement strand
CGTTCTCATCTCTTTCGCCTGCGGCCCCGGCGGTGCCGCCCTACCTGATTCGTTCTCATCTCTTTCGCCTGCGGCCCCGGCGGTGCCGCCCTACCTGGCGTGGCGATGCGGACTCGAAACACGTCACGCATCCTGATCGATCAGCTCGTCTGCCCCATCCAGCTTCCCAAGGTCACAACGGCATCAGTCCGGTGAAGCTTCCACCTCTTATTTCCCTTCAAATGACTCCCAAGTGCTTGTGAAGCATGAGGGCAAGGGCTTCCTTGCGTAGAGGCTTGGGGAGGAAATCATCCATCCCACTCTGCAGACATTCCGCGATATCGGACGGTTGCACATTCGCCGTCAGGGCAATGATCGGAACATGCGGCAGTCCCTGATCGAGACGAAGCCTCCGAATCTCCCCGGTGGCCTCGAAACCATCCATGACCGGCATGTGACAATCCATCAGAATCAACCGATAGTCGGTATTCAAAACCATTTTGACGGCCTCCATACCATTTCTTGCGACATCCGTCGACAACCCGAACTGACGGAGGATCAAACAGGTGACCGTTTGGTTGATCCGGTTGTCCTCCACCACCAGAACACGGCCATCAAACGCCTTGGGCCGTTCCAATGAAGAAACCGGGGGTGCAACTTCGGGGCGAGGTTCGGAAAGCGGCAGTGGCAATGCAACATGAAACTCCGAACCGACATTTTCGCATCGTTTCGCACTTATATTCCCTCCCATCAATTCGATCAGCGATCTTGAGATGGCCAGACCAAGCCCGGTTCCATCATATCGCCGCTTGATGGATTGATCCCCCTGGGTGAATGGCTCGAACAGGTGCTGCAGGTAGTCTTCGGAAATACCAATGCCGGTATCCCTTACCATGACATGCAATTGGATGGCACGCCCCTCATCAATGGCCGCGGCGGACACAACCACATCAACCATTCCCTCATCAGTGAATTTGATCGCATTCCCAACAAGATTGATGAGAATCTGACGCAATCGGCCAGCATCCCCATGCACCCACAAGGCCAAATCCTCCGGAAGCATGAAATTCAATTGCACATCTTTGGCGTCCGCGCGGATCCTCATCAATGAGTGGATTTCCTGAAACAGACCGGGCAAATGGAATGGCTCCGACTGTACTTCCATCTTGCCCGACTCGACCTTCGAAAGATCGAGGATATCGCCGATGACATCGAGCAACCCGGCTGCCGATTTTTCAGCATCTGTCACCAGCGACAACTGGTGGCTGTCGAGCGCCGTTTCGCGCAGGAGTTGCAACATGCCGAGCACCCCGTTCATGGGAGTGCGGATCTCATGACTCATATTGGCCACAAAAATGCTTTTGGCCCGGCTGGCTGCCTCCGCATTTTCGCGGGCCAACTGTTGGAGTGCCCCCGCCTCGATCAACCGCTGTTCGAGGGCCTTTTGTTCCGACATGTCGAGATGGGTGCCAACAAACCGATAGCCGCGACCATCGGCATTACGCAATGCGCGTCCCCGCGCCATGATCCAGATATAATGACCGTTTTTGTGACGGATGCGGGCAATATTCTCGAAAGTTCCATGCCCGTCCTTGATGTATCGCAAGGTCGTCGAGAGTATTTTCTCACGTTCCTCCGGATGCAACCGGGATTCCCATTCCCAAGGATCGTCGCCGATTTCCGCATCCTCATATCCAAGCATCGATTTCCAGAGAGAGGAATAGACAACCCGACCGGAACGGAGATCCCAGTCCCAAAAGCCAGTGTTGCTGCCCTCGATGGCGAGTTTCAACTGTTCTTCCGACTGTTGGATGTGCTCCATCTGGCGGGCGATGATGGTGTTGTTCCTCCGGTTGATGAACAAACTGGAAACCTTCTGCACGAACACTTTGAACGACTGGATCCGATCTGCCGTGAGAGGATCATGAAATGGAGCCATTTCCCGGCTGATACCGGCAATTGCGAGTGCGAGAAGCTTGCCTTCCTTATCGCGACAGCAGCCAATGACAAGATGGGAGAACCCGAATGGACCGGGAATCGAGGCGAGCGTCTCCAGCGGAACCACCTGGCACAACAACGGGATTCCGGCAAGGAGCGACTCCAACCAATTGGCAAATGCCGTCGGCAGGGTATGTGGATTCTTCATTCCCACAATGGCCAACGGTTCCGCCGAGAGATGTTGGTCCGTTCCGACTGGCCAGAACAGACCGATTTCCTGCTCGAATACATCCAGCAAGGCCTCGGATACCATTTCGGCGAACTGCACATCGCTATCGGCATTGATCGCCGAATTGCTGAAGGCATGGATGCGACCATACCGTCCGAGCTCCGCATCCAGTTGAGACTGAACTTCGATCAGCTTCTGCTCCACCACCGAAAAGCGTGTGACACGCAACTGCAAGGCCCGGTAGCGGGTCCTCAATTCCTCATACGAAAGCGAATCATCATCGCCCGCGGATGGGGTGATGGCGGAATGATCTGTCACGGGGCGAATCGGTTAGGCATGTATCATCTCATTTCCGAAAAATGGCATAAATGGCGGTGGTATAGTTATGGTAAACATTCATTCCGCCAAGACGGGCGAATTCGCCGAAACCATACATTCCGAGCCAGGGAGGATTCACACCGTCCTTGCTCAGGGGAAACTGCATGCGGCCAACCAATTCCTCCTTCATGATCCGGTTGAACAGAAAGCGGCCTCGAGCGAGGCAGTCTGCATGGAAGACCGCCACGGGTTTGTTCGCCCCGGCCCGCGCGGTCATTTGTTCCATCATGCGGTCCATATCGGAGAAGATTCGGTCTTCATCCCGCACGGTGAGCCACAACTTCGTGCCGGTCCGGATCTCGGTCGCATAGTGCATGGAGCCATCTTCATCCCGCCTCGTGACCACCCTGAGAATATGCGGGTTTCCATATTCGGTCGCCAAGGCCTCGGGAAGTTGTTCCGCCAGAGCACCGATCGGAATGGAGTCGCCGCAGTTTGATACCGCTGGATCCAGTCCCAGGCGTTCCGTGAATTCGTGCCATGCGGGCCTGCCATCGAGTTCGATGATGCGCGTTCCCTCGGCCTTGGTCACCACCATGGGCTCGCCCACGGCAAGGAAACCGTGCGTCGCCTGAGTCTCAACAGAGAGACTTGGATCCGCGAAACCAACAGCCCAGGCGGCGTGCTCGAATACCTGATCATCCACCATCTGATAACTTACCGCGCCGCGCATGTTATCAGATGAGGTTGCTCCGAAAATCGTCACTTCCGGACCTAACACGGATTCAATTCCTGCGATGCAGCGGTCGTTTGCGATATCAATCCCGGGGGCGAGGAAATTGATCATATTGATGCCTGGCTGCGCTGCCTTCAATTGGCGGGCCAATTCAGCGGCTTTTTCAAAAGCATTGGAACCATTGATGCCATCGACGTGTGCTACGGCCAATCCCCCCCCCCGGACGGCCATGATGGCCACATCCTTCATGGATTCGCTGACGCCTTCGCTTCCAACGATTCCGCAGCAAGAAGATCCCACCACACGCGCCCGTGGAGCGAGTTCACGAACCTGATCGATGAGTGCCTGGAAATCGTGACCGATCGATGCGTTGACAATGACGAGATCGCAGGACTTGTCCGCCCCGAGAGCGGATTCCATGCACTCCGAAATGGCGTTGCGGGAATTGACCATGCGGGTGCTGGCAGAAAAAAATTCGAGCATTTGAGTGGGGGTTTTGGTTGGAAATGAATGAAGGGGCGAATGACGAGAAAACGGCAGGAGGACAGAAAACCAAACCGCTCCTGAAACCGATCTTTTTACCCAAAGTCATGGCATGACACCTCTCCGGAGCAGGCGAGCGGAAGCACAGGTCCCACTGCATGTCAGTCGTATCGACGGCGTGAGCCTCGCGCCATTCGGGTGCTGGTTTCGGATAAAACATCAGACCCTCCGAGGGTAATCTCTCTCCCGGTCTTGCCAAGTATTTTGTTGGAATCCACTCGTCTCAGCCCCTGGCGAAGCGATGGACCTCACCCAAGTCAACCGATCCACGCTCGTTGTTGTGATCTCCGTGATGTTCTGGGGCTGGGTTTGGGGTCCGCTCGGTATGTTATTGGCGGTTCCGCTCACCATGATGCTCAAGGTGGTGTTGGACGGCAGTGAAGAGTTTCGCTGGATCGGTGTTGCGATCTCATCGGAGCAAATGAAAACAGCGAGCGCGACCCGCCCCTTGGAAAGTCCGTACCCCATTCCTCCGGCATCCCGGAGAGAGACGACGGACTTGGAAAATGGTTCATGACCGCGCCATTCGCGTTGGAATTCGAGTAGGTCGACGGAATCGGTCGACCAGTCACAGCTCCCACTTATTTCAAGAAGACTTCGCGAGGCTTTGCGCCATCGCCGGGGCCGACAATGCCTCGTTGTTCGAGAATATCGACCATGCGGGCCGCGCGGGTATATCCCAGACGAAGGCGGCGCTGAAGCAGGGAGGTGCTGCACTTGCGCTCCTGGCGGGCGACTTCGATGCACTTGAGGATGAGTTCTTCATCCGCTTCCGAGACGTCCTCTTCATCATCGTCATCGCCCCCGCTGAGCGACGCATGGATGTCGGTTTCGAACTTCGGAGCCCCTTGCGAGGCACAGTGCTCGATGATGCGTTCGATTTCGGCATCGGTCACGAATGCACCCTGCGCACGCTCCAGTTTGGCGGAGCCGGGGGGAAGATATAACATATCTCCCTTGCCGACCAATTTCTCCGCACCCTTGGTGTCGAGAATGACTCGGGAATCGAGTTGGGATGAGACTTGGAAGGCAATCCGACTGGGGATGTTCGCCTTGATAATGCCGGTGACCACATCCGCCCGCGGGGTTTGCGTGGCGATGATCAAGTGGATGCCCGCCGCACGGGCTTTCTGGGCGATGCGTGCGATGCACATTTCCACATCGGCGGGAGCGGTTTGCATGAGGTCCGCAAGCTCATCAATCAGCACGACAATATAAGGAAAACGGTCAGGAATGCGCTCCTCGGCAATTTCAAAGTCCGGGTCGTCCTCATCCGCTTCGGGCGTGAGTTCTCCAGACTCAAGAGCGGCGGCGATGGACTCGATTTGTTCGTCATCCACATCTTCGAGCGCCCATGGTGGCGCTTGATGACTGGCGGGGCGGCTCGGGTCGAGCATCGAGGGCTTGTCCTCCGCGAACTCACCGCTGGCGGAGGCCTCATCGGAAGCGAAGTCCTCATTCAAGGGCTCCCCTGCCCCGACTTCATCGATCTCTTCGTTCTCCTCCGGCTCCTCGATGGGCTCTTCCGTTGGCGAGGGACTGGCGGGTACGGTTTTGTCCTTTTTCGGGCGGGAGTTGAAGGTATCGAAGTTTCTAACCCCTTCCTTGGCGAAGATGCGGTAGCGCTTCTCCATTTCGTTCACTACCCACTTGAGCGCGGCAACGGTTTTCTTTGGATCCGTGACGACCGGGACAACGAGATGCGGCAGACGATTGTACATCTGCATTTCCACCACCTTGGGATCGACCATGATGAAACGGAGTTCATCCGGGCCGAATTTGAAGAGCATCGACGCGATGATCGAGTTAATACAAACCGATTTCCCCGATCCCGTAGCCCCCGCGACAAGGCAATGGGGCATGGCGGCCAGATCGCCGATGACGGTTTTGCCATAGACGTCCTTGCCGAGAGCGAGAGGGATTTTCTTTTTCGCCGAACGGAACTCGGGGTCGTGCAGCAACTCGTGCAAGGGGACGGCGATTTTCTGGGAATTGGCAATTTCAATGCCCACCGTGTCCTTGCCGGGAATGGGCGCGAGGATATTGATGCGCTCGGCACAAGTGGCACGGGCAATATCCGCTTCGAGCTGTGAGATGCGGGAAACGCGGAGTCCCGTGGACGGATAGATTTCGTAGCGGGTGATGGTGGGCCCGCGGGTGATATCGCCCGGCGTGACATCGATTCCAAAGGCCTTGAGCGTTTCGATGATGACACGCTGATTGGACAACAACTCGTCGCGGTTTGCCTCTGGCGCATCCTCTTCCTCGATGGCATCCAAGAGATCAAAACCGGGGAGTTCGTAGTTTTCGAAACCGGAAACCGAGAGGAACTGATGCGTGGGCTTCTTGCGATCGAAGGGCTTGGTTCCCGCGACCATGGGCTCGCTGGCACGGCGTTGGGAGGCATCGATGATTTGCGGGGCAGGCGTCTCGCGCAATGGAAGCATGGCCTGAGGGTCCTCTTCCTCCTGCGGCTTGAGTGAGGCAACTTTGCTGGCCTCGCGTTCTTTCCTGCGCTGTTCACGCTGACGTTCGCGCTCCGCTGCAATTTCCGCTTCGCGGGCAGCGGCGATCCCTGCCTCGCTCCGGGATTCGCGCCAATCCTTGAATTTGATCCGCCCGAGTCGCCAGCAGGCTTTTGCGAAACGGATCGGTTGTTGCCCGGTCAGTAAAATCAGGGCCACCAAGTAAGCACTCGCACTGACGATGAGAGTGCCCGTGGTGCCGATCAGGCTGGATAAAACGAAACCTCCCAATCCATTGCCAATCACCCCGCCCGGGCTGGGCAAGCTGCAATTGCGCGCCCAGTCGGTGAAAAACCAATTGGCAGCATGGAGGAACACGGAGCCGGCCAGAAGCAGGATGATGAATCCGATCGCCGCACGCGGCCAAATCCGGCCATCGAAGGCAAGTTTGACAACTCCAAACCAAATCAACCCCACCGGAATCAAACACCCAGCAGCGCCAAACAGCAGGACTTGCAAAAATCCGAGAATCCCGCCCACCGGGCCGATCAGATTCTCGCCCGCCTTGCCGGATTTTGCCGCAAAGGCTTCCAGAAAACCCCAGCGCGGAAGGTCCGCAGGGCTGTATTTGACGAGTGAAAGCAGCAAGAGAAGCCCGGCGGTGATCCAAATGATCCCGACAACTTCATTGGTCCACCTTGGCGGCGTGTCCACCTCGCCGCGCTTTTTGTTATCCTTGCTCGCCATGCGCTATGCTGCGGGCCAAGCATCTCCCGAGACACGCCCGGGGGCAAGATTGTTTTCGTTGAGCGGAAAATCAATGAACTCAAAGGAAACAGCCCCCATCGGACGCCCCCTTCCCAATTCCGGCTTGGAAGGGCGGCAAGAAACCCGGACGATCCCGCCATGCGATTGCTCAGGCTCGTGATTCAGGAACCGCTGCCCGAACGAAAGGTGCTGCCCTTGATGGAGCACACCCACGGCCCGGATGAGGCCGCGCGGCGATATCGGGCTGTGGTGCTAACCACCTTGCGCCAACTCCGGGGCCTCGCGGAAACGCGGATCCGCCTGATCGTGGAGCCGGAGGATGCGGTGGAAGCCGTGAGATTCTGGCTGCTCCCCAAACTGGCGGACCGCTGGCAGGCGGCCGATGGAGTTTTCGTGGCAAGCGGGTGGGAGATCGACTTCGGAAACGACCCTACGCCTGCAAGCATCGAAGCAGATGCCAACGTGCTTTGCCCATTTCTCGGAGCCCGCTGGGTGCACACCGCCATGCTCGGGCTGGAGCGCGGAACGCACGAAGTGGTCGGCCCCGCCTTGCACGGCGGCGTTTGTTTCCGGGCGGCTGCGATTTCCAGAAACGACCCCGTGGAAACCCGCTATTTGCCCGGGCTTCCCGTGATCCACGATGACACACAGTGGGAACTCGCGCTGCAAAGTCCACTCGGCCCGTCGCTGAAACGGGCCTGGGAGGAGGAATCCTGAAATCCTGAAAAAACACGATCGCAGGGCTGGATTCCGGGGCTTGCTCGGATCCGTTCTGCCGAAATCAGCACCATTTCATCCGTTCCTCCGTTTTTTCTCCAACAATTCCCGGCTTTGGCCTTGCCACGCGGTTTCCGAGGCCTAGTCTCGCCCTCCGTTTTTCTTTCTCCCACAGGCGGTTGGCGCCCCGGTGTCTGTGGGAATTCCTTTCCGGGGCAATGTCGGAAGGAGAACGAACCCCTAACCTAACCTCAAACCAAAATAACACCATGGCTTACGCATGTGCGGAACCCACCAACACTGAACTGAACGACCTGATCGACTCCAAATTCCGCGAATTCCGCGAAGGATCGATCGTCAAGGGCACCATCCTGGAAATCCGCCCCCAAGTCGTTCTCGTCGATATCGGCTACAAATCCGAAGGAGCCATTCCTTCCAATGAGTTCGAAGACGAGGAAATCGAAATCGGCGACGAAATCGAAGTCCTGCTCGAAAAACTCGAAAACGATGAGGGCATGGTCGTCCTCTCGAAGGAAAAAGCCGCCCACAAACAAAACTGGGAAAAAATCGTCAAAGTCTTCCAAGACGGCGGTCTCGTCCGCGGCAAGGTCAA
>JBBARN010000186.1:0-8636 GCA_040399845.1 Luteolibacter sp. | reverse complement strand
TTCGCCAATGCCAGCAGCGCCAATCGATGACCGACCGTGCGCTTGTCCTGCGGGTGGATGTCATTCAATTCACCGACGTCGTTGATTACTGCCATGCCCGAGTTCGGAATGCTTTGTGCGGCGGTGGTTTGCGCTTCCCAGATTTCCGGTGCCATCTCGGGCGGCTTGTCGGCATAGAGGAACGGCGCGATCTGCACGAAGTAGAACGGGAAATCCCCTTGGTTCCAAACCTTGCGCCAGCCGGACACCAGAGCCTTCATTCGATCGGCGTAACGCATGCCATCGCCCATGTTCGACTCGCCCTGATACCAGATCGCGCCGCGGATGCCGAAAGGAACGAGGGGATGTATCATGCCATTATAGAGTGCCGTGGAGTGCTGGAGTTCCTGCGGACCGCGCAGTTCGTCCGGTGCGGTAGGCGGAGGCGGCGTTGCTTGACCGTTCTGCAGCGCATTACGCGCGGCCTGGTGCCACTGGTCTAATTCACCAAGCGCCTGCTGCAGCCGCTGTTGATGCACTTCCGATTTCGGGTCGGCGAGTTGGACACGGTCGCTTTCGTCTTTCAACTCGGGCACAGCGGCGAAGCCTTCCGGCGGCGTCCATGACTCGATCCGGGTGCCGCCCCAGTCCGAGTTGATCAATCCGACCGCCACCCCGAGCGTCTGGTGGATCTCGCGCCCGAAGTAATACGCCGTCGCGGAAAAACCATCCCATCCTCCCTCGGCGATGGACTCGGGTGTGCAAACTTTCCAGGTGCCTTCGATGTCATTCTGCGGACGCGAGGTCCATTTGTTCTCGACCAGCATCAGGCGGATGCCGGGATGGTTCGCGGCGGCGATTTCTTGCGGGGAAATGTGGAACTTCTTCATCCCCATTTCCATGTTCGACTGGCCGGAGCAAACCCACACCTCGCCGATCATCACGTTCTCCAACAAGATTCTGTTAGATCCAGCGACCGCCAGTGTGTAGGGTCCGCCCGCCTTCATCGCGGGCAGGGCCAGCTTCCATTCGCCCTTGTCGTTGGTGACGGCCGATTGTTTGGCATCACCCAGTTGCGCGGTGGCGGTTTCACCCGGATTCGCCCAGCCCCAGACCTGGATCGGCTTGCCTTGCTGCAAGACCATGTGGCTGCCGAAGATCTTGGGCAGGCGGATTTCCGCGTGGGCGGGTGAGGGGAGCAGGCAGGCGGCGAGCAGAAAGGTCGCGAATCGTGGAATGTGGAGTGTGTGGGGGAATGAACCGAATTTTAACCACAATCGAAGCGAAGCGGAGATGGACGAGCAGACTATTTCGACAATTCGAGTCAAATTGCACAGATTACACGGATCAAAAGATTGTTTGGTATGGAGTTGATTTCCGCGAATCCACCTCTTCCAAATCTGTGGTAATCTGTGCACTCTGTGGTTTGATTTCTTCCTGATCATGGGATGGGAAATATCTGTTAGTTTCCTTGCGACAAGTGATAGGTTTCACCGGCTGATGTTTGAAAGGTCACTCCAAACTCTGTACGTGTCGAGGTTACGATGACTCCGGTGGTTTTGGAGACGACTTTCAGTGGTGATTCCTGCCAGGGATTGGCGATGGTGACGGGGCCGCCGACGGTGGATTTGATGGTGAGGTTTTGAATTTGATCGGCCACCCGCTCGGCGGAAACCTCGAAACCGCCTTGAGCAAGAAGACGACTGAACCTTCCTTCGGTCCCGGCCGGCCATGCGGGGAAGACGCGGATCACGTCGCCCGCGCTTTGAAGGAGAAGCTCGCTGACGAAGCGCGCGATGCAGACTTGCTCGGAGAGGTAGTAGCCGTGGATCTTCCAGTAGAACAATCCATTCGGTTGTTCAGCGGAAATGTCGGATGACGGGCCGAAGCATTTCTTTGCGTTGGCGATGGCCTCCGCGCCCATACCGAGTCGGGCGCGGGCGATATTCATGGCGACGTTGGAATTGATGTGATGGGTGACTTTCTCGCTGTGGTGGATGGTTCGTGTCAGAAGTTCCTTTTGGGCCGGATCGGACATCCATGTGACCTCGTCAGTAGGGAACAGGGACATCACCTCGCTGCCGATGTTCATGTATTTGGGCAGCCCACCACCGAGCCATTGTCCGATCACCGGGCCACCTTGGGATGGGTCCATTTCGGTGGGATAGGCGGGAAGCGTGGCAAGGTTCGCGGCGCAGCGTTCGGCTAGATTTTTGTTCCCCATGATCTCCGCCGCCCGTTTCGCGGCATCGAGGGTGAACTTGATATATACGATGTCATAACTGGAGTTGAAGACCCCGAACTCGCCGATCTCGGCGAAATAGGTCGGCCCGACCTTGCGCTTGCCATCGACCATCGGACACATCTCCAGCACCGAGCAATAGAACAAGGCGAACTGCTCCAGCGTCGGCCAGACGCGCTTGAGGCTATCGTCTCCGGGTTTGAACTTGTGATAGTCCCAGAGCACCGCGGCAGAATGCCCGGCCGTGCCCCAGGAATAGCCCCAGGGCATGTAGGCGTGCTGGTGTTTGTTCTTGGTTGTGCACTTCGCGGGATCGGGCTCGAAGGGCCAGAGGTTGACGTGGAAATATGCGCCCTCGCTGCCGGGGAAGGCGGTTTTCGCGAACCACTTTGCGCGGTTGAGATTCCGATGGATCACATCGACGAAGGGTTCGATCAGCTCGGGATGATTGATGGGGCCGGCTGTGAGATATATCTGTTGGGCGTTGTAATTCAGCGTGAGAGAATTGTGCCAACCGCCGAGTTGATCGAAGGCCGCTTGCAGGCCGATCACATTGCCGCCGGGTCGGGCGAATGTGCGGAAGAAATACACCATTCGATACCACCAATTCTGCAAGGTGGGATCGCCGAGCGAAACACCGCTGCGTGACCAGAAGGTCTTCCATGCTTTTTCGTGATCCGCCACGACGTTGGCATCGGCTAGAGTGGTTTCAACGAGTTTGACAGCATCTTCCATCGGCTGCTTCGACTCCCGCGAGGTCACCACCGCGATGGCCTGCTTGGAGCCCTTGCGACCGGCGACGACGAAGATGTCCATGCCGCTGACATCGGAGTTGCCGGGAATGCTTTGTTTGAGACAGAGGAATTCGCCGCGCTTTCCGTTCGTGGCCTCGCTAACCCAACCCGAGATCGGTTTGTCGTCGCGGTCCAGCACGATGCAGCTCACGCCATTGAGCGAGATCAAACGTTCGGATTCTACGAGGATCACATTGCTTTGCGAAAGCACCCGGACCGTGGTCGTGTCCGCATCGGAGAGCACCGTGGCGGCGGCTTTCGCGAGATCGAGTTTTGCGCTTTTCCAAGCTGTTTGGCCACTTGGGGCGTCGAGCGCGATGTCGGTGCATGGAATCGCAGTGGGATGGACGTATTTTTCCCAGCTTGGCTGCGCCTTGCCCTGCTCTCCCGTGAAGGTCTGCTTGGCCACATCGACGATGGGAAGGGGTGAGTTTTCCTCCGTGTTGATCCGCATGTCCCAGCAATCGTTTTTAGAAACACGCAGGCGGATTTCGTTACCGGATGAATAGACAACGGCATTCAATTCGCCATTGCCAACGATCAGCCCTTTTTTGGAAATATCAGAAACATCCGGTAAATTCACTGCTGCTGCTTCAAGAGCGGCGGGGTAGGGGATATCTGCAGCCAGCCCTGTGGCGAGCAGGATTGCAGTGAACCATGAGACTTGAAGCAAGCGGATTATGTTTTTGGTAAAGGGGCGGATATCTGGGAAAATTTCGAGTTGAAATGTCACGGCAAACCCGAGACTAAGCTACGAGGTGAGGGAAACCACCCGTTAAAATGTGCGGGGGGAACTTCATTGTTGATCGGCAAACATCCGCGAATCCTCAGCCTATTCCCCGGACTTCTCAAGCGGGCGGACATCGCGGATGGAGGTGATTTCAGGGCGCTTGACGGTGGGGTCCATCCAGAGAAGTGATACTTGGCGATAACGGGGGTTGTATGACCACTGGGTGGTGTGGAGCGTGAGCCACTTGCCTTCATTTTGAATCCAGGCACTGACGGGCACCATGTTGAAGGCATCCACTTCGGATTCGAGATTGGCGGTGCCGGATGCTCCGGGAGTGAGGGAGAGTTTCTTGGCACCCAGATCAAGGCGGGCGTTGAGCGGAGTGAGGTTCACCGCCAGGACCGAGCCATAGCTGAAATCCTTTTCCGCAGGCAGAATGAAGGCTGTGTAGGGGGCCGTCGGCTCGTCTTTCGGAGGCGTGGGGAGCAGGATGGCGGAAACCTCTGTGCCGACAGCGGGAGCGGCGAAAGACCAGTCTGGAACCCAAGGAGGTTGATCGCCTGCGCCTTTTTTATAGATGATGACCCTGCCATTCTCAACGAGTGCCGGCACCGGCTCGCTGAAGCCGCCCTGATAGAAAGGAACTTCGGCGGGAGCCATCGCTGGATCGCTTTTCAGCAAGAGCGAGCGTCCCTCGCCGACATGGCGCAGGCAGCAAAGATTGAGGGAAATCTTACGAGCGGAGGTGGATTGGGCGGCGAGCGGTTGGATGAAAACCAGCAGCAGTGGAATAAGAATCCGGAACATGGGGGTGTTGGCAATTCGGTTAGATTTCGTTTTCCGACAGCCAACGGAATGATCGAATTTCGAAGCGGCGGCCGAAGTCGCGGTTGACGACGTGGAGGCTTGCGGATGGATCCCACGGATCGTTGCCGTTCTGTGCCTTTTCCACCACATATTCCGGAACACGCTGGACGACGGCTTCACACCAGACACGGGCGAGGATCTTGCCATTGGCATCGATGGCATCGCCATAAGTGCGGATCCGGAAGGTGTCCGAGCGGGCGCTGATGGTGGCGCCGATTTGGTTGAGCACGGCGAGTTGGTCAAGTGCGCCGCTTGCACCTGTGGCGGTATCGCCGAGCGCGGCTTGGGGATAGAGATAGGAAACAGCATTGGTATCTGCCGCGGTGAGCGTGCGGGAGAGATCTGCGAAGCGGTCCTTGCGGCTGCCCTGCGAGTTGGTATTCAGATCTCCGATGCCGGGTGCGTCGTCGATGGCAGCTTGGACCGCACCTTTGAGGGTTAGATTGGATTCGGGACCGAGTCGGCGGTTGACGAATTCCGCGAGGGACAGAAAGGGACCACGGCGTTTGACTTCGCGCACGATGCCTCCTGCGAGGGCTTCAAGTTCATCGCGGGTGAGTTCGCAACCGCTGTTCCAGAATGCGAAACGCTCGGAATTGGCGACGTTCGCTGCGGCCGAACTCCCGGCCGGCATCCGACGACGGGTGAGATAGGGGCCTTTGGCAGTCAGCCCCTCCGGAGCAAGCGTGACAGCGGATCCATCAAAAACCAGCGAAGAGATAGTCTCGCGATCAAGACCAGCAAGAACGGACATCCACGCCGCTTTGGAAGTGGAGTTGACATTGAAAGCACCGTTGAGGAGTTGGGTGGCAGCGGACTTTTGATAGGCGTCTTCCTTTGGCTCGCTGCCCGAGTTGGTGAGCAGCGTGCTGATTTCCGCAGAGCGTCCCTGGGTACATGGTGTGAAGCGGGTGTTGGGCAACGGGCGGGTGTTGGAGGCAAAGCCGTCGATCACGGTTTTGAGATCTGCCGTGCTTGGCCAATAAGCGCGCTGGTTGGTATAGGTAGAGGCATACCAGGAATCCCACAGGCGGGAATTGGCGAGCCATGCATGATCGACCGCCTCGCCGCTTTGGTATTCTCCGGGTTTCACCATGGGATGGGCGAACGACGAACCCACCGGATGATCGACCGCGCCGGGGAATGGGCTGGCTGCCAGATCGAAGTGGCTGAGCTGAGCGACCGATTGCAGCGGTGTGAGCGCAAGTTCACGTTGGATGAAAAAGCTGGAACCATGGAGTGAATTCACTCCACCGAAGGCATAACCGCGATTGTTGGCGTCGATCTTGGCATCGGTGGCCATGCCGTTTTTGTATTGGGTCAATGCCAGTTCATGGCTGTTCCATGCCTGATGATCATTCCGGAGCGACTGCCAGGAAACCGGCCGGGTGGCATTGTTGTGAATCCAGTTGCGACTCGGGAACTCCGCATCCTTGGTGGTCTTGGCCTGGGCGGTCAGGACCATGAAGGGCTTGACGATCCATTGCCTGAGCGGGTCATTGAAGGCGACACGAATGTTTGATGTTTTTTCGGGATTGGAGTAGTCGGACATCTTGAACGGAATCTTCGTCGCAGCGGGTCCGCTGGGAGTGAGGGCCTTGGTGAGAACATTGACGTCCGCATCAAAATCAAACTCGAGTCTTGATAACACATTGGATGCGGAAGAAGGACTTGTCGCACCGGATGAGGTCAGAAGGGAAACGGCATATCTTTTGATGTTGGAGCCATCTTTTTTCCGTGGAATACCAAGGCCGCATTCCACATCCCAGATGTCATCCACACGACTGCCAATCACTCCGATGTTATGGGATGATCCATTGCGGGGGCTTTTGACATAGGCGGCATCGCCGGCAAGCCAGTCGATGTTGTATCCATACTGCGGCCCACGCCATCCGGGCGCGGCTCTGATCTGTGCGGCGTAGTTGGAGCGGTCGGTCAGGTTGTTTTGCCAGTCAAACACCTGCGCGAAATTTGCCGCCGGATTCAATGCAGGGGAAAACAATTTCACTTCACCGGGGAGTAGCACAACATCTCCGCTGGTGGTGCCGGCCGAGCTTACCTGGCCGAAGAGTTGCATGACGAACTTCTTATCGAACTTCTGTCCTCCATTCACGAACATCTCGTCAAGTGGCACGATGCGATCGGTGACCTCGCCAACGGCGGTGATGCTGGTGCTTTTTTGGCGGATGAAACGGAATGCAACTGGTGGGTTGGCGATTTCGACCACCGGTTGACGGAGCTTGAGCGTGACGTTGTAAGGATTCCACAAGGTCACGAGCGGGGTATAGATGAGGTGGAGCATGTGGTTCCACTTCGCGCCCTCGGTGCCGCCGCCGAAGGAGTTGGAAACTTCCCACTCCCATGGGTGGTGACCTTTGGTTTCCTTGGCAAAAAAGGAAAACATCAACTCGCAGCGGACGATCACCGGAGCCAGCGGGCTGACCGATTGGGCGTCCCGGTTGATGGTTTGGAAGGTGCGGGTCGAGCGGTCATCGGTGCCAGCCCGGTATCCGCTGGGGAGGGAACTGGTGATGTTGAGCGTGGGAAGATTGTTGCCGGTGGCGGTTCCGAGTCGTTTGTGAACATTGAGATGATCATATATGAGATTCCAATGAGGATCCGGAGCGCCACCGTTATAGCTGGATGAGGATCGGACGGCAGCAAGCGGGGTGTCCGCATCGGAGTAGATCCGGCGTTTCTGATAGTCTGTGGGAATTTTTGGAAGCTCTCCGAAAAGGCTGAGGTCCTTGCGCAGACCGCCGAGGGATACGTCCGCCAGCACGCCGGCGGAATCCGTGGTAAAGTCCGGGAAATATGGACCAAGGTCGGGCAGCCCGGATTTGAGAAGCGGCGCGCTGTCGAGTGTGATCGCCTTTGTTAGATTCTGTCGGACATCGTAATAGGAATCGAGTGCCACAGCTTGCCCTGATTGCGTTTTCCCAACCAGATCGAAGGCATTGCGAGGTGGAGCCCCGGCGGCGGACCGGCTTCGTTCGGCCGCCGTCATGGCAGGAGGAGCGGCGAGATCGATGCGGGCCTTGCTTCCTTCGTCCATCACGGCATACGCCCCATAACCCGATTTCGCGACGGCAATTTTCCCGGCCCAAAGGTGGGATGGCGAATTCGCGTTGTTGTCCTTGGTTGTTTGTTCTCCGACCAATCGCACTCCAGATTTCGAATTCCGGAACGGGCTGTTTGCGAGAGCGGCGGATCGGGTAGCATCCGCCTCTCCAAGACCGGAAACCAACCAGCGGCGGAACGAAGCCGCTTTGTCATAGTTTGGGATGACAGGGGCTTGGCCGGCTTCCTGTTTGTTGGAATTCCACACACCCGCGACTTGCGCTTCACCCACGTTGTCGGGCGTCTCAGTCTCGGGCGCGGAATCAAGAATCGATGCCGCAGCGGTGACCCGTTGGTCGGGACCCGCGTGTTTCTGTAACTCGCCAATTGCCAGCATCAGAGCAAGCCTCGCATTGGCACGGGCCTCGGAGATCGCCTTTCCCTGCGATGAGGATCGGAGTGAAATGGCAGAAAGCGAAAGCAAGCCCACAGCGATGATGGTCAGCAGGATCATCAACGACAAGGTCACTACCAGAGCGAAGCCGCGGGGCTGGTTTTTGGGTTTGGTTCGGGATCCGGGCATGCGTGCGAAGCAATGGTTGGAGCATTGAGTGGTGATTCAAACCAGCGAAGGTCCTGATCGAACCGGTCATTGCATCAATGAATCGAGTAAAGGCTTGAGTAATGTCGTTACTATGTAATATGCGCATGTTGGTTATGCAAACCTCCGCTTGTCGCCTGATCGGGTGAACGCGCTGCGGAATAGAAATGAAGATAGATCGCCACACCCATGAATCCTACCCGTTAAAATGTGCGGGTGACACATCCCGATCCGGGTCAATTCCTTATTCCGCTGTAGCGGTGACTTTGCCACCACGGGCTTCGATGCGGTAGAGTTTGCCGCCGTAGGGGATGTTGCGGAGGGTGAGGTTTTCGGTGATGCCGCTGTCTTCGTAGGGAACGG
>JBBARN010000185.1:0-8693 GCA_040399845.1 Luteolibacter sp. | reverse complement strand
TCAGCGGCCTCTTGCGGCACCTCTTGGGGCTGGTCCACGGGGACCGGGGCGGAAGGTGATTCGCAGGACTTTTCCGCTCTTCGCTGGTGCTGCCGTTCCGGTTTCCGGATCGAACTCGGAGCGAGTCATGGGGATGATGACCTTGCCTGTGGATTCCGGATCGAATGATGGATCTCCGGCGGGAACTTCGATGTTGAAGTCGGTCGTGCCGGTATCGGTGAGGCTCAGGTCGTGATCGATGAACTGGCCCCAGCCATAGACCCAACTCGAAAGCAGGCGGGCATTCGTGGCGTCACCGGTGGAGGTGGCGACCGCATTGCTGATTTCGCGGGCACCTGGGCGGGTGTTTCCGGCGGGTTCGGAAATGCCATCTGCGTATTCGGCGGGAGCCATGCGAAGCTGGGTGCTGCCCACCGTGCCCCATGAGGCGTGGAATGGATGGTTGCCGCTGCCATCCAGGCTGGTGATGTGGTTGCCCAGATCCCGACCACGGAACAGTTCCGCCGGAAGTTTGCCGGGTTTCTCAACCAGGCTGGCAAGGGTGCTGGCAGGATCGAAGAAGAACACGTTGTCCTGGAGCTTGGTGATTTCCGTATTGCGGCGGATGATTTCCGAGAGGCGGGTCGCCTTCAAGACTGCGAGTTGCCGACCGGAGAAGCTCCGTTCATACCAGTGGCTGTCGCCATCCCTGGTGCGTTCGAATTGATCGGCGAGGATGCGGCGGAAAGTGGGTCCCACGCTGGTGCCCGGGACATGATCCTCGGCCAGCCCGGCTACCCACAAGTCCAGTGATGCGACATCGCCATAGACCCCGCGCAGCGCCTCCTGCAAGACCGGGTCGCGGGTGACATCCGACAGGTTTTTCACCGGAGGCAAACCATAGGCTTTGCGTGCATTCTGATAACTCGCAATGCCATGATCGCGTCCGCGCTGGATGTTGAGCGATGCGAGATCCAGGCCGCCAGCTCCGGGAGGGCCGAAGAGGAAATCACGCAAGCCATCGACCAAGCGGGTATCGATTTCCTGGGCATTGTCCGATGCGAGGTATTTCAACAGCGGATCCGGCCCGGTTTCCTTGATCGGACCCGGATTGAAGAAAGCATGGGCGAGGGGGAGTTCTTCGCGCAGGTCGTTGCCATCGTTGTCGGTGAAGCCGATGTCATCATTGATCATCGTATGTCCAATCCGGAAGGCAGCGGTGGCAAACTCGGTGGAAATGCCGGGATTCACCGCAGGTTGGTAGCCGCGATAGGGGCTCAAAGCATCCTTGCCAAGCAATGCGGGGATGAATTCCTCATAAGTAATCACCTGCAATTCCGCGATGACGAGGCGGCGTGCCTGTTGATAGATCGCCTCATCGTCCAGGGTGGGTTGGGCGGTGGCGATGGCATCCGCCAGCAGGTTGTGCTCGCGGATGAACAAGGTGTGGATGGCGAGCAATTCGAGGTTTTCATTTCCCCTAACATCTCCTGTTAGAAACAAATCTGTATCGGGAAACGGGGATGCATTGACATTGGAGAATCCATCGGAGTTGAGAGGCGGGAGTTGCTCGCCGCTGGTTTTCAAGCGTCCGCCCTCGAAGGTTCTCAGCGCGGCGGCCCGTGCGGCATCCGATCCATACACCATGGAGCCATCGATATACGATGAGATCCGGTTGATCTGCTGGCGGGGATTCGGAGTGGTGGCGCGCAGGGTGATTTTGTTTTCACCGGGGACGAGCGGGACCCGTGCCCGGAAGTGTCCTCGCTGATCGACCTTCACCGCCTTTTCATTGATGAAGGCCCGGATCTGCGTGGTCGGATAGATATCATGGCTCATCCGGCCCTCGATCCATACTTCAGGCACGCGCACGGTGGATCCGTTGGGCGGGTTGAGTTGATCGAAGGAGGCGGCGGGTGACGCGTGAACCAAGTTGAATGCCAGCGGGCTGGCGGCGATGATGGATTTTATGTTGATGGAATTCATGGCAATGTCGGGTTTAGTGACGCTGCCCACTTCACAACATGCTTGTTAAAGGAGTGTGTCGAAATACGAGGAAAATTGTTAATTTCCTGTAAAAGAAACCATCCCACGCCATCACCGACGTTCGTGCCGGCGATCAGCTATCCGCCGCATCATCCACCATGCCCAGCCACGCGTGCAGATTGTAATAATTTGTCACCCGGGTGATTTTCCCATCACGACCTTCGAAAAATGCGCCCACCCGGAGATGATAGGTTTGTCCGCGGGCGGGAGGCAATCCATCGTCGGTGGCGAGGTATTCCCCGCGAATGTAAAACTCTGCAGCGGCCCTGTTGGCATCGTCGCTGGTGAATACCACGAGGTCCTCGACGGTTTCCTTGTAGGATTGATCCATGCGGTGGAGGAAGCCGCGGAAGGCATCCTTGCCGGTTTCCACCGAGCCTTCATTGATCTCATGGATCACGGCATCATCGAGCATGGCCAGCAGTGCTTCGCGGTCGCCGGAATTGAATGCGGCGTAGTAGTCTTGGATCAATGATTTCACGGCGTTTGCTTCTCAGGCTCCAGGTCTGTCTGCAAGCCCGGAGTGGTGGGATGTTCCATCACCTCAACCGCCCCGGCTCTGACCTGCGATGGGTTGGTTTCCATGGGCAGTTCGCGTGCGCTGCGAATGCGGGCGACGTCGATCTCCGCGCTCATGAGGTGGAACCCATGGGCATGGACGGTGCTTTGGATGTGGCGGTCGACTTCGAGAAAGGGCGATTGCGAGGGAGAGAAAAAGGCAAGCTGCCCGATGTTTTCATCGACCCAATCCGAGCTTGTCTTGCCGACCAAATGACACACGCCGACCTGGCATCCGAGTTCGACGGCGCGGGCATCCGCGCAGCGGCCGATGCGCTCGACGCCCAGTTGGTTTTCCGTAGCGCTGGGCACGACGATTAAGTCCGGTTGCCCGCTGCGAAGCGCCACGGCGATTTCCGGGATTTCGATATCGAGACAAATCACCACGGCGATCTTCACGCCCTTGAAGCTCCATGGCTGGATCGGCCCGCCGCCGTGGAAGTCGGCCTCCCAAGGAGTGAGGTGGATTTTATCCTGATAGAGAGCCTGCCCGGCACTGAGAATGGGTGCGCGGTTTTTTATCCTGCCATCTTCATCGACAAAGGGCACGGTGCCGAGGACCACGGCCTTGTCGGGGCGTGAAAGGTGATGCTGGATTTCCGGCCACAAGCGTTTCCAGAAACAATCCGCCACGCCGGCCAACTTGTCTGATCCGGCCACGAATCGTTCCAGGCCCATCCAAGTAAACTCCGGGAATACGACCAGATCCGCACCATCTGCCCATGATGCGAGAGTGAGCTCAACGACATGGGCAGCGAAGGCGTGCGGGTCATCGCAGCAAACGCCCACATCAAAGGTACGGAGGTCCAATCTCATGGTGTGCAGGACTTCATCCAGAACGTTAATGATTTGGGATGATCCATCGTTTCGCCGATTTCTTTCCATGAGAAGGTGGCCTTCAAGCCGGATTGCTTTTCATAGCCGAGGGATTTCCAGAGGCTTTCCGGTGAGCGGTAGTCATCGGGCTTGCGCGGATCGGAACAGTCGCGATCCACTGCACAGAAGGCGGTTTGACGAAGTCCGAGTTGACGGGCGTGTTGTTCCCGGGCCTGGAAAAACTGCTTTCCCAATCCCATTCCGCGGTAATGCCGCAGCACCACGCTTTCGCCGAGATAGAGGATGCGTCCCGGATCATCGCCTCGGGTTAGAAATGGCTGCTGGAACTCACAGGTCTCATCGAGCAGCGGCATGCAGGTGCTGGCTCCCACGGGTTGATTCGCTTCGTCCGTCACTAACACTAACAAGGATCGTTCGCATTCGGCGTATCGGCTTAGATAGCGCAATTCGTATTCCATCGTGCCATCGTAGAGATACGGATACTCGCGGAATACCCCGATGCGCAGCGTGCCGAGTGATTCAAGCCATGGGACGATTTGCCTGCCTCGAAGTTCGTGGATCTGGAGCTTTTCGGAAAACAAGGGCATTGGTTGTCGGAGAAATGGGACGGTGGCGGCGCGATGTTATGGGCCTGACGGGAATTCGCCAAGAATTGATAGAATTTCGCCGCGTGGATTTTCCGGATAGGTCGGGCGATTCACTGGCGAGATGGTTAGGATGGGGCTTGAGTTTCCAGCGCCCCGGGTTTTTGCTCCGCGGCCATGAGTGAAACGAGCTGCCCGATGTGTGAAATGACCGAGATCCTCAATCGGGGCGATTTGCTCGAATGCCTCACCTGCGGGCACGAGTGGAAGGCGGCCGAGGGCCCCGACGAAGCCGCCGCCGAGCGAGTGGTCAAGGACGCTTATGGAAACGTCCTTGCCCATGGCGATGTCGTCGCGATGATCAAGGATCTCAAACTCAAGGGCTCGTCCCAAGTTCTCAAAGTGGGCACCAAGTCCAAGCCCATCCGCATTGTCGATGGCGACCACGAAATCGATTGCAAGATGGATGGCATTTCCATCGCCCTCAAAGCCTGCTTTGTGAAAAAGGTGATTTCGTAAAGCTGCCGCTGCGCGGGTTACCGTGGCATGGTTAGAGCAAGAAATGCGGAGGAATCCGCCGCGACTCGTCGTAACGTTTGGGAGGACGATCGATTCGACAACCCATCCGCCCCATGATGATTACGCGCCGTGCTGAAATTGCCTTGTTTTTGACACTCATCTCCCTTCCCGCCGCCGCAGAGAGCGTTCGGGCGGTGCGGGAAGAATACAAGGCCTCCCTCAAACCAATGCTGCCTCTCGAACAGGGATGGGCGAATCCACCGCTGCTTGCGAAAACCCGCGTCTGGTGGTGGTGGCTCAACGGCAATACCGACAAACCAACCATCACCCGCGATCTTGAGGCGATGAAGGCCAATGGGCTTGGTGGTGCCAATGTGATCGATGCCGGAGGCGATACGCAGGAAGGGAACCAACGGGTCCCCCACGGCCCCGACTTCGGATCGCCCGAGTGGCGCGAGCTGTTCCAACACGCCGTGGCGGAAGCGGATCGATTGGGACTCGAACTGGGCTTCAATATCCAAAGCGGCTGGAATCTCGGCGGTCCCAAGGTGACAGCCGCGCAATCGAGCAAGAAAGTCACCTTTTCCAAAACTTCGGTCAACGGTGGCACCGGAGTTGAGATGAAACTCCCGGACCCTCCGAAGACCGGCGGTATCTATCAGGATGTGGCGGTGATGGCAGTGCCTCTCAAAGGAGAAAACGCCGCTGTTTTCAAAGTCTCCGCGATTTCAAGCCAAGCGGGCATGGAACCAGCCAGCGCCATCGATGGCAAAGCGGATACGTTTTGGGTGAGTGGATCGAAAACCTCAGATCTAGGCCCCAAGAAATCCCAACCTCACTGGATCGAGTTATCATTTCCGAATCCGGTCAGTGCGGATCGACTCGTGGTGCTGCCACGTCCGCAATTCGGTCCAAAATCGGGCGTGATCCAAATTGAAAGTGGTGGGAAGTTTGAGGATCTAACAAATTTTCAGTTTGATAAGGCTGGCGCATCCACGATTGAGTTTCCTGCCACCCGCTTCCGGCGCATTCGCTTGCTCTGTTCGGATGCATGGGATCCATCGTCGCCATCGCCACGCAATGTGCAGATTGCCGAAATCTCCTTGTTTTCAGGCAAGAAGCTGATCGCCGGGGGCATGCAGTCCGCTGGCGGAAAAATCCGTGATCTCGATCAGAAGGCCTATTTCAAATACCCCGGCCAGTTCACGGCGGCGGAAACATGGCATTTGCTCGACGTGGAGCCGGAGCAGCCGGGTGATGCGGCTTGCCAGTTGGACCAGGTGGTGGATCTCAGTTCAAAAATGGATGCCAGTGGCCAGCTCCGCTGGAACGCTCCGCCGGGGAAATGGGAAATCCTGCGCTTCGGTTATACCATCAGCGGGGCGCATGTTTCCACCCATAGTGAAGGTGCCGGTGGATATGCGATTGATTATCTCGATGAGGAAACGCTCGAAGCGTATTGGAAGAGCACGCTCGATCCCATCTTCGCGGAAATCAAACCCTACCTCGGCAAGTCGTTGCGCTTCCTGCATACGGATTCGTGGGAGCTCGGACCGGTAAACTGGACGCGTCGAATGCCGGCCGAGTTCAAGCGTCTTCGCGGATATGATATCGAGCCATGGCTGCCGGTGCTTGCAGGACATATCATTGGCAGTCGCGATGGTTCCACCCGTTTCCTCAATGACTTCAGGCGCACCTTGGCCGATCTGATGGCGGAGAACAAATACGAGGGATTCTCCAAGCGAGCGCACGCCTTCGGTGCGGGCACCCACCCGGAAGCAGGCGGCCCGCATGCCGGGCCCATGGATGCCTTGCGCAACCTCGGGATCAACGATGTGCCGATGGGGGAATTCTGGTCCACCTCGCCACGTCACCGGGTGCGCGATGAACAACGGTTTTTCGTCAAACAAACCACCTCCGCCGCGCATACCTACGGTCGGCGGATTTCGTTGGCCGAGGCATTTACCAACATCGGTCGGCACTGGCAGCACGATCCCCGTTCGCTCAAGGCCACCTTCGATCAAGCGGCCTGCGAGGGCCACAATCTCACGATGTGGCATACATTTTCCTCATCCACTGCCGCCCAAGGCATGCCCGGGGCCGCTTACTTCGCAGGGGAGCATTTCAATCCCAACGTCACTTGGTGGAAACAGGGGAGGGCATTCATCGAATATCTCAATCGCTGCCACTTCATGCTGCAGCAAGGGCTCGGGACCTCCGATGTGCTGCATTTCTACGGTGAAAACATTCCTTCATTCGTCCGACTCAAAAGTGATGATCCCGCCAATTGTCTGCCTGGTTACGGCTACGATGTGATTGATATGAAGGCCTTGCTGGAGCGGGTCTCGGTGGACTCCAGCGGTCAGGCGGTTCTACCGGAAGGGACGTCTTACAAACTGATCTCACTGGTGCCACACGATGCCATCAGTCTGCCGGTGATGACGCATCTTGCCAATTTGGTGAAAGGCGGCGTCACGCTCGTCGGCCCGCGGCCAAAACGCCAGTTCTCCCGCAGCGGCGGGGAGCGCGCCGATGCGGAATTCGATCAACTCTGCGACGAACTTTGGGGAGGCGATGCACCACCCGTGCAAGGTTCCCGCAAGGTGGACAAAGGTCGGGTGATCTGGGGAAAAACCACCCGCCAGGTAATGCAGGAAGATGGACTGCCAGAGGACTTTTCCTGGAAGGGGGGCGATCGGGACACGCTCATCGATTTCATCCAACGCCGCACGGATGACGCCCGTTTTTATTTCGTCGCCAATCGCAGAAACCGCCCGGAAAACTTGGATCTTCAATTCCGCATCACTGGCCATGTTCCGGAACTCTGGGACCCGGTCAGCGGGAGTCGGCGTGATTTGACGGACTTTCGTTTTGAAAACGGCCGCACCATCGTTCCCTATCCGATGGGTGCCGAGGAGGCGTTTTTCATTGTTTTCCGCAAGCCGGTCGAAGCCGCGCCCGCGACTGCCCGCCCGAATGTGGCGGAGCTTCGCCCGGCGATGGAGATCAACGGGCCCTGGCAGGTTTCCTTCGATCCCAAGTGGGGTGGGCCGGAGAAGGTGGAGTTTGAGAAACTCAGCGATTGGACTAACCACCAGAATCCGGGCATTCGTTACTATTCGGGCACCGCAGTCTATGAGAAGGCATTCACGGCACCGGACATCAAAGGCGATGTCGTTCTCGACCTCGGGATGGTGGAGAGCCTGTGTGAGGTAGAACTGAATGGCCAGAATCTCGGGGTGCTGTGGAGTTTTCCCTTCCGTGTGGACTTGTCCGGGAAACTCAAGCCCGGTCCCAATCTCCTCCGCGTCAAGGTCGTGAATCTCTGGTGCAACCGCATCATCGGCGACGCCTCGCTGCCCGCTGGGAAACGACTCACCCGCACCAACATCACCCGCCTCACCAAGGACATCCCGCTCGAGCCATCCGGCCTGCTCGGGCCCGTCCGACTGCTTGTGGGAGCGCGACAATCCGAGTGACGGCCGTCAGGAAAATTGTCGCGATGCCCGCTCCGTGTCCCACATCATAGGGACATGACAGGGCCCGGATTTTTGTGCATTCTCTCCGCGTCGAGGGGAGAGGTCCCCGGTTTCATTCATGACACAGCTTTGGGGGCCGCACGGGAGTGCGGCCTCTTTTGTTTGAAGCGTGGGAGGCATTGTTGATGGCCGCGGCTGGTTCTGAGTATGGGTATCAAAGCGATTCCCGGTTCTCTAAAATCCGGTTGTTTTTTCGGGGCGGGCCGATAGCGTCGCGCCGATGACACAAGAATCCCGCCAGGCATTGATCGAGCTTTTGTTTCTATCCCTCTATCTGGATGCCCATCTTTCCCTCACCGAAGACGATGTGCTCACCACCGCGATGGATTCACTGGGTTGGGAATCCTCCAAACCGCGTGAGCAATTCATCCTCTCGGCATTTGCGGTAGCCCGCGAGGCTTCGGCCTGTGAACTGAAATCCGAGGACTTCCTTCAGATCCGGATAGAGATCATCAAGGCCGCCGGAGTGGGGGCAGAGGCCTACACCTGGCTCAACCGGGTGCTGGGAGCGGATGGCATCACCGCATCCGAGCAACGCTTCCTCAGCCGCTTGGAAGCACGTTTCTTTCCTTGAGACAGCTAGCAGCCTGTCGGATTTTGAAACGTCAGAAATTTACGTCTATATGTGGAC
>JBBARN010000184.1:0-8696 GCA_040399845.1 Luteolibacter sp. | reverse complement strand
GCTAACTTTACCCTCATGAAAACTTTCTTTTTTTAAACGCAGTTTTTCGTCCAACAGATTTTATTCGTATGACCGGACGTGGTTATATCCGCGTCACGGCTACCGGGTTGAAAATCTCAGAAATCCTTGATTTTACAAGGATTTTCTCCGGTTTTGGATGCGGCTATCCTAGGATTGCGCAAACAACAATTTGAAGCCGGGTGCCTGGACGGATATAACCGGGGATTTTGCCGCCATGAGGGGGAATCCCGGCTAGGGGCCGGAGGATGCCCGAAAAAAGATGTTCGAAAGAACATTCTTTTTGTTTGACGGCGCGATCGGGACTTGTTAGTGGGTTTTTTATGACTGCAACAACAACACCTTGCTCGCGAGAAGGGCTGCGCCCCACACGCTGGTGCTGGAGAAAGGATTTGGCGGGCTACCGTGGTCTGTCCGACAAAGAGAGGGCGGCGTATTTGGTCCTTCTAGAATGGTTTGAGCATTTCCGTATGTGCTTCGATCTCAATGCGCACCGTGAGGCGGCGACGGCTTTTTGGCGGACAATGGTGATGAAGGAGGGAGTGGAGCGCGAACCTTGGCAATTGGAACAGTGGTCCGCAGCCATCAAGTGGTATTTGGGTTGGTTGGATGCATGCAAAGAGGCCGGGGCGGATCACCGGAGCCTGCGGGAACGGGTGAGGAATGCGGTTCATTCCGCTTGTTCGCGGCGGGGTTTGGCGCGGCGGACGAAGCTATGTTATGGAGCTTGGGTGGCTCGGTTGGCGGTGTTCGCGGGGGACGAGCGGAAGGTGATGCAGGTAGAGACTGCGACCGCGTTCCTGACAGCTGTGGTGGAGGATGAGGATTGTGCGTATTCCACTCAGAAACAGGCACTTAACGCTTTGGCATTCTTCTTCAAGCAGGTGCTGTTGGTAGAGGATCCGGTGTTCGGGGTGAAACTGCGGAAAACCGAGACTCGCATGCCGGTGGTCCTGTCCAAGGAGGAAACCCAACGACTGTTCGAGCGCATGGAGAGTTTCAATGCGCGCTATGGATTGGCGGCGCGCTTACAATATGGGGCAGGTTTGAGGCTTTCGGAGCTGACCCGATTGCGGATCAAAGATGTGGATCTCGGGCGAGGAACGGTGACGGTGAGATGTGGCAAGGGTAACAAGGATCGGGTGACGGTGTTGCCCAAGAGTTTAAAGGAACTCTTGGCTAGGCAGATCGAAGTTGCGCGCGAGTTGTGGGAAGCGGATCGCGAGGCGAAGCTGCCAGGTGTTTGGCTGCCTGGAGCACTTGCGCGCAAACACAGTCGCGCGGCGGAGACGTTTGAGTGGTTCTGGCTATTTCCAGCGAAGCAGATTTCCATCGACCCTGAGTCAGGGCTGAAGCGGCGCTATCATTTGCACGGGAAGGTCTACAACGACGCGATCAAGCGGGCGGCCTTTGAAGCGAGAATCGAAAAATCGGTAACGAGTCATGCGTTGAGACATAGTTTTGCGACGCACCTCTTGGAAAATGGGACGGATCTTCGGAGAATCCAGGATTTGCTAGGACATGAGGATATCACGACGACAGAGATTTATCTTCACGTTGCCGTGGGTGAGCATGGACTGGGAGTGGTGAGTCCGCTGGATCGATTGTAGAATGCCGAATGTTGATAGTTGATAGTTGATAGTTGATAGTTTATAGTTGATAGTTGAGGTTTGAAGGAAGGATCTAACCAACTTGGATCCACGATCTACTACCTACGATCCCGAAATGATTAGCCTCCGGCGGGAGAAGGAGGAATGCGGCGGTCGTAGACACGCCGCTCCAGGGTTTGTGTGGGAAGTGCGACGGTCATAGACGCGCCGCTACAGGGGTTGGGGTAACGGCGTCGCCTATGGGCTGTGCTGGGACAGGTGGGAGCGCCGCTACAGGGGTTCTGGATGGGACGAGACGTCCCATCTCCTTAGTTGGGGACGCTGCCGCCCTTGGTTGTGCGGGGTGAGCCGGAAACCTGAGGAGGGTGCGGGGTATTGGAGTGAAGTAAGCTTGTTTTGGTGGGGTTGTCACGGAGGCATTTGGCCGCGTAAAGCCGCGTAAAGGGCTGAAGCCCCACGCGGTTGGCGGGTAAAGGTGGGAGATGAAGCGTGGTTTTGATGACGAGATCTCTTATCTCTTATCTTTGATTTGCTTTGATTGCGTGGAAGAGAAGGACAATAAGGTCCCTACTCCTTAGAGGGTGGAGGTGGCATGGGGACGGCGCCTTGTGAGTCGGGCATTTTGGGGTAATCGGGCGATTTCAATCCGGGAACGAGGGACTCGATGGCGACTGTCGCGCCTGTCTTGAAGGAATGATTGGCCGCGATGCCGGTGAGGATAGAGGCTGCGCCGCCGCGGTGGTCGGAACTGCGGAGGAAGGGATCGGCGGGAGGATGGGGAAGGAAGAGTTCATCCAACATCACCTCGTCGCCGCCGCCGTGACTGCCTTCGCCTTTCCAGATGGGGACCGAGTAAGCCGGGGCGCGGAGTGGATAGATGCGGGTGTGGGTGCCTTCCGGTTTGAGCGCGCCGGGAACGGAGCCATCGCCGTTGACCGAGACTTTTTCCTGACAGACATGTTCGAGTCGGCCCTTGGTGCCATTGAAGACAATGGTATAACCTTCCCAGGCATTGAAGGCATTGAGTGAATAACTGAGGGTGGCGCCAGTGTCGTATTTCACGATCACATTCATCGTATCCTCGATGTCGATTTCCGGCCGGAACACGCAACGATCGCGGAAATAGCCATCGTGGGATTCCTGATCGAGATAGAGTTCCTTGAGTCCTTTGTTGGCGGAGAGATCGAGATGGAAGCTGCATTTATTTGCCTCCGGGCAGTTCCTGCAGCGCTCGTGGTGGCTGGTGAGCCCGAGGCGTTTGGCCATGGCGGGTGTGTAAAACTCGCGTTTTCCCATGGCGAGCACGCTGACCGGATTCGCGGAGAGCCACCAATTGACGAGGTCGAAGTGGTGGGTGGCCTTGTGGACCATGAGGCCGCCGGAATTGACCTTGTTGCCATGCCAGCGGCGGAAATAATCCGCTCCGTGCATGGTATCGAGCATCCAATGAAAATCGACCGAGAGCACATCGCCGATCACGCCCTTCATGAGCATATCCTTGATCTGGGTGCGGGGTGGTGAGTAGCGGTAGTTGAAAGTAACGATGATCTTGCGGCCGGTTTTTTCCTGCGCGGCGAGGATGGCGCGGCACTTGGTTTCATCCACGGTCATCGGTTTTTCCGTCATCACATCGCAGCCGAGTTCCATGGCGCGGATGATGTATTGATCGTGGGTCGAGTCCTTGCTGGTGACGATGACGACGGCGGGTTTGGTTTCGGCGATCATGCGGTCGAAGTCGCGATCGAGGAAAATCGGAATTTCCACGCCAGCGGCTTTGCGTGACTTGAGTTGGGCGAGTTTGAGTCGGCCTTCGTTGTTGTCGCAGAAACCGACGAGTTCGCAGTGCTCGGCGTAGGATTTCAGAATGGCCTCGCGATACATGCCCGAGCGGGATCCGACGCCAACGATGGCATAGCGCTTGCGCTCTTTGACGGCTTCGGTTTGGGCGGCAGCGCTTCCGGCCATCATCACACCCGCAGCGGCAGTGGTGGTGAGAAATTTCCGGCGACTGAATGATTCGGCGGATGCATGCGACGACGAGGGCTTGGGTGGGTTTTCCATGGCGGTGATGACTCTATCTGCCTCCTTCGAGGCCCCATGGCAATACCCCAACCGCGCCCCCCCCCCGGAATGGAGCTCACTTGGTTTGGCCGAAATGGGTGCGCTTTTCACCCTTCACGATCGCCCGATAGCGGAGCAGGGCTTCGAGGAAATAATAGTCTGCATAGACGAGCGGCACATTGATTTCACTGTTAGCAGGCAGGTGACCGGTGGAACGCGTGAGGATGAAGCCGCCGTTGGTGCCGGGCTCGGCGAGGAAGGCTGGGGAGGAAAGCGTCAAGAGTTGGGCGCGGGCGAAATCGAGGAACTGTTTGCCGTCGGGAGCGATTTGGCTGAGTTCGAGCATCGCGGAAGCGATCACTGCAGCGGCGGATGCATCGCGCGGCGTGTCGTCGCCGGGCTTTGCACCGAAGTCCCAGTAAGGCACTTTGTCGGCGGGGAGGTTCGGATGACTCATGAGCATCCTGGCAAAGGAAACGGCCTTGTCGAGATACTCGGGTTTCCCGGTTTCACGATGCATCATGACATAACCATAAAGTCCCCATGCTTGGCCGCGTGCCCATGGGGTGCGCACGTCCGCGCCCTGCATGCCGTAGATGGCTCGGACCCAGCCGGTTTTGGGATCGTAATCGACCACATGATAGGCGGTTCCGTCCTGCCGGAAATGATTCTTCAGGGTTTGGTCCGCATGGCTGATGGCGATACCGCGGAGTTTGGACTCCCCCCCATTTTTTGCGGCCCAGGTGAGCAGTTCGAGATTCATCATGTTGTCGATGATGACCGGGCAGGTGAAGGGTTTGTGATCCCAGGATTGAATCATTCCGAGCGAGGGCCGGTAACGAGTGGCGAGGGCCGCAGCGGCATCGCGAAGGACCGCGCGGTGTTCGTCATCCGGACTGAGGCGCAGGGCATTGCCATAACTGCATCCCAACATAAAACCGCCATCATGGTTCCCTTTGAAATGACGGATCACTTCGAGGCGGCGCGTGTAGGCCAAGGCCTTTTCCTTCCACATTGGCGAACCGTCGTATTCGTGGAGAAACCAGAGATTTCCCGGAAAAAATCCGCTGGTCCAGTCCTCGGGTTTCACCGTCAGCACCGAGCCATCCGGCTTGATCGTGCGGGGAAGATTCGGGTCGCTCTCGACCTTTTCGAGCATGCCTTTGTATTGCACCGAGGCGCGCTCGAAGACGGCGGGCATCTTGGACATCAGGGCATCCTCGGCCTGGACAGCCAGTGACAAAACGAGGGGAATGGCGCTTGAGAGAAACAATTGAGCGGGTTTCATGGCGGATGGATGGGGAAAGTTCGCCGTCTAAACGCCACTGCGGTTTCCATTCTATCATGGATCAACCCGGGGTGCGTAAGCTCCGACTTGACCGCCGCAGCGGGAGAGGCCATGCCTTCGAACGGAAATGGCAGCCTCGGGACAAGGGTTTTTATCGCAAGTCGCTTCACCCCGGTTTTGCGAGCGATTGTTTGCGCATTTGCCGGATGTGGTGTTCTGCCTCAAGGATGCGCAGCGGCGCTATCAGGCGGCAAATCACGCTTTTGCCGCCCGACTCGGGCTCGCCGATCCGCGACGACTGCTAGGAAAAACCGCCGAGGATTTTTTCCCCGAGCACCTCGCAAGGGTCTATCGGGAACAGGACAGCCACGTTCTTGAATCCGGCAGGGAAATCAACGACCACCTCGAACTCGTGACCAACCGCGATGGCACGCTGGGTTGGTATCTTGCCACCAAGGTGCCGCTGCACAATGCGGGCGGAGAAATCATCGGTGTGGCCTCCATTTCCCGCGATCTTGCTGCTCCGGATTCGGAGGATCCGGAATTTCCTTCCCTGAGGAAAGTCGTCGAACACATCCGGGCCCATCTGGATGAGGAACTCCGACCCGATGGGCTGGCATCGATGGTCCGCCTGTCGCCGGCGCAATTGGATCGCCGGATGAAACGGGTCTTCCAACTCAGCACCAGCGCCTTCATCCGCAAGTCGCGCATCGAGCACGCGGCGCAGCTTCTCAGCACTACACGCCTTGCCATTGCAGAGATCGCCCTCGAATGTGGTTATGGTGATCAAACCGCATTCACCCGTCAATTTCACGCCACCGTGGGCCTGCCGCCTGCTGCCTATCGGGACCAATCCAAACGCCATGTCTGACCCCTTCCGCATCGCCCTCTTCGGAGGCACCTTCGATCCCGTGCACGACGGCCATCTGCAATTGGCAAAACGCGCGGTAGAAGCACTGGCGCTCGATCAAGTACGCTTCCTGCCCTGCCGGATTTCCCCGCACAAAACCGGCAACGCCCCGACACCTGCGGAGGCCCGTTTGCAGATGCTGCGGCTCGCCACGAGGGAACTTCCGTGGGCCGTGGTGGATGATTATGAAATCGGGCTGGATGGACCTTCTTTTTCCTATCGGACAGCGGAGGAAATGGTCAAACGCCTGCCGGGTGCACGCTTGTTCTGGATCATGGGATGCGATCAATGGGATGCGCTTCCCCAGTGGGCACATCCGGAGCGGCTGGCGGCTTGTGTGGAGTTCATTGTTTTCGCCCGGGACCGGATTCCCGCACCGCGTGAGGGATACCGATTCCATTGCGTCGATGGCATCCATCCCGCCTCAGCCACAGCGATTCGCGAAGCGATTGCGCGGGGCGCAAGCCCGGATTGGCTGGACCCGGCAGTCGCCGCATGGATCGCGGAACATGATATCTATCAGAAAATCATATGATCATCCGAAAGATCATCCGCTGGCTTGGCATCCTCTTTTTGTTAGGGGCGATCCCCCTGCTCATGCTTGCCGGATGCCAGTCCAAGCTCATCTATTTTCCCCGACCCTATGGACCGGAGACCACCCATATGTGGCAAACCCAGTTTCGGGGAGAAATCATCCGCTACGAAAGTCCGCACGGCCGCCAACAGGCCTATCTTCAGGGCAAACTCGATGCGCCACGCAACTTGTGGGTAGTCTGTGGCGGAAATGGCAGCCTTGCGCTCGATTGGGCCGATTGGTTGCGGGATCATACCTCGCCGGAGGATGCCTGGCTTTTGATCGACTATCCGGGTTACGGAGCGAACGAAGGTTCGCCGAGCCCGGCAAAAATCCGTGAGAATCTCAAAATCGCCATTCCATCCGCATGGAGCCGCATCGGCGGAAAAGGCGCACCGGACCCATCCAAGCTGCGTTTCCTCGGCCACAGCCTCGGCTGCGCGGCAAACCTGATAGCGGCGGCGGACTTCAAGATCAACCGCGGCGTGTTGATTTCCCCATTCACGAGCACCATGGACATGAGCCAAGCGGTCACGGGTTTGCCGCTGGGATTTGTCGTGTGGCATCGCTTCGACAATGTGGCGCGCTTGGATGATCTGGCGAAACAAGGGCCAGGCGAGATCATCATCCTCCACGGAGTGAAGGACGAAGTGATACCCGTGGAAATGGGTCGCACGCTTGCCCAGCGTCATCCGGAGATGGTGAGGCTGATCGAGGTGCCGGATGCCTATCACAACAACATCCAGCAGGACCATGCGAACTTGCTCGCACGGGCGCTGGATGAAGTGGCGAAATGATATCTAACCGTTATCCGTCTCAGCGACGGCCACGACCGGAGCTGCGGCGGCGCGCGTAGGGATTGGCTCCCTGTTTCGGAGTTTTGGCACCACCGCTGGCCCGGCCGCGCAGGTGGCGGTCGGCGAGTGATTCGATATGCCAATCATGATCATCCCAGCGCGGGATGGGCATTTTGATGACCTTTTCGATTTCGCGCAGGAACTCGAGTTCGTCTTCCGAGCAGAACGAAACCGCCCGCCCTTCGGCACCGGCGCGGGCCGTGCGGCCGATGCGGTGCACGTAGGCTTCCGGCTCGTTCGGCAGGTCGTAGTTCACCACGAGACCCACGTCCTTCACGTCCACACCGCGTGCGGCCACGTCGGTGGCGACAAGCACGGGAGTGAGGCCTTTTTTGAATCGGTCGAGCGCCTTTTCGCGCTGGGCCTGCGATTTGTTGCCGTGGATGGCATCAGCAGGAAACCCGGAAGCGCATAGACTTTTCGCGAGTTTGTTCGCGCCGTGTTTGGTGCGGCTGAAGACGATGGTGAGTTTCTGTCCGGCGGCATTCGATTGCGCACGCAGCAATTGTTCCAACAAGGGCCGCTTCGATTCGCGGGTGAGGAAACAGATTTGTTGTTCAATTTTTTCCGCCGTCGTCGTTTCGGGCGTGATGCTCACATGGGCGGGATCGCGCAAGATGGTTTGCGCGAGTTCCACGATGTTAGGAGCAAGCGTGGCGGAGAAAAACAGCGACTGGCGCTTTGCAGGCAGCAGGGAAACGATGCGTTTCACATCACGCAGGAAACCCATGTCGAGCATGCGGTCCACTTCATCGAGCACGAAGAATTCGACCTGCGATAGATCGATGTGGCGTTGATCGATGAGATCCAGCAGGCGGCCCGGAGTGGCGACGAGCACATCGACGCCCTGGCGCATGGCATTCACCTGCGGCACTTGGCCCACGCCGCCATAGACGAGCGTGCTGCAGAAGCGGATGTGTTTGCCATAGGTGGAGAAACTCTTGCCAACCTGCCCGGCGAGTTCGCGGGTGGGAGCGAGCACGAGCGTGCGGCAGCAGCGCGGCTTCATCTGGCGGGGTTGCTCGTGCAGGGCATTGAGGATGGGCAGGGCGAACGAAGCGGTCTTACCGGTACCCGTCTGCGCGCATCCTAACAAATCGCGCCCTTGCAGAAGGAGCGGAATCGCCTGCGCCTGGATCGGCGAAGGGGTGGTGTATTCAAGTTCGCGTAAAACGCGGTGGAGGGGTGCAGCCAGTGGCAGCACCTCGAAGGAATCAGGTGTCATGGGGTCAAATGGCCAGCTCTCGCCGGATTTCCGGCGGCATGGCGGTGTCGATGAGCGATTATTACGAACCTCAAACAATCTCTCTCATCGATGAAGACCGGACAAGGGCGGCACCATTCAACAGGGACCGCGTGCTACCCCGGGAAACGGGGC
>JBBARN010000183.1:0-8698 GCA_040399845.1 Luteolibacter sp. | reverse complement strand
GAGATGGGATCGACGAAAAAGACGACGAAGGCGACGGCCGCGAAGGCTTTGGAGTTTGCGGAGCAAAAGGCGATCGATCTCGATTCCGGCGATGTTCGGGCTTGGGTCTCCAGGGGCGAGGCGGAGGTTTTGGCGGAACTGAAGAAAATCGCGGGGGCGGAGGATGGCGCGGTGAGGCGGCTGGTCGAGGATGTGCGGGCGGCCGTCAAGTGGCTTGACGGCGCGAAGGGCGGAGCGGACCTCACGGCGGCCGCGCGTTGGTTTGCGGAGCATGGGCCTTTGAAGGTGGAGCAATCGACGCTTGGCGCGGCCGTGGCGCGGTTCCTGGCTGAATATGATGCGGGATCGAAAGAGACGCGGCGGACCTTTGGGCAGGAGCTCGATGGATTCGTCGAGGCGGAGTCCTTGCGTAAGGGGATGGCCGTCGTGGATCTACGGGAGGCGGATCTTTTGGCGTGGGTGCATCGGAAAGTGAGGGGGACGGAAACCCCGGCGGCGCGGACCTTGGCGAATCGGATCACGACTTGGGTGACGTTCCTGAATCGGTGTCGGGATTGGAAGATGCTTCCGAAGGGGGATCATGTTGCCGATTTGCTCCGGAAACCAACGATCCCGGACGCGGGGAAGGAAATCTTCACGGTTGACCAGGGGCGGCGATTGTTGGAGGCGGTGCGGGATCTTGAACCGAAGCTCGAAAGCTATCTGCTAATCGCGGGATGGCTGGGCTTACGGCCGTCGGAGGTCCAGCGTCTCACCTGGGCGGCGTTTGATTGGGATCGTCGATATCTCCATGTGACTCCGGCCGTCGCGCAAAAGACGAGTTCGGAGCGATATATTCCGATGGATGCGAGGCTTGCTTTGCGGCTTCAGGCGTTGTTTACGGCTTCAAAGTCGAAACCGGGGGCGAGGTGCTGCGGATTCCGGTCGCGCGAGTTTCTGAGCGTGCTGGCGCGAAAGAGCGGGGTTTGCGCGGTGTGGCCTGCGGATGTTCTCCGTCATTCGTTTTGCTCGTATCGGATCGCGGTGGTGAAGTCGCTCCCCCAGGTGGCGGAGGAAGCGGGGAATTCACCGGAGATTTTAAAATCGAACTATCGGCGACCGCTGCGGCATGAGGACGGGCTCGCGTGGTGGGGCTTACTTGACGAGGAAATCTCGCAGGCCAAGGAAGAGGTTCCGCTCGGACTGGCGGCGGCGAGTGAGACCGGCGAGGACCTTTCCCCCGGCTTTGTTCCAGCGGAGGAATTGCTCGGCGGCGGCGGAGCGATTGCCTGAGTTGAGCTGGCGGCGGAGGGTGGAATCGGCGAGGCCTCCGGTGTTGAAGTCGAAGCTCACCAGGGCGGCGAATTCGTTCTCGGAAAGCGGAACGGTGATGAGCGATGAGACTCGGCCTTCGAAATAGTCCATGTCCCGGCGGAGCAGGGCCTCGGCTTCGTCCTCGGTGATGCGGCGGCCTGGGTAAACGGTGCCGTCTTTGTGGCGGAGTCCCGTGTGTCCGTATCCAATCGTCCAGACTCCGGCGGGGCATTTGTAGGCTTCGAGGAAAAGGCCTTCGAAGTGTTTGATGAGGTCGAGCCCCTCCGGGCTGATATCGCGATGGAGGTTTTCCGGATTGGTGGGGAGCTTGGAACGGATTTGGGCTAGGAAGGCTTCGAGCGCGTCCTCGGTGCGCGGTCCGGGCCAGTTGTCGAGCTCTCCGGTGTAGAGTCCCCGGGCTTGGAGCGCTTCCTGGATGAGCAGGGTTTTGAGGCTGGGATCTTTGCCGATTTGGATCATGGCTTTTTGGTGAGCCAGGTTTTGAGGATGAGCTTAACGATGTTGAGGAGCTCGGATCCGAATGAGCCTGAGTTTTTATCGAGGGCCTTCAGGAAGGCATGGGCGACGAAATACCCGAAAATACAAACTGCCATCGCGATTCCTGAAAGGACGAGCACGTCCTCCACTGCCTCTTGGGCTTTGTAGTAGTGGACCACGGCTTTTGATCCGAACATGGAAAGCATGATCGAGATTCCGCATCGTCCGATGGTCGTCTTGATGGTCTCCTCATCCTTTCGGCACATGAGGGCGAGGAAGGCGGAGGTGATGACTCCGACGGCGAGGGTGACATAGATCCAGCGGAGTTCGCCCGATGTCATAATGGCCCCCATGCTGCAAAGCAGGGAGCCAATGAAGGACGCGGAGCCAAAGATAAGTTTTTCGTGGTGGTAGTGCATTTACTTATTCGGGAATTGGCGCATTGAAAATGACGGTTCCGTCATTGTTAACTGTCCATTTTTCAAAGTCGGGCTCTGGGATTCCTTCAGCGGCTCCAAGGGCGGAGAGAACTCCATGGATTGCTGCATAGCTTTGAAGGGCTGTCGCTGCATTGGTTCCTAGTGCGTCCATGATTTGTTGTTGGAGGCCTTCAGTGTTTGCGAGATCGTAAGCCCGCTTTGCTTGAGCTCGGAGGAATGAAACGCTCTCGCGGTTGATTCCGTCAATTTCAGAGGCAATGATGATTTCTTGAGAGAGGAGGCTCATGGTTTTGTTAGTTGATTTTTCTGAAGATGAGGAATGATCCGCCCAAAAGTTTTGGCGTAGTTCCCGCGCCTGTGATCCGATATGCTTGGAGTCGCATTGTTCCGGCTGTGGATGTCCTTACGGCTCCGAGAACTGGATAGCTGCGGTCGACGTTCGAGGTGTCTGCAAGCGCTGTCGTCAAAAATGCTCCGTTGACCATTGCAAACGTTGCTCCTGACGAGTTCATGGTATTGATAAAACCTTGATTACTCGCGAGTGTCCCGCTATAGGAGAATCGGAATTGAACTCGATTTGTTGGCGAGCCTCCTGTCGTTTCGACTCCCAGAAAACCGTTGATTTCATAATCGGAGCTCGCTTCCAATGATACGTCAGTTCCGGAGATGTCCGTCAGTGTTCCGGCGGTGATATCTTGTGTTGTTGCCAGTTTCATGACGACTGCGCGTCCATATCGAGCATCGCTGAGATCGCGCGTCATGGCGCTTGTGCCATTTGTCGCGAGTTGTCCTGTGAACTCCGCTTGTCCCGAAAACGTTTTGTTTCCTGAGATGGTTTCGTTCCCTGTCGTTGCAACGGCTCCGATCGCAGTTCTGAAATCCGCTGCGCTCAATGCAGAAACCGTGTTGTCTGCATTGATACGAGGGAAAGTGATGGCCGATGGATTGGCCATTTGGAAGAGCGCTTTCCCTGCGGTGGTGCCTCCCAGGGCGTTCAGGAATGCGCTTCGGTCCCCGGTCCCAATTCCTTGTCCCTGGGGGCCGACGGTTTTGGTTTGGGCGAGTGCTAGGGATGCGCTGGCGAGTAGATAGATGAGGATTGATTTCATGATGATATATGATTTCGGGAGGGTTGAATCAGAGGGTGGCAATTTCGGTTTGAATGATTCCGTCGAGGATGAAGAGGCGTTCCATGATCTGCGTATCGCGGTTGAGGATGAGGCCGGGGGTGGTTTCTTCCCAGATGGTGGGATCGATCTCGGCGGCCTTAAACCAGCGGTAAGGCGACGCGTCTCCGAGGCGGCAGTCTTGTCCGATGTGTGTTGCTGGCAGGCCGCTGGGGATGAGTGTGATTGTCCCCCATGTAGCGTCCCATGGGTCGGCGGTGTCTCCGACGGCCGAATCGAATTCGACTCCGTTTGTGAGGAATCTCCATGCGGTTCCTGTCCATTCGACTCGAAATATCCCGGTACTCCAAAGGGGGCGGCTGTTGTATGTGGTCGAGGTGCGGTTGATGACGGTTCCGTCATAGCTCCCGCTTTCGATGGTCATCCGAGAGTTGATAGGGGTTCCTTGCGCATCGGTGCGGAGGATCGGGAGCGGCAATGCTCGGTCGGCGAGCCATTCTTCCGGCGTTGGCAGGGCGAGCGGCGTTCCGTCTTCATCCTTGAGGATGTCATTCCCGATTCGGGCCGGCACGGTCTGGGTGCGGTATTTCTTGGAATCCACTATCCACAGAATCTCGGCCATGGCGAGGATGCTCGCGAGGTCGTCGGAGGTATCTCCGTTTCCGTGTCCCAGGGCGGTGGCGAGGGCCTCGCTGTTGAGGGCTGGCGCGAATTGATAGACGGTGTTTGCTCCGTTGCCGACTTTAGTCCAGGAATCCGCGTAAACGAGGAGATCTCCGTCAAACTCCCCATTGGTTTTGATTCCGAATTCTCCTGTGGCCCCGGCGGCGAGTTCGACGACGACACCGGCTTGCCAGAAACGAACTGAAAGGATGGCTGAGGTGTCTCGCTTGAATCCGACTTCGGCGATTCCGTATTTAAGACTTGGGCCTGCAAGCCATGTGTTGGTGTCTAGGTCGATGTCGATCCTCATGATCGGCCATCGATGTCAAAGTGAGTTCCGGAATGGGAATCGTTCGTTCCATGATTTTTGGCGGGATGCGCATCCACCGCAGTTCTTCAGGTCCGTTCCTAATGCTTGATCCAGGGTGGCTGCCAGTGGTTTTGCGACGATGGCCACAAGATCCCCGAGGCCTTGGATTTTGCCTTTTTGTTTCCGGACTTTCCCGGATTTCCATGGTTTCCGAGGGGCTGTCATGGCTAGGCTCCTTCTCCTTCTGCCCATTCATATTGGATCCCGTGGGCCGTTGGTTTGAATCCGTATCTTGCGGACCTCCAGCATACGACCAGGATGTTGATGATTTCTGCGGTCCACATGATGGCTCCGTTCTCGTCCTCGCAGGGCAGCACGTTGCAATCGACCTCGGGGAATTTATAGCGGCGGCTGCATGTTTCGGGCTCGGTGGGGTCCCATGCCCAGAAACGTTGCTCGGCAAAAACTGGCTTGTGGGGTGGCTCGGGGCCGATTTGGCCTCCCAAATACCATGATTTCCATGCTCCTTCCAGGAAGGCGATATCCCATTGGACTTGATAGGTGCTGCGGTTGAGGGCGGCGTAACCGTCCGGAATGCAGACTTGATAAATGAAGGAGCCGTTTTCGGTGAGCGTGATGATGATTTCTCCGGTGACTTGTCCTGTTACTGTAATGTCGCCGTAAACATAGGGTTTCCTGAAAACATGCTCTTTTTTTCCGGGATCGTAGGAATAAAGCATGTCAGGGGTAATCGTGAGCGAATCAGCATCGCCACAATTAAAGGAATCACCTGTGATGGTTTCTGGTCCTGTCGTTCCGGATGGCAAGACGGCGTAAACATACGTCTCGTATGTTCCCACGCAGTCGCCAGCTCCGATTTGGACAGCGCTCTCGCTGTCGATGATGGTTGACCCATAGGAATTCCCGATTCCTGTTTGAACTTCATTTCTGGTAATGTTGTAACGCTTTTCGACGGGGACCGTAACGCATTGGTCGTTTGTTTCGTCTAAATCGGCCTTGGCGATCGATGATCTGCTTACGGTGATGGTCGAATCAATATGATAATCGTAGGGGTTCCCGTCCGCTGCTAATTGATCGGAGTCAATTATTTCCGTGTAGGCATCTTCCTTTTTTACAGTTCCAAAACAAAGCTCATTCCAGTTTTCCGGCAATCCCATAGCTGCGAAACTTCCAGCGGCCATCGGAGGGCCTAGGCAGCAGCTAGTTAGCAGGATTTTTGGCTCCGGGCACAATGGGAGAGGACAGCAATCGCAATCCACTAGAAGAGCGTCATTGAGTGTCCTGATTTCCATGGCTTACAACCGGGTGTGACTCAATATCCCCGCGCATTGATCGACGCGGATGTTGCCGCAAGCGACTGCTTCGAGACGTGCGATTCCGCCTTCGACGGTCAATTTCCCGATGGGAATGACAATTTCTCCGAGGCCATCGGCGACCGCGGGATTTTCGTTGTCTGGATATTGCGTGCCTTCGCTCCATGCTCCGTCTTCCCAGAATGAGGATGGCGATGTTTCCGAGCTGGTTGCGATTCCGGGCAGGATGATTTCCTCATCATCGTCGCGATTCACTTCGACTTCGATGCGAAGCCAAATCAGCCACTCTCCATTTGTCGACAAATCGATTCCTCGGTATGGCACGTTAAAATTCTTGTCGCCTGCATAAGCGATTCCGCCCCGGATTGCTTTCGTGAAAATCGGATCATCCTTTACTGTTATGATCTCCCCGAATGGGCAAATCGTTTTTTTGGTGATTCCCCGGGTTGGACGTTTTACGCGTGCGGTGAATCCGTCCGGTCCGACGTTGAATCCGATGGATGGGCTGTTTTTCGGTTGGAAACGTTTGAGGCGGCGTTCGAGGTCGGCGACATAATCGAGCAGGGCATTCCAGGCTTGCGGGCTGACTAGGCCTGGCTCGCTTCCGGACGCTTGCTTCAACATGCGGAATTGCGAATTGCTCATTCTTCTTCGATGGCTGGGGCTTCATAGAAAAACGGATCCCATCCGCCGTCGTAACTCTGTTCCCATCGCTCCTCGATGTTCCAGGCTTCCCCGTCTTCTGTGGGCGATAGGACCGGCGCGAGATACATCCAAGTCGCTCCCGGCGGTCCTGGTGGTGGATCCCCGGGAGGGACGTCGATTTTTCCGATTTTGTGGGTTTCCAGGGCGGAGAGGCTGCGCACTTTCCTTCTGTGGATCCAGACCATTTGAGGTGTCCGATAGGCGTCTTGTCCGTTACGGATTTTTTCCAGGGCTAGAAGTGCCAAGGGGTCGGCTCCGATGTCCTCGACGGCGTCTTCGTAATCCTCTTTTGTGCGCGACGAGTTCAGGAAATTCGCGAGGCCTGATTTTGATTGTTCGTCGAGATCTTTCAGTTTGTAGAATGTGAGAATCGGTTCTTCGGACAAACTCGGCTCGCATCCGAATCGCTGGGTTCGCTGACTTTGGTTTTCGAATCCAGGAACATCGATCCCGGCGGCGGAATAGGAAAGCATGACTCGGATTTTTCCTCCTTCTTGGAGCTGGGCCTTGATCTTGATCAGCTTCAGATTTCGGATGTCCGGATGTTCGGATTTTAATTGTGGGAGGCGTTGTTCCCATCCTTCGAAATTGTCTTCATAGGCGAGCTCGCTGGTTGCGGAATCTTTGTCGAGGCTGGCCTCGTATTCCCAGGTCGCATCGTATTCGAGGCGGATGTTTGTTTTAACGACGGGGCCGGTACTCATGCGATGACGGGGGTGGATTTGTTTCCTGTGCGGATGATTTGTTCTTTGATTTGTCCGAGGATTCCGTTGGTGCGTTTTTGTTCGGAGATCATCGGCGACATGGAGCTAAATCCTCCGCCTCCGATGCGGCCTAGGGACGTGAATTGAGGTTGAGATTTGGCAACTGCTTTTTGAATTTCGGCGGGTGCTCCATTAAATCCACCATTGGGGCTCGCTTGATTGTTTTGATCGAGAGCTTTGTTCAGGGCATTTGCTGCGTCCTGGTTAATCTTCATTTGCTCTTCGAGCTTTGACTTGAGGGTTTTCAAGTCATCCTCTGCTTTGGTCCCATTGATCCATGGTGTTGCAACTGCTTTTGCTGCAGCTTCCATCCCTTTGTCATGTGCTTGATTCAAGGCATCGATAACTTCTTGGAGGGCCGTTCCCAAATTTATATCCTCAAGTCGGTTTTTTGCTCGATTGAAGGAATTTGCGGCGCCCCTTTCCTCGCGCTTCGCGTCTTGGGTGGTATCGACTCCCGGGATTTTGTCGATTCCGCGAAGGATTCCGGCGGTGATGGCGGATGCTAGGCCTTTTCCCAGGTCTGCAAAGATCCCAATAAGTTCCTGCGCTCCCCATGAAATCCGGAGAGATTTCATGATCGATTCCATGGCGGCTCCCATGTAAGCCATGATTTTCCGAACCTCTGATGAAAACAAATTGAGTCCGCGAATAATTGCAACTTGCAGTCCAGTTCCTACCGTCTCGGCGATGAGTCCGGTTTGCCAAGCTGCAACTCCTAAATCAAGGGCTCTACGAATCTTTTCTCCCGCTGATGACGCCACTGATTGAAGGCCGTTCATTTTTGTGATGACGAGTTCCAAGATTGGCTTCAGGCCCATGATGATTGGCTCGGCAAATGACGCAAAAGCTAACTGAAAGGAGGCTTTCATGCGGTTGATTTGTCCCATGAAACTGGTTCCAAGTCTATTGGCTCCACCGGCGAATTTTGCGAATTCCCCGCTCATATTCATGAAGATATTCAATAGATTCTCTGCGGGAACTTTCCCTTCTCCGACCAGCTTCATGAGCGCGGCTTGGGATACTCCCATGCTGTCAGCTAATGCTTTGAAGACTGGCACTCCTTTTTCTGCGATTTGGCCGCGAAGCTCTTCCATGGAAACCACTCCTTTCGCTTTCACCTGTGCAAGAGCGGAGCCTAACAATTCCGCATTCTCCGCTGTCATCCCAATCCCACCGGCAATATCGAGGATGTTTTTTTGCAGCTTTGTTGCGCTGTCAGATGAAAATCCAAGGGCTAGGAACTTTTGAATCGTTCCTGCTTGTTGAGAAACCGCGACTCCGGTTTCCATCCATGTTTTTTTCATTCCCTGCATCATAGCATTTGCAGCGGCTCCGGTTCCGGTGAGCGCTTGCATGGCCATTTCAGTTTGTTCAAATGATCCTGCTAGCATTCCACCTTGCGCAATCAGCGCTCCCAGTCCCAATCCTCCTAATCCTCCCAGAATTCCCGCAACTGGCAATCCACCCCCGAGGAGCTTTCCGGGCATGGAGGCGAGGCCTTTGAAGGCGTTCCCGGCCTGGGCGGCGGCGGAGCGGGCGGCGGTGACGATTCCCCGGAAGG
>JBBARN010000182.1:0-8820 GCA_040399845.1 Luteolibacter sp. | reverse complement strand
CTACCTTTTCGCAAGCGGCCAGGTAGGGCGGCACCGCCGGGGCCGCAGGCGAAAGGGGTGAGAACGCGGGGGACCAAGGGGGACGGAACGGCTCTTCTTGGGCTGAATCGTTCGCCCTCCTTTCGCCGGTTCCCCCGGCGGTGGAACCCTACCTTTTCGCAAGCGGCCAGGTAGGGCGGCACCGCCGGGGCCGCAGGCGAAAGAGATGAGAACGCGGGGACCAAGGGGGACGGAACGGCTCTTCTTGGGCAGAAACGTTCGCACCCCTTTCTCCGGTTCCCCCGGCGGTGGAACCCTACCTTGCGCGTCCAATTTTCCATCATCCCTGCCAAAGGCCTTCACCGGATCCCTTCGATTCGAAGAACGCGGTTCACATTCTGCGAAACTGGCGTAACCTCACTTTATAGAATGTCCGATTGTTGTTCCAACCCACCTCCGGGTGATGAGAGCAAGCGCGATGATTTGCGCCGCTCGATGATGAGACTTTCTCCCATCTCCTCCTTGAAATCGCCCGAAACCGTCAGTGCGGCCACCAAGGCATCGTGCTGTGGGGGAGGAACCACAGCGCGCGCGGCGGAAAGCGCGTCATCCTGTTGTGGGGGCAGCGCCAAGGGTCGCCCGGATTGGCTGTTGTGGGGATCGATGGTGTTGTTTACCGCCGGAGTGCTGATTCACTTCGCATTTCCCTCCGCTCCGGCATGGCTGCATGTCTTCGGGCATACTTGTTATGAGTTGATGACCCGTGCCTGGTGGGGCCTGTTGTTGGGAATCGTGGCAGTGGCGGTGATCGGGCGCTTTCCACGCGAACTGGTGGCCGCCTTGCTCGGACGTGGAGGCAGCGTGTCCGGCCTGTTCCGCGCCGTGGGTGCCGGCGTGGCCTTGGACTTGTGCAATCACGGCATCCTGATGGTAGGCATGAGTTTATACAAACGCGGCGCGTCGCTTGGGCAGACGCTGGCCTTTCTCATCGCCAGTCCATGGAACTCTTTATCCTTAACTCTGATCCTCGCGGCATTGATCGGTTGGAAGTGGATGTTGTTGTTCATCGGGCTTTCCATGGTGGTGGCGCTGATCACCGGGTGGATCGCGGACCGGCTGGTGGATGCCGGGAAAATCCCGCGCAATCCGAACGCCGTGGATCTCCCGGTGGGATATCGCATGAGACCGGCGGTCCGCGGGGTATTCCAATCGTTGAAACCCAATTGGCAAAACTATAACAAACTCCTGCGCGAGGGGATATCGGGTTCGCAGATGGTGTTGCGTTGGATTCTATTCGGCTTCGTCCTCACCGGAGCGATCCGGGCCTTCGTGCCGGAGGCGACATTTTCGCAGGTTTTCGGCCCGACGATGGCCGGCTTGTTCCTGACCTTGCTTGCCACAACGATCCTCGAAGTTTGCTCCGAAGGCTCTTCGCCCATCGCAGCGGATTTGCTCACCCGCGCCCATGCCCCCGGCAATGCCTTCGTTTTCCTGATGGCAGGCGCGGCCACGGACTATACGGAAATCCTCAGCCTGCACGAAACCACCCGTTCATGGAAAGCAACACTCGCACTGCCCCTGATTTCCACACCGCAAGTGCTGTTGATCGGTTGGTTGATTCACCAGTTTGGGAGTTGAGAGCGGAGAGCGGAGAGCATGGAAGGCATATCAACTCCATGCTCCACGCTCCACGCTCCACGCTCCTACCTGCGCAGCCGGCGGGTGATCATGTCGAGCGCATCCGTGGCTTCGGTGACGCGGAGCAGGCGGGTGGCGGCGAAGTAAACGAGGGCGGCTAGGCCGACGGTGGTGGTGAGGGCGATGATGCGCAGCCAGATCGAGAGGTGCGCGGGGTCTTTGAAGATGAAGTGGGTGGAGGCCAGGCAGACCGCGGCCATGAGTGCTCCGGCGAGGGCGAGTTTGGTGAGGGTTTTGAGGAGATCGGCGAAACCGAGATCCCCAGCGAAGCGGCTCATGGCGATGAAGAGGATGCAGAAATTCACCGTGGCGGTGATGCTGGTGGTGAGGGCAAGCGATTCGTGGCCCCAGCGCATCACAAAGACAAAAAACCAATTGAAACCGAGGTTGAGTCCCAGCGCGAAGATGCTCACCAGCATGGGAAACCAGCGTTTTTCGATGGCATAGAAAGCCGGTTGCAAGACCTTGAGCCAGGCATAGAAAAGCAAGCCATAACCATAAGCACGGAGGGCGGCGGCGGTTTGCAGGCGATCGGTGGCATCGAAGGCACCTCGTTCATAGAGCACGCTGACGATGGGCTCCGCGAGCAACACCAATCCGATGGTCGATGGCAGCACGAGGAAGGCGACGAGACGGAGGCCCTTGGAGAGCGTGGGGCGGAAATCATCGCCAATCCCATTCAAGGCGGCGCGCGACAAGGCAGGCAGCGTGACCGTGGCCACGGCGACGCCGAAGACGCCGATGGGAAGTTGCATCAGGCGGAATGCATAACTCAACCAGCTCACCGCCCCCTCGCCCACGCCGTAGGCAAACATCGCGTTGATCACCACATTCACCTGCACCACCGATGCGGCAATCACCGCCGGTCCCATCAGGCGGAGAATCTGCCGGACGCCGGAGTCCTTCCAGCGGAAGTCCGCCGCAAACCGATAGCCTACCGAGCGCAGCGCGGGAAACTGGCAAACCAATTGCGCCAGACCGCCGATGACCACGCCGATCGAGAATCCGATCAGGCTGTCTTTTCCCCAACTGGGATCCATCCACCAGCCAAGCGCGGCCCCGCCGATCATCGAGCCCAAGTTGAAGAAACACGACGAGAGCGCCGGCATGCCGAAAACGCTTTTCGCATTGAGCATGCCCATCACCAGGGCTGCCAAAGAAACCAGCAGGATGAAGGGATACATCACCCGCACCATGGTCACGGTGAGCGCGATTTCCTCCGGGTTGTAAGTGCGGGGTGAGCTGCCCGTGCGGGAGAGTGAGGTGAGGAAATCGACGATCCACGGCGCAGCCAGGATTCCCAGCAGCGTGACGAAGCTCATGAACACGGCTGCCAGCGTCATCATTTTGTTGGCAAGCGCCCAGGCGGATATCTCGCCCTCGGATTTCAGCTTTTTGGAAAAGGTCGTGACGAAGGCCTGGGAAAGCGCGCCTTCGGCAAACAGGTCGCGCAACAGGTTGGGCACCTTGAAGGCGAGATAGTAACAATCCATCCACTTGCTGCCACCAAAGAGCCCGGCGAACATCATTTCCCGCAGCAATCCCAACACACGGCTGGCCATGACGGCGGCGCTGACTTTTCCGGTGGCTTTGGCGGACATGAGGGACAGTTTCGGGTGACGCTGGGTAGCGGGTGGAGAAGCCGTCATAGCCCCAAGCTCCGCTGCTGGCTATCCCGGGTTGAGGAAATCTGTAGCTGGAGCCGCAAGGGAGGTCTTGCGCAGGATCTACCTCTTGCCACCGCTTGCGAGATGGCTTCCGTCACGGTCGTATGGGTTCCCATGCGAACCCGTTTCATCTGGCTGCCGGTTTTTTCGTTGGTGTGCAGCATCGGAAGTTTGCCGGCCAAGCCCGCCAATATCATCGTGATTCTTGCCGACGATCTGGGTTATGCGGATCTGGGTTGTCAGGGATCGGGCGAAGTGAAATCGCCGCAGATCGACTCGATCGCACGCCACGGGGTGCGGTTTACCGCTGGTTATGTCACCGCGCCCCAATGCTGCCCGTCGCGGGCGGGGCTCATCACCGGGCGCTATCAGAATCGTTTCGGCTTCGAGGCGAATTGGTCCGCATCCGCCGCCGCGACGGCGGGTCTGCCGCTAGGTGAGAAAACCATCGGCGATCAGCTGCGCGCGGCAGGATATGTGACGGGCATGATCGGCAAGTGGCATTTGGGAAGCCGTCCAGAAATGCGGCCCCAGCAGCGGGGATTCGATGAAAGTCTGTGGCTGACCAATGGCGGCATTCTCCACCCGAATCCGAAAACCGGGTTCCTCAACGATCTCCGACGCGGCGATGTGGCGGAGTCGTTCAGTGAGTATTCCACGGATGCCTTCGGCAAGGAAGCCGTGGCCTTCATCGATCGCCATCATGCGGCGGAGCGGCCGTTTTTTCTCTACCTCTCGTTCGTCCCACCGCACTGGCCGATGGAGGCGAAACCGGAGCACATGCAACAGTTTTCCCACATCCCGGACCTGCATCGGCGCACGATGTTGGCGATGATGGCCTCACTGGATGAGAACGTGGGACGGGTGCTGGCGAAACTGCGTGAGGAGAAAATCGAGGAAAACACCGTGGTATTCTTTCTCAGCGACAACGGCGGCCCGACTGGAGCGCAGCGCGCGGCTCCGGACGCGGCATTCGAGTATGGCCAGAATACCTCGCGCAACACTCCCCTCCGCGGGGTGAAAGGGGATTTGCTGGAGGGCGGCATCCGCGTGCCCTTCCTGGTGCAATGGAAGGGCCACCTCCCCGCCGGGAAAGTCGTGGATGCCCCGGTCAGCAGCCTGGACATCCTGCCAACCGCACTGGCGGTGGCCGGAGGAAAGGCGATCGCGCCGCTCGATGGAGTGAACCTGATTCCTTATCTAACAGAATCCAAAAAGGAAGCTCCCCACGAGATGCTGTTCTGGCGTTTCCGGTTTCCACCCGCACAACCGGCACAGCACCGCTGGGCGGTGCGGCAGGGCGATTGGAAGCTGGTGAAAAATCGCGCCGAGCCGCTCGCCCTCTATCATCTGACAGAAGACATCGGGGAGCGTCACAATCTGGCCGCGCAGGAACCCGCCCGCGTGGCTGAGATGAAAGCAGCCTACGGGCGGTGGGATGCGCAGAACCGCGAACCGCTCTGGACTGATGAGAAACCGAAGGCGAAGCGAAAACCAGAAGGCCGCCGCAAGTGATGATTCAATCGATCGGGAGCGTAAGATTTATTTCCCGGGTTGGAAATAGGGAGTCATCACTTCGAGGACCTTTTCCAACAACTCGGACTCACTGATCATGCCGGTGTGGCGGAAGGCGATCTCGCCGCCGGGCTTGATGAAGAGTGTGTGTGGCTGGATGCCGGTCCACTCGGGATCGAGCGCCTTGATGAGTGGATCGATGCTGGCTCCGGTATAAAGATAACTGTTGGTGCTGCGTCCTTCTTTTTCCACACCCGCCTTGAGGTGGCCGGGGAGGCCGGCGCGGAATTTTTTGAGGAATGCTTCTGCTTTATCTTTGTCTTCCGGCAGGTCGGTGGAAAGCGTGATGAGTTCGAAGGGGCGAAGGCCCATGCGACGCGAGACGTTGACGAGGCCGGGAAACTCCTGCACGCAGGGTGCGCAGGTAGTGGACCAGACGTTGATGAGACGATACTTGCCGGTGTCGTTGGCGCGGAGTTTGGCAACGCCGTCGGCATCGATGGTTTCAAGGGAAACAGGAACCGCGGCCCACTTTTCATCATCCTTGAGGACTTGCTCTTTTTTCGTGCGCCACTTGGTGGAACAACCGAGCGGGCTGGTGATTTCCACCGGCACGGGCTTGCCCTCCAACAAGGCGGTGATGGCATTGCGGAGATCGGGAGATTTCACATGCTCATCGCCAGCGAAGCGGCTGTCATCGATGCGGCCCTTGTAGCGCAGCTTGCGGTCCTGATCGAAAAGGAAGATATGGGGAGTGGCAAGGCAGCCATAGGCCATGGCGGTGGTTTGCGTTTCCCCATCGTAGAGATAGGGGAAGGGGAATTGCTTGTCTTTGGCGTTGCCCTTCATTTCCTCGAAGCTGTCGCCGTATTTGGAATAGCCGAGCTCATCCGGGCGCAGGCCATCGGGGTGGTTGGGATTGATGGCGACGACGTCGAAGCCCTTGTCCTTGAACTCATGATACATCTTGATGAAGCGCGGGAAGGCGGCGTTGGAGACCGGGCAGTGATTCGAGGTGAAGGCGACGGCGAGGACTTTGGCGTCCTTGAAATCGCCGAGAGCCATGTGTTTGTCATCGATGCCGATGAGTTTGAAATCGGGTGCGGGATCGCCGATCTTGAGTTCCTTGAAGCCGGGTGGGTTCTGGGCGAAGGCGCTGCCAGCGAGGGCAAGCAGGGCGGCGAAGGTGATGGAGAGGGATGGTTTCATGTGGGAATGAGTGATTGAACCGGGCTTTACGGGCGGGGTGGGTGGGATTTTTCGGATGTGGGTGATGATTTCCCTGCTGGACTCCGGGAGTGGCGGCGGCATGGTTTCATGGTGAAGATTTTGATTATTGCCTGCATCGTTTGTTTTCCCGCCATGCTGCGGGCGGTGCCGAACACGATCCTCGGCCCGATCGGCGCAGTGAACTCGCCGCTCAATGGCCGCGATCTCACGCCCGAGTTGACCGCGGCGGGGCTGTGGCGGGGTGAGGAGAAATTGCCGGGCCAGTGGCAGCAAGAGGCGCGGGTGGCATCGGCGGAGATCTCGCACTTGCTGGCGAGGCCGAAATTTCTCGGTCAGGACGTGGTGCTGCTGCGGGCGACGAAGCGGGACGGGCGCTTGGTGGGGATCGATGCGACTTTCGTCGATGCGGGATCCTATTTCGGATACTTCGACGAAAAGCTGCCGGACGGGCTGACGCGGCGGGCGGCGCGGGAGGAGATCGCGCAGCGCATGGCGAAGCGGCAGACGGAGTTTGCGGAAATGTATCATAACGCGCTGTGGGCTCTGGAGGAGAAACTCGCTGCCCTGCCGGGCGCGGCACGGCCGAAATCGACGCGCGTCGGCCACACCCGGACCTTGCGGGGCGACGTGAAGGATTTCCGCTCGGGGGATTTGGTGTTCCGTTTGCTGGCGGCGGACCAGCGACTGATCCGCGTGTCGGTGGCCCCGGCAGGTGAATTGGCGGAGTCTTGGCTGGATCCATCGTTGGAGGTGTTGGCGCCGAGGGAGCGTTTGCCGCGATTGAAGGAAACGGTGCGCAAAGATGCGGATGGCACGGTTTCCATCGGCGGGCTGGAGCCGGTGCCACAGGGGTATCGGCCTTATTGTGGGCTCAACTCGTTGGCGATGGCGGCGCGGCACTTCGGACTGCATGTGGATGAGGACTGGCTGGCAGCGGCGGGTGGTTTCAAAAACACCGGCTCAGCGGACGGCAGCGACATTCTCGGACTGTATCCCGCCGTGGCGGCAGAAGCGGGGTTTTCCATGGCACGCAGCAGCCGCTTCGATGCTCATGCCGTGTGCCGTGCGCTGGATGCGGGATTTCCGGTGATTGTTTGGAGAAGGTTTTCGATGGATCGCGACCGGCTGCACACAAGGTTCGCGCGCGAGTATGCGGGGGATACCGAGCTTGCTCTGCCCGACCCGGCCCTGCCCGCTGAGCGGGACTCATGGCCGGGGGCGGATGCGCCTTTGCATGCCTCCGTGCTGACCGGCTATCATCCGGAGCGACGGGAGATTTTGTTTCTCGAAAGCTGGACTGGCAAAGACACCCCGCGCCGGATGCGGATGGAGGAAATGGCGGCGACGGCGTATCTGACTTTCGTTTTCCAACCCTGATGCGGCCCCGGCGATTTTTAAAAAATCTCCCCTCATTCCCCAATTGTCTTGCAAATGCCCCGGTCGCAGGCTTTCTTCCGCGCTCAACCCTCAACCAAGGACGACCCGGCACCTGCTGGATCCATCCCCTAAGACCATGAGCGATACCAAAGAAATCAACCTGAAAGACTATCAACTCCACGAAGGAGACACCGGCAGCGCCCCTTACCAAGTGGCCCTCCTCACCCAGCGGATCTTCCATCTCACGGATCACCTCAACATCCACAAGAAGGATTTCTCGTCCCGCCGCGGACTCCTCACCCTCGTTTCCCAGCGCCGCAAGCTGTTGGATTACATCAAGAAGGGTTCCGAGGAAAAATACCAGGAGGTCATCAAAGGCCTCGGACTCCGCCGCTAACATTTTCCGCAACGCAGCCACGGGACGCTCCCGTGGCTGTTTTGCGAAACGGTCCGAACCCCGGCAACCCGCCGCACCGGACCGACGGCCAAATCACCCTCCGCCGCACCGGTCACCGGATGCTGCGGATTTTGTCCGTAAAAACCGAATGCCCGCCCGGCAATCCCGCCGATCGGGCTGTACGCACTGAAAAAAGAAGAAAAACAGAAGAAATGAATATCCATACCCTCACGGCCGATGTCGGAACCAATCCGATGACGTTCGAAACCGGCAAAATTGCCAAACTCGCCGATGGCGCCGTCACCGTCCGCTGCGGCGACACCATCATCCTCGTCACCGCCGTTTCCGCCACCAAGGTGAAATCCGGCCAGACCTGGTTCCCACTTTCCGTGGAATATAAGGAAAAAGCCACCGCTGCCGGCGTTTTCCCCGGCGGCTACTTCAAGCGCGAAGGCCGCCCGACCGAAAAGGAAATCCTCACCTGCCGCATGACGGACCGCCCGCTGCGTCCGCTGTTCCCAAAAGGCTACCTCTACGAAACCCAAATCGTCGCCATCCTGCTCAGCGCCGATGGCGTGAATGACTCCGACATCCTCTCGATGAACGGTGCCTCCGCCGCCCTCTGCCTCTCCGACATCCCCTTCGCCGGCCCGATCGGTGCAGTGCGCGTCGGCCGCGTGGACGGAAAATTCGTCATCAACCCGACCCACGACCAACGTGCCGAGTCCGATCTCGACCTCATCTACGTGGGCGACAAGACCAACGTCATCATGATCGAAGGCCAAGCCGACGAGATGCCGGAAGATGAATTCATCCAAGCCCTTCACTTCGCCCAAGAAGCCGTGACCAAGCTGGTCGCCGCCCAGGAAGAACTCGTGAAACTCGCCGGCAAGGAAAAGCGCTCCTACGAGCTCACCGTCGCCAAGGACAACCTCCTCGAAATCGCCTACGAAATCG
>JBBARN010000181.1:0-8870 GCA_040399845.1 Luteolibacter sp. | reverse complement strand
GTAGCGGCTGTGGGACTCGAACCCACACTCGTTAGAACTCGATTTTGAGTCGAGCGCGTCTACCAATTCCGCCAAGCCGCCTTGGTGGGCGGGAAATTGGCGCATCCAGGACCCGAGGGCAAGAGGATTTCTGCCAAGATTCGCCAGTTTACCACGCCCGCTCTCCACGCGAGTCGGCGGGCAGCCAGAGAAGGGCAACGGTTTCGACTTTGACGTCGGTTTTGGTAGGCTTGAGCGACTCGGTTTCGAGGGTCAGCGATGCCGGGTCGTAGGCGGCGGTGATTTTTTCCACTTCTGCTTGGAGGGTGGCCTGTATGGCTTCGATTTCACTGCTGATAGTGGAAATTTTCGCATCCGCGTTGGCCACATCCTGATGCTGTTTGTAGGCACTGGTGGCCTTGCCGATGGCGGAAGATCCGCGGGTGAGCGTGCCGAGGCCTACCTTCCGGCCGAACAAACCTCCGAGCAGACCACCGAGCACCGAGACGCCGGCTTGCATTTTCGCGGCGTTGGATTCGGCCTTTTCCTTGGCGAACTGGCCTTCCGCAGTGCGCAGGCGTCCTTCGAGCGTCTCGATCTTCTTGGCGGTGGCAGCGCGGAGTTTCTCAATCGCCGCATCCCTCGCCTCGCGAGCCTGATGGTCGAGCCGGGCGCGGAAATCGCCTTCGCTTTCTCCGAGTTTCGACCATGCCTTGAGAGACGGGCAGGTGAAAATGTCTGCGCGTTCATTGCGATAGAGCCATTCCGCGAAATCCTTCTCCACCTGTTTGTAGTTGGCCGCATTCATGGCAAACCCCGGAAGTTCGCCAAAGCCCGCCCCGGCCACTGGAGTTGAGGCATCAGGATCGATTTTCACAGGCGGCGGGACATTGGTTTCCCAGTCGATTCCTTTCGGCAGGACCGGATTGACGAGACGCACGCTGCGACTGCCGTCGGTGCCTGCCTTGGTGGAAGAGAAATGCACGGTTCCGGCACGCAGCAGATGCGGTTGATAGATGATATCATTTCCGCTTCCTGCAGGTTCGATGAAAATTTCCTTCACGCCATTCCCCACCGCGGGCCGGGTCGATGGCGCGGACGTGGCGGACATGCCCGGCATGGCCATCGGGTTGGCCTCGGCGGTGGGATTCTTGGAAGCGCCACCAAAATCGGCACGTTTGGGATCCATGAGGGTCTTGATTTGTGTGCGGGTGAGCGGACCTGTTAGATAACTCATTACCCAACGCACGTGGAACAACACGGGACCATCCTCGTGCACGTTGTTCATCAGGAAAATCCGGTTACCGAGGCCGGAGATGAGTTTTTCCATTGAGGCACGGTCGAACTTCGCATTCTGCGATCCCGCCGCACCTTCGAGGCCATCGAGCACTCGCAGTTTGTCGCGCTCAGTCTGCAAACGGCCGAGGAACCAGGTGCCAATATTGGAAAGCGCCTTGTAATCGAGATCCACCGGATTCTGCGTGGCCAATAAACAACCCAAACCAAACGCACGACCTTGTTTCAACATGGTCATCATCGGTTTTTTCGAAGGCGGATTGGCCGAGGGTGGAAGATATCCATAGATCTCATCCATATAAAGCAGCGCCCGCAAGGACGTGGTGCCATTCTGCGTCCGCATCCATCCCAGCATCTGGTTGAGCAAGAGACTCACGAAGAACATGCGCTCCGAGTCTCCGAGATGGGCGATCGAGAAAATCGAAATGCGGGGCTTCCCGGCAGGCGTGTGGAGCATCTTCGCGATGTCAAGCGGCGACCCCTCCAGCCAAGTTGCAAATCCCGGTGATGCGAGGAGATTATTGAACTTGAGTGCGAGCGACTGCCGGGTCTTTTCCGGAAGGAAGGATTCGAGATCGATGATGCCCACCTTGTCGAAGGAGGGCTTCTGGATGTGGCGGACGAGGGTTTCCAAAGTGATATCCTGCTCCGCCGCCCATGACTTCTGGAAAATGGTCGATAACAAGACCGCCTCGGGGCTTTGAATCGGATCGGCATCGACGCCAACGAGTGATAACAGCGACGATACGGTGCTTTCCACCCGCTCACCTAACAACTCGCCATCATCCATAATTTCAAATGGCGGCACCTCCAGCGAGCTGAGGATGGAAACCGGAATGCCCGCCTTGCTGCCGGGCGTGAAGATGTTGATATCCACCTTTTCGTGAAGCTGGGAAATGCGCTCCGGTGATTGTCCCCAGTCGGCGAGGCCGTTTTTCCACATCGAGGCGGTTTTTTCCGCATGTTCATCCGGAGAAATTCCTTTCTTGGCGGCATCGTCCTCATTGATCCACGGACGGAAGCTCTTGCCATCGAGTTCGGGGAAAGTGAGCAGCAAATTCGAGATATCGCCCTTGGGATCGATGACGATCGCGGGGATGTTGTCCATGGCCGCCTCTTCGAGCAGCGCGAGGCAAAGTCCGGTTTTGCCCGAACCTGTCATGCCGAGAACAACGCCGTGCGTGACGAGGTCCTTGGAGTCATAAAGCACCAATTCCTCGGCCAGCGACTTCGTTTCGAGTTCATACTCGCGCCCCAGATAAAACTGACCCAGTTTTTCGTAATCCCCTATAGAAATGCTCATGGTGCCGCCATGCTGCAAATGGCTGCGGAAAACGCCAGCAGGAAGATTGCGGGGCGGGCCGAACCCGGGATATCACCGAACGGAGCCCATGAGAGAATTCGGCGAACTAAATCGTTTCATGCCCAGAGCCCAACATTCCAATCGACCAGCATCAGATGTGGGACACTTTGCATGGTGCTGGCAGCTTTGCACCTACTCTCATTCAGGCTTTGGATTTGATTTCGAGTGATTGATCTGTTCTACCCTGCCCCAACAATCATTGCTTTCAGCCCCGTCTTCTTATGCGAATGATTCCTGTGATCGTCATTCATACCGGGCCGGATTCAAGTTCGGGCACGGTGGGACCTAACTTGTTTTCGCGCCCTTCGACCTGGCGGATGAGATAAATGTAGGAAAAGGTGCCAACCAGGTAGAGCACTGAGGTGGTGAGGAAAACCTGCCAGTAGGGAAGCTGGTTGGCGCGGAGGAGTTCGAAGGTGCGGGCGGCGAGCCACCATGCGCCGCTCCAGATGGCACCGTTGCATGCACTGACGAGTTCGCGGTTGCGCTCGCCGACATAGCTCATGGTGAGTTCGCTGGTGGAGGGTCCGGCCATGCTCATGAGTGGTTGTCGGAGGATGAAGCAGCCGATGGCGAGTGGCAGTGCCCACAGGGTGGCGGTGAACAATTCCGTGAGTCCCATGATGGCAAGCAGCAGAACCGCCACCGTCTGCACGCCGAGGATGGCACCGCGCCAACCGAAGCGGCGTTTGACCTCAGGCACCATGAGTCCGGCGAAAAGCACCAGCACATTGCTGATGGAGCCGAATCCCGAATACGCAGCAGATCCCAAATGGTGGACGTGACTGAAGAAGAGATTGAGAAACTGGATACTGAGCCCCGCCCCAGTGGCGATGCAGATGGTGGGCACCAGCGATTTCATCAACACCGGCCAATCCTCGCGATGGATGTGCAGCCAGTGGCGGTCCGATTTTTCCGTCACCTGCGGATCCGGCAGACGGGCATACAAAAACGGCGCGGCACAGGCGGCAAGCGTGAGAATCAACAAAGTGGAATACTCATCAAAAACCACATGCAGCGACCCCACATCGATGCGGCCGATGCCTTGCAAGGCGGATGACAAAACACCGCCGCAGATGCTGGCGGCAGCCCAGGTGGCGAAGAGCAAGCTGAGGGCTTCGCTGGATTGGTGTGGCGGCGTGATGCGCAGCGTCATGGGCAGGCTGGCGACATTGAGCAGCAGCCCGGCGAAGCCCATCGCGAGAAAACAGAATGACGCGGCATCCATCATGCCGAGGCGCACGGTTTCCAACGAAGCGAGAGCTGTTAGAGGAAACAGGATGGAACCGATCCACAAGGGCTTCTTGAGCGGCCGCCCCCGCAGCCAGAGCCCGGCGGGAAGCGCGAGAAAGAAGGTGGCGACGAAGCGCTGCGAGGAAAGAGCCGCGATGGCCGGATCATCGAGCCCCTTGTCCTTGAGGAACAGATTGAGCAGGAGAAACTGCGCGGATGTGATCAGATTAATAAGAAACTGACCCGCCGCAAAGAGGATGACGGGCGCGGGCAGCAACCTGTATCTCTCCAACCATGCGGGCAAACGGAACATCCGCGGCGATGTTTGGAATTCCCCGGCGGGCAAGGCAATGTTGAAAATCCGGCGCGCCCGGTTATGGCGATGGAACATCCATTTTTCACACCGCTTTCATCATCGGTTCACGGCCATGTCGGATTCGTTTGTCCATGGCAACGATCAAACCACTCATCGGATTCACGATCCTGATAAGCGCTCCATTTCTTAACGGCCAGGCACTGGACACAGCGGAAGTCCGCCTCCCCTACGGCGAACTCAAGCAACTCCTCGCCCGTGGCCAAGCTCCGGAGAAACCGAAAATCCCCAAACCCGCCCTGCTCTCCGCACGTTTCAAGCTCTCCATCGAAAACCAGCGTCCGGTTCTTGACGCCACATTCCGCGTCGCAAGCTTCGGCGATGAGCTCGCGCTTGTCCCTCTTTTGGGTGGCGATGTCACTCTGGAAACCCAGCAACCGGCGGACGCACCCGTGGTCATGGATGGGGATCTCCTCTGCCTCTCGGTCTCCAAGAACGGAACCCATACCCTTCAACTCCGGCTCCTGACTGTCGCGGGCGAAGATGGTGTTTCACTCTTTCTTCCTCCCTGCCCTTCAGCCATTTTTGAAACGGGTGATCTGCCAGCGGATCAATCTGTGGTCATCAAACATGACGACCGCGAGGAAACCCTCGCCGCCAGACAAGTCCGCCCGCTCCCGCATTCCGGAAAGAACATGATCATTCGCCTGCTGGACAGCCGGGAAACCTCCGAAGCCCTGCGCCCGCCCGTCCCCTCCACCTGGACCTGGCAGCATCAGTCGCTCGTGCTCCCATCGGATACGGAGCTGGTCTATCAGATCATCACCCGCGCCTCCGCTGCCGATGGGTCCGGCGTGGAGGCATGGTTACCGCTTCCCCCGGATGCGCAGGATATCACCGTGAGCGGTGAAGATCTGCTATCACACCGAAAAATCCGCGGTGAAAACCGCTCGCTGGGGCTTTCCATCACATGGAAAACCCGGGGCATTCTCGACCGACAATTGATGATCTCCTACAGCATGCCGCTGCGCCCGCTCGACCCCAAATGGCATCTCCAGGCACCTGGCGGGGAAGGCACGCGCACCCGCTTCATCATAGCCGCCTCCCCTTTGCTAGCCTATGAAGCCGATGGTCTCAGCGGCCAGTTAGCGCCCCAAGGACTTCCCGCTGCGCTTGCGGAATCGCTCAAGGGAAATGTCTGCCATCATCTTGAAACCTCGAATTCCGCCGATCTCACCGTTACACCGATTCCCGTGGCCGCCACTGCGGAGGGCGTGGTCACCAATTCCGAGTGGTCGCTCAGGATCGAAACCGATGGTGCCATGCTCGCCACCGGCATGCTTGCCATCGAACACAAGTCGCAACTCGGCTTTATCTTCGACACGCCGGATGGAATGAAACTGCTATCTTGCGAGGTTGGGGGAAAACCGGTGGCCCCAGTGGACCTCGGCGGGGGTGCCCTAAAGGTCACACTCACTCCCTCGGGTGGAGGCACGCGCCTTGCCTGCTCGTTCACCGGTCGCACCGCGCCGCTCGATCCTGTGGAAGGCACCATGCAACTGGCGCTCCCGAAAGTCCCTCTCTTCATCCACTCACTGCTTTGGCACCTCGACCTGCCGTCCAGCTATCAGGCGGAAACCCACGGCAATCTGATGCGCGTCGTCGCCCCGTCCAGCCCTCCTTCCCGCATCTCGTTGCGGAAAAACCTCTGCCGGGACGAACGCCCGGAAATCAACGTCTTTTATCAACGCTCCGATCTCAATCGCTGAAAATTCGAACGCAAACACTTCCATGAAACTCATCCACTTGCTCGCATCCCTTACCATCATCGGCTGCACCACTTTAGCGTGGTTTCTACTGGGCACCGCGCTTTCCCAACGAACCCATGTTTCCTCGGCCAAAATTCAGTCGGAAGTCTCCGGAGTGTGGGGACCAGCCGTTACGCAGCAGCATCCTCAGGCGTGGTTCGAAACACCCAACGCCCCGGGCGGGAGAGCCCAGGTGCAACCCTCCTCCTCACAGATCACCGTGAACCTCGCCTCGGAACCAAAACAACGTGGCCTGCTCTGGCACCGGACCTATGATGTGGAGTTCACAGGCGATTACGTTTTCACCAATCCCACGAAAATTCCGCAGACATTTTATATCTCATTCCCGCTCCCCCGGGACACCGCCGGACTGAATGGTTTTCGTTTCCGCCTCGGCGAGACTGATGACTCCTTGCGGACAGTGCCTGAAACCTCCGGCGTGGTCACCCGCGCCATCCAGCTTCCCGCATCCGGCTCTGTGACGCTGAAGACGGGCTACGGCACTCGGGGCACTGATATCTGGAAGTATGAGTTTCCAGACAACCGCCGCATCGCCGGATTCAATCTCACCATGCATACGAATTTCACGGAAATCAGTTTCCCCGTCGGCACCGGATCGCCAGGAGAACGGACGCAGGAGGCCACTGGATACACCCTCGTCTGGGACTATCCGGATGTGCTCGCCGCGCCATCGATCGGCATGGACATGCCGGAGCGGCTCAACGCCGGACCAGTCGCCTCGCGCATCGCTTTTTTTGCCCCGGTATCGTTGTTGTTCTTCGTTACCATCGTGCTGCTGATCGGTGGCATGAAAGGCATCCCGCTGCATCCGATGCATGTCTTTTTCATCTCCGCAGGCTTCTTCGCCTTCCACCTGCTGTTCGCCTATCTCGTGGACCTGCTGCCCTTGCTCCCCAGCTTCGGAATCGCCGCCGCCACCTCGGTCCTGCTCGTCAGCGGTTATCTCAAGGCTGTCGGTGGCAACGCACTTTTCAAAATCGCCCTGCCCGCACAGTCAGTCTATCTGGTTCTCTTCAGCGCGTCGTTCTTCATCGACGGGCTCACCGGCATTACCCTCGCCATTCTCGCGGTCATCACGCTTGCATTGCTGATGTTCCTCACAGCCAGGATCGATTGGAAAAACTTCTTCGTTAGAAAACCACCTGCCCTTCCGATCAATGCCGGGTGATTGTTAGATATGTGTTTGCGAATCGATTTCCGGCGCCGTCTGGGACCGGAACGAGAGAACGGCATGAAGACGAGGTCACCGCGCAGCAGCCTCCTTGAGGCGGGCGATGGCTTCGTCGAGCCGCTTGCGGGTGGCGGCGAGTTCCTCATCGAGCTTGAGGATGCGTTCGTCGCGTTCCTTGATGGCGGTTTCCCATGAGCTGACTTGCTCGCGGGCGGCGCTGAGATCCGTCTGGAGTTGGTTGTTGAGTTCAGCCTTTTCCGCGATGGTTTTGGCGGATGACTCGGCTGCCTGTTGCGTGGAAGCGATCGACTCCTTGAGCACGACGATGTCGCGCTCGAGCGCTTGCCGTTTTTGGAGTTCTTCCGCCGCTTGTTGTTTCCAGTTGGCGAGTTCGGATTTCAGGGCAAGACGATCTCCATCGATGGCCCTCTCCTTGCGCCATTGCACCAGCACCACCAACGTCAGCAGCAGGCAGCCGAGGGCGTTGATGATGGGCAGGGCGCGCGATGACATGGGTGAGAAATTTCAGATTTCAGATTTCAGATTTCAGATTTGAGATTTCAGATTTCAATCCTTCGTTTCGAAACTGACTTTTTCGACACCGGCGGCGCGGACGGCGTTGAGGACGCCGAGGACTTGTTTGTGGCGTGCTTCTTCGTCGGCGGAAATCATCACGCGGGTCTCTGCAGTGCTGGCAGAGGATCTGAGGCGGTTGGTGATTTCCGAGAGCGTGACGATTTTCTGGTCCCAGGTAGTGACGCCATTGGCATCGATGGCGATCTGATAGGGCGGAGTCTTGGAATCCGGCAAGCCGGTGGAAGCTTGCGGCAGATTGATGGGCACACGCTGCATTTGGGTCATGCTCAGGCTCACCAGCATGAATGCGGCGAGCAGGAAAAACATGATATCAATCAAGGGAACGATCTCGATCCGGGCTTCATCGCCTTCGTCATCGCCGGAACGGCTTTGGAGTTGAACTGGCATGGTGGAGATTCAAGACTTGAAGACGCAAGACACAAGAAGGAGATTGGAGATTGGAGATTTAGGATTTGAGCTTCGCGGCGAAGAGTTCGAGGTCGTGGCCGTGTTCCTTGGCAGATTTGACGAGGAGTTCGGTGTGGTTGATCCAGCGTTCGAGTGAGCCGCGGAGGAGGGAGACGCGTTTGCGAAAGAAGTTATAGGGAAGCAGGCAGAGGATGGCGATGGCGATGCCGCAAGCGGTGGCGATGAGCGCTTCCGCGATGCCGCCGGAAACCTTGGTGGCGGCGAGTTGGTCATCGCCCACGAAATTGAAAGATCCCATGATGCCCACCACGGTGCCGAAGAGACCTAACAGCGGCGCAAGTGTGATGAGCGTGCTGATGACCCACATGCGGGCTTCGGATTTTTCGATGAGATGGGTGGCGTGCAATTGCATCGCAGCGAGCATGGAAGTGTGGGCATGCGTCATGCCTTCGCCGAGATTGATCAGATAGGGATCGCGCGTGTTGCGGGTAAGGTTCCATGCGCTTGAAAAATCGCCGGTGCCGATGGCCGTCCGCGCTTGTTCCTGTTTGGCCGTTTCCATCAATCCCTTGAGGCGGAGCCACCAGACGGCGCGATCGAGAACGACGCAAAGGGCGAGAAAGAAGGTGGCAAGGATGGGCCACATGACCCAACCTCCTTCGATGAATGTTTCGACGACGA
>JBBARN010000180.1:0-9013 GCA_040399845.1 Luteolibacter sp. | reverse complement strand
AGCGGCATCAACTACAGCGGCCCCGGGCAGTTCAAGTTTGCCCTCGTCGGTCCGGAGCAAAACACCAGCACGCAGGCAACGGCGACTCCCGTCATTGGCGGCATGGCCGATGCACTGGGGGCGCGAGTTCTCTCTATTACAGTCAACGCAGCGGGATCGGGCTACACCGAGCCGCCTGTGGTCACCATTGATCACCCCACCGCTACCGGCGCGTCCGCACATGCCGTTCTCGACGGCTCGGGTTCTGTTTTGGAGATCATCGTGGACACTGATGGCGTGGGCCAGGGATACGACGGGCAAACCACAATCACTTTGAGTGTTCCTCCGGAAAATCTCCAGCGTCCCACCCGCTGGAGCAATGACGGTACCAGCCTCATGGGCAGCGAGCCGACCGATTCTGTGGAGATTCCTGTCTCCGGCGGACTCTACTCCGTCGCGCTTGGAAACACCACCCTGCCCAACATGGCCATGTTTCCCGAGAATCTCTTCGCTAACTACGGCGAGCTATATCTTCGGGTCTGGTTCAATGCCAGCGACAACGGCTTCCAACTCCTTTCACCCGATCAGCGCCTGCTTGCCGCGCCCTACTCGATGTTCGCCGCCACGATCCCGGATGGCTCGGTCACTTCGCAGAAAATTGCCTCGGGAGCGGTGGGCGAAGCTCAGATTTCCGCCGGTGCGGTGGGATCCGCCCAACTAGCCCCGGGTGCCGTGAGTGCCGGGAACATCAATGCCGGAGGTGCTCCTTTGAGCGGCCAGGTCCTCAGCTACAATGGCGTGGATTTCCAATGGACCTCTCCAGGCGGCTCTGGCTCCGGTTGGGGACTGGACGGCAACGCCTCCGCTTCCGGAAAGTTTCTTGGTACCACTGACGCCAACAATCTGGAGTTCCGGGCGAACAACGAAGTTGCCTTTACCCTCAGATCGAGTGACCGGAATTTCATCTTCCCTCAGATCCCCAGCAACAACTTCGACTTCCGGGCCACCAGCAGCGGACTCGGGATCTACGGCACCAACCCCGGCCTGTTCGGCACCACCTTGGGCCGCACATTCGCCGGTCTCGATATCGACGGCCCGGTTCTCTATGGCGAGGGCAGCACGGGTGGCGGCGCACTCGGCGTCACCTACAAGACCGGTGGCACCGGGCCCTTTTACTTCGATGCCACGCTCGTCGAAGAACCCATTCTCACCTGGCAGGCGGAAACAGGAAATGGTTCAACGGTTCACATCGGCAGCCGGTCCGCAAACGGCGACCCAAAACTAATCCGCTTCGGCGATGGGAATTTCGTTCACATCGGGGAAAATGGGGCCGATGACACGCTGGAACTCAAGGCCAATAAAATCAGCCTGCTCCCCACCAGCGGATTCATGACCGTGGGCGGAATCGGCAACGAGCAGGTCTCGCTTGGAGGCGATGGCAACGGCGATGTGGAACTCGGCAGCAACAACCCGGCCACCACGCTCGTCGCTCTCTACAATCGTGGCAGCAATCAACTCATGAACCTGAGTTGCCGCGATGCGTCCGTCCGCACCCTCACCATTTACGGAGGTGCCGACCTTGCCGAACCCTTCGCCATGAGTCACGAAAACGTCGAACCTGGTTCCGTCGTCATCATTGATGATGAAAACCCCGGCAAGCTCCGCATGAGTCATTCCGCCTATGACAAGAAAGTCGCGGGTATCGTTTCCGGGGCCGATGGCATCAGGCCCGGCATTTCCATGATACAGGAAGATCTGCTTGAAGCAGGCGAAAACGTCGCCCTCTCTGGCCGCGTCTATGTCAAAGCCAACAACTCTGCCGGAGACATCCAGCCAGGGGATCTTCTCACCACCTCTGCCATCCCCGGCGAGGCGATGAAAGCATCCGACCACGACCGCTCCCAAGGAGCCATCCTTGGCAAGGCCATGACCGAACTCTCGGATGCGTCCGGCATGGTACTCGTCCTCGTCACCCTGCAATGAACCGCGTTCTAACCGGAAATTCCGCCATGAACCACTCACACCACATCCGGATCCTGACCATCGCCATCGTAGCAGCCGCCGTGCCGCTTCCCTCCGGCGCGCAGGATATGAAAATCCCGCCACCCGCGAGGCAGGCGTTCAAAAAAGTGAATCCCAAACTGATCGAACTCCTGGCGGTCATCCCGGCCAACGAGCGCAGGAAGCCAGTCAAGGCCAGCTTGGCGAAACTGCGGAACCGCGCCGCGAAGGACCGCATCAAAATTCGTGAGGACGACAAACTCCTCGTGGAAATCGTTGCACCAGCGGGTGGTAACCTTGATCGCGACCTTGGCCTTCCCGTTCTGGAAGCGATGGGTCTTGAAATCGGTCGCAAATTCGATCCAAAAAACGCCGGGCGGGGAAACCAAGCACATCCGTTATCACGCACGGATACCCGCGCCGAGGCATGGCTGCCCGTTTCCGCAATCGAGCGCATCGAGGCCCTTCTTCCCGAAGGATATCAGGTGATTCCCGTGCTGCCCATGCCTTCCGAGGAAGTCGTCGGCGGAGGCCCCGCCGCGATGAACAGCACCGGCTACAATGTCGCCTCTGCGGGTGGGTCGGGTTTGACAATCGCCGTCGTGGACGGTGGCTTCATGGGGCTTACGGCTGCCAGGGCCAACGGCGACATCCCCGCCGCCGCAGCCACCACCGAGATCAATCTAACAGGCGGCGCTTTTGAAAGTGGAAGTGTCCACGGCACCGGATGCACCGAGGTGATTTTTGAAAACGCCCCGAACGCCACTTACCGGCTCTATCGATTCGATTCACCAGCGGACTACAATGCGATCGTCAGCGACTGCATCGCCAACGGGGTGGACATCATTTCCCACTCGATGAGCCAATACAATCTCGGCTGGGGCGACGACGCGGGGGCCGCCTGCGATGAGGCGAACCGGGCTGCTCAGAACGGCATCCTATTCTTTACCGCCGCCGGAAATCGGGCGCAGGAACACTATCAGGGACAGTTCACCGATGCGGATAACGACGGCTGGCACGAATTCGCAAACGGTGATGAGAGCATCGATGTCACCGTGAATACGCAGCCCGGTGCCGGCTATTTTCTCTCCTGGAACAACGCATCCTCCGATTTCGATTTCTATCTTTATGACACGTCGGGAAACATCCTTGCCCAGAGCGCGTCGAATGGCAACGGAGTCTTCGAATCGTTCGGTTACAACACCGCATCAGGCATGGCAACCTGCCGCATGATGGTATTCCGGCGCGGTGGCCAGAGTAATAGCCAGATCGAGGTGTTTTCCCACAACGAGGGGAGCTGGAACGAGCATGCCGTCGCCGAAGGCTCCACCACGAGCCCTAGCAATGCCACACACGCACGCGTCATCTCCGTGGCGGCCGTGCCGGAGGCGAACTATGCGCAACCCGCCGGTGCCAACGTCATCGCGGGCTACAGCAGCAGGGGACCTACCAATGACGGAAGGAGCGTTCCTGACATCTCAGCCCCCACGGACTCGGTGGGCTTCTCATACCCCGGCGGCTTTTCGGGAACGAGCTGTGCGACTCCCAACGCAGCCGGTGCCCTGGCTGCCTTTTGGTCCGCCAATGCCAATCTGAGCGCGGACGCCATCCTCTGGCTTGCCAGAACCAAATCCGGCTTGTTCAGAGACTGGGGCACTGTGGGCTCGGATCGCACCTATGGCTCCGGCGGCATCCGTCTCGTGAACCATCAGGTGGGAACGCGCTGGTTGGTGCGCAACTACCCGCTCGCTCTCGACGATGGGACAGTGCCGTTTCACACCGCACTTGCGGCGCAAGCACATGTTCCCAACGGCGGTCGGATTATTGCCTTTGGCGAACACTATGGGACCTTCCCGGAACTGATTCAGCTCGGAAACGTCGGCAAGACATACTCTATCGAAATCATTCCGAGCACGGGAGTGGCCGGGTTCGGATACTGACAGAACGACAGGAAAAGATTCACCATGAAACCATACACCCTCCTCGCCACCAGCCTGCTCACCGCCGCCATCCAGGCCGGTCCGCGCAGCAGCGAACACTACGCCATCACCACCGAGACCCTCGACTTCGGCGGGCAGGCTGTCTCCAGCTCGACTTACTCCATCCAAGGCAGCATCAGCACGGTCACAGGTATTTCGGAAAGAAGCGAGCCGATGCAGACGATTGTCCGACACGGCTACATCGGGCAGTTGTATGAATTCTTAGGTTACGGACTGCTTGCCACGGACTACTATCCGCCGGAACAAGGAAGTACCCAACTCATCCCCGTCCGCACCGCCGATGATGGGACCAATCTCGTCATCCCCATGGACAGCTTCACCTTCGCACCTCTGGAGGGTCCCATATCCGGTATCTCGCCCACGGGTTTGGTCGAAACTTCCTCCGTTCACGAAGACACCCAGGCCATCGTCGGTGCCAATTCGCCGCTGTTCGCGGGCCAGCTTCAGCTCACCCTCTTCGTGCTCGATACGCTCCCGGACAACTATGGCACCTATGCCGCCGACGGACTGCCGGACACTTGGCAGATCACCCACTTCGGCCATGACAATCCGCTTGCCGCCGCATTGCTCGACCCGGATGGCGATGGCCAGAACAACCGCTTTGAATACATCGCCGGCATCACCCCCACCGATCCGTTGTCGCGGTTTCAACTGCGCATCTCCCCTGTGCCCGGAGAACCCGCTCGCAAGGAGCTGAAATTCGGCCCCATCCATTCCGGGCGGACTTACACCGTGAAGTTCAACGCCACCCTCGACGGCGGCGCATGGCAGGATCTCACCGACTTCACCACCGACGAATCCAACCCCGAGCGCACGGTGATCGATCAATCCGCAGACATTCCCAAGAAGTTCTATCATGTCGAAATCACCAAGCCTTGAGTTTCAGGCCGGAACTCAGTTCGCCTGACTCGAAGAACTTCAATGCGAGGGGGAGCCAGCGGCGTCACCGCAAGGACGCGAAATCCTTGTCATGGACAAGCAATGGTTCAGAGGAGCGTCATAGGGAAGTGGAAGACTCTTGGTAGAACAAGCTCTTGCGGGTCTGACGGGATAGCAAGGCCTCTGCACCTTATTGCAGAGCCCGTTAAAGTGCCGGTTCCGGTTTAATTCGAGCCGACTCATGGATGCTGGGGAAAATGCGCAGGTTAGCGCAAGGAAAGCGGAGCCCTTTCGGACCTCTTGGTCTTCAATCGCGAGCGTGTCACACCCCGCAGCAATCAACAGACCCGTCGGCATGCCGTCGATGGATGATGCATATGATTTCAACGAACGCCCGTTTCTCGTTTTCTGGGAAATCACCCGATCCTGTGCTCTCGCCTGCTCGCATTGCCGGGCGGAAGCGATGGCACGGAAGCATCCGGATGAACTGGATTTTGATGAATCCCTGCGCCTTATCCAACAGCTCGCGGAACTCAATCCGCCGATGCTCATCCTCACCGGTGGCGATCCGCTCATGCGACGCGATGCGCTCGAACTGGTGCGCGCCGCGAGCGACGCGGGCCTGCATGTCGGGCTGAGCCCATCCGCCACACCGCTACTCATGCGGATGGATTTCACGAAACTCCGCGAAGCCGGTGTCCAGCGCATGTCGCTGAGTCTCGATGGCGCAACCCGCGAAACGCACGACGCATTCCGCGGGGTGACTGGCACTTTTGATCGCACCATCGAGGCCGTGCATCGTGCCCATGCCGCAGGTTTGAGTTTGCAAATCAACACCACGCTTACCCGTGGCAACATCGGCGAATATGAAGCCTTCAAGCAATTGATGTATGAACTCAAGCCAGCGATGTGGAGTGTGTTCCTGCTGGTTCCCACCGGTCGTGCCGGGCTCGCGGATCTCCCTGAGTCGGATGACATCGAGCGAATCTTTGAAGACATGGCGGGTCTGGTCGGCAAGGCTCCCTTTGCCGTGAAAACCACCGAAGGCCATCACTTCCGGCGCGTGGTCATGCAAAAAATGGGTGGCGGCGCATCCCGCCCGCGGCCCGGCATGAGATCGCCCCTCGGCATCCGCGATGGACGGGGTGTCATGTTCATTTCCCACACCGGAGATGTTTCTCCGAGCGGTTTCCTGCCGGTGGTCTGCGACAATGTGAAGAACTCCCATCCTGCGGATATCTATCGTCATCATCCCTTGTTCGTTTCGCTGCGCAACAATGACGCACTCGGTGGCAAGTGTGGCGTGTGCGAATACCGCAGTGTGTGTGGTGGTTCCCGTTCCCGTGCTTTCGGCGTGACGGGCGATGCGTTCGCCCAAGATCCCGCATGCAATTATATCCCCAAAGCTCTCCGTTGATTCCAACCCATAACTCCTGACTCATGATCAATCTCACCAAACTCTGGACCGGCGTCGCCCAACCTGCCGACAGCCTCCGCTACGGAGACGCCTCCGGGCATGCCGCCCATCATGCATCCACTTCCGCAAGTTGCATGCCCGTCGCCGCCCGTGCGCGCAAACCCATCACGGTTTGGAATATCACCCGCACCTGCAATCTCCGCTGTGTGCATTGTTATTCGGATTCGAATGCCATGCAGTATCCCGGCGAACTCAATTGGGGTGAGATGCAGGATGTGCTGGAGGATCTCGCGGCTTATGAAGTGCCATCCCTGCTTCTATCAGGTGGCGAGCCGATGATCCATCCTCGCTTTTTCGATCTGGTTGAAATGGCCTCCGGTGCCGGACTCAAGCTGACGATTTCCACCAACGGCACACTCATCACTCCGGAAAAGGCGGCCTTGTTGAAGGCCGCCAACGTTGCCTATGTCGGCATCTCGCTCGATGGCATCGGGAAAATTCACGATGAATTCCGCCGCAAGGAAGGGGCATTCGATGCCGCTGTCCGTGGCTTCCGGAATTGTCATGAAGTGAAACAGAAAACCGGTCTCCGCCTCACCCTCACCCGGCACAATGTGGAGAATATCGATCGCATTCTCGACTTCATTGAGGATCAGGAAATCCAGCGCGTTTGTTTCTATCATCTCGTCCCGGCCGGTCGTGGCAGCGAGTTGCAGGTGCTGGATGCCAATGCGGCGCGTGGTGCGATTGATACCTTGATTTCCCGCGTCGAAGCTTGGCACCGGCAAGGCATCGAACGCGAACTCCTCACGGTCACCCAACCCGCCGATGGGGCTTATCTCTTGGTCCGCATGGAAAATGAAAAGCATCCGAATCTGGAAGAAGCACGTCGCCTGCTTTCATGGAACGGCGGCGGCGCCAACAGCTCGGGCCGTGGCATTGCGAATATCGATACTCAGGGCAATGTGCATCCGGACCAGTTCTGGCAGGATGTCACACTCGGCAATGTGAAACGCATGCCATTCTCCGAAATCTGGGAAGGCAACAATCCGGCATCCTCGGAAATTCTCACTTCGATCCGCTCCATCGGCCTCCTCAATCAGGAAGAACGCCAAGCCCGCATGAGTGGACCTTGCGCCGATTGCAAATGGTTCTCCATCTGCGGCGGCGGCTTCCGCACCCGCGCCGCCTTCTGCAACGATGGCGACCTCTGGGGCTCCGACCCCGGATGTTATCTCCGCGAAGCCGAACGCGCCCAACTCGCCGAAGCCGTCTGATCCAAAAAACTGGAGCGCGGAATTCATTCCGCCGCGCCCTCCAGCGAACGCATCATCCGAAAAGGAAAAAAGGCACCACGAATCCAACGAATCCCACGAATCTTAAACTCAACAACCTCTTCTCTTCCGTGTGTTCCGAGTATTCCGTGGTTCTCACTTAGCATCGTTGACGAATCCACCATCTGCGCGAACATTCCCCGCAGATGCTTGAAGACGATTTCACCTACGTTCTCCGCAAGGCCCTCCTTGGCAATGGCCTTGCGTCAGCCGAGGCTGCCGTGCGGGCGGATTTGCCGGAAACCGATGTGCTTGCCTTCCTGCGCGGCTCGTTTTCACGAGAGACGGCCTTGCGGATCGCTCCGGTGCTTGGCTTGAACCGCGAGGCGTTTGCGGCGTTCCCGGAGTTTCAGCCGCGTGTATGTGAGTTTGCTCCTATCGAGCGGGTGGAACTTCCCTTCGAAGACGGTCATGTGAATGCATGGTTGATCCGTCATGCGGGTTCCATCCTGCTCATCGATGCCGGATTCCGCCCCGAGGATCTGCTTCAGGAACTGCAACGCCGCTGTGGCCGCCTGCCGGATCGCGTGTTCATCACGCACGGCCATCGCGATCACATCGGTGCCATGCGGAACCTGCTAGGAGCAGGGATTCCGGTGCATGGGGCGGAATTGGATGGAACCATCGCCATGAAACCCCATGATGCCGTTTTTTGCGGTTCTCTCACGATCCGTGCCTGCGACCTATCAGGTCACTACACGCCGACGCTGGGATATCATATCGAAGGTCTCGGCAAGCCCGTGCTCGCCACGGGTGATGCCTTGTTTGCCGGGTCGATCGGCGGTTGTGGATCACCTTCCATCTATCAACTCGCCCTCCGACGCATCCGCGAAGTCATGACCGGACTTCCCGGCGAAACCATTCTCCTCCCCGGCCACGGCCCGGCCACCACCATGGGCGAGGAGCGGATTTCCAATCCTTTTCTCTAACCCATCACTCCGCCGCAGACACATCCTTGCGCTCCAGGAATTTCCGCGAGCCTTTGACATATTTCTCCGCCCAGTGACGGACTTTGCCCTGTTCTTCAGGCGAAAGCGTGCGCACCACTTTGGCCGGTGAACCCAGCACCAGCGAGCCCGGTGGAATGATGGTGCCGCCGGTGACCAGTGCCCCTGCACCGATGATGGAACGTTCGCCGATCACCGCGCCATCGAGAATGATGGCACCCATTCCCACCAACACTTCATCCTTCACCGTGCAGGCATGCAGGATCGCCGAGTGGCCGACCGTGACAAATTCTCCCACATAACATCCATAATCATCTGCCAGATGCACCACGGCGTTGTCCTGGATGTTGGAGTTCGCACCGATCACGATTTCGTTGATGTCCCCGCGCAGGGTCGCGTTATACCAGATGCTGGTGTTTTCATGCAGCGTCACCCGCCCGATGATGTCCGCGCTGG
>JBBARN010000179.1:0-9210 GCA_040399845.1 Luteolibacter sp. | reverse complement strand
AGGGCTACCGCCTGCCGAGTTGATCGCCCCTTTGCAACCCATCAACTCAGGAGAGCCAGATCTAAGTTCTGCTGGCGATGCCGCAGAGTTTGTTCGGGCGGCTCTCCACAATCTTTCTGAGGGGGTAATTCCTCATTTTAGACAATGATCCGCTGGAAATTGATCAAGGACACAGCGAACAAACTGCTCGTGGATGCGGGCATCACTGCTCCGCCAGTAGCCATCGAAGCCCTCGTAAAGGAGCAGGGCGTCTTGCTCACAAGCGCCCCAGGGGACGACCACATTACCGGTTTCCTGCTGCGCACGCCTGGCTCGGAACCCGTCATTGGCTACAATTCAAACCATCTAGCTGTTCGCCAGCGATTTATCTGTGCTCACGAACTGGGGCATCTTCTTCTGCATGCAAAAAGCGGACTGCATGTTGATCGATCTTTTGCCAGGCCAGAAGGGCAAAGAATTGAAGAGAAAATCGACGAAGATGAGATCGAGGCGAACCGGTTTGCCGCGGAGATTCTGATGCCAGAGGAATTTCTTCGGGCGGATTTGGCGGGGCTTGGACCGCTGGATGCGGAGCACAACGATACAATCGCCGCGCTGGCGGAACGCTACCGCGTCAGCAAGCAAGCAATGACGATCCGACTGACGTCCGTCGAATTGATCCGAATGTAAAAGGGTGATGAGTTGTTGTCCTGCTGAATTTGCGAGGATTGCGATGTCGATTTCCTTAGATGGGATTCCCTCTTTCTTGTGAACCCTTTCCTCAGATGTGGACGGCCGGGAAATGGGCCATCAGGTTGGTGTCGCCCTGTCGGTCGGAACGAATGCTCCACCTCCGGGACCGGGTCTGAGGTAGAAATCGGAATTGGCGGTTTGCGGACACCCTCGGTGATGATGCGACCTATTCGCCGAGGACCGTAGAATCATTCATCCGCCTTGCCGTTGATTTTGCCAGCTGCGTGCAGCACTACATCCGCCAGTCCGAGTTGTTTGATGACACATCCCTCATGCTGATGGTCGGCCCGGTGATGGTAATGCCCGTAATACCAATGGCGGGGCCGCACCAATTCAAATAAACGGTCATGGCGAAGTTGTTCATCCGCCAGTTCCTTCCGCAAGGAGTGGCAGCCGATGGCTTCTTCGCTGCGGATGAACCCTTCGACCAACAGGTTGGAGGGAGGCGACAACCATGAGGGGCCGGCGTGGGTGACAAGAACATCCGCCGGATGTGCAAGATCCTCGCACAGAACCATTTCCTCCTCCACCCACCAGGTTTTCCCGGCTTGCCGCTCGATGCGGTTGATGCTGACCGCCCCGCCCACAAACAACCAAGATTCCCCGTTGATCTCCAACCGGCTGTAGTCTGGTAGCAATTTGAAGTTCGGCAACATGATGGACCCGTCGAACACGTGCGGGTTGGAGTGGTTGCCGCGGATGCTCAGGTATTCGATGCCAAGATCTGCGAACCCTTTGTCCAGTCGCACCGCCGTCTCCTCGTCCCAAGACCCCGGATACCCCTCTTCGCCGTCACCGACGTGAATGATTCGGGCATCCTTCCATCCGTTGCGAACCATGGCTCGCAACAGGTCGTCATAATTCGTGTGATGGTCTCCAAGGACGTAGGTTTTCATGAGGCCTCCGACAGTTTGCTTCGTGCTGGGCTGTCTTTCCAGCTCAGTCTGAATTGGGCCTAAGGCTTGGGCAAACGGGCACCAGCCAGGTTTATTGACAGTCCATGTGCCCAATCGCGGACACAGTAAAAACAACATGCGCATTATGCGACACGAGGGGCTCCGCAGACGGCGGAATTTTACCCCTTTGTTCTCACTTTCGTTCTCATTTCGCCCTTTTGGGGCGCCGAGATCGGCGTAAGTCATTGATTACCAGAAGAAGTACGAGGACTGGGACTCGAACCCAGGACCAATTGGTTAAAAGCCAACTGCTCTACCAACTGAGCTATCCTCGCGTTGATCCTCCGGCAGGCGGGGCGGGACGAATAGGGGCATGGGGGATGCGTTGCAAGCGGATAATTGCAAATTTTTGAATTGGGCTGCTGGTTTCCATCGATTTTCACGATTCGAGCGTTAGGCCTGCCTGCAAAAAACAACCGCAGCGGGGATGCCGCTGCGGTTGCACACTAGAATATGCTACACAATGGAAACGTCCGGGAAAATCAGGCTTCTGCGAGGGCTCCGCCGACGGGTTTGGGAAGAGGCTTTTCCTTTTTGCGGAGGGCGCGGCGCATCTTGGTGAGCGCCGAGTTCTGGAGCTGGCGGATGCGCTCGCGGGTGACCCCGAATTCGCGGCCGACCTCCTCCAAGGTCAGCGCCTTGCGGCCGCCGAGACCGAAGCGTTCGTCGATGATGCGACGTTCGCGTTCGTCGAGAACGGAAAGCAGGCCATCGAGTTCGCCGTGAAGGTTCTTGTCGGAGAGCATGTCCAGCGGGTTGACCGCGCGCTCGTCGCTGATGACTTCGCCGTATTCCGTGGCCTCGCCTTCGTTGATCGGCGCGTCGAGCGACGTTGGGCGGTGGGAAGCCTGACGGAGCAGGGCAAGCTTGCGGCGTGGCACGCCGATTTCATCTGCCAATTCCTCGTCGGTCGGTTCGCGGCCCATCACCTCGGTAAGCATCGCGGCGATGCGGCGCATTTTGGCGATCTTGTCCACCATGTGGACGGGCAGGCGGATGGTCTTGGACTGGTTGGCCAGGGCGCGTTTGATGGACTGTTTGATCCACCAAGCGGCGTAGGTGGAAAGCTTGCCGCCTTTCTCAGGATCGAAGCGCTCCACCGCCTTCATCAGGCCGATGTTGCCTTCCGAGATGAGGTCGGTGACGGGCATTCCGTAATTGGAGTAGTCTTGGGCGATTTTCACGACCAGTCGCAGGTTGGCGCGGATCATGTGGGACCTCGCTTCCGGATCGCCGTTCTTGATGCGCTCGGAAAGTGCCAATTCCTCTTCGGCAGTGAGAAGAGGGGTTTTGGAAATCTCCCGGAGGTAGAGTTTCAGGCTGCCTTCTGATTCGTATGACATGATCGTGTTGGGGTTATTAGTAGAACGCCGCTGGCGACGTTTTATTCGTAATTTTTTCTTAAAATAAATCCATTGTGTCTTCCATGTAAATACAAAAGATGGACTTTGCAAAGTCTGGAAGAACACCTCCATCACTGAGCAGAGACTGTGCCTCGCGCCAATTTCCCGTAACTCGTTGATAATCAGCAATTAATTCGATTGCCACCTGTGACAAAGGGCCCATGGATCACCAGAACGCCCATCATTGAGACAAATTGACGCAGTAAAAAACGAGGCGTGATGATGGAGATTTCACGTTTCCCAAATACCGGATTCGACAAAAGAGCGCCGCCCGGATCATTTTCTGTGTGTGTTTGACGAACTCTATCCCCTATTTCGAGCCGGATTGTTCCGTATGGACCCGGAAACGGCGCATCACGTGAGCATGGCAGGCCTGAGGGCGGCGGAAAAAACCGGGCTGCTGGGGCTGATTTCCCCGGGCGATGAGTTGATTTCTCCGGTTGAGGTGATGGGGCTGAAATTTCCCAACCGGGTGGGTCTGGCGGCTGGGCTCGACAAAGAGGGCAACACCATCGATGCGCTCGGCCGGCTCGGTTTCGGCTGTGTGGAGATCGGCACGATCACGCCGCGCCCGCAGGCCGGGAATCCCAAGCCGCGCCTTTTCCGTCTGGTGCCTCATGAGGCGGTCATCAACCGCATGGGTTTCAACAATCCGGGGATCGATGTGGGAGTGGAGAATGTGAGGTCGTCCAAACACTTTGATGGCGTGGTGGGCTTCAACATCGGGAAAAACAAGGATACTCCCAATGAGAACGCGGCGGACGACTATGTGGCCTGCCTGCGCAAGGCCTATCCGGTGGCGGGATACATTGCGGTGAATTTATCCTCTCCGAACACTCCGGGGCTGAGGGATTTGCAGGGAGCGGAGGCGAGCGACCGCTTGCTGGAGACCCTCAAGCGCGAGCAGGAAAAGCTGGCTGCGGAGCATGGCAAGCAGGTGCCCCTTTTGTTCAAGGTCGCTCCGGATCTGGAAGACGCACAGGTCAAGGATCTCGCGAAGGTCTTCCTCGCTGGGGGGCTGGATGGCTTGATCGCCACCAACACGACCCTCGACCGCGAGGCGGTGGCAGGCCACCCGTATGCGGGCGAGGCCGGCGGGCTTTCCGGACGGCCGGTGTTTGAAAAAAGCAACCACGTGCTGCGGCAGTTCGCCGGGGATCTCGGCGGGAAAATCCCGATTATCGGCGTGGGTGGCATCTCATCGGTGGAGGATGCGCGGGAAAAACTGCGATCCGGAGCCACGCTGGTGCAGGTTTACACCGCGTTCATCTATCAGGGACCGAAGTTGATTCGTGAGCTGGCGAAATCGATCTGAACGGGTAGCTTGCGCAATCCCACGAAATCGCCACGGTATCCTCAGGGAAAACCTCGACGGATCATCCCAAAGCCGCTGAAATCCACCTTGCAACCCATGACTATTTCCCAATCCGCCGCCCGCCTTGAAGCTGCCGTCTGTTCCGTTGTGCGCGGGCAGCCTGATGTGGTGAGGAGGGTGCTTGCCTGTCTGGTGGCGGGCGGGCACGTGCTGCTGGAAGACTACCCGGGCACCGGCAAGACGACACTGGCCAAGGCGATTGCCAAATCCGTGGGCGGGGCGGTTTTCAAGCGGGTGCAATTCACGCCGGACTTGCTGCCATCGGACATTCTCGGGGTTTCCGTATTTGATCCGCGGACGCAGGAGTTTCGGTTTCACCCGGGGCCGGTCTTCACCGACATTCTTCTGGCGGATGAAATCAACCGGGCCTCGCCGAGGACGCAGAGCGCGTTGTTGGAGGCGATGGGCGAACGGCAGGCGACCATTGAAGGGGAGCGGCATGATTTGGATGGCCTGTTTTTCGTGATCGCTACGCAGAACCCCGTCGAATTCCGGGGCACCTATCCCCTGCCGGAGGCACAGATGGATCGTTTCATGATGCAATGCGCCCTCGGATACGTGACGCAGGACGAAGAGGCGGCGATTCTTGCCGACCAGGCGGAAACGCACCCGGTGGACATGCTGCAGTCGGTGGCCACCCGCGATGAGGTGCTCGCCCTGATGGCTGCGGCGCGGGCGGTGCGCTTCAGCGAGGAATTGCGCCACTACGTGGTGCGCCTGGTGGCAGGCACCCGTGCCCACCCCAAGGTCCAACTCGCCGCCAGCCCGCGCGCCTCGCTGGCGCTGATGAAGGTTTCCCAAGCGATGGCCATCTTCGAGGGGCGGGATTTTGTTTCACCGGAGTTGATCCAATCGGTGGCCGTGGACGTGATCGCGCATCGCCTGGTGCTCGCCCCCGAAGCGAAGTATTCGGGCTCCACCGCGCGGCAGATCGTGTTGGAACTCATCGAAAAAACACCGGTCCCCGTGTAATCCCGCGCCATGCCCAAGAGCCCTGCCATGCCGCAAGAAATCGGGCCTCCATCCCGGCGGGAGCGATTCGATGCATGGCTCTACCGCACGTATTTCCGCAGCTCCGGCATGCACCACTTCATGGCGCGGCGGATTCGCCCGGCCGGGGTGGCGATCGGGCTGGTCTTCGTGCTCGCCACCTGCCTCGGGATTGGCCACGAGCGGGGATCGATTTATCAACTGTTCTCTCTCTCCCTGGCCATGATGGTCATCGGGCTGCCGATGGCCATGCTGCGGCGGGCGCGGCTGGAGGCCAAGCGCGAGATGCCACGCTACGCCACCGCCGGCGAGCCGGTGCGCTACGAGCTGCGGGTGCGCAACACAGGCCGCAGGAGCATCGCGCGGGCATGGCTCACCGAGTCCCCGCCGGATCCGCGGCCGGATCCGCTCGCCTTCATGTTGCTGCGGGAACCGGGCGAGGAAGAGCGCAATCGCTTCGACCGCGCGTTCGCCTACTTTCGCTGGCAATGGCTCTTGCTGAAGAACCGCTTGTTCGAGGACAGCGTCTCGCGCGATGAAATCCGCGTGAAACCGGGACGCGAAACGCGGGTGTTCATGGAGCTCACCCCGCTGCGGCGCGGTGTGATCCGCCTCCACGATCTGCGGGTGCAACTGCCAGATCCTTTCGGCCTGTTTCAAAAGTGCTCCAAGGTAAACGCCCCGGCCGCCACCATGACCATCCTGCCCCGGCGCTATCCGATCCCGGCCATCGAGCTGCCCGGGGGCGCGGCGTTCAAGATCGCCGGCGACTCGAATACCAATGCGATTGGAAACTCCGGCGAATTCGTGGGATTGCGCGATTACCGCCCCGGCGATCCGCTGCGTCACATCCACTGGAAAAGCTGGGCGCGCACCGGCAGGCCGATCATCAAGGAGCTCGAAGACACGTTTTACCCGCGCTATGGTTTGATCCTCGACACGCTGTGCACGGATAGCAGCGACATGAAATTCGAGGAAGCGGTCTCCGTGGCAGCGTCGTTTGCCTCATCGATTGACACCAGCGAGTCCCTGCTCGATTTGATGTTCGTGAAAAACGAAGCGCACATCGTCACCGCAGGCCGGGGCGTGGAGCGGGCGGAAAAACTTCTGGAGGTGCTCGCCGGGGTGACTCCCGAACGCAGCGGAGATTTCAAAAACCTCTCCGAACTGGTGCTGCGGCATCGCGATGACCTCACATCCTGCCTCGTGATTCTCAACGGCTGGGACGAACAACGCTGCCAATTCATCGAATACCTCCGCCACAACGGAGTCGTCTGCGCCCCGATCATCGTCGGCGATGGCCCGCCGCCAGCGGATTGTCAGGGCCACTGGCTGGAATCCGGCCATGTCGCGCGCGACCTCAAACGCCTCCCGCCCCGACTCTCCGCCGCCCGCTGATCGGGACGCCCTCCATTTTTCAACCATCACCCACTTTCCCGTCATCGACCGCAGCGAACCACCACCCCGGCTTTTGTTAGGAACCTCGCTCCTGTTTTGGGGAGCGATGGCCGGGAGACCCATGATCGGGCTCATCCTCGCCATCGTCGTGGAGGCGCGGCATTGGACGCGGATTCGCTGGGATTTCGATGACGACGCCTGCGCCCGGGCCTGGCAGCTCACCTTCATCGGCATCGCCTTGGCCGCCGCGCTGATTTGGCTCGATGGCAGCCGCTACACCGCCCTGCCCGGCTTGTTGTCGTGGTTGCCGCCTCTGTTGCTGCCCATGCAGTTCGTGCAAGCCTACGGCATGCGGGATTCGCTGCCCCTGGGGATTTTTTCCTTCCTGGCGCGTCACCGCCGCGAGCGCAACCATCGGCTGGGGCTCACCGAGGAAATCACGGAGTTCAATTTCGGCAACGTGCTGTTCGCCGTGACGATGGTTTCCGCAAGCGTGGGCAGGAAAGCGGAATCATGGGCTTTCCTGCCGGGTCTTGTCCTCCTCACCGGTTGGATCCTGCTCGCATCCACACGGGGCCGGGCGCTGGCTCTCATCCCGGTGTGCATCGTGGCTGGCTTCATGGCCTTGCTCGGGCAGCTCGGCCTGGAACGCGCAGAGGAATGGATCGGCCGTGCGGCGGGTGCCTACCGCACCCGCTTCGATGCCAACTTCGTCTCCACCATGATCGGCACGCGCGGCACGGTGCAGCTCTCGCCCGATATCGTCTGGCGGCTCCAACCCCGCGACAAGACTCCCCCGCCCCGCCTGCTGCGCACCGCCACATTCAATACCTTCCTCGGCACCAATTGGCAAAACCAGCGGGTGGCCAGCAGCGATTTCAAGGACCTCGATACCCGGACCTTTGGCGAAAAAGCCTGCTTCCTGCTCCAAGACGTGGAACGCGCGGAAAACATCCCCAGCCTCCCATGGTATTCGCTGCGTGGTGGTGCGGCCGAGGAAACCCCGCTGCCCCTGCCGGGAGACGCCGCAGGGGTGAGCGACTTCGACCTCGACGGTATCCAGTGCAACAGCTTCGGCACCGTGCGTGTGTTCCCGAAACAATCGGTCATCGACGGCACGGTCTATTGGCAGGGCGGCACTTTTCCGGAATCACCACCACTGCCCAACGAAGACCTCAAGATCCCGCTTGCGGAAGGCGGCGACGATGGAGCCATCAGCCAGGCTGTGAGAAAACTCCGCTTGAAGGAAATCCCGGACCTCGCCGGCAAGCTCGGAGCCATCCGCGCATGGTTCTATCAGGATTTCCGCTACACCTTGCAGCTCACCATCCAGCATCCAACGATCGATGAGCGGCTCGATCGCATCAAGGACCCCACCATCCTTGCCAAGTTCCTCAACGACGTGCGCGCCGGGCATTGCGAGTATTTCGCCACCGCCGCCACGCTCATGCTGCGCGACGCGGGTGTGCCTGCCAGGTATTCCACCGGCTATGCGGTGATGGAGCGGGACCCGAAACACGGCGAGTGGATCGTCCGCGGCACCCACGGCCACGCGTGGTGCCGGGTCTGGGATGAATCCGCCAGCCATTGGATCGACTTCGACCCCACACCGGCGGATTGGATGAACGTGACGTCGATCAAGACTCCGTGGCTGCAACGCTTCAACGATGGGCTCAAGCGGCTGCGCGAGGATTTTTTCATCTGGCGCAATCGCCCCAACAACCGCCTCGCCGTCACCCTCACCATGCTTGGCATCGGCCTCGGATTGGGCGTCTTCGTGATCAAGCGCCTCTGGCGATCCAAGCGCCACCTCGCCGCGAAAGTCCAGGCTGGCGCTTACGAAGGCCCCGTGATCCGCACTCCTCTGCATGGATTGGAACAGCTCGCGCGGAAACGCCTCGGCCCCCGCCCGCCGGGCCAACCCTTCGCCGCGTGGCTAGGAAACCTCCGCAACAGCCTCAAGGACCCGCAAGGGCTGGAGGAAGCCATCGCCTTGCATCAACAACTCCGCTTCGACCCCGCTAGCCCACCGCCAGGATCCAAAGAACGGCTGGAAAAACTCGCCCGCGAGTTAAAGGAAAGCATTTGATGGCAGAACCCGCACAACCAAGGGCGGCAGCATACCCAATTAAGGGGATGGGACGTCTCGTCCCATCCACAACCCCTGTAGCGGAGTGTCTACCTGTCCCGGCATAGCCCATAGGCGACGCCGGATGACCGCCGCACTCTCCCTTCTCCCGCCGGAGGCTAATCATTTCGGGATCATAGATGATAGATCGCGGATAGTAGTTAGAAGAGCCTTCCTCCATCCTCCATCCTCCATCCTTCAACAATCAACAATCCCACCCTCTCGCTC
>JBBARN010000178.1:0-9326 GCA_040399845.1 Luteolibacter sp. | reverse complement strand
GACGGATTTCGGCTGCGGTGGGAGCGCTGACCGCACCAGCGGGCACGGTCACCTGGATGCCGGGGATTGATAGCTTGCCGCCGTCCGGGGTGATGATTCCGCCGCTGAACCGGTTCAGTGAGAGGACATCGACCTTGATGTGGGCTTCGGTCAACTGGTCCGGGCCGTAGAGCAGACGGGGCAGCAGCGGGAAGTTCGCGGTGGCGGTCGGTGCGAGGGAATCGCCGGGACTTTGGTAGGCGTAAAACGTGGCGTCGTAGTCGGGGGTCTTGAGGAGCTGGCCGTCCCGCAGGTCGTAGGTTTCCCCGACATCAGCGAGGAACCACGCGCCGCTGGCAAGAGGCTGGGTGTGGTTGGTGAAATCGACCGTGGCTTGGGCGGTGACTTTGGCGGGATCAAGACTGGCGACCGCAGTGGCTGGATTCACTTGGCCGATGGCGGTGACTTCGGCGGCGATGGTGGGTTCGGTTCCTGCCGGGAGTGGCTGGCCTGACTGGGCGGTGGTGGGATTTCCCGCTGGCAGGGTATCGGCGATCACCACGGCATAGCTGCCGGGTTTGCGCAGCACGGCAGCGAGGATATCGCTGGATGTGCCGGTGATGATTGACTCGGTGTTCCAAGTTGAGGCGGCTTCGTCCATCCTTGCCAACACGGCCGTTCGTGCGGGCGTGAGGGTTTCTGACAATTTCAAACTGGCTGGGATGTCCACCGCCGAGTCACCCGACATGTCGAGATGAAAGGCCGCCAGCGGACTCCAGCCAAACGGCAGCGGAAGTGGCAACGACTGGCCGTGCAGCTCGGTGATGGCGACGGACTGGACCTGTTCGAAAGCCCCGGTGGGCATCGTCAGCGTGACGCGCCCTGTGGGCGATGTGACGGGGGTGGTGGTAAGGAGAGAGAGCGTCGTGCGGTTCGTATTCAGAGCGGTTAGCCACGGGAAGGGCACCACTTTGACCTGGCCTTGCTCCAAAGTGCTTTTGCGAAACGAAGTCAGGTAGCCACTGCGCTCAAAGCTCCATGTATGTTCTCCCGGCGCACCACCCAAGGAGGCAAATCCTGAAATGCTGTCGCTCACGATGGGGTGAGAACCATCCGGACCCGACTGGTTGATGGTGACATCGCCCAAGGGATGACCGTTTCCATCCAGCGTCCGGGTGCGGGCGAGGGCGAAGATGCCCGGCGGCGAGATGGGGACCTGTGTTTCTTTGGAAACGGCCGCGCCACGTGCATCGGTTACTGTCAGGGTGACGGTGTAAATTCCAGATGATGTGTAGGTGTGCTCGGGAGCGGCACCGCCGGCCGTGCCGCCATCGCCAAAGTCCCAGGTGAATGTCAGCGCGTCTCCATCGGGGTCCGACGATGCGCCTGCATTGAATGAAAGCGGCGCGCCCTGTTGCCCGGAGTATGGCCCGCCGATGGAAGCTTCAGGATCGGAGTTTCGAATTCCCCGGATCGACACCGCGTAGGTGACAGTCGAGGCGGCAGGGCGCTCAAAGGTGAAACTGAAGGTGGTTTCCGCACCTGCGGCCAGTCCGTTGCCGATGTTCGCCGAGAGGTCTTTGTAGAAGGTCTGATAGGGAGCCACGCCGATGCCGCCCGGCGTGTTCGGCATCGTTAGACCCGCGAGATTTCCACCATTCTGCGGTGTGAAGCTGATCACCGCGTGCAACGGGGCTTCCAGCAGGCGGTCGCTGGTGTTTTTGATTTTCACATCGACCGTGGACGAGAGGTTTCTTGTCGTACGGTTGAGCGCGGTCCGTTCGTTGCTAGAACCGATTTCAACCCCGGTTGTTAGAAAAGGAGGATTATCAGCAAATACCTGCCCTGCGAATGCCAGCAGAAGGACGGCGATGCGAACGGTTAGATATGATGGGAGTGTCATAAGAATGCAGAAAAAAGAACTAGCGACGGCGGCGAACGAGCGGCAATGCGAGGGAAAAACCTAACAAAACAGACGGACATGGTTCAGGGACGACGGTGACTAGTGACACATTGTCGATGGCCACCACGCTGTCGGAACCTGTGCCGTTGAGATTATAAAACTCGAAGGCGACCGTGGCGAAACCAGGGCTGGTGAAGGCCGGTGAAGAAGCCTGACTGAGCGTGAAACGTGTCCAGCCCGCGCCTTTCGGGCTGGCGCTGAAAGACGCGTCGGGGGCCGGATTGAAGGGGCCGCTGGAATCCAAATCAAACAAGCCAAGAGCCTGATCGAAGATTCCTCCCGCCAGTGTGGGTCCGAACGGCGAAGCTCCCAGATAGAGTGTCGCGAAGAAACCGTCTGGCACAAAGCCTGGTGGCACTGAAGGGGAAAGACCGTTGAAGAAATCAAACGACAATTCGAGTCCGACAAGACTACCAGGAAAGGATCCGGATTGAAAAACCGTGACCGCAGGCGAAACGGAATCGGAGAACACCGCCGAATTGCCAGTATTGAATACCATGCCCGAAGTCGTCCAAGAAGCCAATGAACCGGAAAAATCTCCGTTGGTCAGAATCGATGCCGCGCCGAGTTCATTAAACGGAGCGATCAGAAATGATGCAACTAACAGACTACAGTGCGGGGGAATCTTCATCCGAGGGGATTGATCGTTTGGCCACTGTCCTCAATGCGCGACCGCATTGAAAACTTGGGCGTCACCCTCTTCTCGGGATTCCCGTGTGAAAGGTTTCCTGGAATCTCCAAAAAAATTCCGGTGCGTCGTTTCCCCTACCAAAACAGCCCGTTTGCTTTCACTGCAGCTCCCAGAGTGGCGAGATTCCACTCAAACAATTCACCTGTGCGGCCCATGACGACGAGGCGGTCTGGTCCGAGCCAGGTGAATTCCCTCGGCGACAAGCTCGGCGGCAGGGTTAGAGTTAGAAAATGTGCGCCGTCGCTGGCGGTATGGATCGCGACATGGCCGTCGCGGTCGAATTGGCCGATGAGTTTTCCGTCGGGACTGAAATGAGGTGTAAATCCCTCACCACCAGGCGGAGTCACCCAAGTCGCGCGTTTCCGCCAGGTGGCGGTGTCCCAGAGCGCCGATTCATCCGGTGAAATGACGGCTACGGTGCGGCGGTCGGGCGCATAGATGCAAGTCACCGGCACCGTGTAGCCCAGAGAGCGGACTTTTTTTCCTGTGCTTAAATCCCAGATATGAGCGTCCGGCTGGTGCTGGCTGGCGCTGATGCCGAAGCTTCCGTCCGGGCTGCAAACATGCAGACCAGCCGCTACCACATTGCGCAACAGAATCCGGCTCTTCGCAGGATCTCCATCAGGCCAAATCGCCAAGTCCTGCGTTCCTTCTGTTTCCGCTCCCGGTCCCATTCCCCCGACGATCCAGCCTTTTCCATTTTCGGAGAAACTGTGAATCCGATCCCATGGATCGGTGCTGGTGAGGGCGCGCGGTGTGGCAAATCGTCCGTCAGACGTCAGCGGAAACTGCCACAGGCAACGAAAAACGGCGGGATGCTGCCCTTGGGAAACGATGATGCTTCCACCATCGGGCTCGACCTGGAACCACGGCCACTCGGATTCGAATCCCGCAGGCCACGGCAAATCCTGGCGCAAGGAACCGGTGCCCCCCTCCCAAAGCTGCAAACCCCGCCATCCGCTCACCACCAATGTCCGGCCATCCGCAGTCGAGTCCAGACACGAACCAAAGCGATCGCCCCCCGAATTCGGCCACAGCCTGCCACTCACCGGATGAGTGAGATCAGCAGTGGCAAGCATGCCCTTGACCGGCGAACATGCCAGCCGCTTCCCGTCGGGCGAAACCTGCAAAAACCGGTCCTGAGCTGGCATTGCCAAGCGAAATCCCGCGCCCAAGCTCTGCCAGATGAGGCGCTCGTCATGCCCGAGTGAGAGAACCGAATCACCGGAGAATGCGATGCCAACGATGATGCCGGTGTGGCCGGGCAGTTTCTTTAGAATTTCTCCGCTTTCCGCGCCCACGATCAGGAGCTTGCAGCCCGCAAGTGACTCGGACTCGGGATCGGATTCGCTGCGCAAATCGGACTCACCCAGTGCCAGCAGGCTGCCATCCGGCGACCACGCGATGGCGGTGGGCGGCGCAGGCATCGGCAGAAACCATCGTTGCACTGCACCCGCTCCATCCGGTGATAGATCCCAGACAGCCACTCCAGCCGGGTTGGCTGTTAGAGCGGCCAATGCCCGGCCATCATTCCTCAAACAAAGCTCCGACCCGCTGATCTGATAGGAGACTCCTGGAGGGGAAACCGGACGGCTTGTCCCATCGCGAGCGACGAACGCCACCCCTTCTCCGGGTTTTCCGAAGTAATATCCTCCGTTTGCAGAGCCGCTCCAGACAGGCCAAATCAACTCATTCCCGCTGCCGGGTATCTCTCGAAGCAAGTTCCCGCTCTCCACGTCATACACCCGGACGAGCGATTCTCCACGACTCGGATAGACAAAACCTGCGGCGACTGTTTTGCCATTTGGAGACAGACGGAATTGCCCTGCGGAGAAGTCCCGCCACTCGGATTCGTCCCCGGGAGGAGGCAAGAACGACCGCACCGGCGAGCCTCCCGCCCACTTGAACACGCCAAAACATCCACCCGTCTGCGCGGCGGCGAAGCGGGAAAAGTCTGCTGAAAATGACTCCTGTCCTGAGTTTTTCTCAAGAAAGACCGGCAGCCGACCTGCTTCGTTGATTGCCGGGAGAGCCAGCGCCGCAACCGCCTCGCTCCGCCATACCGCAAGCTGATCGAGCGATGGACCCGGCTCCATCCTGATCGCTTCCTGAAGCAGTTGCACAACCTCGGATCGCGTGCGCGCTTGAGCTTGCGTGCGGGCCAGCGCCGCCTGGGCGACGAGGCTTCCGGCAAGGGAATGACGCAGTTCGCGGTTTGATTTCCAAAGCAGGGCACCCGCTACAACCAAGGTGCCCATTGCCACTGCAATCGCCAGCGCCACCGCCGGATTGCGCCGCACCCAAAGCTGCATTTTCTCCAACGAAGAAACCGGGCGGGCCTTGATCGGTCTCCCTTCTAGCCAACTGCGCAGATCCTCGGCCAGATCCCCCGCATTGGAGTAACGCCGCGCGGGATCCTTGGCCAGTGCCTTCATCGCAATCACCGCCAGATCTGTCGGCACGGACTTGGCAAGCGGCGGCGGATCGCGCTCTACGATTTCCCGCAACAACGACGGAACGGATGCAGAGTTAAATGGCCGGACCTGTGCCAGCAGTTCATACAACACCACTCCCAGGCTCCACACATCGCTGCTGATCGTCGCGGTCGTGCTTTGCGCGGCGATTTCGGGTGCAAGATAGTGCGGCGTCCCCATCATTGCCGCACTCAAGGTGAGATCGCTGATGGAATCTGTTAGTTTGGCCATGCCGAAATCACTGACAAAGACCCGGTCGGCCGAATCAAAGAGAATATTTCCCGGTTTCAAATCGCGATGCAGAACGCCGTGCTCATGCGCGAACCGGACCGCCTCCGCCACGGCAAGCAGCAGAGTGGCGATCTCCCGCCATTTCCCGGCATATCCCGCGTGGCGTTCCGACAAGGTCCCGCCCTCAGCCAATTTCATCGTGAAATAAGGGACGCCATCCTCGTCCCCGACCTGATAGACAGGCAGGATCGCGGGATGCTCCAAGCTTGCCATCGCCTTGACTTCCAGTCTGAAACGCTCCCTGGCATCCGGTGCGGAAAGCCATCCGCCGAGGATCGATTTCAATGCCACTTCCCGCTCCGGGTCCTGTTGCCGGGCACGGTAAACCACCCCCATGCCACCGCGGGCGATTTCCTCCACCAATTCGTGTCCGGCAATCTCTCCCAGATGATCGGAGTAGCCCCCATCGAGTGCCGAAGCGATCAGGCAGACCGGACACCGCCCATCCATGCCGTCCTCCCCGAGTTGGGAATGGCAAGCGGCACATATGGATTCAACGGAAGACATGACTCGATGGTATCTCGGGAATCCTGCCGCAAAAGTTTCCCTAAATCACTTTGGTTAGAACGTCCCGCAGGTAGGCGAGTTCCTCATCGATTTCGTGTGGGGCGCTCACCGTGGCGGACACCGCGCGACGCAGTTCCTCACGAAATTTCTGGCGAACGCGGTTCACGGCGGATTTCACGGCGGGAAGTGTCATTTCCAGCTCCGCCATCGCTTCCTCATAAGTGGGCGGCGCGCCGGAACCCGGCAGGAAACGGACCAGAACAGGCCATTCGCGATCCCTGCCGGCATCCCTGATGCTGGCCTCGGTGCCGGACAAGGCCCCCGCCACCAATCCGAGTGCCCACTGTCGGTCAAACTGCCAGTTTTCCTCTCCCGCAGACACCTCATGCCCGCTGGATTCCAGCTCATCCAGACTGAGCGGGGCCACCCCTGATCCACGCTTCTCCGCTCCCGCCCGTTGTCGCTCGCTACTGAGCACGTTCATCAGTATCCCTAACAAAAACGTGCGAAAACGCCCCTTCGCCCTATCAGCGCGGCGCCATGATTGTTTCTCCAGCAGTTCGAGATATAGCTGCTGCGCGAGATCCTCGGCAAGGTCCGCGCCATAGCCGCGCATCCTCAGAAATCCGATCACCGGAGCCCGGTAGGCCTCACACATCGCTTCCAATGCCCGCCGGCCTCGGCTGTCGCCATTCAAAGTGGCTTCACCCAGTTGCTTCCAATTCGTTGAGGGGAAATTCATGGCCCAAAAAGTGCAGCGGATCGATAATGGTCACCAATCAGCTACCATTTCATCATTCACAACCGCCCCCGGATGGCAAGGCCTGCATGCCGCGACTCATGATAATGGATTTTCCCTCTCGCCATTTCCTCATATCGCACCTTGACTCACGATGAAACCGAAAAACAGCCAACGCTTCCTCCCCCCATGCAATTCCATGTTTCCCTGATCTTTGCCGTCCTTGTTACGCTCACCCATGCGGCGACGCACACCGTCCACAACACATCGGACTCTGGCCCGGGTTCGCTGCGCCAGGCCGTGATGGATGCCGCCGCATCTCCCGGAACCGACACCGTTGTTTTCAATCCGGCCTCATTCCTCCCGCTCACCCGCATCGGTGCCCTAGGCACCTCATGCGACATCGATGACAACACGCTGGAAAACCACTCCGTCCCCGCAGGAAACAACCGCGCTCTAGTTGTGGCGGCGTGCCACGCCGCCGATACCGACATCACCGGCGTCACCTTCGGAGGCCTGCCGCTCACCCAGGTCATCGAAAGGACGGACGGCTACGTCGTGGTTTCATTCTGGACGCGTGCCATGGGTTCGTCTGCCACTCCGATTACCGGAGACATCGTCGTCACCCGAGCCGGAAACGACAGCCGCGTGCAAACGACTTTCGCAGTGAACTTCGCTAACGTCGATCAGAGCCTGCCCATGGATTCGCCAGTGGCCGACCCAAACACCGTGGCGTTAACCACTGCTGTCACGGTCTCCAGCAGGCCGGGCGATCTCGTGTTAAACCTGATGGATGGATTCAAATGGGTCGATCTGCCCGTCGCCAAATTCATCGCGGGTGAAGGACAGACCCGGCTTCACGCAGCTCACGGACTCGGATTTGAGGACGGCTCGGAAAGCTACGCCACCTCCGTCAAACCGGGAGACGGCGTCGAAACCATGGAATGGACCGGCGATCAGAACGTCTTTTTCCACATTGCCGCGAACATTCGGGCGGCAGCGGCCATCAATCTATCCAGCGAGATTTCGGTCAACGACACCGATGGAATCACGATCGACGGCTCCGCCCTTCCGCGAGGCGTGACTCTATCCGGAGAAAACCTCACCCGTATTTTACACATCGCGCCATCCACCAATCTCACGCTGCGGAGACTCTCATTCTCCCGGGGAAATGGTCCCGCATCGGAACCACAAGGAACCGGCGGGGCAGTGTGCAATCAGGCGGGAACCATCGCGATGGAGGATTGCTCGTTCGTCACAAGCCACGGATTCCGCGGTGGTGCCCTATCCAACCTGGGCGGGTCCATCACTCTCACACGCTGCAATCTGTCCGGCAATTCAGCCGCCTCCAACGGCGGAGGCATCAACAACGACCAGGGGAATTGCACCTTGTCCCACTGCACGCTATCCGGCAATCGCGCCACAGGGAAAGGCGGTGGCATCCATTCTGCCGAAGCCCCCACTGCCATGGAAATCAAACACTGCACGGCATCAGGAAACATTTCCGATAACACTACATCCGATGGCATCCATGTCTCCCACCAAACCACGGCACTCTTCAACAGCATCGTTTCTGAAAATGGCAGCGGAGATGTGGTCAATGACGGCGGACAATTCCAACGGCAGGGCGCGAACCTCATCGGAATCTTCGCCAACGAAGGCAGCCCGCTAATCGGAACCGACAGCGGTCCTTCCGCCATCAATGACATTCCCCACCTCGCCCCACTTGCCAACTACGGCGGCCCCACAAGAACCCTGGCATTGCTCTCAACCAGTCCCGCACGCGATGCATCGATCGGCAGCACAGCCACCTCGGACCAGCGCGGATTTCCCATCGTCAACACTGCGGACATCGGTGCCTACGAATCAGGCAATCTCCTGCAAAACTACGAAGCCTGGGCCGTGGAAACCCTCCCGGAATCCCTCAACCCGGAACAACGCGCCGCGACCTGTGATCTTGATGGCGACGGCGCCACCAACGCCAACGAATGGACTGCCGGCACCGACATCGAGGACGCGGCCAGCATCTTCCGCATCATCAACTTCACCGCCGCCAATGGAATCATCCATGCGGTCTGCTCTACCGTCAGTGGTCGGTCCTACGTCCTCCAAACTTCTAACGACCTCAGCTCATGGGAAAACGTCCCGGGAACCGCCCGAAGTGGAAATGGTCTCGACTTGAGCTACGACCTTGGAGCACTCCCCAATTCATTTTTCCGCATCAGCGTCACACCTTGAACCCGTGAGTCACCGGTTTCCGCCATCGCGATTTTCACCACAACCCTTGAGACACGGAATCAATATTTTTCGGTCGTTCACTTGGCCAGGATTACGGGGTCCAACCATCTCGCTAGATCTCGATTTGCTACCGCATATGATAGTAGATCGTCGCCTCGATATCCGTTAGATTCCACTTGTGATCCAAGTCATTCGCTGGGCGGATGCTGAATAAACTTGTCACACCAGTGATCAACTTCTCCGTCCGCCCCCTCGCCGACCTCGCCGGAGCCGTGAACAGCCGACCGACGGATGTGTTAGAGGCGATCCAATACCGATCGTTGGATAGGAAGCTGTTTTCTTGACGGGAAGATCCTCGTTCATGCATCCTTGGGCAGCATGTTCATATGGAAGCTAGCAGCCTGTCGGATTTTGAAACGTCAGAAATTTACGTCTATATGTGGA
>JBBARN010000177.1:0-9453 GCA_040399845.1 Luteolibacter sp. | reverse complement strand
CGGCCGATGATCCAGAAATTGCCATCCTTGTCGCGGCGGGCACCATCACCTGCGGTGTACAGCCCCGGATAGTCGGACCAATAGGTTTTCTTGTAGCGTTCCTTGTCACCGTAGATGGTGCGGATCATCGAAGGCCATGGCTTGCGGATCACGAGGCGGCCGTCCTGGTTGGCTTTGCACTCGTTGCCGGCGTCATCGAGGATGGCGGCATCGATTCCGAAGAAGGGCATGGTCGCCGTGCCCGCCTTGCAGGGCGTGGCTCCGGGCAGCGGGGAAATCAGGATGGCTCCGGTCTCGGTTTGCCACCAGGTATCGACGATCGGGCATCTGCCACCGCCGATGTGTTTGTGATACCAATTCCATGCTTCCGGATTGATGGGCTCTCCCACCGAGCCAAGCAGACGCAGCGAGGAAAGATCCGCCGCTGCCGGGAAATGATCACCCGCCTTGATGAAGGCGCGGATGGCGGTGGGGGCGGTGTAGAAAATGGTGACGCCGTATTCCTCGATCATTTTCCAGAATCGGCCGAAGTCCGGATGATTCGGAGCGCCCTCATACATCACCTGGGTGACGCCGTTTGCGAGTGGTCCGTAAACAATGTAGGAGTGTCCGGTGATCCAGCCGACATCCGCCGTGCACCAGTAAACATCCTCTTCGCGCATATCGAAGATGTATTTGCAGGTGGCATAAGTGCCGGTGAGATAACCGCCGGAAGTGTGGAGAATGCCCTTGGGCTTGCCGGTGGAACCGGAGGTGTAGAGCACGAAGAGCGGATGCTCGGAATCGAAGGCCTTGGCTTCGTGTTTCGCGGTGACTTTGGAAACTTCCTCATGCCACCAGCTATCACGCTTGGCGTCCATGGCCACCTCGTTGCCGCAGCGGTTGACTACGATCACGCGTTTGACTTTTTGATACTTGGCGAGTGCTTCATCGACCACCGGCTTGAGCGCAACGACTTTGCCGCGACGCCATCCGCCGTCCGCAGTGATGATGGTGGTGGCACCCGAATCTTCGAGACGATCTACGATGGCTTCCGAAGCAAATCCGCCAAACACCACATTGTGCACGGCTCCGATGCGGGCGCAGGCGAGCATGGCAATCGCCGCCTCCGGGATCATCGGCATGTAAATCAGGACCCGGTCGCCGCTTTTGACGCCTTTTTTCTCCAAGACATTGGCGAAACGGCATACTTCGCGGTGGAGCTGGCCATAAGTGAGCGTGCGTTTGTCGCCCGGCTCGCCTTCCCAGATGATCGCCGCTTTGTTGCGGCGGGGGCCAGCGGCGTGGCGGTCCACGCAGTTTTCACAAACATTGAGCTTCCCGCCATCGAACCACTTGGCGAAGGGTGGTTTCCAATCGAGCACCTTGGTCCACTTTTTCTGCCAGACCAGTTCCTTCGCTTCGTTTCCCCAGAACTTCTCGGGTTTTTCGATCGATTCTTTGTAGAGCTTCTTGTAGGCCGCCATCGACGGAATGCGGGCCTTGGCGGCAAATTCCTTGGAGGGCTTGTGGACGGTATCGTGATCGTGGCTGGTATCGGCCTGCTTGGATTTGGAGCTCATGGGTTTGGAAAACGGCTTTTGTCGATTGAAGGAACTTCGTGAATGACTCGGACAACCTAGGAAGCTCTCATGAGGACGGCAAGCCGCCAAAACCGGTTAGTCCGTTCTTTTTTTTCGCGGAGCCGGTGCAGGCTTCGCGGGCTTCTCATCTGCGGTGCCCAGGAGCATGGCGATTTCCTTGCGGTTGAGGATCGCGAAGCGGCCTGGTTCTAGATCGCCGAGCCAGAGACCGCCGACCCGCACGCGCAACAATTTCGTCACCTGATAGCCAAGCGTTTCGAACATCACGCGGATCTGGCGCTTGGCTCCGTGGTCGAGCACGATGCTCAAACGGCGCGGCGAGAGGCGCTCGATGGACTTGGCCTTGAGCTTGCCTTCCGGGGTGTAGACGCCTTCCAGAAACTGGTCGAGGTGCTGGTTTTCGAAGGCCTGATTGGAAGTGACGAGGTATTCCTTTTCCACCGATTTCGACGGATGCATCAACTGCTGGGACAGGTCGCCATCGTTGGTGAGGATCAGCAAACCTTCCGAATCGCGGTCGAGGCGGCCGACGTGGTGGAGCGCGCGCATCGATTCGGGAAGCAGCGTGTAAATCGTGTCCCGGCCCAGTTCGTCCTCGCGGGTGCAAACGTAGCCGCGGGGCTTGTGGAAGGCGACGATGAGGGCGTCCTTGGGAGCCACGCGCTTGCCATCGACGCGGACGTGGTCGCCCGGATTGATGCGGGTGCCCATGTTGATGCAGGGGCTGCCATTCACTTCCACGCGGCCGGCTTGGATGAGTTCATCGCAATTGCGGCGCGAGCCCACGCCGCAGGAGGCGAGGTATTTGTTGAGGCGGGTGCCGTCTTTCATGGCGATGGGTGGAAATGCAAAAGGCGCGAAACCCGTGGGGCTCCGCGCATGGAGAAGGAACAACCGAACAAGGGATCAACCCTCTTGTTTGGTCTTCGGCAAGCCCACGGGGGAGCGGCCGGCCTTCCATTCGCCACGGGCCTTGAGGAGCTTAACGCGTTCGAAACGCTTGAGGACGGAACGCTTGCCGCCGACGGTGGCGCTGGATTTGAGACTGTTGTGCTTGGACATCGCGTGAGGTGGTTTGAAGATCGCGGGGAGCGGAAGCTAGTACCCCGGCGCGCCCATGGCAATCCGAAAAAGGGGAAAGTTTCAAATTCTCTCCGGGGTGCCTCTTCCCGCTTGTCATTCCGCCGCTTTGCATGGCAAAGCAAGCGCATGACGACACGCGATGAAGCGGTGGAGCAGTTGCGGATGATCAGGTCCGTGATGGAGCGAGCCACGATTTTCCGGGCCCTTTCCGGCGAAACTGCCCTGATCGGTGGGGCCGTGGCGATGTCCGTTGCATGGGCATCCGAGAAACATCGCGGCTGGCCCTGGGCAAGTTGGTGGCTGGGTGGACTGGGTTTGGTTTTAGCCTTCAATGTGTTTCAAATCCTTCGGATGCGTGCCGTCCATCAAAAACCATTCTGGAGCACCGGACTGCGCGTGGCCATCCGCGGCGCGCTGCCTTCCCTCATCGCAGGTGGCTTTCTCGGGCTACTCTTCGTCCGCAGCGGCGCGGAACAACCCGCCGCCTGCCTTTGGATCCTCCACTACGGACTCGCTTTGCTCGCGATCCGTGAGTTTGCGCCGAAGTCGATGGTTTGGCTCGGCTGGGCCTTTGTGGTCTTTGGCGTTGGCTCTCTCGCCGGGGTGACCGGTGTGGTGGATGCCTTCACGGAATGGACCCAGCGCACCAACGGCTCCCGCCTCATGGCCATCGCATTCGGCGGATTTCACCTGGTTTACGGCGGACTCATCGTCACCACCGGACGACGGGAAGAACCCACGGCATGATCGATTTTTCACAATTGGATCGGACCATCCACGAGAAGGGGCGGCTCTCCATCATGACGCTGCTCGCTTCCCGCGTGGAGCCATGGCCATTCCAGGACCTGAAATCCCAACTCGACATGTCCGACGGAAATCTCATCACCCACCTGCGGACCCTCGAAAAAGCAGAGTTCATTTCCGGCGAAAAACTCACCGGCGATGGCCGACCCCAGACGCTCTACGCGCTCACGAGCGTCGGTCGCCAAGCATTTGTCGCCTATTTGGGCGTGTTGGAACAAATTCTCGGCCTCGGGAAATAATTCTTGCCCCGGATTCACTTTGCGATACAAAGCGAATCAGCCATGCAACGATTTCGCCCAACTTCACGCCCTGAAACTTTGCCTCACAAAGCTCTTCAATCCATCGACGAACGCCGCTTCATGCCACCATCCGGTCGGCGTCTCACGATTCATGTCGCCGAGACTCTCGGCATGGACAGCGATGTGCGTTCAGCGCTGGAGCGGCTTCGCTTGTTGGGGCGCAGTCGCAAAACAGCGGTCGCCGGAGTCTTCATGCCCGATGCGGAAATCAGAGCCCTGCTCGCCAACGAGGGAATCACGGAGCGGGTGGAAGAGCCGGATTTCCAGCGCTTCCGTCATGTGGTCATCCCCTATTGCGGCATACCCTCGCGGGATCGGCGTGACTGGGAAAACGCCGGTCATTTGCTCGAAGACCTCACCGCCCCCCAGGTCCGGCGGGCGCAGGTGGCCCTCGGGCTCTTGAAAATGGAGGGAGCGCAGCCCTTGGTGATCGGCCGTCACGAGGATCCCGAAACGCTCGCTCTTGCGGGCGGCGGCAGCGGCGTGAGGGTCATCGAGGACACCACCGACACCGCCCGGCTTGCCTTCTCCCCCGCGTTCGGGGCGGTTTGCCAAACCACCCTCTCGCCCCGGCGGGTGGCCTGGCTGGTGCAGCAACTCCGTTTCCGCTATCGCGACTCCCGCGTGACCTTTCTCGATACCTCCGCCCCCTCAATGATCGCCCGCGAAGAGGCTTTGGAAAAAATCATCGTCTCCTGCGACCGCGCAGTGATCGTCGGCCAACCCGGCGAAGCCTCCTGCGAGGCACTCGTGGAAACCTCGCTCCGCCGCGGCAAGCCCGCCGTGATCGTGCAAAATCCAGCGCAGCTAAATCGCGACGATTTCCCCGGAAATCCGAAAATCGCCCTCAGCGCCGGCGTCTTCGCCCTCGATGAAACCATCCGCGCAGTGGCCGATGCGCTGACGGGAATGTGAGATTCATCCCTGCATCGACAAGAGGGATGCATATGGATATTCCTCTGTCATGAAATCATGGCTGTGCATTCTCCTGTTGCAACTTGCGGCAATCGGTTTGCTCCGAGCCACCTCGGTGTCGCCGCAGGAATTCATTTGTCCCGTGTGCGGCAAAACGTCGATCCACAACCAGCTCGCAAGTTATTCCAACTTCGACGGACCGCCCGCGAGGGACCGGACTTTTGAACCGATCTTCTCCGATGCGATGATCTGTCCGCACGATCTCTTTGCCGCATGGGACTTCGAGTCAACCAAACTGAAAGACGAGGAAAAACGACAACTCGCCAAGCTGTTGGAAAAACCGGCGGTCGATCTAACCGAAAAGGAAAAGGCCATCGTCGGCCCCCATCTGACCGATTTGAAACAATATGGCTGGTGGCCGCTGCTCTGGCTGCGCACTTGCGATCAACGCCGGGCTCCCGGTGCGCAGAATGCGGAAATGATCGCCATGCAGTTGTATTTCAATGGTGATCTGAAATCGCCTGAAACATGGCTCCGCGAGCTTTCACATCATTACCGCGATCAGGCCATCGAGATCTTGGCCAACACCACATCTCCCCACCGCCGCTTCCTTCGTGCCGAACTGCTGCGCCAATCCGGAAAATCCGGCCAAGCCGCGCCCATCTTCCAGGAACTTACCGAGCTGTTAGGAAAAAAGCCCGCAGGTCCCGAGGATGAGGACGAGCGCATGGAGCGCGACGGTTTCCTCAATCTCTGCAAGGAGGGATTGCTGTTGATCGAGGCGGAAAACTCCTCTGCCAAACGCGTTGCAGGATGGTTGCTGACCTCAAAACCTGAAGAACAAGCGAGCATTTCGCCGAAGTGGAGTCGGCATCGCATCGCCTTGCAGCACCTCGTGGAGCGCAGCGCACGAGGTGACAAGGAGGCGGATGAGGTGCTTTGGAAATGGGTGGCCAAGCGCGCCGAGCGGCTTCTTTTCATGGAGGAAACGCTGGAGAACACGCCCGGCGCACCCCGTTTGCGCGAGCTTCGTCAAGCGAGCGGGCAGTGGGCGAAGTGGTTTGATGAACTCATTGCAAAGAAGGGCTCCGATTCGATTCCCAAATCCCTCGGGCCCGAGTCGCCCTCCTATCACGAAGTCTCATGGCAGAAAAAGGTGCTGCTGCCCTTGGTCCGATCCGCCAATTCGGCAGACAAGATCCCGGAAACCGTCTTCGCGCAGGATGAACTCGCCTTCGCTCTCGCCTCTTTGTTGGGTAAAGAACTTCCTGAAAGCGATTCCATCGCCGTGGCCAAAACCATCATCCGCCTGCTCAAGAAGCTTCCGGAACCCAAGGAAAATCCGGACTATAGTTATGGTTATGCGATCAGGAGTTTAACAGAACACGCCCCGCGATTCCCGGCATTGCAGCAGGAAACCGGCGGGAAGTGGCAGAGCGAGTGGTGGCAGTTGCTCGCGGATTACGCCGTCGGCAAACCCGGCCTCTCCCCCGCCTTGGCGGCTCATCCGCTTGCGACCGTTTCATTCCGTAATGATGGCAAGGCATTCGAACCCTTGCTTTGGGATCTGTTTGCCCTGCGCAAGGATCCGGTTTGGAAAGAGAAAGTGGTAGCCTATCTCAAGTCCGCCAAATGGTTATCGGATGAGCCGGTCGAATATGCCGCCGCCCTCGATCTCCCAGATCTCAATGCCACCTTGGACCAAATGATCCTCCGCCGCGAGGAGGGTAAAGCGGGTGTGGAGCTGTGGTTCACTGGCTGTTATGTCATCGGCAACGCCCGCAGGGAGCGATTGATGAATGCGCTGCCGGTGCGATGAGCCCAGAAACTGAAATGGCTCCGCATGGAAACTCTCGTGACTTGAAGAATGACGGGAATGAGTAAGCAAGGAACGGGTTTCTTAGCAAAACAAGGCTCTGCTTTCAAGCTTGTCGCGGAACAGGGTGACGATGGAATTCGATTAGATTCTCAAACACTTAGAAATGATTTATCCTTGCGCCATAAACTTACAAATGATTACCTTTGAAGGTAGCCGGAAACTGAAAAACCCGATGGAAAAATGACGGAATATTTCGACGCAAAGACCGAGCCCTGAATCTGAAATTCGCACGAATCTTACATATACCTTTTCAAAATGAATATTCGATACTCATATAAAATACTTATCCTTAAAATATTACTATTAGGGACGGCAATTTGCACGGTTCAAGGTCGTGACGTTATAAATAACTACGGATTAAAAATATCTGTCCCTGATGAATGGATTATCGACTCTGCTGAGGCGCGCAAGGCTAAGGTGCATCTCGCGGAGTTGCTTACGTCAATAAAGAGTGACGGCAAGGTTAGAATTATGAATACGGGAACTGAATATGGCAATTCTGAAGGATATTCCCGCGCAAGGCTTAACATCACATCAGACGTCACACTCTCACAAAATGAGGTGGCCAATCTAACCGATCCAGATATTAATGATCTCGCTAAAAAATTCGGTAAACAGCTAATTGATACACCGCTTATTCGTGTTGATCCGAAGTCAATATCAGTGATGAAAACGCGAACCGATGACGGCTATTTTGGGATTCGTTTGGGTTATGAACGGAGTGGAACAAGTGGTCCTGTCAAGGTTTATCAATACTGGTTCCCTTTCTCCAATCGTGCAGTACAGCTTACTTTGAGCTATGAAGTTTCAAAACAAGATGCGCTTTGGCCTACATTAGTCAAAATCTTAGCGTCGTTAAGACTAATTGACAAGGATCTTTGGCCGAAACAATAGAGTCTTAGCCATGCACGATGAATTTTATTTAGAAATAAGCTTGACAACCTTTGGGTATCGCTAATTTTCCACATAGATCACCAATGAATATGAATGCGTCATGTCCCTCCTGTTCTATTTCCTTAAGCTTGGAAGGACTGGAGTTATCGGAAGGGCTCGTGCTTCAATGTCCTTCTTGTTATTGCGATTTTTCCGTTGAGATTGAACATGAAGAAGAATTTGAGACTTCAAGTGCAAATGATCTGGTTCGGGTATTTTGCATATCTTGCACAAATCCATTTTTTCTGACGAGGCCAACCACCTCTGTAGAAGGAAACTGCCCCGCTTGTGGTGCAAATTTTGTGTGCAATCCTGCTGATCTTCCGCCAGCTCCAGATCCTCATGCAACAAAGAACATAGCTCTTAAAGGGCCAGGTTGGCTATCAAGAAACAAAAAGGAAATTGTCAGGTGGTCACCTGCTGTCGCTACTACATTATTACTAGGTCCATTGGGGGTAATACCTTCAGCCGTCCTTCTCGTGTTAGGAAACGAGGCTGCTAAAGCAATGGAAAAGAAGGAAAAGAGACAAAGAAGATCGAAGGGGAAGTGACCACTAGAGTTAATCCCGCATGGCGATGAGTAAGCGACTGCTTCAGTGCTTAGCACTCCATAATTGAACCATTCGAAGTCGGAAGTGCCAAAAATTGAAGCTGTGAAGCGCTATAAAGAAGCATTATTCAGTCATGAGTGGCAATTAGAAATATGTTTTATCATATTGCCTCCGAGATATTTATTAGAATTTGCACCATTTCGGAATTTTCATAAAAATCACTATATTTTTGTAATCATATAAGTTCATATGTTATTTGTCTATTTAGATCAATGCGCGGCGTCTTATCTCGCAAAGGCAGAAGTAGGATCAGATTGGAAGTTAATACGTGAAAAAATGTCCTCTGCATTCTCCGCTGGTCGAATGATTTGTCCGCTCCCAAACGAAAACTTAATTGAGTCGTCGCCGTGCGAAATCCAATTGAGGATTGCCATTGAAGATTTCTTTCATTGCGTATCGAATGGTGAACGGTTTCTCGATATTGGGGAAATGATGATTGCTGAAACGTTGCGTTTGGTTCGTCCGAATCATGTGATTTATCCATTCGGTACAATAGGAGTGGGGTGGGGTAGATGCGAAGAATCTGCAAGAAATGCGAGGGAAGCCAATCTGGTCCGTAGAGAAAAGATGCGCCAACGAATCGAATCGCACACAAATCACCTAGCTGCTACTGACCAGACATCCGAGGAAATCTTCCGGAGAGCAACCGAGGAGCGATGTGGAATTTTTTGGCGCGACCTCAACAAGTTTACGACCAACCCTGCCACTCCCGCAACGGATTACGAGTTGGTTTGGCTAATGGAGGGACTAATCGGCCGCGGCCTTACTCCTGACGAAGCTACCAAAATAGGAGACGCTGTCCGTTTTCATAAGTGGGAGAGAATTTCCGTTAACTATTTCGATCTTCTCTTAGGTAGCAGGTGGGACCATGATCATCTATGTGGGCAGCGCCCGAACTATTCTCCTAACGATGAGATTGATCGCTGGCGCTCGGCGATAGCACTATGTTATTCTGACCTCTACATCACCGACGGCTACACGGCGGATTTGTGCCGGAGAGCAAGGGTTGCCGATCATACCAGCACGCGAGTCTATTCGGCACGACAGACTCGCGATATTCTCAATTTCATCGAAGGATGCACATGAAGCATGGGGATGCGCTTTGTTCGAGAATTGGGCTCTTTCTTACCGGATGATTCCAAAAGACGTTCCGTTTCTGGTTCTTGGAGGTTTTTTGACGCCGTCTGTAGTGGGCGTCGAATTGCCCATTGTTCCTTCTCTTTGGTATCCTCCGCCGCGAGAAGGGCAAAACGGATGTGGAGCTGTGGTTCACCGGGTGCTATGTCATCGGCAACGTAAGCGTAGTCCGAAGCACCGTCGCTCGATGGTTGCTGCTTGTGTTTCAT
>JBBARN010000176.1:0-9871 GCA_040399845.1 Luteolibacter sp. | reverse complement strand
TACTGGAATTTCACCCACATCGACGCCCGCGGGCAGAATATCAATTGGTGAGAACCGAGTAAGGCGGTCGTCGCCGTTCTTCAGACATCAGTCTGGCGAAAAGATGCTTCGTGATACTTTTCCGTCCTCGATCAGGAAGATGACGGAGGTGGCATTTTTGGACTTCTGGTGCACCAGCGAAACGTGGAGGCGATCAAAGCCTCCGGATTTGTCTTCATGGATCCACGGCATTTCGTAGGAGCTGCCTTCGTATTGTTGTTTCACGATATCCGCAATGGCCGAGGCATCCGTGCCTGGTTTCGCCTTCAGCATCGCGGAGCGCAGCAGACGTTCCGATGGTGGGGGTAGGAGGAAATTTGCCGCGAGAATGGCGAAGACCCCCAAGGCAAAGGCTGGGGCCGACTTCGGATAGCAGGCGCGCCAGGCAGCCCCGAATGCCAGCGCAACAAGCAGGCAGAAGGCGAGAAATTCGTAGGTGAACGCGACGACTCCATACATTTGATCCGCGATGTAAGCCACGAACGCAACAAGGGCGATCAGCAGTATGAGAGGGCTGGAAAACATCATTTTCATGCGGAAGGACGGGTTTGTTGCAGGTTGTTGATTGTCCAACTGGGAGCCCGAGCCGGGGGACTTGATTCGGTTAGCCGTAGCGATGGCAAGGATGCCGAGGAAAAGTCCGGCGGCAAGCACCAGGAAGAGGGGGGAGAGCAGAAGATTCATAGGGTTCATGGGAGTGATGTTAGGGAGATTCGGTTTCGAGGATGCCATGGGTTTTCATCCATTCGCGGGCGGCGGTTGGGTCGAGGTTTAGCCAGCTCTCGCCGACCTCTCGAAGGGCGGCTTGGCGCAGGGTGGGGTCTTCGATTTCAAGGGCCCATCGGGCGGCGGATGGCGGCTCCATCCTGGCGACGACGTTTGCGAATTCCTTGATCGATTGGTCGCGCACGGTGCCGCGCTCCATGGTGCCGAGATGCTTGGCGGCGGCGTTGAAGTCCTGCTCGGTCCAGCGGCGGATGGCGCTGGCCATGGTCTTCGAAAAATCTCCGGCGGGCAGGGCTTCCTTCATCCACGCGGTGGCGGCGGCGGGATCGCGCTGCATCAGGGCGGACGGGTTTTCGCGGAGGAAGGCGGCGACCTCGTCATCGCTGAGTTGCAGGGCGGCGGACTGTTCGCGAAGGGCCACGACGCTGGCGGTGTTGAGGCTCGAACGCATGAGGATCTTGCTGATGGCTGGACGGAACTCCGCGTATCGGGGATCGGGAAGCGCTTTCATGAGGTCGGCCCTCGCCGTGTCCGGCATGGGGATGTCGGCGATGGTTTGTCCCATGCCGCTGCGCGGGAAGGCGGCGGGATTTTCTATCAGATAGTCGAGGCCTCGGCGCGGGTCGTGGGCTAGCAGACCGAAGGCGACTTGGCGTTGATAGGCGGTCTTGGGGCCTTCCCCGATGGATTGTGCATCGAGCCACTGCATGGCGGCGTCCGGGTTCTGCATCGCGAGCTGGCCGAAGATCGAGACCTGGAGGCCGCCCATCGGGGAGTCGAGATTCAGGTCCTTGCGTTCGAGGATCCGCAGCGGGTCCTGCTCGGATGCGAGCAGATAGATCATGAGGCGGGCGGTGGAGTTCCCATCGGCCGGAGGAAACAAGGGGCCGCTGGAGCCGAGCCGGTCGGCCACGGCAATCGCTTCTTCGAGGCCGAGGTCGCTGATGACCTTGATCACGCCGGGAAGGGCTCCGAAGAAGGCGGCCGGGCTTTCCTGGATGTCGCCGAAACCGGAAATCATCTGCTTCATTTCCTGCGTGGCCCGCGCGACCCGTTCTTCGAATTCTGGAGTGCCCGGGGCGGGTATTTCACCTATGTTTTTTCGTTTGTTAGAGAGTCTAGCGGCGGGGCGGGTGTCATCATTTGGCGGGAGCCTGTCTTTCGATACCGTGGAGGCATCCGGGCGCAGCGACTCAAGGCGCTGGTCGAGGGAGCGATTGCGGCCGAGTTGGACGAAGATCACCGCACCGCAGATCAAGGTGGCGGCGATGGCAGGAAGGAGGGTGGAAATTTTCATGGCGGTGTCGGATGGCGGTTGAAGCAGGCAGTCAGCGGCCTTCTTCCGGGAGGAGATCGGCGGGAAGCCCGCGGCGGGCGGCAGCGGGGAACTCCCTCAGCCAGCTCGCGGCGATGTCGCGGCGGGTTTTGTCCCTTAGCGCGGCGTCGCCGATCTGGGCGGCTTCTTCGAGACCCGACTGGTGTCCCTTGGTGAAAGCGAGCCATGTGGAGTGGGTGGCCAAGGATTGGTCTTTCACGATCCCCGGTGGCTGAGCGCGGATCCAGTCGACGGGATCCTGGCCAAGCTCCATTTGTTCGCCGAGGATGAGGCGGATCTTTTCGGCCGCTGGCTGCGGTTCGAGGTTCCCAACGATCCAGTCCGCCCGCGTGGCAAAGGGGACCCGCTCGGCGTTGGAGAGAAATGAAAGCATGCGGGCGTCCAGGGCATTGTTGTCGATTTCGGGGACGAAGCGGGCGAGGAAGGCACGGGCAGCGGCGAGATCGCGATCGGCGGCGATGATTTCGCTGGCGGCATTGATGAGGCGCTCTTTCCGGTGATCCTGCTGCTCGGTCGCAATCAATCGGTCGAGCAAGCGGGAGTCGCCAGTTTCGAGATATGCTGAAGTCAGCGCCGGAAGGAGCTTGCCGGCGATCCGGGAAGTGCTGCGTTCCTCCGGTGTCATGGCCGCTGCGATTTCGAGTGCTTGTTCCGGACGTTTGCCAGCCATGCCGGCGGCAAGTTCCGAGAGAAGAAAGGGTGCTGTTTGACTATCGACTCCCTTGCCTAACAGCTCGCCTTTCGCATCCATTTCCCGGAACCATGCAAGGGCGGCATCCGGATCTGACTCCGCCCAACGGCGCGCGACGTCGCTCCATGCACCGGATTTCAGGTCCTGGCGGATCAGACTTTCGAGGCTATGCCGGAAGTCTGTTTCCGGTGCGAAACTGCCGAGCATCTGGAGGGCGACGGCTTTCGCCTCGGCGCTGCCCGGGTGGGCTTCGATGTCCTTCATCAACTGCGCGTGCCGGGCGGCATTCATGTTTGCGACGGGCGTGAGGACGCGGATCATGCCGGCCATGTCCTGTTCCCTGACGACTTTCATGAGGTCGGTGAGGAAGGTGTCGGCCTCGACGGGGCGGTTCGGGTTTTCAAGCAGGTCGCGGAAGGTGGGGCGGTTGCTGACGGTCGTAGCAGGTGCGCGACGTGGGGCCAGAGGGGCAAGGGTTGGCCGGCTTTCCAGGGTGGTGATTTCGGATTGCAGTCGGGTGGCTTTGCCTTCGAGTTGGAGGATCGGGATCAGGCCGATCGCGATGACTGCGGCGGCGGTGATGCCGGAGGACTTGGCGGTGCTCATGGTCAGGAGCGTGTTGGTGAGGACGGTGGAGGTCGTGATGCCGGAGGAGGCGGCGAGGGCTTTGGTGGCGAGGGTTTGCGTGGCCAGGGGTGCGGCTTTGGCGAACTCGGCAGAGAGCCCGGTGGCGATGACGGGCACGCTGAGGGCGATGCCGCGGCTGCGGAGGAGGGTGGCGAGTTTTTCGAGGGCGCGCTTGAGCTGCATCTTGCAGGCGGCCTCGGACTTGCCGGTGGAGCCGGCGATTTCGGCGAAGCGTTTGCTTTCGAAGAAGCGCTGGATGATGAGCGTGCGGTCTTTCTCGGCGAGTTGATCGAGTGAGGCATCGAGCGCCGGGAGGGCTTCGAGCCAAGCGGCGGAGTCATCGGCGGCGGTGGTGTAGGACGTCTCGCTGGCAAGGGCGTCGAGCTTCCTCTGGTGTCGCATTTCGGAACGCATGGTTTTGGCGCATTCGAGTTGGGTGGTGCGGAAGACCCACGCGGTGAGGTTCGGGTGGGCGCGCAGCGAGGCGGCTTTGCGGGCAAGCAGGGCAAACACGTTCTGGGTGATTTCTTCGGCGCTGGCTGGGTTGCCGGTGCGGCGGAGGGCGCTATGATAAACTAGGCCGCCTAGGCCTTTCACGATCTCAGCAAAGTGAACTTCACTTCCGTTTTGCTCGATGTAGAGAGACAGAAGCTCATTGTGGGTCACCAGACCTTGCTCGGGCGTTTTGTTTTCCTGCGGTTCCATTTCCGAAGTCTTCACCATTGAAGCCCCCGGTTTGGTCGAAAGGTAACGGAAAAAACAAAAAACGTCGCGCGAGAGCTCAGGTTTTGAAATCGCGCGTCTGGAAGGCCAGCCAGCCGATGACGAAGAGGGTGACGTTCAAGCCACCTAGGAAGGCGAATGACTCGATGATCTTTGCCCACGAGATTTGTTGCTCGGCCAGGAAAACCCAGGCGCTCATCCGCCAGGTCACGAACCACGATTCATAGGGTTTGAAGAAGGGGAAATTCTGCAAAATCATGTCCACGAAGAGGATGCTCAACGTGATGATCGTGGCCGCCGCAGGCTTGATGCGGAAACACGAGAACATGAAGGCGATGGACGAAAGCGTGATCATGCTCAGCCCGATGCCCGTCGCGCAGAGCCCAAGTCGGAACGCCCCTTCGGACCAATCCGGAAACGCGGCGAAGACTTTCATTTTCGGCTCCATCACGAACAATCCGCCCTCCCATCCGATCGCCGCCACCGCCATCAGGTAGCCGGAAATTCCCACGAAGAACACAAACGAAAACGTGTAGAGGCAGATGGCCGTGTACTTCACCAGCAGCAGCAGCAGCCGGCTGATCGGCCGCGCGAAGACGAGACGCAGGTTTCCATCCTCGTTTTCCTTCGCCACGATGTCCCCCGCCACCAGAGCGAAATAAACCGAGCCGAGCACGAACATGCTCAGCAGCATGATCGTGAAGGTGATGGTGAGCGAACTGTAATAGGTGCTGAATTCCAGCCCGTTCCGCTCGACGATGCCCTTGTTGTATTTCTGCACCTTGTCCAGCTTGTAAACAAACAGGATCACCGCCTCCATGATCAGGAAGGCCCCGTAGCCCATCCAGGTCCGCGGTCGTGCAAACAATTTACGGAGCTCACCGCGGAGTTGTTGGAGAAAAAGCATGGGCCGCCCCACTCATACACCGGAATCCGCGAATTCAAGAGTGAACCCTTTACCATCCCACCCCGGCGCGACAATTCTTGTGACGGCCGTCACGAAAATTGTCGCAGTTTCTCCGCTCAGAATGGCGATGGCCAGATGCCTTCCCTATCAAAGCGCGTCTCGATGGCGACGGGATGCACACCGAAACGCGGGGCTATCAACTCGGCCGTTTTGCTGCGGATCTCGGCATTGGTGACCCATTTGTGCCGCCCATATTTGGCGTCCATAGCGGGCAGCATCCGATCAAAACATTCTCGCAGAACATCCACTGGAACCAACAACCTCCCTGCGAATTCGTTGGCTTCCCGCTCGAAATCATATTTTCGGCCGTCGTGCTCGTTCAACCATTGGAGCAGGTGGTCCGAGGTTTGTATTCCAGCCGATTCAAAACACTCGCGATGAAGGAAAAGATGCCCCAGCTCATGCGCGATTGAAAACCTCAGCCGATTCAACTGCGCACCTCGCACCACGTCAATTCGGTCGAAGATTTCGCCGTCAATGTAGAAACCGGAGAAGTCCGCCAGAATCGCTGCATCAGCTCCGAAGTCATCCTTGAGCTTATCATAGGGAATCAGGTCCATGCGTAGCTCCAGTTCGACAAATGAGATGAGATCAAGAGGGAGTGGATCAGCCTGCAAAACTTCGTATTTCGCCCTCAGATTTTCAACTTTTGTCCAAATCTCCACGTTCGTCATCACCTGGTGTCCGGTTCAGGGTTGATGAAGTTTTTTCACACCATTCAGAAGTTTCTCGAAATCATCAGCGGTGTATTCCTGCCCACGAATCGCACGGAAAAAGGCTGGCATCTTGCCAAGCAACTCCTCGTCCTTCAAATCCGCTGGGATCTGGCCGCGGGCGACGGCGGCAAGATCCGCCAGCTCTATACGCTGCTCAGAACTCAGGGACAGCACATCGGCTACCCGCCGGAGGAAGTCCGCGTCATCCGGGGGAGGCAAGACCCCGCGCTCGATCTTGCTCCAATTGCTCGGATCAATCGCTGCATCACGGCAAAAACTCCGCAATGTCAGGCCGGCATCGATCCGCAGGTTTTTGGTATGTTCTCCAAATCTCATGGCATGGTGTGGTTGGTTTCGAACCACAATATTCCTCTGTGGTAGCAGCGCAACCACAATTTTTCCATCTCACCCCGGCGCGACAATTCTTGTGACGGCCGTCACGAGGATTGTCGCAATTTCTCCGGACCCGTAACGATGTTGCCGTAGCGGTGGAGGGTGGTACTGATGGATTGCTCGCGGAGCAGCCAGAGGAGTTCGAGGCGGCCGTTGAGGAGGACGGGGTGGTCGCTGAGGCGCAGGCAGGCTTCCGTGGCCGCTGCTTTGAGGGCGCTGCCCGCGTGCGGGGCGCGCAAGGCCTGCCAGGGATGCCGGGTGCCGATCAGGCGGGCGATGAAGGCTGCTTCGGTTTCGGTCGCGAAGGGGATGCCGGTTTTTGTTAGAAATGTACGCTCGTTTGCGGAGGAAATTTCCAGTTTCACACCTGCCACAGCACCCGCGAGCAGGATGCGGGCGAGTTCGGCATCGCTGGTTTCCGCGTCCACGCGCACCATGCTTCGGGCAAAGGGTCGATAGCGGAACACATTCGATTCGCAGGCAAGACCGCTGGGGTCGTGATCGATGCCGAATTCACTGCTCCATGCCGAGGCATCGCTGGAAGCGGCGGCGCGGAGGGTGACTGCATCGTCGGGCAGGGCGGTGGAGAGTTGTTGGAGGAGAGTTGAACTGTTTTCTGTTAGAGGGGCGCTGGCTTGGGGCAGGGCAGTGTTGTGCCATTCGCCGAAGAGCGCACAGTAGTTCGGTCCGCCCGCTTTGGCACCGGGGCCGAAGGAGGAATCTTTCCAACCTCCAAAAGGCTGCCTGCGGACGATGGCTCCAGTGATGGGGCGGTTGATGTAGGCGTTGCCGACTTCGACGGATTCTTTCCAAAGAGCCATCTCCTCGGGATCGAGCGAATGAATCCCACCTGTTAGACCGAAGCTGGAGGCGTTCTGGATTTGAATGGCATGGGATAAATCGTCCGCGCGAATCAGGCCGAGGATGGGGCCGAAACATTCGTTGGATCGATACCACGAATCCGCCTTCACGCCGATGCGGATGCCAGGCGACCAGAGCTGCGGATTGCCATCGATCATGCGAGGTTCGAGCAACCAGGATTCGCCGGGATCAAGCTGCGTCAGGCCACGAACGAGGGCTTCACCGGGTGGGACGACAGTGGGTGTCACGATGCTGTCGTATTGCCAGGGTGTGCCGACTGTTAGAGATGCAGCCGCATCGCGGAGTTGGCGCATGAAGGCGGGATTGTCATACACTTCCGCCTCGATGATTGCGAGGGAAGCGGCGGAACATTTCTGGCCGGAGTGGCCGAAGGCGCTTTTCACCAGGTCCTTGATCGCCTGATCCGGATCGGCCGCAGCAGTGATGATGAGCGAGTTCTTGCCGCTGGTTTCCGCGAAGAGGCGCATGTCCGGTCGCCAATCGAGAAACATGCGAGCCGTGTCCCAACCACCTGTTAGAACAACCGCGCCCGTGCGGTCATCGGTGAGAAGCTTGCGGCCCACTTCGCCGGCGCAGGTGATGAATTGCAAGACCTCGCGCGGAATGCCCGCATCCCACAGGCACTGCGCCAGCACCCAACCGGTGAGCGCGGTGGCGGAAGCGGGTTTGAGGATGACCGTGTTTCCTGCGATCAACGCGGCCAGCACACCACCGCAGGGAATGGCAAAAGGAAAGTTCCATGGCGGCGCAATCACCACGGTACCAAGCGGAGTGAAATCGGCACCATCAAAAAAAGCTGGATCGAAAAAACGGTCCGCATAGTAGTTCGCGAAGTCGATGGCCTCGGAAACTTCCACATCGCCCTCGCTGGCTGCCTTGCCTGCATCCAAAACCATGGTGGCGATGATGTGACCGCGTTGTGCGGCGATGCTTGCAGCGGCTTGGCGAAGTAGTGTGGCGCGGCCGTCGAAACCAAGCGCCAGCCATGCGGTGCGGGCATCGACGGCCGTTTGCATCGCGCGTTCGAGCTGTTCCTCGTTGGCAAGTCCGTAGTGATGAGCTTCCACGCCAGGCCTTGAGGGATCGCGGCCGATTGCTTCCGAAGCTCCGTGTTCTTCTTTTCCGCCGATGCATAGAGGCACTCTAACAGGTGGAGCGTCCCGGATGGTTTCCACGTGATTGCGAATCCATGCAACATGATGCGGAAGTGACCAATCCGTGTCCGGAGCGTTGTGAAAAGGCGTTCCTGCGGGAATGGCTGTATGCGTTTCCGTGATCCGGTTTTGCAAACGGCGGGGTCCGGCGTGGATGATGTCCTTGCGGGCACACGCTTGCAGGAAGCGATCGCGCTGCACATTCCATTTTGCATCGCCCGATGTCATGCCGAAGAGATCATGAAGGAAATTTTCCTCCGAAGTGTTTTCATCCAATCTGCGCACGAGATAGGCGATGGCGCTGTGGAAATCATCGCGTCCCACCACCGGGGCGTAGAGTAACAAGCCGCCTGCCGCCTCCTTCACCACGCGGGCCTGATGGTTGGCCATGCCTTCGAGCATTTCGAATTCCACCGATTTCTCCACTCCCTCGCGGGTGCGCAGCAACATGGCATAAGCGAGATCGAACAAGTTATGGCTGGCCACGCCAGTTCTCACAAAATCGGCGTGTTCCGGTTTGCACGCTTCATGCAGCATGCGCTTGAAGTTGGCATCCACATCCTCCTTGGTTTCATAGGGTGCCTGCGGCCAATCGTGCAACTCGGCCTCGACTTTTTCCATGGCGAGGTTCGCTCCTTTCACGATGCGGATCTTGATGCCCGCACCGCCGCGCGAAACGCGGTCTTTGGCATGGGCGATGAGTTGTTTCTGCACCGGCCATGCATCCGGAAGATAGGCTTGCAGCACGATGCCTGCTTCCAATTTCATGAATTCGGGTTCATCGAGCACTTGGATGAAGGCGTCGCGCGTGAGGGCGAGATCGCGGTATTCCTCCATGTCCAGATTGATGAACTTGGCGCGCCCATCCGGAGTCTTGTTAGATATGGCGGCGCGATAAAGCCGGCGCAGGCGTTGTTTGAGTTTCTCCAGGGTTTCCTCGTGGGCGATGAGATGGATCTGGCTGAAAATGGCGGAAATTTTCACCGAGAGGTAATCGCAATCCGGGCTGGCGATGCGAGCGAGCACGGCTTGCATGCGTTTCTCCGCCTCGTCCTCGCCGAGGATGGCCTCGCCGAGTTGGTTGAGGTTCATCCGCATGCCGGCCTTGCGGCGTTTGGTGAGATGCGGATGAAGCCGGGAATCTTCGCCGGGAAGAATCACCGATTCACTCTCGCCACGCAGTTTTGCAGTGACCAACGGCATCACGATCACCGGCACGATGGCGGAGGCAATGGCTCCGGCTTGCATGCCGATGCGCTCCCAAGCGGGCAGGTATCGCGGCACGCCATAATCCGCCACCAATGAACGGAATCGCGCTGCCGAACGCGCCGCCGTGGGTGGGCGGAAGACCTGGTCCGCGAGTGCAAAGGTGAGCGCCTTGCCCGCGGGGTCCTCCATCATGCGTGCAAGCTGCGCAGCCTGGCGGCGCTCGGCCGGTCGCATGCCCGCGCGGGCGGATTCCAGCCACGTGGCAGCGAGTTCCACCGCCTCCTTCGCGAGCGCTGCGTCGTCGGGGCGGGTCTTGCGGATGCGTTGCAGACGGGTATCGAGAGATTCAAAAACCATGAATCCCAAGATAACACGCCTGTCTTGACCGATCCCGCCGCTTGCTGCGCG
>JBBARN010000175.1:0-10092 GCA_040399845.1 Luteolibacter sp. | reverse complement strand
CCGTCGCCATCGCCCAGCTCGTCCTCTGGATCGGCTACTTCCAGTGGCAGCACAAGACCACCGGCAAGGCCGATACGGGCGACCGCCCCCTGCTGCCAAAGGACCGCAGCATCTTCGAGCAAGACGCCGTGCTCGCCTATGACCAGCGCCTCCCCCGCCTCGATCCCGCCACCGGGGAACCACTCACCCTCTGGGACGGCCACAGCACGAAGACTCACCCCATCACTGGCAAAGAAGTCCCCGACGAAACCGCCCGCATCCCCCTCTACGACTACACCGCCCCCCGCCGCGCCGACTGGCCCCAGGCCGACTACATCGTCGGCAATCCCCCCTTCATCGGAGCCTCCCGCATGCGCGAGGCCCTTGGCGATGGCTACACCGAGTCCCTCCGCCTCGCCTGGAAAGGCAGCGTGCCCGAATCTGCCGACTTCGTCATGTTCTGGTGGCAGAAAGCCGCCGAACTCGTCCGCGATGCCAAAGCCAAACGCTTCGGCTTCATCACCACCAACTCCATCCACCAGACCTTCAACCGCCGCGTCCTCGAGCCCTTCCTCGCCGATGCCAAAAAGCCCCTCCACCTCGCCTACGCCATCCCCGATCACCCCTGGATCGACTCCGCCGACGGAGCCGCCGTCCGCATCGCCATGACCGTCGCCGCCCCTGGCAAAGCCGCAGGCCAGCTTGAAAAGGTCATCACTGAGCAGGCTCACGAAGATGGAGAGAATGAAGTCACCCTCTCAACGAGTGAAGGCGTCCTCGCCGCCAATCTGCAAGTCGGGGCGGATCTAACCTCCGTTTCTCCGCTTCTGGCAAATTTAGGATTGTCGTCCCAAGGGATGAAACTTCATGGAAAAGGATTCATCGTCGATGCGTCATCCAGGGCTGATGTTGGGTTTGGCCATAGAGAACACATCGAAAGATTCCTGCGGCCATTCAAAGGGCCAAAAGACTTCGTCCAAACCGATCAAAACCGTTACGCATTAGATTTCGATGGAATCTCCGCCGAAAAATTGCTGGAAGATTTCCCCGAGGCATACAACTGGCTCGTCACCAAGGTTAAACCTGAACGAGACACAAATAGGGAAGATTATAGGCGCATTAACTGGTGGCTTTTTGGGAGGCGAAACACCAAAATCCGGGACTTTACCAAGGACATCAAAACCTTCATTGCCACGCCAAGAACCGCTAAGCATAGAGTTTTCATCAGCGTAGATTCCGAGGTCATATGCGAGAGTGAAGTTGTTTTAATCGGACTAAGCGACTCATATAACGCAGGTGTTTTATCTTCAAAACTGCATGAGTTGTGGGCGTTGAACACTTGTGGTTGGATGGGCGTTGGCAACGATCCGCGTTACAACAACACCCGCTGCTTCGAGCCCTTCCCATTCCCCGCCCTCGAAGAAGGCGCGTTGAAGCAGCGCATCCGGGACCTGGGGGAGCGGCTGGATGCGCACCGCAAGCGCCAGCAGGCCCTGCATCCCGACCTCACCCTCACCGGCCTTTACAACGTCCTGGAAAAACTCCGCGCCCAAAGTGGTCCGCACAGTCCCCTGTGCGGTTCCCCGAGCTCTGCCACCACCCCAGACCCGCACAGAGGACTGTGCGGACCACATCCAGAAGCCCTTACGCCCAAAGAACGCATCACCCACGACCAAGGCCTCGTCTCCGTCCTCAAACAGATCCACGACGACCTGGACGCCGCCGTGCTGGAAGCCTACGGCTGGACCGACCTGACCACCGCCACCACCCCGCCCGCCGATGTCCTGGCCCAGAGCGGCCCCGTTGCGGAGGCGCTGGAGCAGCAGCTCCTCACCCGCCTCGTCTCCCTGAATCACGAGCGCGCCGCCGAAGAGCAGCGCGGCCACATCCGCTACCTGCGCCCGGATTACCAGGCCCCCGGTGCCGCCACCAGCCCTAGCCAGCAGACCCAGATCACCCTCCCCGGAGAAGAGGAGGAGGCCCCCGCCTCTGACAGCGCCGCCCCCGCCGCCCAGCTCGACTGGCCCGCCGAGCTGCCCGCCCAAGTCGCCGCCATCCGCAAGCTGATCCCCACCCACGGCACCGATGCCGAGACCCTCAGCGCCTGCTTTGGCCGCAAGTCCCAAAAGCGCAGCGACCAGATCACCGCCATCCTAGCCACCCTCCGCGCCCTTGGCCTCCTCCCCTAACGCCCTGAGGCAGGCCGCCGAGCCCGCAGCGGAGTGGAACTCTGCGCTCCTTGGTCCTCATGCCAGTGCCGACGGCATCTGTGCACTAACTGGATGATGTGCATGTTTCGTTGCTTGCCCCAGAGGCAAAGCTGCCCTGAATCAAAATTGCCACGCCCTCGACCCAAGTTCACGATGCCATTACTCAACATGATCACCAAACTCGTGGTTTCCTTCCTTGTCGCATTCGCTTTCCCAGCGATGGCCATGAGCCTGAATCTAACAAGCGACCGGGTAGCGGGCGAACCAGGAAAGTTCGCGGCTGAGGAAATTCGTCGTGCTGCAACAGCCAAGGGCATGACCCTTGGTGATGACGCAGATGCGGCCCGCATCTCGATCTCGGTCGGAAAGGATGCCACAGCCGTTCCGCAGAGTTATCGCATTGAGCGCGATGGCGAAACACTGCGCGTCATCGGCGGAGATGCTGCGGGCGCGATGTATGGCGGCCTCGATATCGCCGAGGCCATCCGCATCGGCACACTCCATTCGTTGAAGAACTCCGAGCACAAGCCGCACATCGCCAAGCGCGGCATCAAGTTCAACATCCCGCTCGATCTACGGACACCGAGTTACTCCGACAACAGCACCTCGGCACAGGCGAACATTCCCGAGATGTGGAGCTTGGATTTCTGGCATGAGTTCATCGACCGAATGGCGCTGGACCGCTTCAATGTGCTGACGCTTTGGAGCATGCATCCGTTTCCATCCATCGTGAAGGTGCCGGAGTATCCCAAGATCGCGCTGGATGATGTGTGGCGCACCACAGCGGACTTGGTGGAGCCGTTTGAATCCTTTTCCCCGCGTGGCGTTGGCATGGTGAAGCCATGGATGCTGGAGAAGAAGGAGATCGTGAAGCGCATCACCATCGACGAAAAGATCGCGTTTTGGCGTGCTGTGATGGACTACGCGCATGATCGCGGCATCGAGGTGTATTGGTTCACCTGGAATGTCTTCACCTACGGCACTGGCGGCCAATACGGAATCACGGACGATCTCGAAAACAAAGCCACCATCGACTACTTTCGCAAAAGTGTCCGTGAGGCAGTGCTGACCTATCCGCGCCTCGCCGGCATGGGCATCACCTCTGGCGAAAACATGGATCATGAAGATGGCTCGAAGGGAAAAGAGGAATGGCTTTGGGCTGCGTATGGCGAGGGCATCAGCGATGCGTTGAAGAAGCAACCCGAGCGCAAGTTCCGGCTCATCCACCGTCTGCACGAAACCGGGCTGGGACCTCTCTTGAAGCAATGGGAGCACTATCCGGGACCGTTCGAGGTGAGTTACAAATACGCCGTCGCCCACATGTATGCCTCCCGCGCACCGACCTTCATCCAGAAGTTACTGCCTGAAATCACGCCCGAGCACCGCACCTGGCTGACGGTCCGCAACGATGACCTCTACAGCTTTCGCTGGGGTGATCCCGACTTCGCGCGTGCCTTCATCAAAAACATGCCTGGGCCGGACAAGCTCGCTGGCTTTTACATGGGGCCGGACGGTTACATCTGGGGCCGCGATTTCCTCAGCCGCGAAGCCTTGGATGCAAACGGCCGCCGTCAGTTGGTTTGGGATCGGCAGTGGTTCAGTTTCAATCTCTGGGGTCGCCTGAGCTATGATCCCACGCTGCCCGACGCGCACTTTCAGCGGCTGCTTGGGGCGCAGCATTCATCCGTCCCGGCAGAGAAGCTCTTTGCTGCTTCACAGGCATCCTCGCGCATCATCCCACAGGTCACTCGCTTCAACTGGGGCGGCATTGATCTGCATTGGTATCCCGAGGCAAATCTTAGCCATCCCAAACAATACAAGGGCTTCTACACCGTGCGGCATTTCATGGAAGGCAAAACCATGCCCGGTGAAGACGTGCTTAGCATCTCCGAGTGGCGCAAGAAACTCAGCGACAAAAAAGCCATCAGCGCCCAAACACCGCCACAGGTCGCCACGGTGCTCGAACGCGATGCCAACACGACCCTGAATCTAGTTGCCGAACTGCGGCAACAAGCCGACGCGGCCGACAAAGAACTGACACAGACGCTCGGTGACTATGAAGCCCAAGCCTGGCTGGGCCGATATTTTGCCGCCAAGACCCGCAGCGCGATTGATCTCGCCGAGTTCAACGCCAGCGGAAAAGCAGCAGCTCAAGCCTCAGCCTTGAAGCATATCGAAACCGCGCTCGCTCACTGGAAGCAATACGCCGTGACTTATGACCGCCAATACTTGCCCCAACTACTCAATCGCATTGGCAACGCAGACATCCCAGCGCTGACCGCCAAGGCGGCAGAAGACATTGAGATCGTCCGCACCTGGAAACCCGGCACCCCACCTTCGCCAAACAAGAAGTAACCCCTTAACCTCCGCCCAAATGAAAAACTCGACTAACGCCTCACCGAATCGCCGTTTCTTCCTCCGTGCCGCCGGCATCAGCATGGCACTGCCACTGCTGGAATCGCTCGGTGGACGTATCTTTGCCCAAAATGCCGCTGTCGGTTCACTCGCAGGCAAAGCGGTGAACGCCGGGCGTCCGATGCGCATGGTGTGCATCGGTAACTTGCTCGGCTTCTATCCACCGGCCTTTTTTCCGACGAAAACGGGCGCGGACTACGAGCTGCCGGAGTCCATCGAAGCGCTGAAACCGCACCAAAAAGATTTCACGCTCTACTCAGGCCTCGATCACGGCATCAAAGGCGGTCACTTTGCCATGAGCTCTTTTCTCAGCGGTGTGAAGACCTCCGACGCAAAAGGCATGCCAGAGGGAAACATCACGGTGGATCAGCGTGCCGCTGAAACCCTCGGCGGAGCCACGCGCTTCCCCTCGCTCACGCTGGGCTCGGAGAGCGGTATTCACGGCGGCTGTCTGATGTCGTGGACACGCAGCGGCACACGCGTGCCTCCGATCAGCACGCCGCGAGAGTTGTTCCAGAAACTCTTCATCAATGAGGATGCCAAGAGTCTCGCGGCGTCGATGGATCGGCTCGATGAAAAAGGCTCCATCCTTGATGCGGTGAACGGCGATGCGAAGTCGCTCCAGCGCCATCTCGGCCAGCGGGACAAAGAGAAGCTGGATGAGTATTTCACCTCCGTCCGCGATGTGGAGAAGCAGATCGAGCTGCATCGCAAGTGGGCCAGCGTCCCGAAGCCTGATCCGAAGATGAAGGAGCCGAAGAACACCGACTTCGTCTCCGATCTGCCCTTGATGTATGACCTCATTGCGCTCGCCTTGCAGACAGATTCCACCCGCATCGCCACGCTGGAGATCGGCGGTGACTTTGAAGCCTCCGCCTTCGGATTGAGCGGCGGCTATCACGGCCTCTCGCACCACGGACAGCGGCCTGACGCCATCAAAGGCCTCATCAAAATGGAACGCTATCAGGTGGAGCAGTTCGCCAAGTTCCTCGCCAAGCTCAAATCCATTGAGGACGGCGCGGGCACGCTGCTGGATCACTCGATGGTGCTCTTCGGCAGTGGCATGGGGAATGCCAACTCGCATCAGAACACCAACCTCCCGCTCATTTTGGCCGGTGGCGGCCTCAAGCACGGCGCGCACAAGGCTTACCCTGCCACGGGCGAAGGCAGGCAGATGTTGTGCAATCTGTATCTGTCCATGCTGCAACGCTTCGGCGCGGAGGTGGACACCTTCGGCACCAGCACGGGGACGCTCACCGGCCTCGCGTGAGAGCCATCTGACTTCATTCATTCAATACCGAGTCACATGTATCGCTCCTCGTTTTCTCTCGCGGTCGCTTTGCTCACGTTCTCAAACCTGTCGCTGAATGCCGCAGGAGATGCTGAGCCAGTCCACCACTTCCTGTCCACCTACTGCAACGACTGCCACGGTGCCGAAAAGCAGAAGGGCGACCGTCGTTTTGATCAGCTCGCGCTCCCCGTGAGCAAGGTTGACACGCTGATCGAACTCAAAGACATCCTCGATCAGATCAATCTCGGCGACATGCCGCCAAAGAAGGCCAAGCAACCCTCCTCCGAAGAACAAAAAGCCTTCATCGAGCAACTCACGAAGGCTCTCACCCAAGGCCGTGAAGCCCTCGCCAGCACAGGCGGCAGCACCGTCCTTCGCCGGCTGAACCGCACGGAATACCTCCGCACCATCGGTGATCTGTTCGAGTTGAACATGGCGGCCTTTGATCCGACGACGAAGTTCCCCCGCGATCAATCCGCCGAGCACATGGAGAACCTCGGCGATGTGCTGCAAACTTCCGGTTACCTCCTCGATCAGTATCTCGATGCCGCCGATGCCGTGGTGGAGAAAGTCTTTGCTCAGCAGAAGCCGGTGAAAGAACAGGCCTGGCACTTCACCAAGAACTTCAGGTCCGATCTCAAAAGGAAGGAGAAGGACTACAACAACGCGCACCTGCTCGTGGAAGAGTGCATGGACTCGGACAAGCACACTGCCGGATTTGGCGTAATTGAAGATTTCGTCGATGGCGTGCCTGCCGACGGCTTTTATGAGGTCCAGGTCCTCGTCAAAGCCATGAACCGGGAGCATCCCTATGATCCTAAATGGTTCGGCACCGATCCGCGAGAGCCCTTCCGCCTCGGCATTGTGCCGGGCGATTCCAAAGCGGGCCCGCTTGATCTGCCGCAGCCTCAGCAGCCGATGCTGGCGGAGGTCGCGCTGGATGATGGCGACGCTGAATGGATCACGATGAAGATCTGGCTCGATGCCGGGCACACGCCTCGCTTCGTCTTTCCTAACGGCCCCGATGATGCTCGCGGCACCTGGTTCAAAATCGCGGAGCAGCACAAGGACCTGTGGGATCAGTTCATGGACGAGGATGACAAGCAAAAAGGCAAGCTGGGCATCGTCGCGGCACGCCAGATCACGCTGCACGTTCACAAGCACCCGCACATCCGCATCGATGAGGTGAAGATCCGCGGCCCCATCGCCGAAACATGGCCCCCAGCCTCCCAACAGGCCGTTTTGGGCAAAGAAGCCTTCGAACCCGAAAAAATGCGCGAACGGCTCCAAGCCTTCGCTGACCGCGCTTACCGTCGAAAAGCCACGGAAGATGAAATGAAGCGTCTCATGGCCGTGGCGGACAACCGCATGCAGCAGGGCCATTCGCCGCAGGAAGCCTTCAAAGCGGCTCTGAAGGCCGCGCTTTGCTCGCCGGGCTTCGTATATCTCTCCCAGGAGACTCAAGACGGCTCGAACAAGCTCTCCAGCCGCGCGCTCTCCTCACGTCTGTCCTACTTCCTCTGGTCCACGAAGCCGGATGCGGAACTCATGAGCCAGGACCTCACTAAGCCGGAGGTGCTGCTGGCGCAAACACGCCGCATGCTCAAAGATAAACGTTCCGATGCCTTTGTGGCCGGCTTCCTCGATAGCTGGCTGAATCTGCGCAACCTGGGCAGCATGCCGCCGGATCGCGGCGAGTTTGAGGAATACTACTCGAAGGGTTTCCAAGAAGCGTTCAAAGTCGAGACGCGGATGTTCATGCGCGACCTCATCGAGCGCGATGCCAGCCTCGTGAACTTCCTCGACAGCGACTACAGCTTCCTCAATCAAGCACTCGCCACGCACTACGAACTCGGTGAACTGGGTGATCCCGCTAAAGCACACGAATTCCGCAAAGTGAGCTTCAAAAACCCGAAACGCGGCGGCCTGCTCGGCATGGGTTCCGTGCTCACCATCACCGCAAATGGCATCGACACCTCACCGGTCACACGCGGCGTGTTCCTTCTCGAAAACATCCTCGGCACACCGCCGCCACCACCACCCGATGACGTGCCCGCCATTGATCCCGATGTGCGCGGTGCCAAGTCCATGCGCGAACTGCTCAGCAAGCACCGTGAGTCGCCGAACTGCTACGGCTGCCATCAAAAGATCGACCCACTCGGTTTCGCCCTCGAAAACTTCGACGCCATCGGCGACTGGCGGCCACGCATTGGCAAAATCAAGATCGACTCTGCTGGTGAGCTACCCAGCGGCGAGAAGTTTGATGATGTAGCCGGTTTGAAAAAGATCCTCGTGCAGCGCAAAGGTCTCTTCGCCCGGATGCTCACCGAGCGTCTGTTGACCTATGCCTGCGGTCGCCGCATGGAGGCGCTGGATGAAAGCGTCGTGGAGACGATCGTCTCTGACCTTTCAAAGAAAGAATATGGCCTACGCTCGCTGATTGAAGCCGTCGTTACCAGCGAGTTGTTCCGCAGCCGGTGAGCTTGCCCTCAAACTTCTTGCCTTCATGCCAACCGTGACGCGCCCAAGTCACCCCCCTGCGCCCACGGCCCGGATGCCGAGACCCTCAGCGCCTGCTTTGGCCGCAAGTCCCAAAAGCGCTCGGATCAAATCACCGGCATCATCGCCACGCTCCGCGCCCTAGGCCTCCTAGAGTGAGCCCATCTGGGCGTGCTCGTGGATGCCCGAGATGACATCGACCATGACGCTATACCCCGTTTGCCTCTCCACGAGGTTGATCACGGTTTGAGTATTAGGATTGGTCATCCGATCATTTGGCAGTTTGGGCCTGCGGAGATGCCCCGCATGTTGAGGCCTTTTTTCCGCGCTATCACAATTTTTTCCCACGGCCGGTCATCAACTTCAAAAAAATCACTGGGTTACGAAAAAAATCTTGTCAAAAAGGGGCCAATTCCGGTAAAAACCAATTCCATGTCGCAACCTTTTACATGGAATTCTAACCTAGTGTGGAATGCACCAGGGGCCGTGTGGAATGGCTCGACTAACGTCAGTAAACCTACCAAACCAATGACACAGGACCTCATCAGCCTGGGTATCTCGGAAGCGGACTGGACCGCGATCGATGCTGCCCTCACCACCCTCGAAACCAAACTGGGCGATAAGTTGCTCGACCTCACCGTCGATCAACGCAAAAGCCTCACGAAGATGGGCGACAAAAGCGAAGCTTTTTGTCGTCAGGCGCTCATCATCGGGCGCCAAAATGCGGGCAAACTGCCCACCGATACCGCCAGTGATCTCACCGCTGAGGAGGCCGATCTGGCTGACCTCGACAAGCTGCGTCCGCGCCTTGCACGCATCGCGGCCATCGCGGAAAAGGCAGACGACTCCGAGGTGGCCATCGGCAGCGACATCATGGTCTTCAGCCTGGGCCTTTACGGCGTGCTGAAAGCCCTCGGTGCTGGCGCTGGCCTGGACGATCTGCGCTCCCAAATGGGTGCCCGCTTTGCCCGTGGGCCGCGTGCTGCCAAAACAGCCGCCGCTCCCAAGTAGGCCCGCGCTGCTGGCAAGGCTCAAAGCCTGGCGTGCAAGCCTCAGACCCTTGCGCGCCAGTCTCGAAGCCTTGCACGCAAGGCAAAAAGAGCCGTTCGCAAGGCTCCAACCCTCGCGCACAAGCCTCGGAGCCTTGGAAACGGAGCTAAAACTGCGAAGCGCCAGCCTCCGAGCCTTGCGCGCAAGCCCAAAACCCTTGCAGACCGCCCACGCACCCTTGCGGCCAGACCTCCGAGGCTTGCGGTCAGAGCTTGGAGCTTTGCTCACGAAGCTGAGACCCTTGCGCACGAATCGTCAGCCCTGAACGCGCTGGCTTTCATCCTTCCTCCTTCGCTCTTTGAGCTCCGAAGGACAGGTCAAACTTCATCCTTCATCCTTTCCCATCATGTTCGACCCAACCCTCCCCCAAGAAAACACCCTCGCAGACGCCGCGCAGATGCGCAGTCAACTCAATGGCCTGAAGGCGCTCATTGATGCCATCCTCACCGTCACCGCCGCGCAGGTGGACAGCACGAACACTTTACCGCAGGGCAGTCCGGCCAATGCCAGTGTGAGCGTGATCGGCAACACGCTGCACTTCACTTTTGAAATCCCGCAGGGTCAGGATGGCGCGCAGGGGCCACCTTTTGCCCAAGCGGTGGTGGATAGCGTGACGACGCTGAATCCCTGGGAATCGGCCTCTGTCGG
>JBBARN010000174.1:0-10112 GCA_040399845.1 Luteolibacter sp. | reverse complement strand
TTCCAGCGCCGGCAGAACTGGTGATGTCCACCAACTCGGAGTTCAGCTTTTCCACCTGCGCATCAATTCCGCCGATTTCCTGAATGTATAGGTCCCGCGCTGCCTTCGATGGATTGCGGTTGTCTAACAAATCCTTGAGTGAGCGGCGGCGCTGGTCGAGACGCTCCAAGCCCTCGCGGATCGCCTTGGTAATTTCATCGCGGGTTTGCCCGGCCTTCATGTTGTCGCGGCGGTTCTGTTTCCAGTCATCGCTGATGCGCGTGTGTTCATAATAGTAACCATTCCAATATGAGCCGCCGTCCGATTCATACTTGTCCACGTCCTTGTGGGTCGGGAAAGATTTGCCCAGCTCCACGATCTGGTCCACGCGCTTGAAGATGCGTTCGTCGAATTTCCCCAGATCTCCCAGAATCGCCTCATCGCCCTTTCTGGCGCGTTCCACCATTTCGCGGCGCTTGGCGGAGTAGAGGTCAATCCCGCGGCGCAGGCCCTCGATCGCTTCCTGTTTGATGTTGGAAACCTTGGTCCGCGAGTCCTTGGAATCGCGCATGTCAGCAAGCATTTTGACCAACTCATCCACCCTCTTTTCAATCCGGGCATCCAACGTGACGATGTCCTGTCCAAGCTCAGTGAGCCGTTTTTCCCGCTGACTGATGTAAGTCTCCATCGTCGCTACAGAAGCTTTGCGCTCCTCGATGTCGATCGCCGGGGCGGCAGCGGGCTCCGCAGGGGTTTGCGCAAATGCGGAAACGGATAGGGCAACCGTGACAACAACAAGGAATGGGTTCTTGGCCATGGGGTATTGGTGCCAAAGCCCCATCACCATGCCAAGCCGATTCCGACAGAAGGTGCAAACCACAACCCATCGCAGAGCAAACAACATGCGGGCACTCACAAGGACTCAACGTGAAAAATTGGCAGTGCCGTCCCACAGACGAAAATGGGCACCATGAACACGGTCCGGATTTTTTCGTATTTCCTCGACGCGGGAATGGCAGATCAGCCAGCAAGCTTCACATTCAGCACGATCGGCTACCATCAAGCAGGCCGACCGCCCTCAGAGGAACGGTTTCCTCCGAGTTTTCTTGAACCAATCAAAGTATGTTCAGGCGCGGCGGCGGCGCAAAAGGGCAAGCAGGCCGAGACCACCAAGCAGGGCCGCACTGGGTTCCGGGATGACTGTGATGGTGCCGTTGATGGCATCGAAGGTGGCGGACTGTCCCGCCCCCAAGCCCGTATAGTTGAGGGTGGTGAAGTCATTCGAATAAGTTCCGCCGAAGTCAAAAATCTGGACGGAAGTGCCATCCAGATAGGTGCCTCCGGAGAAGGAGAGGTTGAGTGTGCCGCCGAATGACACACCGCCGAGAAGGCTGTAAGCCAGATCGTAGGTGCCCGAGCCAAACGAAGGATTGGTGAACTCAAAGTTGGAGATCGAGTTGGCTCCGAGAGTCAGCCCATCTTCGAAGGTCATGGTTCCCGGCGAGTTGCCGATGGCGAGGGTGCCGTCCACGGTGATGGCTCCCTTCACGGTTCCAGTGCCGGTGAGGCTCTGGTTGACGCCTAACACGTTGCCTGCGCCTGCGGAAACATCATAGGTGGCACCGCTCCCGATTTGGATGGTGCTTGTGTTGGCGATGCTGCCGCCGGTACCGATTTTGAGCGTGCCGTTGGTGACGGTGGTATTGCCAGAGTAGGTGTTGGCATTGGTGAGCGTCAGGGTTTGATCGGCACCGTTGACGGTCAGGTTCATCTTCCTGCTGCCGGAGCCAACGGCATCCTGAATCACACCCGCAAAACTGGATGTGCCGGTGATGGTCAGGGTGGAGTCTGCCGTGGTGGAACTGTTGCCGATGGTGGCCGAACCACCAGCATTCTTTGTGATACCCACCAACGACTGGTTGTAACCCGCAAAGTCCAATGTGCCATTGCCGCTGACGCCGAGGTCTGCGGTGGCATTGGTGGCGAGGCCGTTGTTGGCTCCGAGTTGGGCGGTTCCGGTGATACCGAATTGCGTGTAGGATCCGCCACCGCCATAGATCACCGTGCCCGTGCGCTGCTGTATTTTGACAGAGGAAGTGATGCTGCCGGAGAGGTTGAGCGTGCTGCCGGATCCCGTGGAGGCGAAGTGCCCGCCTGCGGCGGCATCTGCATTGATGGTGATATCGCCGCTGACAGTCGCGCTTTCACCCGGGGCAGCATTGAAGTTCTGGATCACACCGTTGAAGGACGTTCCGCCGCCGTTGATGACGATGTCGTTGCCAACATTGATTCCATTCTTGACGGCCAGACGTTCCGCTCCGGTGCCGATGGTCACGGTGCCGGTTCCGAACGCGTTATTGTGCCCAGCGGAGAGGTAGCCATCGTTGAGGGCGACTCCTCCAGTGAACGTGTTGTCCTGATCCAACGTCAAATCGGAGGTTCCGGTCTTGACCAGCCCCAGTGAGCCGGAACCGGTGCCGGTGCTGTTGGCAAGCACGCTCGAGTAGGTGGTCGCGGCATTGACTTCGAGTCCGAGCAGAGAGCCGCCCTGCAAGCCGTTGTTGTTGATGCTGGTGGTCAGGTTGCCGACGATGGTGGCCAAATCGGTGGTCGTGAATTCGCCAGTCCCGCCGACGCGCAGTCCAAGGGTGGCTCCGGAATTCACGATGATGTTTTCCTTGGTCCAACTCGCGGAGGTGGCGTTGTAGAGGGAAACCCTCTGGCCGAAAAGAATGCGGCCAGCCTCGATGGTCGTCGTGCCGCTGTAGTTGTTGCTGCCAGCGAGTGTCTGCGAGAAGTTCCCTTGTTTGACGAGGCGAATGGTGCCGGCTGCGTCCACGATCCGGGTGTTCGCGGTGCCCTTGTCGGCCGTGGCGACATTCAATGTCAGCGTGGACTGCTGTAAGCTGTTGCTGTTGCTAATCTTCAACGTCGCGCTGCTGTTTGCCAGCCCGTTGAGCGCCTGGTTGTAGCCTGCCATGTCGAAGGTGGTGCCTGCTCCCGAGGATGACGCGCTGAAAACACTCGATCCGATCGGGATGGCATTGTTCGCACCGAGCCGGACACCTGCAGACTGGGCTGCGTTGCTGTTCCCAGTGAAAACATTGAGGTCGGTATCCCAGCTATTGCCGGATCCTGACAGGGTGACAAAGTCGCCGTCGGTATCGCCCGCGCGAATCAGGATGGTGGCCCCTGAGACGGCGGTGATGGTTCCGCTCAGGGTAAGCTGCGCCCCGGTTTGAGTCCCAAACCGGGTGATGCCTGTGGAGTTGATCTCGATATTTCCAGCAAAGGTGTTATTGCCGCTGACCGATTGGACGATACCGCGTTGCACGCTGGTAAACTCGCCGAAGGCGGAAGTGTTACCGAGGCCCGCTCCGATGATTTTTTCGCTCGCGGAGTAAGTGATTCCACCGGACAAACCGATCGTTCCACTGACTGCTCCTCCACCCGTGCCGCCAATAAGGGTTTCATTGCCGACCCCGACCGCGCCGAGCGCGTTGTTCGCGGTGATGACGATTCCCGCACCGGCACTGATGCTGGTCTGGCCCGTGTAGGTATTGTTGCCACCCAGGATGAGACGTGCGGAGGTGACGTTGATGCCACCGGAAGATGAAATCACGCCATTGACGGTTTGGACCGCCCCCGAATTGGTGAGAACACCCGGGCCGCTGATGGTTCCGGCGTAAGTCTGAGTGCCGCTGGAAAGCGTCAGAGTCTGGCCGGCGTCGAGAGTGACGTTTCCGCCGGAGGCACCGCCGCCGCTGAGGGTGCCGATGGTTTCACTGCCGGAGACCTTGAAAGTGGCTCCCTCGGCATTGCCGAGGGTCACCAAGCCCGTGTTGGTGATGGCGCTGCCACCGCTGATCTGCAGGGTGCCGCCGTTGACGGTGGTCGGACCGCTCAAGGTGTTCGCGCCTGTCAGTGCAAGAGTGCCTGCTCCATCCTTGGTCAGGCTGTTGGCCGTGGTGCCATTGGCGATGGCATTGGAAAAGGTGAGCTTCCCGCCATTCACGGTGAAGGTACGGGAAGTGCCAGCCGCTGTGCCGAGGGTGGCAGCTCCGGTGCCCAGATTCAGATCGTTGCTGCCGGTGAAGGTGAAGTTGCCGTTGATCGAAAGCACCTGATTGTTGGTCGTGAGGGCTCCGCCACTGGTGTTGTCCAGGGTTCCGCCGTTGATGGTGAACAGGTTGCCCACGCCGCCGAGAGCGCCCGCGTTGCCGATGTTCAAGGTGCCGGCGTTGAGAGTGGTGCCGCCCGTGTGGGTGTTGGCGTTGTTGATGGTGAGCGCTCCGCTGCTGTTCTTGGTCAGGGTGCCGCCGGAGATCCCGAATCCGCCGGTGCTCCCGAGCGTGTAGGCCTTGGCGGTGGTGTTGTTGAAGACCGTGATGTTCGGCGCGACATTCGCGGCGTCGATATCGATGCTGGTCGTTCCGGTGGCAAGATCGTCGAAGAGCACTTCGTCACTGGTCAGGAAGGTCGTGTAGGTCCCCCCCGTCACCAGCTTCCAGTTGTTTGCGGTGCTGGTGTTCCATTTTCCGTCGGTGTCGCCCACCCATCGCGGGGTGTCGCCCGCGATGGCGAGCGTGATGATGCCGTTGAGCGTGTCATCGGCCCAGGTGCCACTCTGGCGCGCCGACAGGTTGTTGACCGTCTTGTTGAAATTGTAACTACCGGTCCCGCCCAAGGTACCGTAGTCGATGATGTTATAAGTCGATCCATTGGTCCAGCCACCGGTGTTGTTTGCGGTGAGGGTGACGGCGTTGGAGGCGGAGTTGTTGGTGAACGTGGTGACCAACAAGGGGGCGGTCGTCGAGTTGCTGAACAGGTTGATGTTCGCTCCACCTGCGAGTGTCAGGGTGCCAATGGTCAGGGCCGAGCCGGCCACCCCATCGTTGTTGGTGATGATGCCGCCTGTGCCCGCGCCGACGTTTACGGTGTTGACGGTTCCGCTGCCGGTGAGCGTCCCTTGGGTGAGGGTAACGGCCGAAGAGACGGCCGTGGAGCCAGCGTGGAGGAACTTCGCGCCGCTGCCATTGATGGTGATGCCGCTGGAAGTGTTGATCGCCCCGGTTCCGGTGAGGGCAAGGCTGCCGCCGGTGATTTGCGTCGCGCCAGTGTAGGTGTTTCCGCTGGAGGTGAGGGTAAGCGTGCCTGAATTGCTCTTGGTGAGACCGCCGCCCGTACCGACGAGGAGCGATTGGCCGATGGTGATGTTCTTGCCGTTGCTATCGATGCTGAGACCGCCGGAATTGACGTTGGCGGAAGTGAGTCCGGTCAGGAACGAGGTGGAGTCGATGCGGGCGCGGAGGGTTCCGCCGTTGAAGTTGATGGTGCCGGTGGAGCCGCCGGTCATCGTGATGTTGTTGACCTCCAAGATGCCGGTGCTGCTCAGGTTGACCGTGGCATTGGTGGAATTCAGGGTGAGAGTTGCTAAGGTCGCTTGTCCGCTACTGACATTGAGTGTGGAGACGCGCCCCGTTCCAGTGCCCAGGCCAAGAAGCGTCCCGGCGTTGGTGCCGATGAACGTGCCACCGTTGATCGTGAGGGTTCCAGTGCTGCTGTTGCCGTTTCCAATGACGTCCGGGCTGGCTGCCCCGAGAGTTGAAAACGTGCCGCTATTGATCTCTAAAGTCCCGCTGGAACCACTACCTACCACAAGTCCACGACTGCCGCCGGTAACGGTGTCACCCGTGTAGTTGGTCGTTCCTTCGGCACTGGTATAGATCAGTTTCTGAGATCCGTTGACATTCAGTCGATTCGCGAAGGTGCCGTTGAAATCGAGATTTAATGCATTCGGATTCCAGTTGTTTGCGGTTTGCCAGTTGCCGCTGGCAGCACCACCGTCCCACGAAACAATGGTGGCTGAAACGGAGGAATAGAAGGCAATGCTGACGGCTGCGGCAAATTCGACGGAGCGGAGAAACGGATTGGATTTGGGTCTCATGGGTGGATGGATTGGCCCGGATGGGCGATGAAAAGGAATGCGGGAGGGATGGCATCCGCTGGCAGCGATGGATTTCACCCGCGGAGAAAGGGCGTATATAATCAAACTTTAGGAGGGCTTGTCTATGCCCTCCGGTAGTGATTTTTTTCCCCCCTGAACGGGGGAGGGCTCTATTTCCAAACCCCTTGTTCCGTGAGTTGCCTGGTGGCAGCTTCTGCCCAGCCACGGTTGGCGGCAGGGGAAGCGGGTGATGGGTGCAGGACGCGGCCGATCACTGGCGGATTCGGGAGCTTTGCCGCGGCGCGGCGCAGGCGTTCCTCGGCGAAACCGCCCACTCCGATGAGGAAACGGGCGTCGAGGGCCTTGAGAACGGTGGAGAGGTGTTTGAGGCAGGCTTCCTCGACCGGGGCCATCTCGGCGGCGGGGAGTTTGTCCGGAGTGAGATTGGCTCCGGTGGGGCTCATCCAGACGAGCGGACAGTAGTTGAGAACGAAGTGCTCTTCGAAAAAGGCATCCGCCGTGCCGAAGCGCTCGGCAAAGAGCCCCCAGAGGCGGCGGCCGCTGACCTCGGAGCGCTGGCAGGCAAATCCCTCCACCGGGCGTTTGGGATGCTCCTTGGAGGGCTTGCCGATGGTTTCCTCGATGCCCATCCAATCGCGCACGGCCGTGATTTCTCCGAAGGGGACGCCGGTTTGTACCATGCCATAGGGGCCGGGATTCATACCGAGAAACACCACGCGTTTCTTGTTCGATGCAAAGCGCTCGATGTATCGCTGGTGCGCCTTCCAAGCGTACTCAAGCGGCTGATAGACACAGGCGACCGGTGCGGCGAAGCGCAGCGGGGCCAGATCCCGGGTGAGTTCGTGAGCGGCGGCGATGAGCGTCTTCATGAAACATCAGGCGGGAGCCTTCCAAGCGATGGCGAGCACGAGCAACGCAACGGGCAGATAAAGCAGGGTGAAGAAAAACAGGCGGCGCGCCGAGCTGCGTTCGCCATCTTTGGCAAACTTGATGGCCAGCGCCATCATGATCAGAGCGAGCAAGGGACCCACGATTGTCCACAGCACGTTGGCAAATCCCAGCAAGGCGGGGATGATGGAAAATACTGCCAGGGCCAGGGCATACATGGCGGAAAGCAATCCGCTTTTCCGACCGCTCAGGTCACCATTCGACCACATTTTATAGCCGACGGATTCGTATTCATCCCGGCAAAGCCAGTTGATGGCAATGAAATGGGGAAGCTGCCAGAAAAACAACAGGCCAAACAAAAACCACGCTTCCCAACCGAGGCCGCCACCGGCACCCACCCAGCCAATGACCGGCGGAATCGCCCCCGGGATGGCTCCCACCAGCGTGTTGGCGGAGCTGACACGCTTGAGCGGCGTGTAAACAAACACATAAATCGCGATGGTGGCTGCCGTGAGATAGGCCGCGAGATTTCCCACCTGGACGGCGAGGTGGATGATGCCAATCGCCGAAAGAATCCAACCAATGCCGAAGGCCACCAACGGATCCATGCGGCGCGAGGGCAGCGGGCGGTCCGCGGTGCGCTTCATGCGGGCGTCGAGGTCCACCTCCATGAGCTGGTTGAAGGCCGCCGAGCCGAATGCCGCCGCTGCCGCGCCGATGATGGTGTGGAGCAATTTCATCCACTCCATCGAGCCGCCGCGCGAGGCGAGGAGGAATCCGAAAAAAGTGGTCACCAACACGAAAAAGTTGAGCCGCACCTTCATCAGGACCGCAAGATCCTGACGCAATCCCGGCACAGCGACGACTTCCCCGTCCGCCGAAGCGGGAGGCGGATCCGGAGCGGGGACTGTGGTGGAGTGGGGATCGTCCATGCGTTGCGGCGGAATCATGCCCACGATCCCGGTTTTTCCAACACTTTCCGCCCCAAACATGCGGCGATGGAAATCCCATACGGCAAATGGTTCATGGAACCCAAGCGCCGACTTCGTAATATCCCGCATTGCGGTCAACCCGAACTCCGAAGTTCAAAGATGGATTCGAGCATTCGAAACCACTGAAACATTGAGAATCACTGGGATCACTGAAAAGAACATCGCCTTGGTCAGGCTTGTGCTTCATGTTGGGGCATGTTGGCAGATCCGGAAAGTTTCATGAAACGGGCCATCGAACTGGCCCGGAAGGGCATGCACGGTGGCGACGGGGGACCCTTCGGCGCGGTGGTGGTTCGGAATGGTGAAATTGTGGGTGAAGGATGGAATCGCGTGGTGGGGACGAATGATCCGACCGCCCATGGCGAAATCACGGCAATCCGTGATGCGTGTTCCAGGTTGGGAACCTTTTCATTGGAAGGTTGCGAGATCCACACGACCGGCCAACCTTGCCCGATGTGTCTGGGTGCGATTCACTGGGCACGGATCGGTCGGATCTACTATGGATTCCGCATCGAGGACGCAGCGGCCATCGGTTTCGATGACCGCGAGTTTTTCAGGCAAATGGCTCTTCCGCCCATCGAGCGAATGATTCCATCCGAGGAAATCTGCCGCAAAGAATCACTGGAGCTTGCGGCGGAGTATGCAAGCCTGCCAGGGAGGCAGCATTATTGATCCCGAAGGCAGCTCATGAAAGGCGGTCGCGAAAATCGGGATAGCCGAACTCACGGATGACTTCGATCCTGCCGTCTTCATGTTGAAGTGCGATGGATGGATGTTTCACTCCGTTGAATGTCGTGGTTTTCACCATGGTATAGTGCGCCATGTCATCGAAGACCAATACATCACCCACCACGAGCGGGCGGGAAAAACTGAAATCACCCACGACATCGCCCGCAAGGCAGGTCGGTCCGCCGAGGCGGTAGATGTGGGATTCCGGATGGTTAGAGGGATCCCCTGCGAGTTGATAGTGTTCGCCTTCGAGGGTGACTGCCGGGTTTGATTCGCCCGATGAAACCGAATCCACCAGATAAACATCCGGGCGATAGGGCATTTCCATCACATCCGGCATGTGGGCGGTGGCGGAGATGCTGAGAATGGCAAGCTTGTGGCCGGCGGATTCGAAGACATCCATCACCGTGGCGCGAAGCACGCCGGTATGGATGGCGATGGCCTCGCCGGGTTCGAGCCAGACATCGATTTGATATCTCTCCTTCGTTTCCCGGACCAGACGGATCAGGCGCTCGCGATCGTAAAAGGGCTTGGTGATCCAGTGACCGCCGCCCATGTTGAGATAGGTGAATTGAGTAGAGCGCAGGAGATGGCCGAACTTTTCATCAACCGCTGCGAGTGTCTTCTCAAGATCATCCGAGTCCTGTTCGCAAAGCGTGTGAAAATGCAATCCGGACAATCCTGTGAGATCGGCACCTTCCAATTGTTCCGCGGTGATTCCCAGGCGCGATCCGGCAACGCAAGGATCATAGATCGGCGTGGCACCGGTAGAACATTCCGGATTGATGCGGAGGCCGCACTGAAGCTCGCCACTCACAAACCGTGGATGCGCCATGATGGTTTCACGGAAGCGGAACCATTGCGAAAGCGAGTTGAAATCCAGATGATGGGTGAATTCACACAAGTGCCGGATATCCTCCTCATCATAAGCCGGGGAATAGGTGATGATGTGCTTGTTGAAATAATCCTTCGCGAGTTGCGCCTCCCAGGAACCCGAGGCACAGCAGCCATCCAGATCCTCGCGGATATGGGGAAATGCCTTCCAGCAGGAAAAACCCTTCAAGGCGAGCACGAGATGACATCCGGCGGCCTGCTTCACTTCGCGGAGCAGGGTGGTATTGCGCTTCAATGCGGGAATGGAAATCAGAAACATCGATACGCGAGAGTGGCGCGGCAGATCGACAGGGTCGAGGTGGAAATTTTCCTGATTGGGATGTTTTGCGAAAAAAATGAACCGCCAATCCGCGCATCGAGAGCCATTCAATAATAAGCATGAATCTCCAAGCGGACGAACCTTTTGCCAGCGGTTCCCATCGGGATGACGGCTTTTACCGTTTGTTGGGTGCCGTTGTCGCTGAGGATTTCCTCGACGGTATCGCTGCTTACCCACTCGAGGCTATTGAGGGTTTCGCTCCAAGGCACGTTGAACCACAAATCGTCAACCGCCATGGTCCCGCGGACGTAGGTAAACTCGATGTTGCCATTCTTCAAGGCGAACTGCGGCGTGGGCGGAACGTCGCTCTGGGTGGGATTCAAGCCATAAGCGAATTCGTAGA
>JBBARN010000173.1:0-10395 GCA_040399845.1 Luteolibacter sp. | reverse complement strand
TTTTCCAAAGTCGCAAACCGGCAGCGAAGGATTTCACACGCTGGGTGACTTCCGAGGTGCTTCCCTCGATCCGGAAGAAGGGCTTCTATTCTCATCGGACCGACCAGCTCCTAAGCTTCGTCCGCGAGTTGATGGACATGGGCGCGACATTCAAGGAAGCCTCGATCCTGGCACGGGGCGAATTCCCTCCGCTCACACGCAAAGAACAGCGCATGCAGGAGATCGAGCAACACAACGCGGAAATCACCGCGGATCCGGAGGCGGAATGCTTCCTCTCGATCATGCAACCCGGCATCCAATACCGTCTGAAGGATTTTTTCACGGTCCTCCCCACAGACTCCCGAATCCTCCAAATCAAGACTCCCAAAGGACGCGACACGGCAATCGGCACCGTCATGGAACGGCTTTGCAGGCTCGGCCGCGTCCGGCGGATCAACGCGAAGTGGGCCACGTTCGAGCTCGTCGTCGATAACGTCGTGAGCATCCAGCGGTGATCAGTCTAGGGATCTTTTCTTCGGATTCGTTCAATCAAAAATGCGATCCCGTCCAAAAGTTTCATTGAGAGAAACACCAAAAGGAAAAACCCTGAAAGCAACACAACCCACGGGGAGGAATTTGGGCTGCTTGAAAGTTGACAGAGCCCTTTGCAATCACTCCATTTTAGTCCGGATCGTTTCATTGAGGTTCCTTTTTTGGTTTGCTATCGGCTGGGATCCTAATAGTCCCTTCTCCCGTGACCAGACCGAAACGTCGTATCCCAACAGTCGGAAAGCTTCCGAAACGGTGTTCAAAATGGTGTAAAATTTCCCTCCCCGTTGTAATCGACTGATAATCAAGCCACTTGTCATATCTTCGAATCTCATCGCCCGCTCCATTTTTCCCCTATTTCTCCCTATCATTGGCGGCTTCGGCCGCCTTTTTTTATCACCCGCTACCAGCCGAAGCCCCATGTTTGTTTGGTCCAAACTCTCTGCCGTGAAATGGATGGACGCTTGGGAAGAGCGCTTTGCGGGAAATCCGAATCTCGTCATCGAGTATCTCAAGGGCGGCCAATCGATCCGGATCCGGGTGTTTTGCGAAACTGAGAAAGCTGCGCTGGCCATTTCCAAACAATTCGGCGGCACTGTGCGCAAGGTTTCCGGCGCGGACTGGAACAAGCCCGTCGCCCCACCGCGCCCGGTGAAGGTGCGGGATGTGTTTCTGCTGACGGCGGAAACGCAGGCCAAGGCGATCGCCGCGATCCAAAAGGCACACCCGAAGCGGCAAATCATTTCCATCCCGCCGGAGATGGCCTTCGGCACAGGCGACCATGCCACCACCTCAACCTGCTTGCGCATGCTGGTGGACATCGGCCGCGAACGCAAAGGGACCGATTGGACGGTCGCGGATCTCGGCGCAGGCACCGGCGTGCTTGCCATCGCCGCCCGCAAGCTCGGCGCGGGGGAAACTTATGCGTGTGACTTCGACCCCTTCGCCGTCGCCGCAGCCGCGCGCAATGCCGTTCGAAACCAAACACCCGAGATCCTTTGCAAGGAACAGGATGTCTTGAAATGGAAGCCGCGCAAAAAAGGTTATGATGTGGTGATGGCCAATATCTTTTCCACCGTGCTCATTCAGGCATGGCCTGTCATTGCGAAGTCCCTCGCACCCGGCGGCGATCTGATTGTTTCGGGAATACTATCAAGCCAGGCATGGGATGTCTTCACTGCCGCCGCCTCCAATGGCCTCGGCTTCACCAAGGTGATCACCAAAGGCAAATGGGTCACCGCCCGCGGCGGGCATTTGCAGGACTTGATCGCGGCGCAAAGTTAAGTGATATCATTTCTGACAGGCCGGGCACCAATAGGTCGATCTCTGACCGAGCACTTCATGGCGGATTGCCGTGCCGCAGTTCCGACAGGGCTCGCTTTTGCGTTCATACACAAACAAGCGCTGGCGGAAATAACCGGGCTCGCCATCGGAGTTGAGGAAGTCCCTCAAGGTAGTACCGCCCTCCTCGATGGAATCTGTTAGAACCGCGCGGATCGATTCCACCAACTTCGCAAGTCGGGGTCGGGTGAGTTTTTTCGCCTGGGTGCGTGGCCGGATACCCGCTCGGAACAAGGCTTCCGAGGCATAGATGTTTCCCACACCAACCACCGTGCTTGCATCCATGATCACCAGCTTGATGGCTGCACTGCGTTTCGCACAGGCAGCATGCAGATGGGCCATGTGGAAATTTTCTTCCAGCGGTTCAGGGCCGAGATGACTCAACAGGGGGTGACTCATCGGATCACCAGTGAGCCTCAGCACAATGCCGAAGCGCCGTGGATCATGAAAACGCAGTTGTTTTCCATTGCCGAGCGAGATGCCGACGTGGTCGTGTTTTTTCCACGGATCCGATGGCGAAATCACCCGCAGGCTGCCGGACATGCCGAGATGGATCAGCACCTGGCTGCCATCATCGATTTCCAACAAGAGATACTTCGAGCGCCTCTTCACGCCAAGAATCATCCGTCCCTCGATCCGATCGATATCATCCGAAATCGGCTGGCGCAGATCGCGGCGGCGGATGATCACTTCAGCCACCTCCACACCCGTCACGTGGGGTGATATTCCGCGGCGGGTGGTTTCGACTTCGGGCAGTTCCGGCATGGCTTGAGTTATGGGAAATCAGTGAGACCGCATCAACCCAGCACATAATGGCAGGCGGCGATCACGTGGCAGACACTGCCGCCGAGGACAAACAGGTGCCAGATGGCGTGATTGAAGGGGAGACGGTGCCATGCGAAGAAGATCACACCGAATGTATATGCAAGTCCTCCTGCCGCAAGCCATGCGATGCCCGCGATGGGCATGCCGCGGAAGAGCGGGCCGATGGCCAGCACGATGAGCCAACCCATCACGAGATAGAGCATCGTCGAGACCCAATGGTCCTTTTTTCCCTTCCACAAGGTTTTCATCAACACACCGCCCAGTGCCATGGACCACACTGCACCAAACAAGGACCAGCCCCAAGGACCGCGCAGGGTGATGAGGGTGAACGGAGTATAAGATCCGGCGATGAGCAGATAGATACAGGCGTGGTCCAGTGATTGGAACCGTGCCTTCCAGCGTGGCGATGTGAAAAAATGATAGAGCGTGGACGACGAGTAGAGCAGGATGAGCGATGAACCGAAGACCACGGCGGAAATCGTCTGCAATAAGTCACCAACGGATAGATATAACATCACACCGAGTGCGGCGATCGAGAAGACCACACCGATGCCATGTGTGACGAGGCTGGCCACCTCTTCCCGATGGGTGTCGCACAAGTCAGAGCGTTGGGAATCGGGAATCATTATGAAAACGTATTTCTCCATCGCGCAGGATGCACCGCTTGTCCAGCGGCGCTTTCAATTCTGCAGGTAGGTTTTCGGGCGATACAGCAAGGCGTAGGGGATGAATGCCACGGCCGTGCCAATCATCAGCCACGTAAAAAAGCGGAAATACGCCGCGCCTTGGAGCCTCGTCTGTCCGCCGGAGAACGCCGTGCGGATGAAGGCGGATTGCTCGGCTGTGGCTTCTTCCTTGGTCTGGATGCCGAGTTCCTTTTTCCGGCGTTCGAGCCATGGCTCAGCCGGATGCAGCTTGTCCACCCACGATTCTTTGGCAGGCGCGGCCGCTTGTTTGAGGTCGATCATCACGCCCAGATCCCACTGCGTGCCGCTCTTTTGGTCGGGACCATCACTCATCAGCCTTGCGCGGGCCGAGTTGAGAATCTTGTAACGAATGGCACCTCCCCATGGGTCCTTGAAGCGGCTGAGTTCCGCATTCACGACATCCTCCTTGGGAAATTGGCCCTGGTTTTCCGCCGTCATGCGCTCCACCAGCGCGGCGGATTCATCGAAGACCGCCTTGCCGGGAATTTCCAGATCCGTCGCCACACCATCCTTGGTCCGCTGCACGAGATCATCCTGCGTGCCCGTCACGCCATCCAAGCCGGGCAGCACCACGGTGCGTGGATCCTTGCGCCAATCCGCTGGCAGTTTGGCGACTGCTTCTTCGAGTTGCACTTTGGCGGCGTCCGGGATCTGGATGAAATGATTCACTCCGGCGACGAAGAAATTTCCAATGGCCACTGCACCGAGATAGAAACACATCAAGAGCGATTTCATCGTCTTGGGTGCCTGGGTATAGGCATATTCCAGTGCCACGATGGATACCATGACTTCGGCAGCTGTTAGAAGGGCGAAGGCAGCGATCTGCCAGATGATGCCCGGGCGATCTCCGGCATCGATCCACTGCTGGATCAGCGCCACCAATGCAAACGAGCCGCACATGATGAACAAGCCAAGCCCGATCTTCCGCAAGGGCGTCAAACGCCACACGCGATCGATCGCCGGATAGACGAGATATGCAAAGATCGGGATGAAGGTGAGAACGAAAACCGAGTTGAGCGATTGGATCTGCGAAGGCAGCCATTCGAAGCCGAGGAAGTTCCGGTCCATGTCCTGCGATTGGAAAATCCAGGTCGAGCCCGTCTGATCGAACAGCGCCCAGAACATCGCCACAAACAGATAGAGTGGCAGTAATTTCAACATCACCGATAGCCCTTCCCAACTGAAGAACTCCTTCACGAACTTCATTCCGCCCGCTGGCACATGGATGAATCGATGCCGCCCCATCCAGAACAACAGCGTGGCCAGCGCCATCAACACACCCGGCACACCGAAGGCCCAATGCGGACCATACCATTCCATCAACCACGGCGTGAGTAGCATGGAAACAAACGCACCGATGTTGATGGAGAAATAGAACCAATTGAAAATCTGTGGCAGGAGATGTGCGTTGCGTTCGCCGAACTGGTCGCCCACGTGGGCGGAGACGCAGGGCTTGATGCCACCGGAGCCGAGCGCGATCAATCCCAGCCCGGCCATCAGCCAGGCGGTGGAGTTTCCGAACACCCCCATGCATGCCAAAGCCGCGTGACCCGCACAGTAAACCAACGAGAGCAGCATGATGGTTTTGTATTTCCCGAGGAAAATATCCGCCAGCAGCGCACCGAGGAACGGCATCAGATACACCGCGCCATTGAACAAATGCACCCGTGCCGTGGCTTCCGCTTCGTTCATGGAACCCGTCCCGCCGGAATCCATCAGGTGGAGGTACTGCACCATGAAAACCGCCAGCACCGCCTTCATCCCGTAAAACGAAAACCGCTCCGCCGCCTCGTTGCCGATGATGTGAGGCACTCCGGGCGGCATGCCTTCCAAGTCTGCGGGGGATGATCGATACGACATGCAAAAACCATGCGGAAGCCGCCCGCGGAAACAAGCTTTACCTGATAGGCGGCGAATTCGGCAGTGCCGCTCACCGTATTCCTCCTTGCCATCGGCACTTTCTGAAACTTGGATCGACCGTCCTTCGTTTGTAACCAACTTATGTCTTCCCCGATTCGAGTCCTCTGTGCGGGAGCCGGCCACATGGGCCGCTCACACGCGCTCGCCTACCACCGCCTTCCCGGTTTTGAAATCTGCGGCATCGTCACCCGCTCGCCGGAAAGCCGCGCCGCCCTCAATGCCGAACTCGGCGGTGGCTACCCGGAATTCGGCGATTTCCTGGAAGCCCTGAAAATTTCCAAGCCGGACGCGGTTTCCATTTCCACCTACCCGGACACCCACGCCGCCTACGCCGAGGCCGCATTCGATGCCGGCTGCCATGTGTTCATCGAAAAACCGCTCGCCGAAACCGTTGCTGACGCCGAACGCATCGTCGCCAAGGCCCGCGCGACGAACCGCAAGCTCGTCATCGGCTACATCCTCCGCCATCACCCGAGCTGGATCCGCTTCATCGAGCTCGCCCAGACGCTCGGCAAGCCGCTCGTCATGCGCATGAACCTCAACCAGCAGTCGTCCGGCGCGAATTGGAAGACCCACAAAAACCTCATCGCCTCCATCCCGCCCATCGTCGATTGCGGCGTCCACTACGTGGATGTGATGTGCCAAATGACCCGCTCACGGCCCATCCGCGTCTCGGGCATCGGCGCGCGGCTCACCGAGGAATTGCCACCCGGAAAGGTCAACTACGGTGCGCTCCAAGTCACCTTCGAAGATGGCTCGGTCGGCTGGTATGAGGCCGGTTGGGGGCCCATGATGAGCGAGGTCGCCTTCTTCGTGAAAGACGTCGTCGGTCCGAAAGGCTGCGTCTCCATCGTCGCGGAAAAAGCCGCTGCCGAAGGCCAGAGCGCGAATGTGGACGCCCACACGCAAACCCAAGCCCTGCGCCTCCACCATGCGGAACTCGATGCCGATGGAAATTTCGCGAAGCGCGATGAGACCATTCGCCTTGACGACGAACCCGACCACGACGGCCTCTGCTTCCGCGAGCAGGAATTTTTCCTCAACGCCATCCTCAACGATACCGATCTAACTGACCACATGAACGATGCCATCTCCTCGATGCGCATCGTCGCCGCAGCGGATGAAAGTTTCCGCACCGGCAAAACCATCGATCTCTAACAAATTATGAAAACATTCTTCAACTCTATCGCACTGGTTCCTCTCATCTGTGCCGCATCCCAGGCGGCGGATGTCCTCACCACCCGCCCGCTTTTCAATGGCAAGGACCTCAGCGGCTGGAAAGGCGAAGGCTATGTCGTCGAGGACGGAGCCATCGTCTGCACCCCGCAGGGACGCAATCTGATCACCGAGGAAATCTTTGCGAACTACGTGCTCGATTTCCAATTCAAGTTGTCACCCGGTGCTAACAACGGCCTCGGCATCCATTACCCAGGCACTGGCGATGCCGCCTACACCGGCATGGAAATCCAGGTGCTCGACAGCACCCATCCGAAATACAAGGACCTCAAGGACTATCAATTCCACGGCGGCCTCTACACGATGGTGCCTGCCAAACAAGGCTTCCTCAAACCTGTCGGCGAGTGGAACCAGCAGCGCGTCATTGTTTACGGCTCATCCATCAAGGTGGAACTCAATGGAACCTCCATCCTCGCTGCCAATCTGGATGAACTGGAGAAAAAATTTCCCCAACACCAAGGAGTCAAGCGCCGCGCCGGTCACATCGGCTGGCTCGGTCATGGCGACCGCGTTGCCTTCCGCAATATCAACATCGGCGAGCTCCCGCCCGTGGCCAATGAAGAAGGCGTGAAAGCCGCTGGATTCACCAAAATCTTCGATGGCAAGACCCTCAACGGTTGGAAAACAGCACCTGATACCACCAACTGGACCGCTGCCCTCGGCATCCTCAGCCACAATGGCAAGCCCGGCACCATCAAGGATCTTTGGAGCGAGAAATCCTACGGCGATCTCACCCTGGTCTTCGATTGGCGCTGGAGCGGCCGCGGACCGACCAAGTCGCAACCCGTTGTCCAGCCGGACGGCACCGAAAACGGCCGCTCGGAGATCGAGGAACTCGACAGCGGCGTCTATCTGCGCGGGAGTTCCAAGAGTCAGGTGAATCTGTGGAACTGGACCGTCGGCTCCGGCGAAGTGTATGGCTATCGCACCGATGGCAAGATGCCTCCGGATGTCAAGGCAGGCGTCACCCCGAAAGTGAAGGCGGACAAACCGCTGGGCGAGTGGAACCGCACGCAGATCACCCTCAAGGGCGACCTGCTCACCGTCACCCTCAACGGCCAGATCGTCATCGAGAATGCCAAACTCCCCGACGTCCCGGCCAGCGGACCCATCGGTTTCCAACACCACGGCTCCGCCATCCAGTTCGCCAACGTCTGGATCAAGGAACTCTGAGCAAAGCAAGCAGGCCGGGGCGCTCAACGTCCTCGGCCGATTTGTCAATTCGTCACTTGGCAGACGGTCCATTCCGGGTGATGGATGCCGTGGCACGATGAACTACCGAGAAGCGATCGATTGGTTGTTTTCCACCCAGATGTTCGGGATCAAACTCGGACTCGATGGCGCACGCCGCCTGCTCAAGGAATACCTCGCCTACCCCGCGCACAAAACGCAGGTCATCCACGTCGCCGGCACCAATGGCAAGGGCAGCACCTGCGCCATGATCGACAGCATCGCCCGCTCCTGCGGCCGCCGCACCGGCTTGTTCACCTCGCCCCACCTCATCGACTACCGCGAGCGCATCCAGGTCTCCGGCCAGCAAATCCCGGAAGACGCCTGCGCCGCCATGCTCAGCGACCTGCGGGTAATCTGCGAAGGCTTCGAGGATCATCCCACTTTTTTTGAAATCACCCTCGCCCTGGCCATGCGCTGGTTCCGCGAGCGGGAATGCGAACTCATCATCCTCGAAACCGGCATGGGCGGCCGCCTGGATGCCACCACCGCCGTCCCGGCCGATGTCTGCGTGATCACACCCATCGGGCTCGATCACATGCAATGGCTTGGCGACACCCTCGAAGCCATCGCCGCAGAAAAGGCCGGGATTTTCGTCACCGGCAAACCCGCCATTTCCTCCCCGCAGGAACCCGCCGCCAGGTTTGTGCTCGAAAAAGAAGCCAACGAAACCCGCGCGCCGCTCACCTTCATCGAGGAACCCCTGCTCGGCTACCCCATCGCCCTCGCCGGGGAGCACCAGCAATGGAATGCCGCCCTCGCCGTCGCCGCCCTCCACAAGGCAGGCTTGCCCCTCAACAGCGACAGCGTGCGCCACGGACTTTCCAACGTCTCCTGGCCCGGCAGATTTGAGGAAATCGAACCCGGCCTCATCCTCGATGGTGCCCACAACCCGCACTCCGCCCAAGTCCTGGCCGATACCTGGAAATCCCGCTTCCGCGAAACCCGGCCCACCCTGCTCTTCAGCGCCGTCGCCGCCAAGGACATCGCCGGCATCCTCGCCATCCTTGCTCCGCTCGCCTCGCGCATCCTCCTCTGCCCGGTCGATACCCCACGCGCCGTCTCCGCCGAAGAACTCGCCACCCACCTACCCCCCGGCAGCCCACCCCACGAAGTTTTCCCCACCTTCCAAGCCGCCCTCGCCGCCGCCCGACAATCTCAAATTTCAAATCTGAAATCTGACATCGTAAATCTACAAGCCGTCCCCCCCATCCTCATCGCAGGCTCCCTCTTCCTCGTCGGCGAAGCCCGCGCCCACCTCACCGCCACCGACTTCCAGTCGAGTATGCAGTGAGACCCCGGGAGCGCTGAGCCCCAGCTCGGCGCGGGTAATACCCAGGAGGAATCGTGGATCGCAGATGACCCCCTCAAGGGGTGTGGGCGTCTCGCCCACAGCTTCCCCAGCCCATCAAGCACGAATTCGCCGCCCCCTCCGCCGGACCCTCCTCTTTTCAGCATTTCAGAATCTCCGTGTTTCGGCTTTTGCCTCAGAATCCCCATCATCCCAAGGGGCGGCCGCTCACTATTTTGGTGATTGATGAACTCCGGTTTTTGAATTTTGATGTGCCGTAACAGCAGCGTGTTTGCTCCATCAAATTCTCTCTCCCTCTCACCCATACCCTATATCTAATACTTGGGACTGCCCCCGACGATTCCACATTTTCCGATGCGAGATACTCAGTGAATAATTAATATATGCCATTTAATTAATCCAATAATTATGCTTATTCAAAACTCCCAACTCCAAACGAAGTCGGCACGACACTTGATTAACATCCTTAAAGAAACCAGGGCACATCATCCTAATTTTGTCCTTTTTTGGGAGCTGGCGCAAGCGTCACAAGTGGAGTGCCCTCTGGATCAACGCTTATTGAATCATGGCGAAGCCAATTTGTTAATGTTGCATCAAATATTGATGGTTACGACAAAATGGGCTTACCTTATGTTGCAACTTCGGAATCCGGATTCACACCTCAAACCCCATCGGCAAGAATCCCATGCCGCGGATGCCGGAGCCGGTGTTATGGAAACGGACCCCTTCGTGGGAGTGATCGGAGAAGGGTCGGTGGGTGTGACCGAAGTAGCAGTGGTCGAATTCCCAAAACATAGTGAATGGCGCTGCCCTCGAAGTCGTCGAGCAGCTTGTGGAGCCATTCAAGCGCTGCGGTGAGGGTCGCGGCTTCATCCGGCCGGCAGGTCCAGCGGAAGTCGAAGATATCGCCATTGAGCACCAACACCTCGGCGCGTGTCACCTCATCCCAAAGCGCCGCCATCCGTTCAAAACCCTCCGAGCCCGGGGAAAACAGATGGAGGTCGGAAATCACGAGGCCGGATTTCATTTTCGTGTGCTACAAGCCTGGCTTTATAGGCTTTATAAAAAGAAATGTGCTTGCAAGGTTGGGTATGGGCAGGTGCCGTGGAGGATGGGATGGGAAAGCTGGGGGACCGGCGGGGGCACTCGCTTGGTTTTGGCTTTCTCTGCCGCAGGGTGAAGTGCGGCGGTCGCAGACTTGCCGCTACAGGGTGGGGCGATTCGGCGGACAGAATGTCCGCTGGGTAAGCGTAGTCCGAAGCGCCGTGTGGAGGGCTTTGCCAGGGCGGATTCATA
>JBBARN010000172.1:0-10489 GCA_040399845.1 Luteolibacter sp. | reverse complement strand
GCAGGAGTTCTTGTTGTCCTGGGCGTATTGTTTTTCAAAAGCCGGAATCCTCAGACACTCATCACCGGTCGGGCCATGGGATGTGAGTGGAAATTTCTAACAAATGAGGCAATCAATGAAGTGGAGGTCCGCAAGGTGATTGTGCGGACCATCGAACACTGGGAACAGGTCCTCAGCACCTGGCGGCCGGACTCGGATCTGAGCCGCCACAATCGCGGTGATATGCCCACGGCGGATCTCGCTGCCGTGATTGCCATGGCCGAGCAACTTCACAAAGACAGCAGTGGTGCTTTCGATCATCGCTTGCTCGCAGCTCTCACCAAAGCCGGCTTCGGTCCCGGTGGCTCTGGCATCGACCTATCAGCGCTTGGCAAGGGTTATGCCGTGGATCGTGTCTGTGAGGAACTCCAACAACGTGGCATCAGAAGTTATGTCTTTTCCATCGCCGGAGAAGTCCGGGCGGGGGAGGGGACATGGCCCGTGGAATTGGAAGCGCCAGATATAAGTGGAAAACATCCGCGTCGCACCATCGAACTCTCCGGCAAGGCCCTCGCCACCAGTGGCAACTATCGCCAATGGAATCGCGAGGAAGGAGGCAAGCTTGCCAGTGATATCATCGATTCACGGACAGGAGAACCGGTGATGCGGCCTCTTTGCAGTGTGACCGTCATCGGCCCCAGCGCCGCTCTGGCGAGTGGTTGGGCGACGGCGGCATTTGTGTTGGGACCTGATGATCCACCGAAGAATCTACCGCCTGACTACCTTGTGATTTGGCAGCCGTGATTGCGCAATTCTTTGCCAATTCCATTTCAGTGCGTCCTAACTCTTCTTTGTCGTCTCCGCGAGATTCCCCTCGTTTTGTCGGTGCCCGTTTGAGAAACGGCAGCCATGATCACGCTGGCAACAGCTTGACGATCCCTTTTTTCACAACCAAATCACCCCGTGCGATGTTTCACAACATATCACCGGATTCGCCGCTCGCCCTGTGTCCTTTGCCAGGGATTCCTCCCGATTTTTCCAGACTCGCAGTGGCCGCAACAAGGCCGAGACCAAGGGCTATCTCTTTGGCCTCATGCAGGCCAAGCGCGGTGCCAAAAGAAATACAAGCAGGTGTGGGCGAGACGTCCACACGACTTGCGTCACAGCCCCCGGCTGCGGATTTCCTGGGTGATGTCTGCGATGAAGTCTTGGAGTGATTTCACGCCGAGGTCATCCTTGTCCCGGTGTCTAACAGAGACGGTGCCTTCGTCGGCTTCGCGTTGGCCGATGACGAGCATGTAGGGGACGCGGTCGAGGCGGGCGTTGCGGATTTTGGCGCCGATCTTGTCGCTGCTGCGATCGACGGTGAGGCGGACGCCGAGGTCGGCGAGCTTGGCAGCGGCGGCTTCGGCGTTTTCGAGGGTTTTCTCGGAGATGGGCAGGATGCGGACTTGTTCGGGGGCGAGCCAGGTCGGGAACTTGCCTTCGAAGTGCTCGATGAGCAGGCCGGTGAAGCGTTCCATCGAGCCGAAGGGCGCGCGGTGGATCATAACGGGGACGTGCGGCTGGTTGTCCGCGCCGACGTAGCTGAGGCCGAATCTAACAGGAAGATTGTAGTCCACTTGCACGGTGCCAAGCTGCCAATCGCGGCCGATGACGTCTTTGACAACGAAGTCGATCTTCGGTCCGTAGAACGCGGCTTCACCGAGTTCCTCCGTATATTCCACGCCGAGTGTTTGCACGGCCTCGCGGAGGGCGGCTTCGGCCTTGTCCCAGTTTTCGGCGGAGCCGACGTATTTGTCGCTCTCCGGATCGCGCAGGGAAAGGCGGACGCGGTATTCGTTCATGCCGAGGGTGCTGAGTACCTTTTTGACGAGATCGAGGCAGCCGGTGACTTCGGCGGCGACTTGATCGGGAGTGCAGAAAAGGTGGGCATCGTCTTGCGTGAAACCGCGCACGCGGGTCATGCCACCGAGTTCGCCGGATTGCTCCCAACGATAGACGGTGCCGAATTCGGCGAGTCTAACTGGAAGGTCGCGGTAGGAGTGATGATCGCTCGCGAAGATCTTGATGTGATGCGGGCAGTTCATCGGCTTGAGCAGATAACCTTCGTAGGTTCCATCGCTGAGGCCGTTGATGAGGTTGGCGCAGGTGGCATCTTCGTCGGCGAGTTTTTCCAACACATCGCGCTCGGCGATGGCGGGATACTGGCTTTCCTGATAGTAAGGGAAATGGCCGGAAGTGCGGTAGAGATCGAGCTTGCCGATGTGCGGCGTGAAGACTTGGGAGTAGCCTTGTTTGTCGAGTTCCTCAGTGATGAATTCCTGAAGCGCGCGGCGGACGAGCGCACCTTTGGGTTTCCAGAGGATGAGGCCCTGGCCGACCATTTCATCGATGTGGAAAAGTCCGAGTTCCTTGCCAAGGCGGCGGTGATCGCGCTTGCGTGCTTCTTCGAGGCGGTTGAGGTGGTCTTCTAACAATTCCTTGCTCTCGAAGGCCGTGCCGTAAAGCCGCTGGAGCTGACCTTTCTTTTCATCGCCCAGATAGAAGGACGAGGAAACCGACATGAGTTTCACGTTCTTGCACTTCGAAGTATAACCGACGTGCGGGCCAGCGCAGAGATCGATGAAATCGCCGTTTTGGAAACAGGAGATTTGTTCTCCTTCCGGGATCTTGTCGATGAGGTCGAGCTTGAAGCGCGAGGGATTGCCCGGGCGCTCGGTGAGTCCGCCGAGACGGCCGGATTCGGCCATGGCCTTGGCTTCGTCGCGCGAGATTGCCTTGTATTCGAACTTCTGGTTTTCCTTGGCGATTTTTTTCATCTCGGCCTCGATTTTCTCGAAGTCGTCCGGGGTGATCCGGTGCTTCATGTCGAAGTCGTAGTAGAAGCCGTTTTCGATCGGCGGACCGTAGGCGAACTGGGCATCCGGCCAGATGCGCAGGATGGCGGTGGCCATGACGTGGGCGGTGGAGTGGCGGAGGCGCTCCAGGTCGGTCATTTGCTGGCGTTCGTCGAGGGTCTTGCGTTCGTTCATGGCGGGGAGAGGGAAACTGGTGGGGTGGCTTTGATCAAGGGGTAAATGGGGTGAGGGTGGGGGAGGTTTTTTCGTGGGCGACCATGGAGCGCGGAATTCATTCCGCGGCGCTGGATTTGGCTTGCTGCGGAATAAATTCCGCGCTCCGCCAGTGGGCTCAGCTCAGCGGGGCGAGGAGGTGCGAGAGTGTTTCGGCGTCGATCTTGAGTTTCGCGGTGTCATCGGAGAGCAGGGCCTCGACGAGGGCTGCCTTGTGCGCTTGGAGGTCGAGGATGCGGTCCTCGATGGTGCCGCGGCAGACGAGTTTGTGGACGAAAACGGGCTTGGTCTGGCCGATGCGGTGGGCGCGGTCGGTGGCTTGGTTTTCCGCTGCCGGATTCCACCACGGGTCGTAGTGGATGACCGTGTCCGCTGCCGTGAGGTTGAGGCCAGTGCCGCCGGCCTTGAGCGAGATGAGGAAAATGGGGATCTCGCCGGATTGGAAGCGTTTGACGAGATTGGCGCGCTCCTTGGTTTGGCCGGTGAGTTTGAGATAGGGGATTTGTTCGAGGCGCATGTGTTCCTCGATGAGTTCCAGCATGGAGGTGAACTGCGAGAAAATGAGGATTCGCCGTCCCTCTTCGAGCAATTGTGGGAGGAGTTCGGTGGTGAGGAATTCGAGTTTGGCGGATTCCAAAACGCGCTGGGCGGCCTCGGTTTTGAGCAGTTGCGGGTGGCAGCAGATCTGGCGGAGTTTCAGCAGGGCATCGAGCACGATGATGTGCGATTGGCCAATGCCTTTGGTGGCGATGGCCTCGCGGACGCGGTTGTCCATCGCTGCGCGGACCGATTCGTAGAGGTCGGTCTGCTTCGGGGTGAGGTCGATGCCGTGGACGATGGTAGTTTTTTCCGGGAGTTCCGTGGCCACCTGGTCCTTGGTGCGGCGGAGGATGAGCGGGGAGACGCGGCGATTCAGGGCGATTTGGGCCTCGGGCGATTTGTCACGTTCGATCGGTTTGCGAATGACCGCGTTGAAGGTTTTCTCATCGGCGAGGAAGCCGGGCATGAGGAAACGCATGAGGCTCCAAAGTTCGCCGAGGTGGTTTTCCATGGGCGTGCCGGAGAGGCAAATCCGGTGTGCGGCCTTGAGTTTGCAAGCACAGTGGGCGGAGAGGGCTTTCGGGTTCTTGATGTATTGGGCCTCGTCGAGTACCACGGCACGCCACTGGTGGGTTTCGAGGAAATCGAAATCCCGGACCAGCAGGGGATAGGAGGTGAGGACGATGTCGGACTTGGAAATCTGGTCGAAGCTGCCCGAGCGTTGGTTTCCATGAAGCACGAGCACCTTGAGGTGTGGGGCGAATTTCTCTGCCTCCGCCGCCCAGTTGGGCACGACCGAAGTTGGGGCGACGACGAGGCAGGGCTCGCCGGGGTGATTTTCCGAGAGCGCGACGAGGTGGGAGAGCGTCTGGAGGGTTTTGCCGAGGCCCATGTCATCGGCGAGGATGCCGTGCAGGCCGTGGGTGGCGAGGAATTGCAACCAGCGGAAACCATCGAGTTGGTATCCACGGAGTTCGGCCTTGATGGTGGCAGGCAGCGTGGCGGGGGGCAGGCCATGGATGTCGCGCAGGTTGCTGCCGAGCTTGGCGAGCGCGCGGGTGGTGTCGTCCGAGGCGATTGCCAGGGCATCCGCCACGCCGGCGGCGCTGAGGCGGTCCATCCGGAGCGGTCCGTCCCCTCCCGAGGCACCATGGAACAAGTGGCGGACTTGCTCGACCATTTCGATGAAGCGCTTGGCGGGGAAACGGATGTGGCCGTCGGCAGGATTGTTGCAGGGGATCAGCAGGGTTTCCGGAGACTCTGTCTGATCGCGGAATTTCTGGACCCAATCCTCCGCAATGGCGCGGGCGATCTGCGGGATAAAACTCACGTGCTTGCCATTGAACTCGCCGGTGACATCGAAGCGGAACCAATCGATGCCATGGTCCGGGTCGTTTTGGATCGCCGGGAAAAAATCCTCCACATTGTGGATGGTGAGTCCGAGTTTGGGGTCGGATTCGATGGTCCAGCCAAGGTCCTTGAGGGCATCCGCCGGTGGGCTGTCGAGGAATCGCAGCCAATCGGTGGAGCTGTCGGTGAGTCCTTTGAGGACGATGGAGTAGCGATTCTTATCGTTGAGATCCCGCGCTGGATAAAACCCGGAGAGGGGCTCCAAACCGTGATCGTAAAGCTGCCTGCGGAGGCGTTCTTCGTCCTCCATGTTGCGCTGGAGGATGACTCGATTTTCCCCGTTCATCCATGATGTTTGGGGCGCTGCGTCCGGGGCTGCGGGGAACATCACGGGGCAGCCTGGATATTGGAACTTGAGGATGCCTCCCAAGTGGCGTTTCTGGAACATGCCGACGAGCACTTCCGTGACGTGGAGGATTGGCAGTGGAGTGAGGCCGGAAAGGATCTGCGCGGGTTTTTCCGCCGGCGTGGGCAGCGGTTGGGCGGTAGGGATGTTTCGCAGTTCGACGTTCAGATCCGGAATTCGCTCTGCCGGGATGGTGGGGCCAGAGGTCCAAACTTCCAATATCTCCGGAGGCGTCTCGCTTTGGATCAAGCCGAAGGTTAAATCGTCGAAATCGATGTAGCGAAGCGGCTTGGTGGAGGCGATGACCATGTCCTCCTTCGGCAACTTCAGAATCGGCCGGGCGGATCCGTCCCGGAAGGTTTCCCAGCCCGCATCGATGGAAACGGGCGCGCCTTCGGTCAGGGGCTGGTAGATTCGTGAAGAGCGGTAATCCGACGATTGGCGGGAAAAAAACAAGCGCCCGGTGGCGGCGGCCGGGCCGAGGATCGGCTCCCAACCGGGGCCTGCCAGAGGCATTTCAGCCCCCCACACGCTGACGCGGTGTTTTCTGGCATGAATGTGGGAGCAAATGGCCATGTCCTCATCTGCCATGTATTGTGGCGGATTCGTGGGGTCTGCGGTGGCGTGAGTTGCTTCCACATTGATGCCGCCGTTGCGTCCGGTGCTGGCTTGCCGCATGGTAAAGACCAATCGTGTGCCGCCTGCTGTCCGTTGCTGATGGCTCGGAACCGGTTGCAGTTCGATGCAATAGGCAAGCACCTTGTTGTAAGCCCGCCCCGGTTTGGTCTGCTTGCTGACGGTGGAAAGTTCCTTCTCCACCGAGCGGATTCGGAACAGCCAGTTGTCGATGTCCGGATTCCGGACGGCCCGCTGGCTCGGCGTGGCGGTGGATGCGATGGAAGCGAGAGCTTCGAAGGTGGCTGCACGATGGCGGCAGGTTTCATCTTGCTGGCAGGAACATTGAGCAGCACACCAAACCGGCAGCACGTCGTCTTCATCATCGAATGAAAACAAGAACAGTGTGCGTTGTCGGCGTCCCGACGGTTCACGGACTTCACCGCTCACGAGCAGATCGAAGTCCCCGTTTTCATCCGGGTAATAGTCTGCGTTGTCAGGATCGAGAATTTTAAGGCCTGGAACTGTAAACCCACTCGTGACCAGATCTCTCGGGTCAAAGTCTTCCTTCCAAGCTCCGGAAATGAGCCATGGCACGAGACCAGGACATTCGAGGAGTTCCGTGAGGCTGGGGCGGGACATTGGTAGAAAGAAACAGAGGCGGGAGAAAGATCAGCGGAGGAATTTGATTGCAGCAAAGCCACCCACCACCAGCAGGGTCCCTGCGACAAAGCACCATTCGAGGTGTTTTTCGACGAATGGTTTCACCGTCGCGCCAAAAATCCGGATGAGTGCCGCCACCACATAGAAACGAAGACCGCGGCCAAGGATGGAGGCGAGAATGAGCAAGGGCAGGCTGTAGTTCATCATGCCGGAGAACACCGTGAAGACCTTGTAGGGAATGGGCGTGATGGCGGCGATGAGAATGCCGAGGAAACCATAGGCATCATACCAAACCTGGATTTTCTGCTGGGTCTGACCGGATGAATCGAAAATCCCGAGCAAAGGCATGGCCACCGTATCACGCACGCCCCAGCCGATCCCCCAGCCGGCGATGCCGCCGAGCACCGAACCGAGCGTGCAGACAAAGGCATATTTGGCCCATTTGTGGCGTGCCCCGAAGCACAGTGCAATGAGCAGCACATCCGGTGGGATGGGAAAAAACGAGGATTCGGCGAAGGCAATCCAAAACAAGGCCCAAGTGCCGCCGGGCTTGTCGGCCCAAGAGACAGTCCATTGGTAAAGCCGGCGAATGATGTTGGGGCGCCTTTCTTCGGACATGATGGGCGCGCAGGATGCCCGTTTGACTGCGAATGGCAAGCCCCGACGGATGCTAGGAAGACCCTGATATTACTCGTTCTCCGGCCGCGGATCCCGCTGCAGCAAATCCCGCATCGCCAAGGCGGCGGGGCGGTTTTGGTAGAGAATCGAATACACCGCATCGATGATCGGCGTGCGCACTCCGGCGGCCCGGGCGGCGTCGTGGATGGAAAGGGTGTTGGGCACGCCCTCCGCGACCATGCCTAGCGAGGCCACGGCCTCTTCCAGCGACTTGCCGGTGCCCAGCGCCAGACCCACCCGGTGATTTCGCGAGTGCTCGGAAAAGCAGGTCACGATCAGGTCACCCACGCCCGAGAGCCCGGCAAATGTCTCCGGCCTTCCGCCGAGCGCCACGCCGAGTCGGGTCATTTCGGCAAGCGCGCGAGTCACCAGCGCGGCCACTGCATTGTCCCCCAAGCCAAGCCCGTGGGCCATACCGGCGGCGATGGCATAAACGTTTTTCACTGCCCCCCCGATTTCGACACCTGCCACGTCATCGCTGGTGTAAGCGCGGAAGTGTGGAAGGGTGAAGAGTTCCTGGAGGCGGGACGCGAGCGCAGCGTTCTCGGAGGCCACGACCGCACAAGTCACCAGATCGCGGGCGATTTCCTCTGCGTGGTTGGGACCGGTGAGGATGCCGATCGGATTCAGCGGGAAAACCTCGCGCAGAATCTGGCTCATGCGTTCGCCAGTATTGCGCTCGATGCCTTTCGCACAGGAAAGCAGAGCGGTTTCTACTGGCAGTCCGATCGTCGCCAGCTTGTCCGCCTCCGACCGGATGCCCACAGTGGGAACAGCGAAAATCACCAATGGCATATCCAATACCTCGCGATGATCGGTGGTGGCACTCACGTTGGGAGGCAATTCTATATCGCTGAGGTATTTCGGATTCCGGTGATCGCGGTTGATGCCCTCCGCGCAGCGTGAATCGATGGATACAAAGAGGATCTTTTCCAACTTTGGTGCCAGCAGTTTGGCGAGGGCGGTCCCCAGAGAACCTGCGCCGAGAATGGCGGCGGATTGAAAGGCTGTCATGGCAGGTGGATTTTGGAAACGGCGGGGAAATCAGGCATCGGCATCAGCCGAAACGCGGCGAGACTTGGGCACAAAACGATTTTCAGTCCCGGCCCGCAGCCGGGCGATGTTGCCGCGGTGTTTCCAGATGGCGAGCACGGCGATGACGACCGTGAAAACGAACAAGGGCTTGTTCCATGTGCCGTCCTGAATGCGTCCATGGTGCCAGGAGCCCCACAAGGTCATGAATGGCAGGACGCCCGCCGCCACCATGCTGGCCACGGAGACATAACGGGTTGTTAGAAATGTGATCAGGAAAACGAGCAGTAGCAACAACACCGCAAACGGCATCAGAGCGAGCAGCACTCCTGCTGAAGTGGCGATGCCTTTGCCGCCCTTGAATCCCACCCACGGCGAATAGTTATGTCCCAGAACCGCGAGCAGCGCGGTGAAGATATGTGCCAGTTGGGCTTTCAAGGCATCACCGGCTGCCAGCTTCATCGCCCATGCATCCGGCAGGCCCAAGGGCACCTGAATGGGGCGTCCGGTGATTTGAATCAAGTTGACTGCGATCACAACCGGGATGAATCCCTTCAGCGCATCGAGCAACAAACAGGAGATGCCGTATTTTTTTCCCACCACCCGCAGCACATTGGTGGCTCCGATGTTCCCCGATCCATGCTCGCGGATATTGATTCCTTTGGCTCTGGCAATGATCAGGCCAAACGGAATCGAACCCAGCAGGAATGCGAGAAGGGGGCAGAGCCAGAGTTGCATGCGCGATGGCGGGAACGATGAGGGAAAAGCGGATGCAGGACCTTATTCGACCACCGCAGCGGACTCGATGACCACCGGTTTGGTGGGCACGTTCTGAGCAGGCATTTCGAGTTTCTCGCCAGATACGGGGTGGATCATGGTGATGTTGGAATCCGCGGTGGCGACGCCCTTGATCTTGTCCACCACTTCCATGCCTTCCACAACTTTGCCGAACACGGCGTAGCCACCGTTGCTCGGATAATTCAACATGGCATTATCGACCACATTGATGAAAAACTGGGCGCTGGCGCTGTCCGGGTCATTGGTGCGTGCCATGGCGATGGTCCCACGGTCGTTCTTGAGGCCGTTTTGACCCTCGTTCTTGATGCCCTTGCCAGTTGGTTTTTCCAAAACCTTGCCATCGGCGAGTGCGAATCCACCGCCTTGGATCATGAAGCCATCGATCACGCGGTGAAACACCGTGCCGTCGTAATGTTTCTTTTTCACGTAGCCGAGGAAGTTCTCGACCGTGATGGGGGCTTTTTCCGCATTGAGTTCCAGCACGATATCTCCCTGATTGGTCTTGAGACGGACCTTGGGAGCCGTGGTGGTGGCAGCAGCTGCGGCGGCGGGTTTTTCTGCTTCCTTGGCGGGTTCGCAGGAGGCGAAAGCGGGAAGCAGGGCGATGGCGAGGAGTGCAATTCGGCGTTTCATCGGCGGCATTCCTAATGGCGCTCCCGCCTGAACGCAAGAGCGGGCTGTGGTGGATTTGATCCCAATGACGATATCAGGAAGAGATTTCAACCCGTTCGTAAATCTCAGCAAGGGGCAGTATGGCCTCGATTTCCGGAAGGGGAATGGTCGCGTTCAGCCCCGAATGATACTCTACGGCGAATCCTCCTTCCGCTTTTGCCCGGTGCAGAGTGACCGCAGGAAATTCAGGCTCAACGAAGATCAGAACCTTCAAAGAGGGAAGGGTGAAGTAAGCGTCGCGCTTCTCGACCAGATCTGCGCGCCGGGTGGAATCGCTCAACACCTCAATGATGACGACGGGTTGGTTTTGAAAGTGATCGGTCCCGGGATTCTGTTCACACACGACCATTGCATCCGGGTAGTAAAATCGGGTGTGATCCGGGAACTCGATGCGGACCTTCGTGTCGCTGTTGAAGGGTTGGCAGCGTTTTCCACGAAGCATGCCGAAGAGAAGACCGAAGATGGTTCCAGCAATGATGTTGTGCTGGTTGGTCGCTCCTGCCATCGCATGGACCGTTCCGCCAAGATACTCATGTTTCACATCGCTGATTTCCTCTCCAGCAAGGTAATCGGTGATGCTGATGAAATCCGGCTGTTTCAATGCAGTCATGGAAGGAAATTAGCAGGCTGAAACAAAAATGGCAACCCGGTTGCGAAGCCGGGTTGCCATGTTGAAGGAATC
>JBBARN010000171.1:0-10678 GCA_040399845.1 Luteolibacter sp. | reverse complement strand
CGCTGATGTCCACAAACTTGCCGCCTGCGGTCAAGCTCGCCTTCTGAAGCGCCTGATCCTTTGCGGAGTTTTTCCAGAAGCAACTACGCACAAGCACGACGGGTTGACGCCCCGCCTTAATAGCCGTGAGCAGCTTCGTGACGCTCTCCTGGAACGCTGCCTGTTCCTCAGGCGTCTTGAGCGCTGGAACGTTTTCGCTGATGGCCAGAATTATCAGGTCGGCTTGGAAGTCGATCGCTTCCCGCAGCTTGCCAGCGATGTCGTAGCCGGCGTGCGCTCGTTCGAAATCGGCGATGTTTTTCACCATCGTCTCTGGCGCGACTCCGCCCTTCGCCGTGAGTCCCTGGGTGACCAAATGAACGTAGTCCTTCGCCTCCGCGCTGGCCGCCATGCCCCAGTTTCCCGACCAGCCGATATCCGCCTTTGGCCCGTGCTTCGTGATGCTGTTGCCGAGGAAAAGAACCTTGCGAAAGGCATCCTGAGCTGGGGTTAGCCGTGTAGCGAAAATTAGGATGACTAGAATAATCAGAGGATGGAAATGCAGGCGGTGCATGAGGAGGCTGTTGAGTGGGTGAGGGAATGAATAAGGCTGTGCGATATGAAGGTTAGCAAGCAAGCCAGACGGCTCCAACCTGAAAAGTAACCGATCTGTCCGACTTCCCTAAACACCGTGCGAACTTTATCTGCGTTGCGCTTATCAATCTCTGCCGAGCTTCGCATTGGCATTATCCGCTCGGAGCCCTAGCGTGCGTGCCCCACTTCATGCCCGCCTCCACCGTCCTCCCCATTTGGAAAATCCACGCTGATATCCTGCGCACGCTGCGTGATGGCAATCGTCTCGTGCTTGTGGCTCCGACGGGCTCGGGGAAAACGACGCAGGTGCCGCAGATGCTGTTGGATGCGGGGATCGCGGGTGAAAAGATGATCGTGGTGCTGCAACCTCGGCGGGTGGCGGCACGCACGGTGGCGACGCGGGTGGCTTGGGAGAGGGAAGGGAAGCTCGGTGGGGAAGTCGGCTATCAGATTCGGTTTGATGATCACACGAGCGTGGGGACTCGTATTTGTTTTGTGACAGAGGGCATTCTGCTGCGTTGGCTTCAGGATGATCGCTCGTTGTCCAAAATCGGCGCGGTGGTGTTCGATGAGTTTCATGAGAGGAACTTGCTCAGCGATGTCGCGCTGGCCTTGGTGAAGCACCTTCAGCAGACACAGCGGCCGGATTTGGCGATGGTGGTGATGTCGGCAACGCTCGATGCCGAACCGGTGGCGGCGTATTTGGATCAATGCCCGATCCTCGTCTCCGAAGGGCAAAGTTTTCCCGTCGAGGTCGGCTATCTCTTGATGCCGGATCAGCGCCCGATCACCGTGCAGGCCGCCGAGGCCGTCGAGCGCATCCTGCACGACGAAGATCCCGGCGACATCCTCGTCTTCATGCCGGGACGTGGCGAGATCCAGGGCACGTTCGATGCGCTGCGCGGCCTGAGAACGCGGGAACGCGTGGCCTGCATCCCGCTGCATGGCGAACTCGAGCCGCAGGAGCAAGCCCGCGCCTTTGCGCCGAACTCGCTGCGCAAAGTGATCGTCGCCACCAACGTCGCGGAGACCAGCATCACCATCGACGGCATTCGCCATGTCGTGGACAGCGGCATCGCCCGCGTGGCTCGTTACGATGCGGAGCGCGGCATCGGCACGCTCTTGCTGGAGCCCATCAGCCGCGCCAGTGCGGATCAGCGCAAAGGCCGCGCGGGACGCACCGCACCGGGCACCTGTCATCGTCTGTGGACCGTCATCAGCCACAAAAATCGCGATGATCGCAACACGCCCGAGATTCAGCGCAGCGACCTCGCGGAGGTCGTGCTGCTGCTGCACTCGCTCGGCATCCGCGAGGCCGCCAGCTTTGACTGGCTCGACAAACCCGATCCACAGGCCGTGCAGCGAGCCGAGCGCCTGCTCACCATGCTCGGTGCGCTGCTCGATGCCGATCTGACGCCCATCGGTCACCAAATGCGGCGCCTGCCCATGCATCCGCGCTACTCGCGCATGCTCATCGAGGCCAGCCAACGCGGCTGCGTGGCCGAAGCCGCCCTCTGCGCCGCCTTGGTGAGCGGTCGCGACCTTCTCGCCCGGCTCGACCGCGATGACGTCAGCACCCAAGCCGCCCGTGAGATGTTCGAGGACAGCGCCGACTCCGATTTCATCACGCTCATGCGAGCCTACGACTTCGCCAAAGCGAACGCCTTCAGCTTCGACCGCTGCCGCAGCTACGGCATCAATGCCCAGGTCGCCCGCCAGGTGGAGCAGACCTTCCAGCAGATCATGCACGCCGCGCAGCAGCAGCGTCTCGATGCGCCTGCCACGCCAACTTCCAGCGACGCCCTCCTGCGTTGCCTCATGGCCGGTTTCGTCGATCAACTCGCCAAACGCCGCGTCCCCGGCAAGCCTGAGTGCGATCTCACCGATCAACGCGGCGGCCAGCTCGTGCGCGAAAGCGTGGTGACCGAAGCTGCCTTTTTCGTCGCCGCCAATCTACGCGAAACACCTTCCGGCCAGACTCTCCTCAGCCTCGCCACTGCCGTGCAGCCCGCGTGGATCGCCGAGATGTTCCCGCAGCATCTCAGCACCAGTATCGAGCACGTCTTCGATGCCCAAAATAAGCGCGTCGCCGCCATGAAGCTCGTGCGCTATCGCGATCTCGCCATCGAGCAAAAAGCGCAGCAGCGGGACCTCGATCCCGTCGCCAGCGGACGCTGCCTCGCCGAAGCCCAACGCGCCGGAGCCTTCGATCTGCCGCTCATGGATCATCGGCTAAAGCAAATCATCGCCCGCGTGAACCTCGTCGCTGCAACCTTGCCCGAACTCGAGTTCGTCGCCTTCGACGAAGCCGCCATCACCACCAGCCTCGCCCGAGCCTTCACCGGCCTCACTCTCGTCAAAGAAGCCCAAGCAGCGCCCCTTTTGCCCGCCTTTCATCAGCATCTTGACAAAGGCCAAATCAGTTGGCTCGATGAATTAGCGCCTCTCACCATCCCTTGGTCCGGCGGAGGCACCATCAAGCTCAGCTACGTCAACGACACGCCCGAAGCCCAAGTGAAGCTTCAGGAATGCTTCGCGCTCACAGAGCATCCGACGCTCTGCGAAGGTCGCCTCCCTGTGCAACTCCAGCTTTGCACTCCTGATGGCAAACGCCTGGCCATCACGAGTGATTGGCCGGGCTTCGTTACCCGCGAATGGCCGAAGCACAGGCAGGCAGTGGCGAAGAAGTTTCCGAGTGTGATGTGGCGGTAGAGTCTTCTTCGTTCGCGAGCAAGTCCACTTTGGCATGGAATCTGGTTACATTTCATGTTTAGCCTCGGCGTTCTGTTTTCTCCTTCCATGCGATTCGTTGTCAGATTCCTTGCAGTCCTCACCTCAGCACTTGTCGTCTCATGGACGACCGGAGCGCTCTTCTTTGATGGCCCCTTGCCGATTCTCGTTGGCCTTCAGTTCGTTGGTATTCTGGCGGTATTCTTTTTCGTTCGTGGATGGAAGCGAAAGCTCAGCTTGGTGTGCCTTTGGTTCGTAATGGTGCTTGCATGGTGGCTGATGTTGGAGCCTCGCAGCGACCGCAATTGGCAGCCTGACGTCGCGCAGACAGCCTGGGCTGAGGTCCATGGGGATGACGTCACTTTGCACAACGTCCGCAACTTCGACTACCGCACAGCGACCGACTTCACGCCGCAATGGGAGACGCGGACTGTGCATCTCTCGCAAATCACCGCCATTGATGTCGCGGTTTGCTACTGGGGCTCAGAATGCATCGCCCATCCGATAGCGAGCTTTCAGTTTGCCGATTCGCCACCGGTTTGTTTTTCCATCGAGACGCGCAAGGAAGTAGGAGAGAGCTATTCGGCGCTGCGCGGGTTCTTTCGTCAGTATGAGCTGATCTATGTGGTGGTCGATGAACGCGATGCCATCCGGCTCCGAACTAACGTGAGGACAAGTGAAGAGGTGTATCTCTACCGGCTGAAGACCCCGCCAGACCGGGCCCGTGGGCACTTCCTTGATTACATCGCCGCGCTGAATGAACTGCATGACCAGCCGCGCTGGTATAACGCTGCCACGGCTAACTGCACCACCAGTATTCGCAGCCAGCAAGTCAGTGACAAGCGCGATCCCTGGGACTGGCGCATCCTCATCAATGGCAAAATCGATGAACTGCTGTTTGAGCGTGGTGACCTCAAGACGGACGGTGTCAGCTTTCCTGAATTGAAGGCCAATCTTTGATTAACGAAGCAGCGAACGCCGCCGGGGATAAACCCGATTTCTCCAAACGCCTTCGATTCCCGCGCCCTGGATTCTCGTCGCTTCCTGCGTCGTCCTAGGTCGCAGGTCGGTTCAAGCTTGATCACCATGAGGCCGACGACTTTCTTCGGACAGCTCTAGGGACACGCAACGTCGCGTTTCATTTATGTCTAGTTAGAATCAAACCGCCTTACGACGGACGCGTTTTGGCTTCTCGGGAGCCAAGGTCATCTGCGGCGTGACCTTGATGCCCATGCGCTTGTAGTAGTCGAGCATCTTCTCGGTGGCCACTCGGCTTGCTTCCAGACCGATGCGCACCAGCTCCGACATTTCACGCTGAGGCGCTTCTTGAAGTCTGTTTAACGAGAGCATAGCGTGGAGTTGTTCGAGTGTGGTCGCGCTGCTATCGGCAATGCGCTGGTGCGGCGGAACTGAATTGTCCCACAATACCCACTCATCGGCAAGGGGCAGATAGTCCTCCATGAAATGTTTGCGGCTGCGGTCAAATCGGCGGCGCACATCGTTCTCAGGCACATGATGACCGCCCAGCCTCACACGCAGGGCCACACGAGCGACGGCCTGCGTGGCAGAACCAATCACGATGTAGTGGACCAGGATGCGATACCCCTGCGCTTTTGCTTCGCGGATCAGGGCGACTTGGGCTCTACCGCTGAGCGTGCTTTCCAGCGCAAAACTGACCTTTGCCGCAATCAGGGAACGAGCCTCCTCTAGCACCAGTCGTCCAGCCTTGAACGCCGTGAGCGTGGGATCGAGTGGCGAGAGTCCGCGCGCAATCTCGTCGGCATTCAAAAACCGCATCAAGCCCAGCCTCGGCAGCAGTTCGCGTGCGAGCGTGGTCTTTCCTGCGCCATTGCAGCCGCCGAGAATACAGAGGGTAGGGTTCATAAAGTGAATCAGTAAGGCACCACCGACAGCCCAGGAATGCGGCGAAACTCATCCACGTTGTTGGTGACTATTCCCATGTCATGCACCAGCGCAGTCGCTGCAATCCAAATGTCGTTGGCTCCGATTAATTGTCCTTTGGCGGCAAGCGCCCGATAGATCTCGCCATACTGCCAGGAGACATCGCTGGACCAGGGCAGAATCGGGTAAGGGCGGCATAGGCGCTCCCAGTCGCGTTTCGGGCTCGCGGATTGGCCACAAGCCAGCTCCCCAGCCACGGTGAAGGTGATGTAAAAGTTCTCCTTCGACCTGCTGGCAAAGAAGTGGTCAATGGTGGTCGTGATCCCGCGTTTGGCTTCACGCTCGGCCACGATGATGAAGTTTGTGTCGAGGATCAGGCCCATGGATTATCAGGAATGGGGTCATGTTTGGCTGCCTCTTCCACCGCGTCCAAATACTTGTCACTGGTGCCACTTCCGCCGTTGCGGAAATAGTTGAGCAAGGATTCTCCGGTCGCCGGAGCATCCACCCAGACGGCACGGCGCACAACCTCCGTGAAGGACTCGCCTCCACGCTTGACCTGCCGGAGCTTCTCGTAGGCATCGAGTTCCAAGGTGATTGTTTTTGTCGCCATACACGAAAAATACACGAAACGGGAAATTCCGCAAGCGGCTCCACTTCAGAAGGTGGTTATTTCATCGGTTTCCCATTCCATATCGTCGAAGAAGCCGTCCATGCCCATGAAGCCGAATATCACCAAACAGGCTACGCATCACTCACCACCTATGCTCAATGCAACACGGACACGACTGGGAAATGAGCCGGAGGGCGTTCCGCGAATTCAGGCAGACTTCAGGCTCGACTTTTGTGTCGGAATGCTCAAGATTTCGCGCTTCTACCCTAATCCGTATAACTAACCCATGAAAAACATCCTTCTCCTCTTTCTCGCACTCGCTGCCGTATTCACCGTGCCCGCTGGGGCGGAAGATGCAGGCTACCCGGAAGCCAAGCATGAACTCGCCCTTGCCGTTCCCGAGGGGTGGAAGACTCGCTACGAGGACGGCAAGCTGTATGTCACGACGACGGACGAACTGAGCGTGGTGATCGAAGTCTCTGGACTGAAGGCCACGAAGAAGGAAGGCTCAGCGGCCTTGGCGGAAATGAAGAGTCAAGTCAACGAAGCCTTCAAGAACGTCACCTTTGAGGCCATGGAGCAAGGCGGCGGTGCCAACGTCGGCTTCTACATCTTGAATGGCAAAGGCGAGGACGACGACGGTGAGGTCATCATCAACGCCCTGATGGTTACCAACGGTGACAACGACAAAGTCTATTTCGTATTCGTGGCCGCATCGCCCGAGGGCGCGAAGGAACATGGCGAGGATCTCGCCAAGGTCATCGGCTCTATCCGCAAGGTGGATTGATGCCCTGTGCCGGCCTGATCTGACTCAGGCTGCTTTGCCTCGCGGGAACAGCCACGAGACAGGCTAGCATTTGGTTAGCCAGTTGCACACTTCCCCCGTTTTGCTCTATCTCCGTTTCTCCAAACGCTTGAGCTTTTCGCCCACACGGACGATGGCATCGATGGCTGGCTTGAGTTCACAGCCGATCTCGGTGAGCGAGTATTCGACCGTTGGAGGTGAGGTGGGCTGTTCGTGACGATTGACCACGCCGATCTCGACGAGGTGGCGCAGGCGCTGGGTGAGCATTTTGGCCGAGACGCCTACCAGATCGTTTTTCAACTCAGTGAAGCGGCGAGGTCCGCCGCTGAGATACCAAATGATATTCGGTGTCCAAGCACCTCCGAGAAAGCTCATGCAGAGTTTCAGCGGACAAGAAGGTGGTGGTGGACTGACTTTGCTTTTGCGGCGAGGGACCATGGCAAGGGGCTTGGTGGTTACTGATTGGATACCGGATTCAGCGCCATCTGCAAGGCTGGCGGTTTACAAAAGTAACCGGGTGAGCACACTCCTGGCCTCATCCCATGAATATCCTCGAAGCCATCGAAACCCGTCGTTCCATCAAGCACTATGATCCCGCCCACGTCATGCCACAGGCAGAGGTGGACAAGCTGCTTGAGCTTGCCCGGCTCGCCCCGTCGTCCTTCAACATGCAGAACTACCGCTTTGTGCTCGTGCGCGATCCAGAGCTGCGCAAACAAATCCGCGCTGTGGCCTGGGATCAGGCACAAGTCACCGATGCCTCGCTGCTGGTCGTCATGTGCGCGGACCTGAAGGCGCATGAGCACCAACCGGAGCGCTACTGGAGCCATGCGCCACAACCTGTGCAGGACATTCTAGTGCCTGCCTTGAAAGGCTTCTATGCAGGAAAGGACCAACTCATCCGCGATGAGGCGATGCGTTCCACCGCGCTGGGCGGCATGACGTTGATGCTGGCAGCAAGAGGACTTGGCTACGAGACCTGCCCGATGGTGGGATTTGACCCTGAGGCGGTTTCGAAAATCATCCGTCTTCCTGACGACCATGCGATTAGCTTCATGATCGCGATCGGTAAAAGCTTGCAGGAGCCGTGGCCGCGCGGGGATCGCCTCGATTCGAGCGAAACGGTGATCGTGAACCAGTTTCCTGATTGAGCATGAATGCGTTCACCTCCCAGCTGGGTATCGAGCATCCGATCGTTCAGGGGCCGTTCGGTGGCGGGTTGTCGTCCGTGAAGCTAGCGGCGGCTGTGTCGAATGCGGGCGGTCTCGGTTCCTTCGGAGCGCATCATTTGTCTCCAAAGCAGATGCGGGAGGTGATCCGCGATCTGCAATCGGCCACCGCCAAGCCCTTCAACATCAACCTCTGGGTCTCGCGACATGATCTGGGTGCGGAGGAAATGACAGCCGCGCATCACGAACTCGGTTTGCGACAGTTTGGTGCCATTTATGAACGTCTTGGCGTCGAAGTGCCGCCCATGGAGCCACCGGACGATTTCAGCTTTGAGGAGCAGGTGGAGGTCATTCTCGATTTACGGCCTGCGGTGTTTAGCTTTGTGTTTGGCATCCCGGATGCCGAGATTCTTCGCGAGTGCACTCGACGCGCTATTGTGACAGCAGGCACCGCCACGACGCAGGAAGAAGCCGCCGCGCTGGATGAGGCAGGCGTGGACATGATCGTTGCGACGGGTTCGGAGGCCGGTGGACATCGCCCGAGTTTTCTGAGGCCTGCGGAACAATCTCTCACGGGCACACTGGCGCTCGTGCCGCAGGTGAGAAACATCACCCGCAAGCCAGTGATCGCCGCAGGAGGCATTGCGGAGATTCGCGGTATTCGGGCCGCCTTCCAACTCGGCGCGGATGCGGTTCAGATCGGGACCGCTTTTCTCGCCTGCGAGGAATCGAACTGCCCGCCACCGCACCGAGAGGCCTTGTTCACCCCTTCAGCGGCTCGCACACAGCTGAGCCGTCGCTTCACCGGGAGGCTCGCTCGCTTCATGAGCACTCCTATGCTGGATGAACTTGAGAACAGTCCCTCCCCCGCCTTGCCTTTCCCGCTACAAGCCTCCTTCAACCATCCTGTGAAGACAGAAGGTGTTCGGCTTGGCGACTCGTCTCTCCTGCCACTCTACGCCGGACAATCCACACCGCTCATCCGGCACCGAAAGGCGTCCGAGTTGATGAGTGAGTTGATCACAGCACTGCATTGATTCAGGACGCATCTTGTGCTGAGTGGAGGAGCAGTCGAGAAGAACAGGAGGGAATGTTTTGTCAGCCAGTTGCACACTGACCTCATTTCCTGCAAAGTAGTTAAGAAAGTAAATCCGTTTCCGCATCGTCGGACGCAGGTAGATCTGGGATAGGCACGCCAGCCTTCTTCAACTCCGCAAGGAATTTGGGGTAGTCGTAGTCAGATGCGGCATTATTCTCGACTATGTATTTTGCAATTTCAGACCAATGGGAAGATGCGGCTGGCAATAATTGGCGAGCCTGATCGAACACTTGGGTCAAGATTGTTGGGGTCTGGCTCGCATGTAAAATTTGATCATATTTGCTTCCCCGAATTATAGCATTCAGCCTCTCAACATCGTTGACGGTTAAATACTTTGCATGTGGCAGAAGAACCTCAATCCCGCGCTTTTCCGCAGTGGCAAAACTGCCAGATGAACCATACAGATCGAGAGCTGCCGATACAAATGATCTACATGGCGCTTTAGATAGGACAGATTCTTGGGCCTTGATTTCCTCCAATTTTAACTTGTTTAGTAGACTTTCTCCAACCACAGAAACGTGCCTCGCCTTGAAGGCAGGTATTACTTCTTTGAGTGGCGAATTTTCGATCTTCGCAAGTATTCGTGTTTGGCCGGCTTGTCCCAACCATTCCCAGATTCTTGGTTCTGCTTCAACGTATCGGCACACAGTCAGAACTTTATCGTCATTGAGGTCCCTGCCAAGTTTTTCAATCACTGGGGGAATGTGCTCCTCAAATAAGCCTGGCGCAAGACGCCCGATGGCAGCTAGAGAGATGGCGATCTGATTTTCTTTGCCTTTGTATGTTGCAGCTTCTGAACCAACCAATGCTTTAGTCAATGCCTTGGCAAGGCTTACAATTGAACCAGGCTTGGCGTTCCCCAAATAATTTTCACGAAGCACCAGCTCTATATCCTCCGCAGATTTAGGGATTGAGCCTCCAAGTAAATCGCGATCATACCTTTCAATCAGTTGCTTTCCCTGAACTGGAGGCCTGCTTAGCAAATGAAGAATGGCGTGCGCAATATGAGCGCGCACTAATTCAGGTGTTGGTGAAAATAGCCCATCATCAGATACGAAGGCTGGATGAGCGCACAAGTGTCGATCGTCCCGTAACCGATCCATGTCGACTGCTTCATGTGGAAGCAGCATTCCGAACTTGTCACGCGCAAGTTCGATCAATGTGTTCTCAAACTGCTGGAGGTTTCTGAGATCTTTGGTCTTTATCCAAACGTCCAGCTGTTTTATTTCAGCCAGTGCAACGACATCTCCGCCATTGGCGAGTTCTCGAAGCTTGCTAATCACATCAGCACTGACAGCGACCCAGATCGATAAAATCGAAGCGCGCCAGGCACTTGCTTGGTATGCTGTTACTGCCTCTTGTGCTAATCTGCGCGACTCTAAATCGCGCACTGAAACCAATAGTTCATCCAAACTGTGAAGATTCCTTGAGGACATTTGATTTGTTACTGGAATGATACGCCTTAAAATTGTTTATAATCAGACCTCTGATTAAGCCTCAGATTAAAGCTCCGCTTCCTATTTTACAAACTTCTTCACCTTCTCCTCCGCTCCACGGGATGGCTTTTTCCTCGGAGATGGTTTGTTCGACAGTCTCGCAGAGAGAGGGAGTCTTGAGTGATCTTTATGGAGGGGCGGTTCAGAAGGTTTACTCGTTTGGCAAGCTGAGGCTCAGGTGGAAGCAGTGGCACTCCACTCATCAAGTTTCTGTTTCAGCAGTTCTTTGGAGGGCAGGTTGAGCTGATGACGGGGGAGAATAGGTCGGATAGGGCTTAGGGGACGGATTTG
>JBBARN010000170.1:0-10741 GCA_040399845.1 Luteolibacter sp. | reverse complement strand
ATACAATGCTGTCGCCACCACCATCATCAAGCGCCACGGCATCGACATCGATGATCTCCATGCCATCAGCAAAAGCCTGCCGCCCGATCTCTTCGTCAAGCCCGGCGACGTCCACTACAAGGAGAAAGGCTATGAGCTCCTCGCCAAGCAAGTGGCATCCAGTTTGGAAAATGCATTGGCTCAGTCCGGGAAATCGGACCGTTGAAAATGCGGCACGAGCGTGTCACTGCCCTTTGTAGCTTGATCTAACAGGGGATTCACTCGTCTGAACTTGATTCCTTCCGCAGTGTACCCGGCACCGCGCCCAGCCAGCGGTGACAAGCGCGGATCAGCCCGCGCGGTTCGCGAAAACCGCACAGGTAGGCAATCTCTTTAATCGGACGGCGGGTTTCCACAAGTAACTTCCGGGCCCTTTGCACCCGCAGCCATTCAAGTTCCTGCCGCGGAGAGCGCCCGACGACCTCCGCGAACCTGCGTTCCAGCGTGCGGCGAGTCATGCCAACCGCCGCAGCCCACTGCTGCACGGTCAGCGGACGGTGACTGTGATTGCGCATGTAGCGCAGCGCCTGGTCGATCCCATCGTCACTGAGTGGCAGCGGCGTGTTCTCCAGATGCTCTTCCACGAAGCGGCCTAACAGATCCAGCGCGGTCGCCAGCCATGTGAGGGGCTGCGGCTTTGTGTTGTCGCCTTTTTCCCGAGCGGCTCGCATCACCGTGCTGATGAATCGTTCGAAGTCGCGGGCATAGGTCGATGGAGCACGCACGCCCATCGGTCGGATCGCCAGTGCTCCCTCCCATTGCTGCCAGAGACGTCCGATCGATTCCCCGCTGAAAGTCACCCAATACTGCGTCCAGCCACTGTTGCGAAGAGGGCGATAACGATGCCACATCCCCGGCGGTAGCAACACCGCCTGCCCGGGCAGCCATGACGAAATTTCCTCCCTCGTCTCGAAGTCCCCGCTGCCCATGCTGATGAATACCAGTGCCGTATCTGTCAAAAATCGACCGCGCGACCATGAGAAGTCGTAGTCCTCCGGATGGCCTGGAGGCGGGTAGCTCTCACCGACGCCCACCACGCCCCACCCGACTGAGGTGAGATAAAGACCGGTTACAATTTCCCGTTCGCCGACCTCGAAGTAGTGATATCCGGGTTTCACGCAAATGGGTATGTGCCACTTGTCGCATTTTGGCAATCCTTTGTCGGATCCTGTCACCCATCTCCGATGGCCGAGCCAGATGCGGCCGATAGTCTCGTAAATCATCACATGAAAATCACCGACATCAAACTCCACACCGTTGCATTCGGCGACACCGGCGCTCGCGGCGCAGCCATGGGGGAATCCCAATACTGGGGCGGAGGCTGGGCGGCCGAGACGCTCATCGCCAACCCGATGTCGGTGCATCCCAAATACTCGCGCATCCGCTCACTGTGGATGGGCGGAGGGCAGGACCCCTACGTGATCGAAATTTTCACCGACGAAGGGGTCAGTGGCTTCTGCGCAAACTACGGTGGTGGGGTGTTTGCTTGCGCGATCATCGAGCAGCACTTCAAACGTTTCCTCATCGGTCAGGATCCCTACAATATCCAACTCATCTGGGACCAAATGAATCGTGCCACCCTACCCTATGGATTGGGCGGAGTCACCAGCATGGCGATGGCGGGCGTGGACATCGCGCTCTATGATCTTGTCGCAAAAGCGCAGAACATCCCCGTTTATAAATTCCTCGGCGGCCAGACCAAGGAGTCGATTCCATGTTATGTCACTATCCACCCGGACTATGTCGATCACTGGCGCGATCGCGGTTTCCTCGGCGTCAAGATTGCCGCTCCCTGGGGAGTGGAAAGCGGACGCGATGGCATCAAAAACATGGAAAAACTCATCGGCAAGCTGCGCAGCGAGCTTGGTGACGAGATGGAGATCATGGTCGATTGTTATCTCTCGTGGGACATCGAATTCACCACCCGCGTGGCGGAGCGGGTGCGCGATTTTGATGTAAAATGGTTCGAAGACCCCTTGCAAAACGGCTGGGCCACCGAGAGCAATCGCATCCTGCGCGACCGCATCTCGCCGACCTTGCTGGCTACCGGCAATCTCGAATTCCACCCCAAGGCATTCCACGACATCATTCACAATCATGCCACCGACATCATCCAGCCCGAACTCCAATGGATCGGCGGCATCACCCCGGGACGCTGGATTGCTGCCATGGCGAAACCCTATGACATGCCCGTCATTCCACACGGGTCGAGCGTCTATAACTATCATTTCGTGATGTCCAATACCAACTCGCCCTACGCCGAATTCCTCTCCGTCGGTAAAGGCTTGGACATCCAGCCGATCTTCAGCGTTCTCGAAGGTGAACCGCTGCCCGTGAATGGCAAAATCACTCTCGATCCTGACAAACCCGGATTCGGTGTGGAGCTCAAACGCGAGATGCTCTCGCCCTATCTTGGCTAACCCATTTGTTCGATGAACTCGGAAACCCATACAACAAAGGTCGGCGTGATCGGCGCCGGGTGGTGGGCCACCTTCGCGCACATCCCGGCACTGCAAAGCCACCCGAAAGCGGAAGTGATCGCCGTTCAAAGCCGCGATCAAACCAAGGCGGAAAAGATTGCCCGCGACTTCGGCATTCGCCACGCGTGCACGGGAGTCGATGAACTGCTCGATGCGCCAGGTCTGGAAGCGGTGGTGGTTTCATCCACACCGAACATGCACTACTCGCAAGCCAAGGCGGCCTTGGAGCGCGGATTGCATGTGTTGCTCGAAAAACCGATGACCTTCACCGCTGCGGAGGCCCGCGAATTGGTCGATCTCGCCGCGAGCAAACAAATCCAGTTGCTCATCAGTTGCCCGTGGCACTTCACCACTCACGCCATCGAGGCCCGCCGGTTGATCGCCGCAGGTGAACTTGGGCGGATCAAGATGATATCAATCCTGATGACCAACCCGATCGACAAGTTGCTCCGTGGAATCAACAACTCGCCCACCTTTGGCATGGATCAGGTCTATGTGGAACCACGCAACGGTTCCTACAATGATCCTGCGATCGCCGGTGGTGGTCAGATCTATTGTCAGGTCTCTCACACGGCGGCGTATCTCACTTTTCTAACAGGACTGCGCCCGGCGGAGGTTTTCGCCCGCTTCGACTACGACGGCACCGTCAATGACATCTACGACGCACTCACGATCCGCATGGAAAACGGCGCACTCGTCACGCTCGCCAGCACCGCCGCCACTCCGCTTTGCAATCGTGCCTACGAAGTCCGGATCTACGGCGAGAAGGGCGTGATGATGCTCGAAATCTGGCAAGGAACCATGTCGATTTCAGACTTCGACGGGCAAACGCGTGAATTCCCACCCGTGGAGCCGGATCTTTGTTACCCAGCCCGGTCCCCTGCCCTGAACTTCATCGATGCCGTCCGTGGCGATGCCCCTAACGGATCACCCGGCGAACTCGGTCTCGCTTCGATGGAGATCATCGAGGCCGCCTGTCAATCCGCCCACGGTGGCGGCAACATCATCCTGCGTCCTGTTTCATGAGCGCTCCCATTCAAATCACCGGAATCGCCTGGGACCACAGTCGCGCGCTTCCGCCGCTGGTCGCCGTTGCCCAACGCTACGAGGAAACCCACCCCGGAGTGCGCATCCATTGGCAAAAGCGCACGCTCGACGAATTCGGCCACGCACCGATCGATCAACTGGCAAAACGATTCGACCTCATCGTAATCGACCACCCTTGGTCAGGGTTCTGTTTTGAGAACGATCTCGTTCACGATTTGAAACAACTCGCCCCACCCGCGGTCTTGGCCGAGTTGGCGGCGCATTCCGTTGGCATGAGTTATCAAAGCTATGAATGGCAGGACCGGCTGCTGGCTCTTCCCATCGATGCAGCCACGCCCGCGCCAAGCTGGCGGCCCGACTTATTAGAGAAGGCAGGGATTGATGTGCCGAGCCACTGGGCAGAGACCGTGGCCCTTGCCAACAAGGGCCTTGCTGCGATTCCCGCATTCAATGCCGACCTGTTTCTTCATCTCGTCATGCTCCTCAAAGCTCTCGGAGCCGCTCCTTTCAGCGATCCCGAACGCATCGCCCCTCGGGAAATTCTCCAACAAGCAGTGGAAATGTTAGCCGAACTCACCTCGCCCATGTCGCGGGACATCTTTGGGATGAATCCGATCCAACTCGCCGAGCGAATGACCACCACCGATGATTTCGCGTGGAATGCGTTTGCCTATACTTATAACAACTACGCCCGCCCCGGTTTTGCGGAAAAGCAACTGCACTTCGGCAATCTGATTTCCATCGAGCCCGGCGGACCGCGCCTGCGCAGTGTGTTGGGCGGCACCGGGATTGCCATTTCGAAACACTGCGCCAACCCGCAGGCCGCGCTCGACCTTGCCATCTTCACTGCCTCGGCCAACACCCAGCGCACGATCTATGTGCAATCCGGTGGTCAACCATCGCACCGCGCAGCGTGGGAGGATCCTTTCGCCGATTCGCTTTGTGGAGGATTTTTCAGCGGCACCCGGAACACGCAGGAAGAAGCGATCGTCCGCCCACGCTACAGCGGTTATGTGGCCTTGCAAACGGAAGGCGGCATTGCCTTGCAAGAACACCTGCGCGACGGCCGCAGCCTCACGAGCACACTCGACAAACTCGACTTGCTCTATCGCGATTCACGGCTGCGCGGAGGAAAAGACTATCAGACCCATTGACCCACATGAAACCCAGATTGAGCTGCACCGACTTCTCGTTTCCAAAACTGAGCCGCGATCAGGCCTTCGGCACCATCGCCCTGCTTGGATTCCGCGGCGTGGACATCGGCCTCTTCGAAGGCCACGACGATCTCAAGCCGAGTCGCGAACTCCGGCAGCCCACTCGATCCGGCGCGGCATTGAAGTCCCGGCTGGACTCGCATGGTTTGCAAGCATCCGATTTGTTTCTCCAGATTCACGCCGGTTTCGAGGCATGTGCCATCAATCATCCCGATCCCAAGATTCGCCAATTCGCCCGCGACCGTTTCACCCGAGGTCTCGACTATGCCACCGCTCTTGGTTCCGAGCATCTCACCATCTTGCCAGGTGTCGCATTCAAGGAAATGTCGCGCAAAGACTCTCTGAAACTCAGTGCCGATGAACTTGCGTGGCGAATCGACGCAGGAAGAAGGGCCGGCATCCAAGTTGCTGTGGAACCTCATGTTGGCTCTCTCGTCGACACTCCGGAACGCGCGCTTGCCCTAACGGATCTAACACCGGGGCTCGGTTTGACGCTCGATTACTCTCATTTTACCCGCGCTGGCATTCCCGATGGGCGCATCGAGCCGCTTCTGGCGCATGCCACCCACCTGCACGCCCGTTGCGCCCGGCGCGGCCGCCTGCAATGCTCGATGAAGGAAAACACCATCGATTTCAAAAACATCGCGCGCTCGCTCGCCAAGCGTCGCTTCAAGGGATGGATCGCGCTTGAATATGTCTGGATCGATTGGGAGCATTGCAACGAAGTGGATGTGATCTCCGAAACCATCATCCTCCGTGAGCAACTCCTCACCGCTGCGAAACTACGCCCATGAAAAACATCTCCGGCATCTACACTCCCAACATCGTCCCTTTCAACGACGACCATACGATCAACGAAGGAGAGTTGCGCCGCCTCACGTCATGGCTCATCGAAAAGGGCGTGAACGGGCTCTATCCGAACGGCAGCACCGGGGAGTTCATCCGATTGAGTTATGAAGACCGGCTGCGGGTTGTGAAAATCATGGCAGATGAAAATCGCGGGCGCCTGCCCATACTCGCAGGTGCCGCCGAGCCGAACTCTGATCAGGTGCTCAAGGCCTGCGCTTACTATGCCGATCTCGGCTGTGTCGCAGTGAGCCTGACCGGGCCATACTATTACAAAGTCAGTCAGGAAAGCATCGAGAAATACTTCCGCGATCTCGCCGCGAAGTCTCCCATCGACATCCTGCTTTATAACATCCCGCAGTTTTCCAATGAAATCAGCCTGCCTGTGGTCAAGCGCCTTGCGATGGATTGCCCGCGCATCATCGGCATCAAGGATTCCAGTCGCGACTTTCCACGCTTCTGCACCATGCTCTCACAGATCAAGCCGCAGCGACCGGACTTCGTTTGCTTCAGTGGCACCGAGGAAATTCTTTATCCCTCACTCATCATGGGGGCCGACGGTGGAACCATCGCCAGCTCGGGTGTGATGCCGGAAGTGATCACCAAACTCTATCGGGACTTTCTCGCCGGAAATCATGCCGAATGCCGGCGGGTTCAGTGGATGATCCAGGATCTAATCGCCACCATGTTTGCGGCGGGCAACTTCCCCGAAGGTTTCAGGGCAGCTGTTTCCCTGCGCGGATTCAACCCGGGGCCACCGCGTTTCCCGATGAGCCCCGGAGAGGAAGCGTCACTTGAAGAGGCAAAAGGCCGCCTTGCCTGCCTGCTCGCCGATTGCGGCTATGCCGAGGTGGCACGCGAATGCGAACTTCGCCGCAAACCAGCGGCATCTTCTCAGTCCAACCAGCAGATCGATGTCGAAAGCATCGTCCGCGAGGTGGTGCGAAAGCTTGGATCGTAACGGCAAGCTATATCCACAAAGAGAAAACCCATCAACCTATCAGTTCAAGATAGACCATTCGTCGGACGCTGGGGTGCCTGAGTTTCAGTTCAACCTGACAGCCGCCCGCAAGAAAAGCCGTCCTGCAGCAGCGCTTCCCGTGGCGGTGACAGTGGTGGTGCCGGCCAGTGTGGTGGACGTGATATGGACTGTCGGGCCGCCGACCGGACCATCGACTCCGTCGCCGTCATACCAGTTGATGAGATCGGGAGACCATTCGTAGTAACCCGTTAGATCATCTGGCATATTGGTGTTTCTGGGGTGAGCGAAGGTCGTAGTGGCACTACTGGTGGACGTTCCGGACAAGCCGGCACTGAACTGGCCAGGATGGGAACCGAACCATGCCTCGACCCCGTTGGGCAGATTGTCCCGATCTGGATCATCGAGCAAGTCGCGGTCCGCGGGAGCGATTCCGAAAACGGGATTGGCAATCCAATTGCTGAACGTGCTGCCAGGAGGGGTGAGCACCATGTTGGTCACCGTCCGGGAACCGCTATCAGTACGCATATCGGACCAGAGGCCAAAGGCACTGCCATCGGCGCTGATTGAAGTTCCAGACACGGCAGTGATGTTTGAAAACGAGATCGTCTCAATCCCGTTCCTGATCGATCCGAGAGTCCAGCCCGTGGCAGTTCGCTCGATGAATACCGAGTCCGGTCTCACGCCACCCGGCCATGTAGGTAAGGAAGTCGCATTGCCGCCGCTCGCATTGAATGTTGTGGCGACCATCGAACCGCTTCGCCAACCCCAGATGAGGAGATTCGTGCGGGTGGTCGGCGTTTCCGTGTTGGCAACTGCAAGACCGATCGTCTGGGCCGCTTGGCCTGAGTTGAATGTAACGGCGGCAAGATCCACCGTGATCCGGTAGCCCGCAGTCAGGGTGGGAAACGCATCCGTAAGATAAGTTTCTTGGCCGACCACGCCGTTCGCGTGTGAAGTTGCAGAGGTCACTGTGACGCTTGTTCCGCTGGGTGTGAACGCTTGCTGGCGGATATTCGGCGAGGCTAACAGGTTTCCACTTTCGCTGAAGACGCTGAAGTCAGTGATGGCTGTCGTGAACGCCCAAGTCGTGTTGTTGCTGATGCCGACATGGGCGTTGCCAAAGAGATCGAGGATAGACCCGCTGTCGATGTTCACATAATAACGGGTGCTGTGATCTAGGTCTGTGATCGGCACGGTTACATTCCGATCTGAAATGGTCACGTTTGGATCATTGATGGAAATGGTTTGGACCAAGGTGCCATTGGCGCGGAAAACCCGGATGTTGCCGTTGCCTGCTTGGACGGACTCATCGAAGGTGATTTCAAGATCGGCTGTGGTGGCAGCGTTTTTTCCAAGCGGCCGCGTGTTGACGGGAAACGGCGGCGAAACGATCATCCCATTGAGGGCGATGCTGTCGATGTTGTGATTGGAGTTCAGATTTCCACTGTTGATATTGATCGTGAAGGTTTTGGTCTGTCCCGGCCCAATCTCGACAGGGGTGGGAAGCGGAAGGGTGGCCAATGGACTTGAAGCACGGAGCGTGGCTCCCGTTCCTTCGGGCGCTCCCGCTTCCTGGAACTGGAAAATGATATCTGAACCACTGGTGAAGTCCACTGTCACGCTGTAGACAGTCACACTTGCCAGGGCATCCGCCGACACCGTGAATGAGATCGGTGCGTTTCCGATCATCGAGAGGTCGGCACCCGTGCCAACACCTGCTCCCGCTCCCCACGAGGAGTAGGCTTGTTCTGTAGGCCTTGGAGTCGGAACCGGCGAGTCGCTGAAATAGTTGGCTCGTTTCAGAAAGATGACATTGTCGCCACTATTGCCGCCGAACCCGAATCCGTCATTCGCACCGCTGGGCACCACCCCGAGTCCGAAATCGGTGAAGGACGTGTTGAATCCCAATGCGGAGACCGGGGAAGCCTGCGAGAAGTTGCTGGCTGCAAGGCGTTGGGCGGAGGTCGTCCCAGAATCGAAGGTCCATCTGGCGATTTCCCGGATGATCGGCACGGCAATCGTTCCGGTGGCTTTGATGTTACCTTGCACACGAATGGTCACGGGAGTGCCGGAGATGATTTCATTTTCGGTAAAATCCAGAGGCAAGCTCGTGGTCACGCTGAAGACTCGATGAGTCTGGGTGATGGTGCCCGGTGTGACAGTCAGGTTGCCTGTGCCGATTCCTACGCCTTCCACAGGAGTATTGGTGAAATTCTCGTTGATCGGGACAGCAGGCTCACCGGGAATTGTCAGTTGCCCGGTGATGGCACCTTGGTTGATTGAAAAGCGGTGTCTGCTGGCATCGAAGGTTCCCCCCGTGACTGTAGGGGTCGCAAGTCCGGGCGGGGTGATCGTGTAACCCGTGCCTCCCATTCCCGAAGTGGCTATCGTGGCGACGGAGAGGAAAAAGGCCCGCAGGTTGAAATTCATATCTGTCATGGCCAAGGTGCCGTCTTCGATGGTGAACGCCGAAGTGGCTCCCGTCGGAGTGGTATCGAGGTTCACGTTCAAGGTGCCACTGACGTCGGTGGTATCGCTATCGGACGCCGTGATTCCATTCGCTGTCGCAGTAATGGTAACCGTCAGACGATTTACGCTGGCCGTCGCTGGAAGCAGCGTCAGGGTTCCGCCGCCGATGTCTGCGGAGACTTGAGCCAGTCCGACAATGGTAGTGAGGAGGAATGGGATGAGGTGGCGTTTCATCGAAGGTTTTTGGGTTGAAATCTTGTGGATCAGGATGCTGTTAGATTTCGGCGCATCTGCCTCTCCGGGGTATCATGTGAAATTCGGCAGATGGGAAAACGGGGGCGCGTCCTGGAGGGTAGAGGGTGCCACGAAACTAGGAAGCGATGGAAGTCGCTTCAAGAGTTAAGGGCTTTTTGATGGGTTGCTTCGTTACGATTTCTCCATATCCGAGGCATCCGGTCAACCCGGCCAAATGGCCCTGTTTTCAGACGGGTCGGCCATTTCAGGATTGGCAAAAAGCCGCGTTGCATGTCGATAGAGACCCATTGGATGTGGTGCACGACATCGGGCTAGGCCCCGAGGAGATGTTTTTCCCGGGAAAAAATCGCGGATTTCAGCCCAAACATCCATCGCCTGCGAAGTTTCCAGTTTTTTCAAAACGATTCGTTCCCTTTTCCAGCCGATTGTGGCATCGAGGCTTGGTGATTCTTCGAATCCTAAGCCTACTCCTGATGCTGCGCTTCACGGCGGCGGCTGAGGCGGAATTTTTGAAAACCCTGGCAGAAATCCGAGCGCTCTCGCACGAGCAGGCCTCGGCGAATCTGCCGGTGGAGGTTGTCGGCACGGTGACCTACTTTGATCGGTCCGCGAACAACATCGGCGACCCGGAGGGACTGATCCTGCACGACGGGACTGCTGGCTGCTATGCTTCCTCGCAGGTTGCATTTGAGGAACGCGACCGGATCCACCCTGGCACCCGGATCCGAATCAAAGGGAAGACCAATCCCAATTCGTTTTTCCCGAACATCGGCAACGCGGAAGTCGAAATCCTCGGTCAGGGAGACATGCCTGAACCTCACCGCATCAGTGGCCGCGAATTGTTCAACCGCCCGGTCGATTCCGATTGGGTAGAGGTGGAAGCCGTGGTGGTAGGGATAGAACCAGGAGGCCTTGCATTTACCTTGGTGGTGGAAATAGATGGTCGGACCTTCAAGGTCGAAGTTCCTCAAGCGATGGACGCGCATGTGCGAGCGGCAAGCTTGATGCAGCGTCGCGTCCGGCTCCAAGGGGTGGTTGGCACCATTTTCAATGAGGCACGGCAACTAACAGGGAGGCACTTTTTTGTCCCGTCATTCGACCACTTCATTCCGGTGGAAAACGCCATTCAGGGAGGCAGCGCGCCACTGCGGGGGATCGCTTCACTTCTCCAGAGCGATCACGACATTGATTCTCCAGTCCGGGTCCGTGGTGTGGTCACCCAATCCGGAAGCGTCGGATTCTACCTGCGGGACGAGACTGCCAGCACTTATGTGCAAGCAGCGGGATCTTCCGGGTATCCAGCCGGCGCTCAGGTGGAGATCGAGGGATTTGCTGCAGTGGCTCCTTTTCGTCCCTAGCTCAGAGCGGCGCGGATCGAGCGCTTGGGAGAAACTTCTCTGGTCGCACCC
>JBBARN010000169.1:0-10884 GCA_040399845.1 Luteolibacter sp. | reverse complement strand
TCAACCCTCAACCCTCAACCCTCAACCCTCAACCCTCAACCCTCAACCCTCAACCTCTTCTCCCCCCATTTTCTCCTTCCCACCCTCCGCCGTTCCCCTAACTTTGCTTTTGGAACGCTCGGTCTATCCGGCTCCCCTCCATTTCGATATCTCTTGCCCTCCCACATGCCTTCCTTCGATTCCCAAGCTTTTCTCCGCAAGCCCTTAAGGAGCGACGACACTCCTGTCGTCAGCCAAAGTGGGGTAGCGACAGGAGTCTCGCCACTCCCAAAGTTCACTCGGTCAGTCCGGGCAAAGCTCACCCCCATTCGAAAAGGGTTTGCTCCCACAAATCATTTCCCTGGGTCTCATGCTGAAGCAATAGAGGTGAATCGAGAGATCGAATCCTTCAAAGCCCTCCGCAGCACCCTCATTGCCCACGTCGTCACCGGCAGAATCAAAGTGTGACTTTAGCGGCAAACCCCCTATCCTATCCGCCTCATGCTGACCCCTTTCCAAGTAAACGAAGTCCTCACCTCGACTGAAGCCGATCGGATTGAGCGGACTCGCTCCGTGACGAATACCACGAAATTTCGTGAAGCAATTTGCGCCTTCTCCAATGATATGGCAGAACATGGAAAACCTGGTTATCTTCTGATCGGTGTCGAGGATGACGGCACCCTTTCGCCCGGAGTTGCGATAACGGACGACTTGCAGAAGCAGTTTGCAGCCTACCGGGATGACGGTCACATCCTGCCGCAACCGATGATTTCGGTGTTCAAGCAACCCCACCCGGACGGAGGTGAGTTTCTGGTCGTGGAAGTCCAGCCCTCTGAAATTCCCCCGGTGCGGTATGACGGTCGCGTTCATATTCGAGTCGGTCCACGACGGGCGACGGCATCGGAAGCTGAGGAGCGACGACTCAGTGAGCGGCGCAGTGTACATTTTCGGACTTTTGACGCTGCTCCTTGTTTAGGTTCAACTCTCGACGATTTGGATTTAGATGCATTCCAGAATACCTATCGGCGAGTCGCAGTGGATGAGGAGGTCATCCGGGAAAACGGGCGTTCGGCGGAAGCACAATTAGCAGCGCTTCGATTCTACAACCCGATCAAGGAATGTCCGACCAATGCTGGAGTTATACTTTTTGGGAAGGATCCTTTGAGTTTTTTCTCAGGTGCTTATGTGCAGTTCACCCGCTTTGACGGGCCGCAAATGGAGGATGGACCGGCAGAGGAGAAACAGTTTTCAGGTGCCATGATGGTGGTGCTTCGGGAACTGGACATGTTCGTCAAATCTCGCTTCACCCAAAAACCGATTAAAGAGACATCCCTAACTGAACGTTTGATTTGGGACTACCCGGAAACAGCCGTCCGCGAAATCCTAATGAACGCGGTTCTACATAGGGACTATCAGTTCAATCGTCCCACCACGTTTTATTTCTTCAGTGACCGCATCGAGATTCAGAATCCCGGTGGTCTCTATGGTTTGTCCCAGGAAAACTTCCCTAGTCTGAATGACTACCGGAATCCAATTCTAGCGGAAGCCATGAAACCACTCGGATATGTCAACCGTTATGGATATGGAATCCGTTTGGCACAGCGAAGCATGGAGCAGAACGGCAGCCCACCAGTCGAATTCACTCCGGCAAAGCATGATTTTCTCGCTATTATCAAGAAACACCCGAAGCGATGAAAACGATAGCATTCTTCAATAATAAAGGCGGGGTGGGAAAGACCACACTCGTTTATCATTTGGCATGGATGTTTTCCCGCATGGGAAAACGGGTGGTGGTAGCGGATCTCGATCCCCAAGCCAACCTCACATCGATGTTTCTTCCCGAAGAGAAACTAGAAGAGATCTGGAGCGATAGCAGGCCGAATCAGAGCATCATGGGAGCATTGTCTCCAATCATCAAAGGCACGGGTGATATCGCTCCCGCCCCTTTTCAAAAAATCCGTTCGAATCTTTGGCTTATCCCTGGAGATTTGGCATTGGCTCAGTTCGAGGCCGAGCTATCCGAAGCATGGGGAAAGTGCCTTGAAGGAAGAGAGCCTGCATTTAGGACGACGAGTGCGTTTTATCGCGCAATAGCTGGAGTTGCTGAGTCGGCAGCCGCGGATTTTGTTTTGATTGATGTAGGACCGAATCTTGGAGCAATCAATCGTGCTGCACTCATTTGTGCGGACTGGATTATTCTTCCGCTCGCACCAGACTTGTTTTCATTGCAAGGCCTGCGCAACCTTGGCCCAACGTTGAAACGTTGGCGCAGTGAATGGCAATTGCGGTTGGCTCAGAATCCAGCTCCCGATTTGAAACTGCCCGAGGGTAAACTTGGTGCATTGGGATACATCGTGATGCAATTTGGTTTGCGTGATTCCAGCGTCGTGAAAGCTTATGAACGATGGCTCGACAAGATTCCAGAGACCTACGCCACAAATATTAAGGGGCTACAACAAGATGGGGACGATGTTGATGATCATCGGTTAGCTATGTTGAAGCACTACAGATCGCTGGTGCCAATGGCAATGGAGGCAAGGAAGCCAATTTTTGATTTGAAAGCGGCGGATGGTGCGCTGGGTGCACATACCTATGCCGTGAAGAGTTGTTTCGATGATTTTGAGGCGCTGGCGACTACCATTCTTAACCGTATCTCACTGATGGAGGTTTACAGTGAATTTTTCTGAAGCCTAATCTGAATGAAGCAGATGTTGATTCGCACCCTCAAGATTTCCCGTCTCCTTTCCTTCGGTCCTGATGGAATTGATTCACCGATGCGTCCGCTGAAAGCGTTGATCGGTGAGGGATGGGAAACCTCTGCGATCTCTGCGGTTCCATGTTCTCGTATGAACAAAAAGAACGCATCGAGCGCAAAGGTGGAGGATCTTGGAGGCCTGTTTGGGCCTGAGGGATGACCGTAAGGTCGTCGCTCCCGAGCATTGCCACGGCGCTTAGGGATGGCATACTGATTGCGAACCTCGATCTCCCTCCCATGCTCTACATCGGCAATCGCAGTTTCATCCCGGTTCCCGCGCAGTGCGGGATTCATTTGCAAGTGGATCCCATCGGCGCAGTGCACTCGCGGCAGGTGTGGCGGATCGATGCGGCCTTCGTGCCAGCGACAACCTCCCACCGCCCGCCGAACTCGCCGCCGAGATCGTCGAAAGCCTCGAAGCTGCGCTGGAAGAGTTCCGCGCGGTGGAGGAGGCGCTGGCTCCTAGTGCCGAGTGATCAGCGGGAAGACTTGGATTGTTGGGCGGCCTAGGGAGTTGCCTTCAAGGCCGAGGTCGCGTAGGACTCAACGGTGACCAGTCCGCAGGAGCGGAGTTGTTTGGCGGGGAACAAGGTCGCGGGATCGGTGCCGATGTTTTGCAGCGCCTGACGCACCTTTTGGAGCTTGAGGATTCTTTTTTAAAGCTTGAGTTCGTTGACGAGCGCCCGCTGGGTGATGCGTCCTTCGGTTACTTCGCCGAGCAAACTCTCAAAGTGCGCGGGAAGGACGAAAGTGAGCATCCTGACGTGCTTTTCATCCTGCCGACCGATCTGGTCGAGTCCGAGGAGGCAGCAGCATTTGCTCTGGAAGAGAAAGATCGGGTCGATCACGCGGATTTCGCCGATTACAAGAGCCCGCTCCATGAGCCGGGGAAGGGTTTCCTGAGGAACGCCGTAAACCGAGGTCATGAGATCCACTGTAATCACGGGCGAAGTATCCAGGGATAGGATGCCCAGTTGCCCGTCGGCGGGGGAGGTTCCGACGACAAGCTTGGCGATCCCGGTTTTGGTGCGGATGTATTGGAACGCAGCATAGCTCACCCAGATATCGCAATCCTTGGAGGTGAAGGGGCGGAACGATGTCAGAACGGCTTCAGCATCCATTCCGCTGTAGAATTCCGCCCAGAAGTTAACTGCCTGCCCACCGCCGAGAAAATAGTCGGCTTTGCTGGCACCGAGATCCCGTAGAAAGGCCGCGTAATCGCTGATCCGGGTTTTAGGCATGATCAGCGCCCGATGGCTTGCTTCAGATTCGATATGCGCGCGTTCCTGAAGAAGTCCTCGGGGAAAATGGAATTCTCCCTCTGCAGAACGGCTGGATCCTCACCGGCCTTGAGGCGTTCCTCATCGGCACGGCGGGAAGCACGCTTCTCCGCGTCGCGTGATTCACGATTGAATTTTTCCGATGGTTTCATGGCTGCCGGTTGGTTGACTCCGTCTCTCTGACGGCCGATACGCTACACATTTTCATCCCCTCTGTCCACCCCGCCCATTTCATGTCCGACAACTCAGCCTCCATCGTCTCCAAAGTCTGGAACTACGCCCATGGCCTCAAGAACGCAGGGGTTGGTTATGAGAGTGATCAGGGGTTTCTTCTGAACGCGAATCTCGAAAATCTCTGTGACCAAGGCGCGGAGCGGGGGAAGCTGCGGGAGGTCTGTGTGGAGGAGTGCAGGATCATCGGGCGGGACGGATATGGGTTTGTGATGGAAGCGGAGGGTGAGGTGTTCGCGCCCGAAGGGCAGACGGTGGAAGATGGCGTGACAGGGGATTTCCGCCTGCGGATGACCACAGAGAACTCAGAGAGCGCAAAGAATTTGGGCAACCATCCCACCGAATGAAGTTTCGGCGAGTATTCTTGAAAAAGAAACGGGGATCGGTCAGATTGCGTCGCGAATCCAGACTCTGCTCCGCCAATGAACGAAATCATCTTTCTCGTGGAAGAAGCGCCGGAAGGCGGCTTCACAGCCCGTGCCCTCGGCGAATCCATTTTCACTGAAGCGGATACGATGGAGGAATTGCGACAGCAAATCCGGGACGCCGTGGCTTGCCATTTTGAGGATGGCAAGGCAGCTTGAGTACTTTGAGAATTTTCATTATCCATCCATCATGAGTGCAACTGAAATTGCCGATCTTTGCGAGGTGCTACCGCCCGAAAAACGCGAGGAAGTGGCGGATTTCGCCCGGTTCCTGATCGCCCGCCAGCAGGACGAACGCTGGGAAACCCTGATCGCCGATCCCAAACCCCGTCCTCGTCTTGATGCCTTCCTCAGCGAATCCGCAGCAGAAGCCGACGAAGCACTCGACCTCAAGCGCCTGTGATCTCGCGCGTCCGCCCCAGCTTCTGGCGTGCTTACGAAGCTCTTGATCCGCGCGTCAGGGAAGCCGCCCGTCGCTCCTATCAACTTTTTGAGGAGGACCCGGGGCATCCATCGCTCCGCTTCAAAAAACTGGCCGGTCACGATCGTGTCTGGTCAGTGCGCATCAACGATTCCTTCCGCGCCATTGCCGAACGCGATGGAGACACCGTCACTTGGGTCTGGATCGGTTCCCACAACGATTTTGACAAACTCTTCGGATGATTCGTGCCGCAAATCCATGGACCATGGTGAAACTGGGAGACGTGCTCACTCCGGTATCCCATCCCGTTGATGTCCAAGCCGATGAGCAATCTCTGGGAAGGGATCCATGATTCAGGAGGGGCTTGCCGCGGATTGGGCTGTGGCGAGCTGTGGCGAGTTGACAACTCTTGACGCGGCAGGCGGATTCGCAGGATGCTCCCGCCGCGATGAATGACACTACCCGCCCGTTTTCCAGTCCGATGCTTGATGGTCCCGACCGCGCGCCGAGCCGTGCCATGCTTTATGCCGTCGGCTACAAAAAGGATGATTTCTCCAAGCCACAAATCGGCATTGCCTCTACTTGGAGCGAGGTCACTCCGTGCAATGTCCACATCGACAAGCTCGCGATCGAGTCCCGCAATGGTGCGGATGCAGCAGGTGGAAAAGGCGTGATCTTCAATACCATCACCATTTCCGATGGCATTTCGATGGGCACCGAGGGGATGAAATACTCGCTCGTTTCCCGCGAAGTGATCGCTGATTCGATCGAAACGGTGGTCGGCTGCGAAGGCATGGACGGTTTTGTGGCGATCGGTGGATGCGACAAGAACATGCCAGGCTGCCTCATCGTCATGGCCCGCATGAACCGCCCCGCGGTTTTTGTTTACGGCGGCACGATCATGCCCGGTTGCGCCAAGCTCAAGGGTGAGGAAAAGGATCTCGATGTCGTTTCCGTGTTCGAAGCCGTGGGCAAGCACGCAAATGGCGAGTTCAGCGATGAGGAATTGGAAACTGTCGAGAAATGCGCCATTCCTGGGCCCGGTTCCTGCGGTGGCATGTATACCGCCAACACGATGGCCTGCGCGATTGAGGCGCTCGGCATGTCGCTGCCCCACAGCTCGGCCCAAGCGGCCATTTCGGATGACAAGATGCGCGATTGTTTCGATGCCGGCGCTGCGGTGATGAATCTCATCAACTTGGGCATCAAGCCGCGTGATATCATGACCAAGAAGGCCTTCGAAAACGCCATCACGGTCCTCATCGCACTCGGTGGATCGACCAATGCCTGCCTTCACATTCCTGCCATGGCCCATGCGGCCGGCATCGAGTTGGGAATCGATGATTTCGAACGCATCGGCAAGAACGTGCCGGTCTTGGCCGATCTCAAACCCTCCGGGAAATATGCCATGGCAGACCTTGTTAGAATCGGCGGCACGGTGCCCCTGATGAAGATGTTGTTGGATGCCGGTCTGCTGCACGGCGATTGCATGACCGTCACTGGCAGGACCTTGCGGGAAAACCTCGAAAAATTCGCCAAGCCCTATCCCGAAGGCCAGCAGATCATCCGCCCGGTGGACAATCCCTTCAAGAAAGACAGCCACCTCCGCATCCTCTACGGCAACCTCGCCGAAGGTGGTGCGGTGGCGAAAATTTCCGGCAAGGAAGGCGAACACTTCACTGGCAAGGCTCGTGTTTTCAACTCCGAGGATTGCGCGATGAAAGCCATTCTCGCCAAGGAAATCAACAAGGGCGACGTCATCGTCATCCGCCTCGAAGGCCCCAAGGGCGGCCCCGGCATGCGCGAAATGCTCGGACCCACCAGCGCCATCATGGGCCTCGGCCTCGGCAAGGATGTGGCGCTCATCACCGATGGCCGCTTCTCCGGCGGCAGCCACGGCTTCGTGGTGGGCCACATCACCCCGGAAGCCTTCTGCGGCGGCACCATCGGCATCCTGGAAGAAGGCGATGAAATCGTCATCGATGCCGTGAACAACCGCATCGATGTGAAACTCAGCGACGAGGAAATCACCAAGCGCAAGGCAGCCTGGGTCCAACCCGAACCGCGCTACACCCGCGGCGTGCTTGCCAAATACGCCAAGCTCGTTTCCACCGCCAGCGAAGGCGCGGTGACCGACAAATATCTATGATCCCCGATCACGCCCAGACTTTGTATTCCCGATTCGAGCAGGAAGGCATCCCCTTGCTGCTCGCGGGAGGCTGGGCGGTGAATTATCATGGCTACTCGCGAATCACTTGTGATGTGGATTGGATTTGTTCGAGAAAGAATGAGACAAAGGCCTGTTCGCTGATGTCGGACTTGGGCTTCACCAAAGTGGCCGAGGGCATGGCTTCGAGGTTTCTCCGGAAAAGTGATCAATGTTACCCACCCATCGATTTGCTTTGGTTGGATGAAGCAAGCTTTGCGAAAATGGCTCAAACCGCGGATCGAATTGGCAGAGATGGCAGTATCTCTGTGATTGATTTTGAGTCGTTGCTCGCCATGAAATTCCACGCACTGAAAGACGACGAGCATCGACAAGGCAGGGACGTTTTGGACATACGCAGTTTGTTGAGTTATAGCATATCCCAAATCAGCGATGATCGCTTGCAGCATCTGTGTCTGCGGTTCGCCGGCCCGGGCGTCTATGAAACTCAAATCAAGCCTTACCGATGACTGCCGACCATTTGGTGTTTCCTGATTTCTCCGATCATCCACCGCCGCCGCAACTGACCCACGAGCAATTCAGCCATTGGATTTTCAATGAATGGCTGCCGATGTGCGCCGCACGCGGTGAAATGACCGAGGAAAAACTCCTCGCCGACTTCATGAACAACGAAGGCCGCGTGACCTCCTGGCCTGACTTTGGCGCGGCATCGGAATTGAAACCCTGAGCCCGGCCTTGGATGACGGCGAAATCCGCGCGCCGGACAAAAACGCGTGCAAGCCACGCCGGATCGTGGTTTCTCCGCCTGAGTGAACGGCCGCGCGGCACAACTCGATGGACTCCGGGCGGTCGCCATGCTGGCGATTTGCTGGGATCATTGGCGGCCGATTTCATGGTCCCGCTGGTTTCCTTTTGAAGTCTTCCTGTTCTTTTTTCTCGTGATGACTGGCTACCTCATCACCGGCTCGCTGCTGCGCGAACGCGACCGCAGTGAGGCGCGCGGCGGCGCATGGAAAATGAAGGCCATGAGCATCTATCAGATTCGCCGCGGGCTGCGCATCCTCGCTCCTTACTACGCGGCGCTTGCTCTGGCTATGTTGGTCATGGCTCCGGATGTATGGGCCGCACCCTTGTGGTATGTGTTTCATGTGTCAAACATCCACATGGCCTTTCTCCCCGATTGGCCATCCGGCACCAATCATATCTGGTCGCTCTCGATGCAGCAGCAGTTCTATCTGATCTGGCCCTTCGTGATCTGGCTTTTACCAAAGAAATCCCTGCTCTGGTTCATTCTCGCATGGTCCGCCATTGGGCCCCTCACGCGGATGAATCACGACACCTTCGCCGAGTGGTGCGCCCGTCCCGAAGTGCTTACCTGGGCTTCCTTCGACTATTTCGGAATCGGTGCCCTGCTCGCGCTTGCCGTGCATCGCGGCATGAAACTCGAAAGCGCCGGCCTGCGTTGGATCGCTGGAATTGCGGGTGTAGCTTACCTCGCATTTTTTACCGCCCACGCCATGGGCTGGCCCACCTTCGGCCTGCGTTCGCTCCAACAAACCCTGCTCGCCATCGCCCTCTGCGGCGTCATCGCCGCAGGGTCGGTGGGATTCTCAGGAATCCTCGGCAAGATTCTGCAAACGCCCTTCCTACAAAAAGTCGGCGCGCTCTCCTACGGCATCTATCTCTACCACAACCTCGCCCCGCTCGTTGCAGGCAAGTTGCTCTGGTTCCTCTGGGGCCCTTCCTTCCAAGCCCCCGTCTGGGACTGGGTCCGCATCCTCTCCTTCGCCGCCTTCACCTGGCTCCTCGCCATCGCCTCATGGAAATGGATCGAACAACCGCTCCAAGGTGTTCGCTCGAAGTTCGGCGCGAAAGGGGGATGAATCCTGCCTTGCCCCGCAGCGCCCGGCCTGCTTCCATCCGCACCCCAACACGCAATCCCATCCTTATGGCCAACAAAGACGTCACCGATCCCGCCCGCATGGAGAAAATCGTTTCCCTCTGCAAACGCCGCGGCTTCATCTTCCAAGCGGGCGAACTTTACGGCGGTCTCAATGGCTGTTGGGACTACGGCCCGCTCGGGGCCGAACTCAAGCGCAACCTCAAGGACTACTGGTGGCGCAAGACCGTGCAGGAACGTGACGACGTTCTCGGCATGGACGGTGCGATTCTCACGATGGAGCAGGTCCTCCAATCGTCCGGCCACGTCGGCGGCTTCAGCGATCCGATGTGCGATTGCCTGCTCTCCAAAGCACGCCTTCGTGCCGATCAGATCCCTGCGCAGGACGGCACGGCAGTATGGTTTAGCGGAGCAAAACATGTGGACTCCGGCTGGAGCGTTCAACGCCCGTTCGCCGTGCTCGTTGCCACCGGGAAGGATCCGATCGATGCCCACAAGACTGCGAAGAAATACTATTCCGAGTTCCTTTCCAACAAACAGATCTCACCGAAGGAAATCGAGGTCGCTGAAGAACGCCGCGAAGATCTTACTGGCACCACCCAGTTCAATCCGGACAATGGTTCGCTCCTCACAGAGCCCCGCCAGTTCAACCTGATGCTCCAGACCAACTTCGGTGCCACCGGTGAGCAAATCGCCTACCTCCGCCCGGAGACCGCGCAGTCGATTTTCGTGCAATACAAGAACGTGCTCGATTCCAACCGCATCAAGCTCCCCTTCGGCATCGCACAAGTCGGCAAATCGTTCCGCAACGAAATCAATCCGCGCAATTTCACCTTCCGCTCGCGTGAGTTCGAGCAAATGGAAATCGAATACTTCTGCCACCCCGATGATGGCATGCGCCTCACCGACGAATGGTTGGAAGCACGCCTGAGTTTCTATGAGGAAATCGGCATCCCGCGTGAAAAACTCCACATCCTCGATGTGCCCGATGGCGAGCGCGCTTTCTATTCCAAGAAGACCTACGACATCGAATACGAATTCCCCTTCGGCATCCAGGAACTCGAAGGCGTCGCCTACAGGACGGACTACGACCTTGGCGTGCACCAGAAGGGCGCGGGCAAACCGCTTGAATACTTCGACGAGGAAACCAAACAGAAATTCCTCCCGCACGTCGTCGAGCCTTCCGCCGGTTGCGATCGCACAGTGCTCGCGCTCATTTGCGAAGCCTTCGATGAAGAAACTCTAACAGACGACAAGGGCAAGGAAGACATCCGCACCGTGCTGCGCTTCAAGCCGACGATGGCACCGATCAAGGTGGGTATATTCCCCATGCTCAAGAAGAACGAAGAGCAAGTGCGCATTGCCAAGGAAATCCAGAAATCCCTGCAAAAATGGATGCCTGTCTTCTACGACGACGGTGGAGCCATCGGCCGCCGCTATCGCCGCCAGGACGAAGTGGGCACGCCCTATTGCGTCACCGTGGACTTTGATACCCTCGGCGAAAATGGCGATGACCTCAAAGGCACCGTCACCATCCGCCACCGCGATTCCATGGAACAGGAACGCATCAAGATCGATGCACTTCTCCCATGGCTGCTCGAACGCGTCAGGTAACACATCTGAAACGCCTGTAGCGGCGCGTCTATGACCGCCGCAGCCAAAGAGGTGCCTGCAAGCGCATTGCCGTGGCGGAAATTGCATTGAAGCGGTGCAGGGGATTTCCAAC
>JBBARN010000168.1:0-11028 GCA_040399845.1 Luteolibacter sp. | reverse complement strand
GTGGCAAGGATGGGCCACATGACCCAACCTCCTTCGATGAATGTTTCGACGACGATGTTGGCGAGCACGGGACGAATGATATCTAACAGAATGGATTCAGCGCAACTGGAAGACGATGGGGCGCTGGAGTTTCATGATGCCGCCGGGCGGAAATTTCCAGCGGAGAACGGTGCGCACGGCCTCGTTGTTGAGCAACGGCCAGGGGCAAGGAGATTTGGCATAGGCGGAAATCACCTTGCCGGCATGGTCCACGGTGAATTCCACCGTGACGGTGCCGGTCTGGCCCTTGCGGCGGGATTCCGACGGATAGGATGGCGATGGCATGCGGCCCTTGCTGAGGCGCGTGGTATCGGACATGCCGGAACCGGATCCGTTGCCTGCGCTTCCGGCATTGCCGGATTTTCCGTTGACCGAGCCCTGGTTCTTCGTGCTGCCGCCGGAGCTGGATGACCTCGATGAGGACGTTGATGCGCGGGGAGCGGACTCGACCTTGCGCGAGCTGGCAGCGGGGCTTGGCTGGATTGCGGGTTTGGGAGAGATTTCCTGCTCGGGTGCCGGGGCAGGCGGCAGTTCGGGAATCTCCGGAAGCGGGGAAAACTCTTCCAAGGCTGGCAATTCCGGCGGAGTGGGCAAGGATTCCGGAAGACTTTGAGGCAGGGTCTCGGGCAGCTCCGAAAGTGCAGGGCCACCGGCCTCTTCGGTCGTTTCCGCGTCACCGCCATCGCCGAGGGTGAAGTCATCGTCGATGATCGAAGTTTCCTCCACCAAAGCGACCTGCGGGCCGGGTTCCCATGGCGGCACGATCACCGCCACGGTTCCGAAACCACCCACGCTCAGCCAGGTAGCGAGTGTGCTGATGTTCATGGAATGGAGCAGTGCCTGCATGGTCAGTGGCTGGGGCGGGGAGTTTACGGAGGATTTCGGACAATGACAACTTTGGATCCGGAACGATGGCAAAGTTCCGGTCCGGCGGTTCAGAATTGGGCTTCGAAGCCAGCAAAGATCATCTGCGGGGCATTGCCACGGGCACCGAGCGGGGCGCGGCTGATGATGGCGCGTTCGTCGAAAAGGTTCTGGATGCCGCCGACCAGCTTGATTTCATCGGTCACCTGATAGTAGCCGGTGAGGTCGAAAACGAGCAGGGCGTCGATTTTTCCATCCATGGCGCTGGCATTGGAGCCGGGTGGGCGGGGATCGTCGTTGTAACCGGTGCCCCAGGAGGTGGAGATGTAGGAGGCGTCCAGATTCACGCCCCATTTTTCGGAGGTGAGGCCGATGCCGGTGGCAAGTTTCCACTCGGGGATGTAGGGGATTTCGTTGCCGTTACGACCACCGGCGAAGGTTCCCGCGTTGGGGGCGAGCACTCCGTTCATGCCTGCGAATTCGGCATTGGTGAACGTCGCGCTAGCGTAAACCGGCAGGCCGAAGGACCAATTGGAGGCGCGGCCGTGGTCATATTCCACGATGCTTTCGATGCCCCAGACTTCCGCCGAGCCGCCGTTCAGGCTGGGGATGGTGCCCGCGCCACCGGGGATTTCCGGAGCGATGAGTTGATCGAAGTCGGTGAAGAATCCGACGAGTTCCGCGCGGAGGCCATCGTTTTGGTGGCGGAGGCCGAGTTCGAAACCAAGGCTTTCCTCGCTATCAGTGCCGGCAGCGTAGCCGGAGGGATTGGCGGGCGAGGCACCTTGGTAGACGCCACCGAAGATCGAGTTTGAATCATCCAAATCATAGTTCGCACCCAGGCCGCCCATGATCAGATGTTCATCGACGGAATTGGAAACGGCACCGGGAGCGGAGGATTCCAAATCAAGCAATTCGTAGCGCATTCCGGGACGGAGCGTGAGATTGCCGACGGAAATCGAGTCCTCCATGTAGATGGCCGTGGCGAAGGCTTCCTGGCGGGTGATGGGCGCGGCGGGCGTTTGGCCGGATTGGTTGAAACTGCCGGTGCCGGTGGAGGCATAGGTGGTTTTGACGTCCGTGCCGGATTGCTGATCGTAGTGGAGTCGAAGACCGAAGGCGAGGTCGTGCTTGGCCGCGCCCGTATCAAATTGATAGTTCGCCTGGTTTTGCCAACCGTAGGACTCATGATCGCGGAAAGCATCCGTCGCGGTGATGTTGCCGATGCCCAGTCCCTTGAGCAGGGCGATGCCATCGGGAGTCTGCATCGCTTCGGCGACGTTGGTGATGGTTGAACCGGTGGCGCTGAGATCGACGGATGATAGCTTGTCCCAATTGCGGCGGAAGGTGTTGAGGTAAACAGCGCTTTCGAGGCGGAGGACGTCGCTCGGTTCTGCGATCCACTTGAGGTAAGTGCGCCATTGTTCCGATGTGAATTCGTCGTTCAGAGTGGAGGCATAGCGGCGGTCCGGATCGCGGTCGAAGTCGGCATCGGTGAGGCCGGTGTAGGTTTCATTCGCATCGAAACTGGAAAATCCGACCTTGAATTCGAGGCGTTGTTTGAGGGCGGTGTTCGGTTCCCAGAACATCTTGAGCATTGGCTCGATGAGATCATAGCCGGTGTCTTTGGAGGAGCCATCGATGTCGCGATAGCCATCCGAGTGCTCGCCGTGGAGTTCGAGCAACCAGCCGATTTTTCCTGCAGCCGTGTCCTGCGTATCGCCATACCAAGCGTGTTCGAAGAACGTGTTATAACTTCCAAAAGTCGTTCGATTATAAAAACTCGGGCCCTCGTCCTCGGTGAAGCCGGTCGAGAGATAGTTAACGACGCCACCGGTGGTTTGCGGGCCGTATTTCACCTGGCTGGAACCTTTGAGAAACTCGATCCCCGCCATCCGAGCAGCCTTGGGAGCATAATAAGCGCTCGGCGCGGAATAGGGAGCGGGAGCGGTGAGGATGCCGTCTTCCATCATCGTCACCTTGGTGCTGCGATTGCCATCCACGCCGCGCAGGGAGATGTTAGGGAAATTTCCGAAACCATCCTCTGACCGCACATAAACCCCCGGAACCTTGGCGGTGATCTGGGCGAGATTGGTGTAACCCCGCTCGCGGAATTCCGATGCCTCGACGAAGGCTGCCGAGCCCGGCATTTCGAAAGCCGCCTCGCGACTGCCTACCACGGTGAGCGGCTCCAGGGTCTGCATTGCGTCCTGGGCGTGGGTGACCCCGCCGAAGCAAAGCGTAACGGACGAACACAGGAGGAGGGAGCGCGTGGATTTCGATTTCATGAAGAGATGGCTAGAAATTGTTATTGCGAATCATTCGCAAGAGCGGGAGGAAAAAACCAAAGTCGGGGCCGGTAGTCAACCGATTTTCGTCATTCTCTGCTGCGGGAAGTCATTTCGGTTGATTGCTTGGGATTTCCTAAGAAGTTCGGCGCCTTCATGTCCGCGCTCCTCTCTGCCAACGAAATCCGCCTGACCTATGGTTACCAGACCTTGCTGGACGGGGTGACGCTGGCCGTCGCGGCCGGGGAAAAGATCGGGATGGTGGGTCGGAATGGCTGTGGGAAGACCTCGTTGCTCAAGATCCTCACCGGCCAGAATGCCGCGGATTCCGGCGACATTGCGCGGCGCAAGTCGTTGAGGGTCGGTTATTTGCCGCAGGAATTCGAGCTGAACGGCGAGCTGAGCGTGCAGGAAAACATCGCTTCCGGCGCGGCGGACATCGTGGAGGCCATGCGGCGTTATGAAAACGGCGAGGGCAGCGAGGCGGAGTTGGCGGACTTGCTGCATTTGATCGATCACGCGGATGGCTGGAATCTCGACGCCCGGATCAAGGCCACCGCCACAGCGCTGGATGCTCCGGCTCTGGAGATCCCGGTGGGGCCGCTTTCCGGTGGGGAAAAACGCCGGGTCGCCTTGTGCCGGGCGCTGGCCTGCCAGCCGGATTTGCTTTTGCTGGATGAGCCGACCAACCACCTCGATGCGGAATCGATCCGATGGCTGGAGGATTATCTCAAGGGTTTCCCGGGCGCGGTGATTTTCGTCACGCACGATCGCTATTTCCTCGATGTCATCGCCACCCGCATCATCGAGATCGACCAGGGCCGGGCCTTTTCGCATCCGGGCAACTACACTGCGTTTTTGGAATCCAAGGCTGTGCGCCGGCAGATTGCCGAGCAGACCGAGCGCCGCCGCCAGCGCTTCCTGCGCGAGGAGCTCGACTGGGTGAGATCCGGCGTGAAGGCGCGTGGCACCAAGTCGCGCCATCGGATGGATCAATATTATGAAATCGAGGGCATGGAAGCCCCGCCCGAAGAGCGGGAAATGGACCTGCTCATCCCTCCCCCGCCGGATTTGGGGAACATTGTGGTGGAGTTGGAAGATGCCGGGGTGAACGTCGGCACCGCGACATCGCCGAGATGGTTGTTCCGTCATCTCACGCTCAAGCTGCGCCCCGGCCAATGCACGGGCATCGTCGGCCGCAACGGAGTGGGCAAGACGACCTTGTTGAAGTTATGCCTTGGACAGATATCACCGACCGAAGGCAACGCGGTGACCGGCAAGCGGGTGAAGGTGAATTATATCGATCAGACACGCATGCAACTGGATGGAACCGGTTCTTTGTTAGATGAAATTTCCGATGGCAATGAAAAGCTGATGTTTGGAAACCAGCCGCTGGGTGCGAGAAACTATCTGCGGCGCTTTCTTTTCAATGACCAACGCATCAATGAACGCGTGGATCTTCTATCAGGGGGCGAGCGGGCGCGGCTGATGCTGGCCAAGGTGTTGAAAAATGGTGGCAACGTCATCGTGCTCGACGAGCCCACCAATGATCTCGACCTGCCCTCGCTGCGCATGTTAGAAGAGGCACTGGCGGACTTTGATGGTTCGGTGATCTGCGTTTCCCACGATCGTTATTTCCTCGATCGGATATGCGATCAAATCATCGCCTTCGAAGACAATGGCGTGGTCGTGCAGGAAGGAAACTATTCGTATTATCTCGAAAAACGCCAGGCCCGCGAATCGGCGGAACGCATCCAGGCGCAGGCCGCCGCCAAGGATGCAGCGGCGCGGCAGAAGACCGCAGCGACACAGAAACCGCGCAAACTCACCTTCAAGGAAAGGGCCGAGTTGGAAGGCATCGAGAGCGTGATCCTCGCCGCCGAGCAGGATGTGGAGTTGATGGAAATCCAGCTCAATGATCCGGATTTCCAAGTAAAGCATTTCGCCGAAATCCCCGCGCTGGCGGCGAAGCTTGAATCCAGCAAAGCCGCCGTGCTCAAGCTTTATGAGCGGTGGGAGGAATTGGAGAAAATCCGCGCGGAGCAGGAAGGGGCGTGAGCGATATGGAGCGCGGAATTCATTCCGCCGCGAGTCTGATTGATGGCTTGCGGAATAAATTCCGCGCTCCAATTTCACCAACCGTTGCGTTCGCTGCGTTTCACGAACTGTTCGGCTTGCGGGCAGTTAGGTGAGCGCATGTTCGGGCCATCCCATTCCATTTTCACTCCTTCTCCCACGCGGAGAGCCACGCAGCCTAACAGAATGATTTCGGTGAGATAACCGGCGATCTCGAAATTCGAATAGGCAGGTGCGCCGCCCTTGATCATCTCGATCCACTCCTTGTAGTGGCCGGGCGAACGCGGGATGCTTTGGGCGACTCCTTTGACGGCTTCGTGTTTGTCGCCATGGATGAACTTCTCATCGCCTTCCAGTTTCAGGAAGAAGGTGGCACCGTAATCATCGGGAGCAAAAAGCTGGCCTTTTTCACCGATGATGAGGCAACCGGAGATCGGCAATTTGCCGCGAAGGTTCACCACATCGTTGACGATGTCCGGATAGGGACGCAGAGGGGTGTTGTCCTTCGATGGCTCGCCATCATACCACCAGAACTTGAGTGGCGGCAGGCCTTCGCGTTCGGGAAACTCGAAGCGGATGCGCGAAGTGAGCGGATAGGTTTCGGCGAAAATCCGCGATGCCATCTCGCATTCAACGAGCGTGGGATAGCCGAGTTTGAGCGCGCGGAAAGGCATGTTGACCGTGTGGCATGCCATATCTCCGAGGGCACCGGTGCCAAAGTCACTCCAGCCGCGCCATTTGAAGGGATGATAGACATCTTTCAGGTAGGGCCGGAGCTGGGCGGGGCCGAGCCAGAGATTCCAATTGAGTTCCGCAGGAATCGGATCCTCGCCCTTCGGCCGCTCGATGCCCTGGGGCCAGATCGGGCGGTTCGACCAGACGTGGAGTTCGCGCGGGTTGCCGATGATGCCGGATTGGATGACTTCCACCGCGCGGCGCAGGCCGTCTCCGGCGCTGCCCTGATTGCCCATCTGGGTGGCGAGTTTTTTCTCCCGTGCAAGGCGGCTCAATTCTCGCGCTTCGAAGACGGTTTGCGTGAGGGGCTTTTGACAAAACACATGCTTGCCCATGTCCATTGCCATTTTAGCCGCGATGCCGTGCAGGTGATCCGGAGTGGAAATCGTGACCGCGTCGATGGAATCGCCCATTTCCTTGAGCATTTGGCGGAAGTCCACAAACTTGCGGGCTTCCGGATGCTGGGCGGCCTTCTTGTCGAGCATGCGCGAGTCCACATCGCAGAGGCCTACGATGGTCGCTCCGGCGGCAGCGGTTTCCTTCACATCGCTGTCGCCTTTGCCGCCGACGCCGATGGCTGCCACGTTGATGCGGCTGTTAAGATTCTGCCCGCGGACGATGGCGGGGGCACCGAGGATGAGGCCGCCGGCTCCGAGACCGGTTTGCTTGAGGAAATGACGTCGAGCGATGGAGGACATGGATTTTAGGATGGCTGTAGTTTTAGAAATACGCGCTGGAGACAGTCCATCTCTCGGCATTCTGCTGGCGCATTTGCGGGATGGACACGAAGAAGCCGGAGGCCGCCATGTCAGCCTCCGGCTTCGATTCAATCATTCAAACCGCTCAGGGCTGGAGGCCCACGCGGTAGAACGCGGTCCCCGAAGGCGGAGACGGATCCGTGAAGCTGGCGGTGACCGCCGTGCCGGGAACGGTCGCGATGGTTGCCCAGCTTCCCAGCGTGGTGCTGCGCTCGACCACGAAGGTGACGCCTTCCACACTTGGCCATGTCAGCAGACCGGATGCGCCTTGGCTGATGACAAAACGCGAGGTGCCGCTGTTCGGAGTGAGACCGAGACGGAATTCGGTGAGGTTGTTCGTGCCGTCTCCATCAAAGTCTTCGGAAGGGCCACCGTTTGCGGCGGAAAGGCCACCGAAGAAAGTGGTTTCCCATGTATCATCCAGACCATCGCTGTCCGAGTCATTGCCTGCCGGAGCGATGCGAGAGAGCACGCCGGTGGCTTCATCGAACTGATAGGTGCCTGAAGCGGAGGTCCACTTGCGCGCACCCGCTGCCGCGGCATCTGCGGTGAAGCCAGTCACGGTGAAACCCGTGCCATAACTTTCCGCAAGCGAGCCTGCATTCACCAGCGTCCAGTTATCACCGATCGTGTTCGATGCAGCGCCTAGGTCGATTGCAAACGCGCCATTGAACACCGCGCTGCCATTTCCTCCGATGCTGTTGGACACCGTGGTGGCACCCGGGACGAACTTGAGGCTGCCTGTGCCGCCAAGGATGAAACCACCCGTGATGTTCATGTTGCCGGTCCACGAGTTCACTGCATTGAAGGTCACCGTGTTCACGCCGCCGCTGCGGGTGATGTTGAGGGTCTGGTTTCCGGTGATGACTGCATTGATGATGAGGCTGTTGTTGTTCGCCCAGATTTCCGATGCCCGAGTCACATTCATCACGCCTCCCAAGGCTACGATCGCCACCGGTGCGGTGGCATTGTTAATAAGTCCTCCATCAAGACTGAAGTCCGGAATAGTGATGGCACCACTGCCCTTGATAACCAGATTGCCGCCCGTGGTGATGACCAGCTTGTCACCGGCGAAGGTATGCGGATCCACTCCTTCAGGTGTGCGGAAGTTGTTGATGGAAACCAGATAGTTGTTTCCTGGCGCGGGCGCCTGTCCGTCATCCCAGTTGAGACCGGAGTTGAAGGAGGCGCTGCCGAGCGGATCGGAACCCACAAGGATATGCCCATCGGCCAGACCGTCACCATTGATGTCACCGGGAACCGATGCAGCCAAGGTCGGGTTGGAGCGACCGGTTTCTTCCTGTTCGTTGGTGAAAGTATCAGTATCCGGATCACCCGAGCCGTTCTGTGCGGTAATGTTGCCGAAGTAGGTGGTTTCCCATGCATCCAGCAAAGCGTCACCATCCACATCGCCCGGAATGGAAGCAGCCACGATAGGATTGGAACCTGCGGTTTCCTCCTCCTCGTTGGTGAAGGTATCACTATCGGGGTCGTTGAATCCGGCTTGATCCAAGGTGCTTGGGAAATAGGCCAATTCCCAGACATCACTCAAACCATCGAAGTCATTGTCACCGTTGTTGGGATCGGTGCCGTTGGTTTCCTCTTGCTCATTGGTGAACTGGTCGTTGTCCGGATTTCCGGAACCATCCTGTGCGGTGATGTTGGTGAAATAACCAATTTCCCACACATCGAGAAGACCATCGCCATCGACGTCGTCGGGCACCGACAGGGTGTTGTCCGGGTCGGATCCGGCGGTGAACTCGTCGCGGTTCGAAACGGTATCGAGGTCATTGTCTCCAGCCGCCGACAAGGCTGTTAGGTTGCCGGGGAAGTAAACTTCCTCCCATGCATCCGGCAGGAAGTCACCATCGGTATCGGCGATGACGGGATTGCCTTCACCCTGATCGTGAAGTTTCTCACGCATGTAGGAGGTGAGCGCACCTTTCCAGATCCGCACTTCGTGATAAGTTGCGGATGCGGTATCATCCGGCCAAGGCGAACGGCCGAGGTCGTTGACGAGGTCCACGAAGTTCGGGAGGTTGATGGTGGTATCGAAGGTTCCCTGCGCGGCACCGAGGTCGGAGTTTCCAGCAGGTGCGGAATACCATGTCACCTTGGTATTGCCACCGGCACCGGCGAGTGGCTGGACGGTCATCACGATGTGGAACTTCGTTCCCAGCGTATAAGGTTGATTGGTATCCCAAGCACCGGAGACCACACCGTTGTCCACCCACTCCACGCGTTCGCTGAGGTTGTTGGTGCCGACGGACCAGCTCATGAAGAGGTTTTCCGCAGTGCTGCTGTTGAAGTCGAAAATGCGACTCCAGTTGCGCACGGTGTTTTGTGTGGCCCACAACTCGATGGTCACCGGAGTGGTCGAATTGGGAAGCAGGTTGGTGCCGAGTTGCACATAGTCCGATGCGGCCTTCGCACCACCGGTCATCGTGATGGCGGTGGGAGTGGTGATGCTGTTGAAGGCAACTTCATTCGCACCCACATCGATGACGGTGGCATTGCTGCCGCCCACACTGTCCGCTAGTGTGCCATCAAAGGTCCAACGATGTTTCAAGGCGGACCAGATGGGCGACTCGCTGACATCATTGGGATTCGTGTGTGCTTCGTGTTCTTCGAAATCCGTGTAAGTATCAAGATCCGTGTCGAGCGTCCCGTCCTTCGATAGATTGCCAAAGAAGGCGGTTTCCCACGCATCATTCATCAGATCGCCATCGCTGTCCGGATACTGCTGGGCACTGATGGGACTGCTGAGGCTGTTTTCCTCCTGTTCGTTGGTTGCGAGATCGCCATCGGGATCACCGCTGCCAGTTTGCGCGAGGTTTGCGAAAAACGAGTTCTCCCATACATCGTCCAACCCATCGCCATCGACGTCGCTGGGAGTTGAAGCGGCATTGTTGGGAAGCGAACCACCTTCGAATTCCGCAAGGTTGGAAACACCGTCGCCATCGAAATCACCCGCTGCGCCGTTGATGCCGGAGTTGGAATTCGGATCAAGTCCGTAGGCGGTTTCCCATGTATTGGGCAAACCATCATTGTCCGTATCGAGAGCATTGGCCGCCGCAAGGAACTGGGTGGGATCCAGAGCCACATTGCTGATGCGGATTTCATCCACACCACCAAGCCAGCGGTCGCCGTGGTTATCACCCGGATTGTCGCTGGTGCCGTAACGTCCGCGGGCGACCGTCCATCCCCATGGTTGGCCGTTGGCATCATTGCCAGGGTTGATCAAAGCGGGATTGGAACTCGAACTCACATCGGTGGAACCCACAAGGTTATAGGCGCTGTCGCCAGTGGTTCTGCGAAACAACTTAAGAGTGACTCCGTCACAGGTCGCAGCGAAGTGATACCATTGGTTGGCAACCATCGCCGTTGGGTCTTCCGCCACCCGCACCACACCGGAGGCGTCCACATACAAGATGCGGAAGCGGTTGTTATTCTGCATCTGGAAATACAAGGGAGCGGTGTTGGCATTTGCGGTTTCCACTCCATTGCCCTCGCGGCCTACCACGGTCCGAAAGGCTCCGAGCGCCGTGGTGTAACAGCATGCCTCGATGGTCCATGTGGTCGAAGTCCAGGTGTCCAAATTGATCCCGGATGGTGATGATTGGTTGGACCAACTGAACAAAGCCGGGAAGCCGCCCGCGCTTTTGGCGAAGAATCCATTAGGAGCCCCGGTCTGGGGAATCGAGGAAAACGGCACAGCCGCATCATAAGTATGCCCCGCCCAGGGATGATCCCATGCCCAGAGCGTGTTGCCATTGCCCGAAACATCGACTGCGCGGATGCCAACTCCGGTGGTGGTGGTGGTGCGGCCATTGGTGTCTTCCAGTTGGACACCCGTGGTGGGTGTCGTGACGCCATTGCCTTCGAATCGCCAATAGGCGAGTGTATCCGCATGGCCGCTTGCACCTGCAAGGAGGGCACATGCATGAATCAGTAAATGGATTTTGGGTTTCATGGAATCGGAGTTTGGGTTCCACCGGGACGGAAAAATCAGCATGCCACGGTGATCACCCGCGATACTCGGGCTTTTCGAACCTTCGAATCAACTCAATGGTCCCTCTCTCCCCATAATTGGGGGACCCCGGGCGGGGGATGATTGGCGTAGAAGAAGGCTCGGAACCCTTCAGCACCTGATTCCTTGCCATCCACAACCTGCACCTCGATCGGAGGTGGTTTCAGGTTCCTTTTCTACCCGGCTCCGACAGCAGAGCGATGAATCGCGCGGTGAAATCAATGGACCACGAGCTTTG
>JBBARN010000167.1:0-11121 GCA_040399845.1 Luteolibacter sp. | reverse complement strand
CTACCTGGCCGCTTGCAAAAAGGTAGGGTTCCACCGCCGGGGGAACCGGCGAAAGAGGGGCGAACTAATTTGCCCAAGAAAAGCCGTTCCGTCCCCCTTGGTCCCCCCGTTCCCACATCTTTCTCCTGCGGCCCCGGCGGTGCCGCCCTACCGGGCGCGCCAACACTTCGTCTTTTCGTAGGCGGCTCGGAAAAAGATTTGGCGCAAACCCCGTTCTCTGCGGGTACCTTGACCATCCGCATCCATCGCATGACCTCACCCGGTCATGATCGCGCCATCCCCCTCACTGACCGTCGCGCTGGGAGGGAAAATCGTGGTCGATGCGATAATTTCCGCGCAGTGATTGATTTTTGCCTTTCCAAAACTCGGGACATCAAGCAAATCTCCCGCCCGCCGTTTCAAATGGTGGTCGTAGCTCAGTTGGTAGAGCCCCGGATTGTGATTCCGGTTGTCGCGGGTTCGAGTCCCGTCGATCACCCCATCTTTCCCATTGGGTATCCACGTGGATTCCGGACGGGAGAGGGAGGAAATTTAGCAATACGAACGATGCAGCCGCTGGAAAGCCGGATCCACTACAAATTTCGCAACTCCCTCCTTCTGGCGGAAGCGCTGACGCATCCCAGTCTTGCCTACGAGTCGCAAAAGCCCCATTTCGACAATCAGCGGCTGGAATTTCTTGGGGATGCCGTGCTTCAACTGATTGTGACCGAGGAGCTTTTCAAGATGTTCCCGGACTTTACCGAGGGGCGTCTCACGAAACTCCGCTCGCGAGTGGTTTCCAGGCGGGCGCTTGCCCGGTTTGCGATGGCAATCCATCTTGGCGACTATGTTTTGCTCGGAAAAGGTGAAGAAGCAACCGGCGGCCGCCGTCGTCTATCGACCCTCGCAGATGCCTTCGAGGCCTTGATCGGTGCGGTGTTCCTTGACTCCGGCCCAGATCCTGCACGCGAATTGGTGCTGCGTTTGTTCGAGTCCGAGATCGGCAGCATGGTGACAAGCCCCGAGGAGCGCAACCCCAAGGGGGAGCTTCAGGAGCACCTTCAATCCATTCATCCTCAAGCGCCGGTCTATCGGATCATCGGCGAGAGCGGGCCCGACCATCGCCGTGTGTTCCAGGCTGAGGTTTCATGGCAATCGCTGGTCCTCGCAACCGGGAAGGGCAAGAGCAAGAAGGAAGCAGAGGCACGCGCCGCTGCGGAGGCATTAAGAACCCGGGTTTGGGAAAAACCCCAGTAAGCCGCGGTTTTCCTGACAACGCTCTATTTTCAAAACCGTCAGACCCGCTGTGCGAGCTGACGCCGGAAGTCCGGAATGGATGCTGGAACCTCTGAGGGCCGACTGCGACTCCAGCAGCTTTCCGCGGCCCGCGGGAGCCAAAGGTGGTTTGTTGCCAAACCACCTTTGGATGGGCGATCAGACGAGATCGAAGCGGTCGAGGTTCATTACCTTGGTCCAGGCCGCGACGAAGTCCTTGAGGAATTTGCCGCTGGAATCGCTGCACGCGTAGACTTCCGCAAGGGCGCGGAGTTCCGAGTTGGAGCCGAAGATGAGATCGACGCGGGAACCGGTCCACTTGACTTCGCCAGTAGCGCGATCGCTGCCTTCGAAGAGATCGTCATGCGGGGAAATCGATTTCCAAGTAGTGCGCATGTCGAGCAGGTTGACGAAGAAGTCGTTGGTGAGAGCCTCGGGGCGGGCGGTGAAGACGCCGGTTGTGGATCGATCAAAGTTGGTATTCAGGACCCGCATGCCGCCGACGAGGACGGTCATTTCCGGTGCGGTGAGGGTCATGAGTTGGGCCTTGTCGACAAGCAATTCCTCGGCGGAAATAGTGTAGAGCGCCTTGAGGTAATTGCGGAATCCGTCGGCCTGGGGTTCGAGCATGGCGAACGAGGCGATGTCGGTTTCCTCCTGAGAGGCATCGGTACGGCCCGGGGTGAAGGGCACGAAGATGCTGTGGCCAGCATTTTTGGCCGCTTGTTCGATTCCGACGCAACCACCGAGCACGATGAGATCGGCGATGGAAACCTTTCTGCCGCCGGGGGCTGCATTGTTGAACTCGTTTTGGATGGTTTCGAGGGCCTGGAGGGTCTTGGCGAGCAACGAAGGATGGTTCACCTGCCAGTATTGCTGCGGGGCGAGACGGATGCGGGCACCATTGGCACCGCCGCGTTTGTCGGATCCCCGGAAGGTGGAGGCGGAGGCCCAGGCGGTCGAAACCAGCTCGGATACGGTGATGCCGGAGGCAAGGATGCTGGCCTTGAGGGCGGCGATATCGTCATCGTTGATCAAGGGATGCGTGACGGGCGGAATGGGATCCTGCCAGAGCAGTTCTTCGGCGGGGACTTCAGGTCCGAGGTAGCGGACTTTGGGACCCATGTCGCGGTGGGTGAGCTTGAACCAGGCACGGGCGAATGCCTCGGCGAATTGGTCGGGATTCTCGTAGAAGCGTTTGGAAATGGGGCCGTAGATGGGATCCACCTTCAATGCGAGATCGGAGGTGAACATCATGGGGGCGTGGCGTTTTGCGGGGTCGTGGGCATCGGGCACGGTGTCCGCGCCGGCGGAGCCTTTGGGCTTCCACTGGTTGGCACCGGCGGGGCTTTTGGTGAGTTCCCAATCGTAGCCGAAGAGGTTTTCGAAATAATTGTTGTCCCAGCGGGTGGGGGCGGTGGTCCAGGCACCTTCGAGGCCGCTGGTGATGGTGTCGGCGCCGTGGCCGGTGCCGAAGCTGTTTTTCCAACCGAGCCCTTGTTGTTCGATGGGGGCTCCTGCTGGATCCGGGCCGACGTATTTGCTTGGGTCTGCGGCTCCGTGGGCCTTGCCGAAGGTGTGGCCACCAGCGATGAGAGCGACGGTTTCCTCATCGTTCATGGCCATGCGGGCGAAAGTTTCGCGGATGTCACGGGCGGAGGCGATGGGGTCCGGGTTGCCATTGGGGCCCTCCGGGTTGACGTAGATGAGACCCATTTGGACGGCGGCGAGCGGGTTTTCAAGTTGGCGATCGCCCGAGTAGCGTTTGTCGGCGAGCCATTCGCCTTCGGAGCCCCAATAGATGTCTTCTTCGGGTTCCCAAACATCGGCGCGGCCGCCGCCGAAGCCGAAGGTTTTGAAGCCCATGGATTCAAGGGCGCAGTTACCGGCTAGGATCATGAGGTCGGCCCAGGAAATGCTGCGGCCGTATTTTTGTTTGATGGGCCAAAGCAGCATGCGGGCTTTGTCGAGGCTGGCATTGTCCGGCCAGCTGTTGAGCGGGGCGAAGCGTTGGGTTCCGGAGCCAGCGCCGCCGCGGCCATCGGCGGTGCGGTAGGTGCCTGCGCTGTGCCATGCCATGCGAATGAAGAAAGGGCCGTAGTGGCCGTAATCCGCTGGCCACCAAGGCTGGGAATCACTCATGAGGTCGTAGAGGTCCTGCTTCACAGCGGCCAGATCCAGCGACTGGAACGCCTCGGCGTAATCGAAGTCCGGGTCCATCGGGTCGGACAGGGACGAGTGCTGGCGCAGGATGCCGAGGTCCAGCATGTTGGGCCACCAGTCCTTGTTTTTCGGTCCGCGTCCGGAGCGATTGGGTGTCATTGAGGCGGAGGTGGCGCCGGTGAATGGGCATTGTCCGCCACCTGTGGGAGTTGTCGATGTTTGGTTTTCCATGGTTTCTTGATGTAAGGGTGGGGGAGTGCTTGGAGAGTGGTGAAAGTTTCAGATTCTGCGACTTGGAGACACTGAGTTCAATCGCGCCGCAAGGGTGATAGCACCTCCTTGGGGCGATGCAAAAAATTTCGGGTTGGGATTCTTGGATTCGGAGGAGTGGGGATCAAATGCGCCTTCGTCCCGACCTGTCTCCTTGCCAGATGGGGAAATTGTCGGGAGAGTGGCGGGCATGAGACTCCCAGTTGCGGCCTTGACGGCCATGGTTTGCGTGCTTCCCGCCATGGCGCAGGAACTTCCCTCAATCGCGGCGATGAAGTCTGCTGCTGAGGCATTTCTTGCTTCGCTCGATGATGCGGGACGTGCCAAGGCGGGTTTTGCGTTCGATGCTGCGGACCGTGAAAATTTCCGGTTCACACCGCAAACGCGCACAGGCCTGGCGCTCAAGGAGATGAATGAAGCACAGCGCGCCGCGGCCATGAAACTTCTGGAAACCGCGCTCAGCGACAAGGGGCGCTTGAAGGCGATGCAGGTGATGACGCTGGAGGGAGTGCTGGCGGTGATGGAGAAGCGGCCGGAGTATCGCGATGCGGGGAAATATCATGTTTCGATCTTCGGCAAGCCCGGTGATCCGAAGGCGTGGGGCTGGAAATTCGAGGGGCATCATCTTTCGCTCAACTACACCGTTGCCAACGGCAAGGAAGTCGCTGTGACGCCATCCTTCATCGGGGCGAATCCCGGAGAAGTGCGAGATGGTGAGCACAAGGGGCTGCGCGTGCTCAAAGCGGAGGATGAACTGGCGCATGTGCTGGTGAATCTCTTGCTGGAGGATGGAAAAAAGGAGGTGCTTTTCTCGGATAAGGCTCCGGCGGACATTCTCACGGCAGAGCAGCGAAAGGTAGCGGCCTTGGACCCGGTGGGCATCTCCGCATCAGCGATGGATGCTTCCCAGAAGAAGGCCTTGTTTGAATTGGTCACTGAATACACAAGCCGCCATCGCAAGGATCTGGCGGATGCGGACATGAAAAAAATCACGGTGGCGGGGATCCAGAATATCCGTTTCGGCTGGGCTGGTGGCACTCGGCCCGGGGATGCATGGTATTACCGCATCCAGGGGCCAACTTTCCTGATGGAAGCGGCGAATACCCAGAATAATGCCAACCATGTGCATACCACATGGAGATCAATGGAAGGTGACTTTGGGCGTGATCTTCTCGGCGAGCACTACCATCAGCATGCGGCAGACCAAGGCGCACACTGAGGCTGGTTAGGTTGCCCGCTGGTGCGGGATTATGGTTTGCGGGTGATGAGCACCTCGATGTATTCGGCGCGGATGCCCCAGTCGAGGCTGTCCAGATAGATCACGTCGGTGAACAGGCCGCATGCGTCGAAGATTTCTTTGGTGATATCATATCCCCAATGCATGGTCACGAGCGAGCCTTCTCCGGAAATGGGATTGCCATGATATTCCGCCGGGCCGTGGAGGATGACGTTGCCGTCTGGGCCGAGTTCGGCTTTGCGCTGACTGGGGTTCACCTTGTTGACCAGCGGGGTAGTGAAGATATGCATGCCACCTTTTTTCAGGGTGCGGGCAACTTCGCGGAATACGGCAGCGGGATCGAAAACATGTTCCAGCACATCCTGTGACACATGCAGATCAATGCTTTCATCCGGAAAGGTGAGGGCTTCGAGATTCTCCGAGCGGAAACCATTCTTCATTTGGCCGAAGGGAATTTCCGGATAATACTGGCTGCCGATGTAGTGGGCGCATTCTTTTTGAAGGCGCAGGCTGGCTCCGCGGGTGGCTGGGGAGGATTCGTGGGTCACTCCGTTACGCCAGTCGGGTTTGAAGTGATCGATGCAATACATGATGGCGCGTTCTCTGGGAATGCAGCCGCAGCTGGCGCAGAGATATTCGTCGCGATACCATCCGCCGTGGGCCTGGAAGGTCGTGTGGGTGGTGCAGCAGTGGCAATACCCGGGATTCTGGAAAATGATCATGAGCGGGAAATGGGATGGTTGGGGGCGATGGTTGGCGCGGCGGAAGAGTGAAGATGCTGGAGTGTCGTGAAGGGCGCGTCAATCGGAACGCGGCGGGCGTGACAGGGTGTTTCGAAAACAGGCTTGTCGAGGGTGAGTCGGAAATGAAACGCTGCCCGCACTTGGCGGCAACTCGCAACACACAACTGGATGGCTGGCGCGCCTTTGCCGTGGCGGGCGTGATGTGGCATCATTGGGCGCCGGAATCATGGAAAGGGCCGATTCCTTTCGAACTGGGCTTGTTCTTTTTCCTCACCCTCACCGGGTTTCTCATCACACGGATCCTGCTGCGTGAGCGCGCGGCGGGTGAGCAGAGCGGTGAAGGTTGGCGCGTGCGGGCGTATCGCGGTTTCCAGCAGCGTCGATTGGCACGCATTCTCGCGCCTTGTTATGCAGCCATGGTGTTTGCCGTGCTGGTGGGGGCTTCGGATATTCGCAATCATCCGCTTCCTTATTTTGCGCATGTTTCGAACTTTCATATGGCGACGATGGACGGCTGGCCATCCGGCACGGCGCATTACTGGACCTTGGCGATCCAGATGCAGTTCTATCTGCTCTGGCCGGCGGTGGTGTTTCTCATACCCCGGCGCATGTTGGCGGGGGTGTTCATCGGCTGTGTGGTGCTTGCTCCGGTTTCGCGGGTGGTGATCGATGTGGCGTTTCCCGGGATTCACCATGCCGAGGCCATCACCAGCTCGGCCTTCGATTATTTTGGAATGGGCGCGCTGCTTGCACTTGTTTTTGAGCGGGGCGTGAGCGAGGGGGATCGCAGGATTTCCATCGCCGCTTGGGTGGCATTCGTTTGTTATATCATCATTTATGGGATGAATGAAGCGGGCAGGCCTTTGCCTTATTGCGGCCCCGTGCAGCAGACGTTTCTGGCAGTGGCGCTGGTGGGATTGATCTCAGCCACGCTCGCAGGCTTTAATGGCAAGCGGCGGGTTTTGCTGGACCATCCCGTGGTGCAGCATGTCGGCAAGCTGAGTTATGGTTTGTATTTGTTTCACACACCGGTGCCATTGTTGTTGGGATGGGTCATTCCGCAGTTATGGAAATATCCGGTGTTTGACGGTCCGTTGCTGATCGTGAGGCTGGCGGTGTTCGCCGTGGTATCCTGGGGGGCTGCGTGGCTTTGCTGGCGCTGGCTCGAGGGGCCGAACCGCTTGCGGTTTCCACGACTTTTTGCGGGATCGAAGCCATGAAACCTCAGCGTCCCCTGGAAGATGTCTGGAAAACCGATCTGCCCGAGGGATTCGATCCGATGACGGCGAAGGAGCTTCGGCAGAGTTTGCGGCGGGGCAGCTTTGTGGTGCCATTCCTCGCCGTGCAAGTGCTTGCGTTGGCGGCGATGGTGGCGGAGTTCATGAGCGGGCACGAGGTGGGAGCGTCCGAATTTGTGGGAATCCTCAACATCCAATTGCTCAACTCTTCCGGACCCTTCTGGATGGTGGCCGGGGCGGTGTGCATGGTGCTCATGCCACTCTGCGGATTGGCCCTGATGGGGCAGGAATTGGAAGAAGGAAACCATGAGTTGCTGCTTCTCACCCATTTGAACCGCTGGAAGGTCGTGGTTGGGAAATTTACCACCTTGTGGGGATTGTCGCTTGTGACCTTCATCTCGCTTCTGCCTTATGGTGTCGTGCGCTATCTGGTGGGAGGCATCGAGTGGTGGCACGAGGCTGCTTGTGCGGGCACCGTGCTGACTGGTTCCGCGATGGTTGGCGCGGGGGCCATCGGCGCATCGGCTTTTCGAAATATTGGCGCGCGCATGGGCATCATGATCCTGTTTTTGATTTCCATGATCGCCGGTTGCGGTGTGCCTCTTGGCTTGGTCGCCATCAAGACCGGAGCTTGTGGTTTCCTCTATCACTTCACGGCGATTGCAGCGATGATTTGTTACTCGGTCTTGGGCCTCGCGCTTGGCCGGTCGCGCCTTCGCCTGGCGGTCCGGGCTTATGAATTGAAGCCAAGCGTGATGGTGATCGGCTTGCTTGGATTCGCGCCGTTTGTGATTGGTTTGACCACCGCCGTCAGCAATGGCTATGGCGGCTGGATCGGTCTTGGGCTGGTCACGCTCACCGCTATCAGGCTGGATCGGAGCAGCGAGGTCCCTGCGGGCGTGGCAGCAATCCGGAGTTGATGGTATGAGTCTCCAGCTCCCCGCCAAACGGCATTTGGGGACGGAGGATGGCCCATCAGGAACTCACTTTGGCGGATTTCGCGGCAGCCGGGCGGGCGGCAACAAGGCGCTTGGGCATGAAGGGGCGGGTGAGCGATTCCTCGAAATCGAAGACTTCCGAAAAATCTTCGCGGCGGTCGGAGTCCTGTTTGCCGAAGACCTGTTCCTCGATCAGGTGGAACACCATGTCGCCGACATCCTGGCATTTTCTCACCCCCCACTCGCTCATGAGAGTGGAGCCCATGGGGCCGAATTGTTCCAAGGCGAAATCGCGGTATCCTTCCAACAGTTCCGGGCCGCTGACGTGGCGCGCCTGGCCGCCATTTCCCTCGGCGATGCGCTTGAGCGTGAAGTCGAGCGCGTCTTTCAGAAAGAAATAAGCATGCGGATCAAAGCGCTTGTCGCGTTTCAGGATGGAAACGACGGATTGTTCGAACTGCATTGCCTGCATGGGGAGATCATGCAGAAACAGGCGTGGATTGTCAAAGAGCTTAGTCAACTGTCATGGACAGGCACCGCAAAGGCATCGATTCGCAGTGGACCCACCGGGCATCTGTGTGGATGCTCCGGGCATGGGAAATTTCTCGTCGCGGATGGGTCTTGGGTTGAAGCTGGCAGCGGCCGTTGCGAGTGGCTTGCTGGTGGCAGGCTTGTTTCCGCCGTTTCGTTTGTCGGCGATGGTGTGGGTGGCGCTGGTGCCTATGATGGTGGCCTTGTGGTCACTGGGCGGGAAGCGGGCTGGGTGGAAAGGTTTTGGGCTGGGCTGGTTGGGGGGCACGGTGAGTTGTGCGATCCAGTTCCAATGGTTGGCGGTGGTTTCCCCGCTGGGAGCGGCCTTGATGCCGATGTATCTGGGCCTCTACTGGGGAGCCTTCGGAGCCTTTGCGGCGACATGGGGGAACCCGGGAAACTCCGCCGAAGGGGCATCCACGATCGGAATCATTTCCAAAAGCCTGCGGATTGCTTTCTGCCATGCGGCGGTGTGGGCGGGACTGGAGTGGTTGCGTGGCTGGTTGCTGACGGGCTTTGGTTGGAACGGGCTTGGGGTGGCATTCCACGAAACTCCGGCCATGGCGCAGGCTGCGGATCTGCTCGGGGTCACCGGGCTTTCGATGGTGCCTGTGTTTTTTCAAACCGTGCTGGTCCAGGCCGGTCGGCGCATGGTCGAGGGTGCGCACGACGGCAAACGCCGGACGCGCCTCGACTTCGCCACCGCCGCCGCCGTGGTGGGTGCCTTGGTCTGTTATGGCATCGTGCGAATCGCCACCGAGGGCGGCGGAGAGAACATCCGCCTCAAGGCGCTGCTCGTCCAACTCAACATCCCGCAGGAGGCGGCGCGGCAATTGTGGGACGGGGTGAAAATCCACATGGCCTACGAGGAGGAAACAACCAAAGGCCTTGAAGCCCTCGCGGAAAAAGACTCGGCCCGCCTCAAGGAAGCAATGGGGAAAGCCGACGAAGGCTCGCTCGCCCTGAGTTGGCCCGACTGGGTGATGTGGCCGGAAACGGCCCTGACGGGGCGGATTTTCCGCCTCGACGATGGCAATTGGGGCACCCACCCGGAAAACCAACGCAGCATCGAGGAAGTCCGCAAGGCCGGGCCATTCCAATTGATCTACGGCGTGAACGAACTGGAAGCTCAATCCACGCCGGACGGACAATTGGAGATGAAACCCAGGGGCCGCGCATGGAATTCGATCGCCGTGATGAATCCCGACGACCAACTCCAAACCTACCGCAAGCGCCACCTCGTCATCTTCGGGGAGACGATTCCCTTCGTGGACAGCATCCCTTTGCTCCGGAAAATCTACGAACAACAAGCAGGCGTGGAATACGGAGGATCTTTCACGCCGGGTGAGTCGCTGGAGCCACTGCCCATCAAGACCGCCGCGGGCGACAGCATCGGGGCGATCCCGACGGTGTGTTTCGAGGACTCGGTGCCCCGGCTCACGCGGAAATTCGTCCGCCCCGGGCCGCAGGTGATCATCAATGTGACCAATGACGGCTGGTTCAAGGAATCCGCTGCGGCTGCCCAGCATTTTGCCAATGCCCGCTTCCGCGCCATCGAGCTCCGCCGCCCCCTGCTCCGCTGCGCCAATACCGGAGTGAGCGCCGCCGTGGATACGACGGGCTCGACCGCGCATCCGGACACCGGGAAACCCCAGGTGCTGGTGGATGGAAATGGCAGCCACTTTACCCGCGGCTCGCTCTTGGTGGAAGTGAAGGTTCCCAAAACACCCTCCACCTCGCTCTACGCGCTGATTGGCGATTGGGGGGTGATCGGTCTTTCGATGATGGGACTCGGGCTTGGGTTTCGGTGCCGGAGACGGGTTCAAAGCGCTTGAATCTCAAGGAAATTGGGGCGTTTACCCCATTGCTTGAATCGCAACGAGATCGGGGCAAGGTCCTAATGGTTAGGGGGGAATGCGTCTTTTTTGCTTGTCGGGACTGCCCCGTCTGCTTTGTTCCACAGGAATTCATTGACCTTCCTCCGCAAAAAATGCGCGCTCCGGCACGCCAATCGCTTTGCGGAACCGGTGCCACTTTCCTACCCGCCATGATTTTTCCTGACTCCGAGCAAGACCCGCAAATTTCAGAAAACTCCCTGATGGATCGCCGCAGTGCCTTGGGCACGCTCGGTCTTACGGGTCTGGGTTTGCTTGCTTCGTCCGATCTTTCATGGGCGTCTCCGGGAAAAGCCTCCAACTCGCCGCGGGTGACGGTGCCCACCTCTTCCCGCCAGGTCAGCCAAGTCGCGCCGCGGACTGCCATTTCCTATGCACCCGTGCAGGATATCCCGGATGAATGGCGTGCCTCCCAGGGCCGTGCCGCTGCTGAATATCTCCGCTACCTCCAGTCGCTCAATCTCCGTCGTGTTTCGCCCAGCCAAGTGATCGCCACCCATGCCAAGAAAAAGGGCGATGTCTGGAATTCGATTCCGCCCAAAGTCTGGTGGAACCGGATGGGATATGTGCTGCGAGTCGTCGAGCGCGTGGCCATGGAGATGAACGTCAATCAGGTGGAAGTCGTCTCCGCCTACCGTTCTCCATCTTACAATTCCCGTTGTGCCGGCGCCCGCAGGGGATCATGGCACCAGGCAAACGTTGCTGCGGATGTGAAATTCCCAGTCCGCGCCTCACAGGTCACCGCCACCGCGCGTCACCTTCGGGACCTCGGCCTTTTCAAGGGCGGGGTCGGTGGTTACTGGAATTTCACCCACATCGACGCCCGCGGGCAGAATATCAATTGGTGAGAAC
>JBBARN010000166.1:9217-11164 GCA_040399845.1 Luteolibacter sp. | reverse complement strand
AAGAACTGCGGGGTCTCGATGCGGCGGTGTTTGCTGCCGGTTTTATCGACGATGAGGTAGCGGTCATACATCGTCTGGATGCCGAGGTAGTCGAAGTCGAGGTCGGCGGTGGGATCGAAAGCTTCGGCGAGTTTGTCGAGGTTGTATTTGTCGAGCAGCTCGGGGTTGAGGCGTTTGATGGCGACGCCGTGCTTGAGGTAGGACTTGAAGGCGGCCTTGTGGGCTTGTTTCAGTTTGTCGATGCCGTCCTTGAGGATGGACCAGTCGAGGACTTCCTCGTAGATGTAGGAAAGAAGGATGCGGCCGGCGAATTTCGCGAAATCGGCGTCCTTTTCGATGAGGGCCTTGGCGTTGAGGATGATGGTGTTTTTCAGGTCCTTTTCGGAGATCTCATTGCCGACGGAGCGGCGGAGTTCGCGCTCGATTTCGACATCGGAGAGGTTGAGGTCGAGGCCGATGGAGGCGTAGGAAATGCGCTTGCGGAGGTCGGTGCCGTCCCAGAACGAAGAGATGCCTTCGTCCGAGGTGACGGTGACCATCAACTCCTGGGCGGGATCCTCGGCGTTTTCCTCTTCCTCGCGGCGGAGGCGGGCGCGTTCGTCGCGGTAGCGGATGTAGTGGGCGGCGGCCTTGAAGTGGCCTTGGCGCATGAGTTCTTCCTGGACCATGTCCTGGACGTCCTCGATGTGGACAAAGGAGGAATCGCCGCGGCGGATGCGGTCGGTGACGCCACGGGCGACTTCGACGGCGGGTTCCGGGTTTTCCTTGATGGTGAGGAAGGCTTTTCTCACAGCGATCTCGATTTTCGTTTCCGACCACGGGACCACGTTGCCATTGCGGCGGATGAGACGGACAGGAAGCGAGTGCTGGCCGACGTGGACATCGACGGTGCCGGTCTTCTCCATGGACCGGCGGAAGGCGAGGGACTTGGCGACGTCGTAAGCTTCGTTTTCGACGAGGGCTTTTTCGATGAGCAGGTAGAGGTCGGCCTCGGAAAGGCGGAGGCGGCCGCCGGATTCGAGAGTCTGCATGAGCGATGCGGCGACCGAGTGGGCGACGTCCGAAACGAACTTGCGGTTGTCCTCGCTGAAGATGCTGGTTTCCTCCTGGCGGCGGGAGATGAGGAGGTCGGTGAGGGAATCGCCAATGGCGTCCGCGACGTCTTCCAGCGAGAACTGGGAATCGGTGCTGCCACGGGTGATGGTGATGTCCGGATGCGCGGTGCGCTTTTCCTTGGGAAGAACTTCACGCCACGAGTAACCGCGGTCGGAGATGGGAAGGGAGAAACGGTCGGAGATGACTTGTTTCAGGAGGAAGTCTTCGTCGGGATTTACGGCGCGGTACATGGAGTGTGGTGGAGAAGGTGGTTGGAGAAGAGTGAGAAGTGAGAAGGACTAGGAAGAAAGCGTGGGGCGAGACGCCCTTGGATGGGGCTGGGAGGCTGGGACAGGTTGTCCCAGCCACGTTTGGGTTAGAGTTCGTCGTCGTCGACGGAGGCGAGGGCGGAGGCTTTTTGGTATTCGGTGACGCGGCCTTCGAAGAAGTTGGTTTCCTTCTTGATGTCCATCATCTCGGCGAGCCAAGGGAAGGGGTTGCTGACGCTGTCGTTGAGCGGAGCGAGACCGCAGGAGGTGAGGCGGCGGTCGGCGATGTAGTCGATGTATTGCTCGAAGTCGGCGGAGTTCAGGCCGATGGCGGAGACAGGGAGGCAATCGCGGATGAATTGTTTCTCGAGGGTGATGCCTTCCTTCATCGTGGCGCGGAGGTCTTCGCGGAAGTCCTCGGTCCAGATGTCCGGGTTTTCATCGACGAGATCCATGAGCAGGTTGCGGAAGACTTCGATGTGGTTCGATTCGTCGCGCAGGGTGTAGCGGAACATTTGGCCGATGCCCGGGAACTTGTTCTGGCGGTAGAGGCTGAGGATCATGCCGAAGAGGCCGTAGAACT
>JBBARN010000166.1:0-9117 GCA_040399845.1 Luteolibacter sp. | reverse complement strand
GGGAACTTGTTCTGGCGGTAGAGGCTGAGGATCATGCCGAAGAGGCCGTAGAACTGCGTGCCTTCCATCACTTGGCCGAACATGAAGATGTTCTTGGCGAGGGCCTGCTTGTTTTCGGTGACGGTGAGGTCGATGTCGCGGCGGAGGGCGCGGGAGTTCGAGACGACGAAGTTGTTTTTCTCGGTGATGGACGGGATGTCCTCGAACATCGCCTCGCACTCGTGGGGATTGATGCCGAGGGAGGAAATCATGTAAACGAGGCTGTCCGCGTGGATGTTTTCCTCGTGGGCGTGGCGGCCGAGCACGAGCTTCAGCTCGGGGGCGGTGACGACCTCGCGGACGACGTGCAGCACGTTGTCGCCAACGATGCCTTCCGCGGCGGAGAAGTAGCCGATGCCCATTTTGATGATCCAGCGCTCGACGTCCGAGATCTCATCCGAGCGCCACTGTTCGACATCCTTCTGCATCGTGATGTCCTCGGGCTCCCAGTGGTTGTTCTTCATCGTCTTGTAGAGGTCATACGCCCACTGGTATTTCAGCGGGAGGATGTTGAAGAACATGGTTTCCTTGCCGTTGATCACGCGTTTGCCGGCATAGGCTTGTTCGGCTTTTTCGCGGTCCAGGATGAAAGTCTTGTTGCCGAGGCTGACGGTAGTGGTGGAAGCGGAAGACGAGGTGGCGGACATGGTATGGGAACGGAAATGTGACGGATGAAAATGGCGCTCGCACGGGGCGTGTGCAGCGTTGCGGAAGCTGGGTGAAATGATGGAGCGGGTCAATTCGATTTTGCCCATGTGGTATCCACAAATTATTCACAATACTACATGTAGTGCTTTCGGTGAGGTGTTTACAAAGTAAACCTCAAGCATCTTCTAGGGCTCCGCGCGGTCTGAAGGAGCTCGGGCCCCAAGTCCTAGGGGCGAAGAAATTTTCGATCTGTTAGATCAAGAAACGCCGCATGACAAAATTTGAAAAATATCCTCAAGATGGGTTAACAAATCGCCCGATTTTCCGCGATATTTTCCATAACCCTCTGTTTTCCAACGAATAAAACTTTTATGAACGCCTACATCCCCCACCCCAAGCCCCAAATCCGATGAATGAGGTGCATTTTGCCGCCCTGATCGGGTGAATCGGGAGCATATCGCGGTATGGAACCGCCGATTTGGAAAATGCCTGGAATCTCCCCTGCGAAAAGAAACCACCCGGCCTGCAAGATGCGGGACGGGTGGTTTGGGTTTGGGTTTTTGGGGATTTTGGATCCGGGGTGATTACTTCTTCTTCTTGGTTTCGAGGCCCTCTTTGACCTTGGCCTCGATGTCCGCGTAGAGGGCGGCATCGCCTTTGAGGAGTTCCTTGGCGGCATCGCGGCCTTGGGCGAGTTGGGTGCCGTTGTAGGAGAACCAGGAACCACGTTTTTGGACGATTTCCATTTCCAGCGCCATATCGAGCAGGGAGCCGGTGGAGGAGATGCCTTCGTTATACATGATGTCGAACTCGGCTTCGGTGAAGGGGGCTGCGACCTTGTTTTTGACGACCTTGATCTTGGTGCGGTTGCCAGTGACGGTGCCATCGGTGGCCTTGATCTGGCCGACGCGGCGGATATCGACGCGGACGGACGAGAAGAACTTGAGAGCGCGGCCGCCGGGGGTGGTTTCCGGGTTGCCGAACATCACGCCGATTTTCTCGCGGATCTGGTTGGTGAAGATGCAGACGGTGTGGGCCTTGGAAATGAGGGCGGTGAGCTTCCGCATCGCGGCGCTCATCAGGCGGGCCTGGGCACCGACGGTGGAGTCGCCGATTTCGCCATCGAGTTCCTGCTTGGTGACGAGGGCGGCCACGGAGTCCAGGACGATGACGTCGATCGCATTCGAGCGGACGAGGGCTTCGCAGATTTGCAAGGCTTCCTCACCGGAAGAGGGTTGGGAAACGAGCAGATCGTCCATGTTGACGCCGAGTTTGCGGGCGTATTGGGGATCGAGCGCGTGCTCGACGTCGATGAAGGCAGCAAGGCCACCGCGTTTCTGGGCTTGGGCGATGACGGTGAGCGTCAAAGTCGTCTTACCGGATGACTCCGGGCCGAACACCTCGACAATGCGTCCGCAAGGGAAGCCACCGACGCCGAGGGCGCGGTCGATAAGGAGATTGCCGGTGGGGATGACGTCCACATCGACGCAGCGGTCATCGCCGAGGCGCATGATGGCGGCTTCACCGAACTCCTTCTGGATGTGTGAGATAGCGAGGTCGAGATTGCGTTTGCGGGCTTCTTGGAGTTTGTCGTTTGCGGTTTCTTCTGCGGTTGCTTTGGCGGCCATAGGTGTGTGGGGTTGTGTGCGGGAGTTGTGGCCGGATTTTTTCGGGACCGCAAGAAAAAAGATGTTCGCTCGAACAAAAATTTGAGTTTTCTTTGAGAATTCAAGGAATCCGGGCACGAGTCCTCACTGGCATGCGAGGCAAGATCCCCGGGTAGAGACCCAATTTTGCCTGAAAATGCACCAAAACAGCCAATCCCATGGCCGGCATGGGACTGCGTTTGGTCACCACCTGAACAGTCAGGAAGCGAAGTTTGCGCTTCTTCGGGCGTCTGGTTGGCCAGCAACCCACAAGCGGGTCACTTGACCTCCAGGGTCATGCGGGATTTCCCGTCCTTGTCCTTTTGCGGATCTGGCACCCAATTGAAGGTGAAGCCTTCGAACAATGGAGCGGGTTTGGCGTTCCAAAGCGTGAGCAATGAATTCTCGCTGGCGGTCAGCAGGATCTTTTTCCCTTTGTAGGAGCTGGTTTCCACTTGGGCGGCGGCGATTCCCGGGCCGTTCATCTCCTTGGAAGTGGCATCCACTTCCTTCTCGAATGTCTGTTTGATCCGCTTTCCATCGGTCCACTTGAGGTCGAGACGATCGTCTTCGATCTTTTTCATGAAGTCCTTGTTGTCCTTTCGTTCATCCACCTTGTCGTAGGGGTAGGGACAGGGAATCCGGGTGCGGACGGTGAAACTCAGCGGATTTTTCGCAGTTCCCGGGTCCACGACACGTCCACCGATCGAGATGATTCCACGGTCGTACTCGAGGGTCGCCTCAAATGAAGCCTCGCCCGTGACTTGGCCGCGGATGACGGTTTTCTTGAGATCGTCGGTGGCCGGCTCGCTGGATTGGAGGGTTTCCGGTTTGATTTGGCGGAGGGTGGTGCTGCCGTCCGGTTTGGTTTCCAGAACACCAATCACCACGTCGATGGTGAGTCTGTGGCCGATCGGGACACCGCGTTCGCTGAGCGGATTCAGAGTGATTTTGCCCATCGACGTAACGCCAAAGTGATAGCGCTTGTTTTCGATGCCGACGAAATGACCCAGCCACGGGGGCTCGTTGAGAGAGGGCAACTGGGCGAGGACCGGAGTGGGGGCGACAACGGTCATCACGAATGCGGCGGAAATTCCCTTGAGGATGGACGTGCTCTTCATTTCCCCAAACCAATACCGGCAAAGGCCGTGATGCCAGCGAAAATTCGGGGTAGCCCTGGCCATTTGCTGGTGGGTTCAGAGGTAGGCATGGAGGCCATCCACCGTCTCCTGATCGAGCCGCCGGACGAGTGCGATGACGAGGGTGAGCATGTGCATGTAGTCGTCGAGATCGATGATCGCGTTGTGCGAGTGGATGTAGCGGGCGGGCACGCCGAGCACGAGGCTGGGGATGCCGTGGTTGGCGAGATGGAAGGAACCGGCATCCGTGCCACCGCTGCGGCGGACCGTGACCTGGTGGGGGATGCTTTCCGCCCGGGCGATATCGATGGCGAGGCGGGCGAGGCGCGGGTTGGCGATGGCGGTGGGGTCGAACATCCGGATCTGCACGCCTCCACCGAGGCGGCCCTGGCAATCGGCGCGATTGAAACCCGGCGTATCATCCGCGGGAGGGCCTTCGAGGATGATGGCGACGTCCGGTTTTGAAAATGCAGCGGCGGTTTTCGCCCCGCGGAGGCCGACTTCTTCCTGCACGGTGCCGCAGAGGATGAGTTGGTTCGGGCGCATCGATTCAGCGAGGATCTGTCCGGCCTGGATCACGCCTGCCATGCCGACGCGATTGTCGAAGGCCTTGGCCATGAAGTAATCCTCGCGGGCCATCGGGGTGAACTCCGAGCAAGGCGCAATCGGATCGCCCAGCGAGATGCCGAATTCGTCCGTGACCTCCTTGCGGGATGAAGCGCCGATATCGATGAACATGTTATCGATGGTCATCACCTGCCGGCGCTGTGCTTCGGGCAGGAAATGCGGCGGGCGCGATGAAACCACGCCGAGGATCTTGTCGCCGGTGCGGGTAAGGATGGTCACGCGTTGGGAAAGCAGGTTGTGCTCCCACCATCCGCCGAGCGGGACAAACTGGAGAAAGCCATCCATGGTGATGTTTTGCACCATGAATCCCACCTCGTCCATGTGACCGGCGAGCAGCACGCGCGGACCTTCGCCCTCCATCTCGCAAAACACGGAGCCGTTGCGGTCCGTGGCGAGATCGCCGCACTCTTCGAGTTCATCCACGAAAATTGCGCGCACCTCGTCCTCATGACCGGGGACGGAATGGGCATCTGTGAGTTCCTGCAGGAGAGAGACCGCTTTCGTGCGCATGTCGGCGACTGTGCGGATTTCCCCTGACGGTTCCAAGCGCCAAGTTGGATGCGCATTGCGAAACTCAAGCCATGGCCAGCTCCGCTTCTGGCTCGGCAAGCCCTGCGCGAACGAGCAGCGGTTCAAGCTCCGGATCCCGGCCCATGAAGCGGCGGTAGAGTTCGTCTGCCGGAGCCGAGTTCCCCTTGCTCAGGATGTGCTCGCGGAAATCACGACCCGTCTGCGCGTTGAGAATGCCTTCGTTCTGGAAACGCGTGAACGCATCCGCATCCAGCACTTCCGACCACTTGTAGGAATAGTATCCGGCGGCATAACCGGTGGGACTCGAGAAGATATGATTGAAGCGCCGCAACATCGATGGCGTCTCGGTTTTCAACTTCGCACGATAAGAAGAAAGAATCTCGCGATCCACCTCATCGAGATCCTTGCCGCGCCATGCATCGAGATGGATGTGCAGTTCCAGATCCAGCTTCGCAAATGACAACTGCCGCATGAAGGCGGATGCGCTCTGATAGTTCTTCGCAGCAATCATTTTTGCAAACAACTCCTCGGGGATGGTTTCACCCGATTCATGATGGCGGGCAAAGAGATCGAGCGATTCGCGATCCCAACAGAAATTCTCCATGATTTGCGAGGGAAGTTCCACGAAGTCCCATGGCACATTGGTTCCGGACAGGGATTTCACCGACACCTGGCTGAGCATGCCATGAAGCAAATGCCCGAACTCATGGAAAATCGTTTCCACCTCACCATGAGTCAGCAGGGCGGCCTTGCCATCCACGGGCGGACTCATGTTGCCCACGATCAAACCCAGGTGAGGCTCGCCGGGATTGCCGGTGTGCAGCGAGTTCATCCATGCGCCGCCGCGCTTCGATTCACGCGGATGCCAATCCGCATAGAACGAGCCGAGATGGGCTCCGGTGATGGAATCCTTGATATCATAAAAGGAAACTTCCGGATGCCATACTTCGATGGCGGAGCTTCCGGCAGGAGATGAAGATCCAGGTTCGAGATAGATGGTTTCGAGTTGATCGATGGAAATGCCGAACAACCTCGACGCGATTTCAAACATGCCGGACATCACGCCATCCACCGGGAAATACGGACGCAGAGCCTCATCATCGAGATCATAGTTTTCCTGGCGCTGGCGTTCCGACCAATACGCGATTTCCCATGGCTCCAGTGCATCGGCGGGCGCACCGGTTTTTGCGGCCTTGAATTGGGCGAGTTGATGATAGTCCGCGTGGAAGGCGGTCAGGATGCGCGAGTGGAGATTTTCAATGAACTCCAGCGCGCTTTTCCCATTTTTGGCCATGCGGCGTTGCAGGGTGAGATCGGCGAAATGCGAATGACCGAGGATGGCAGCCTTCTCATGGCGCAGTTCGAGAATCTCCCATGCCAGCGAAGTATTATCATATTCGCCATAACTTCCTACCCGCGACGATGCCTCCCACACCTGCCGGCGGATGCCGTCATCGTGGAGATGCTGCATGATGGGATACATCGAGGGAAATTGCAGGGTGAAGCGCCATGCGGGCGCGTCATCCGTGGCCACGCCCTTGGCGCGGGCATTTGCCGCCGCGCCTGCCTTTGCGGACTCTGGCAGCCCGGCGAGTTGGCTTTCATCCGTAATCACCAACTCCCATGCATTGGTCGAGTCCAGCACATGCTCGGCATATTGTTTCGTGAGCTTGGAAAGCTCCGCCTCGATCGCCGCGATGCGCGATTTCTGGTCCGGCGGAAGGTCCGCACCAGACTGCCGGAAGTCCTCCAATGTTTCCTCCACAAAACGTCGCTTCACCGCATCCAGCTTCGCCACTTGCGGGCCCTCGCCATAGGTTTTCAAAATCGCCCACAGCATTTCATTGAGCGGCAGCGAGGAATAGAAATCGGTCACCGCTGGCAGCATCTTGTTCAGTCCCTCGCGCTGCGCCGGGTTGTCGCAAACCGAGTCCAAATGATACAGTCTCCCCCACCCTCTCCCCAACTCTTCCGTGGCGGCCTCGAAGGCATGGAAGGTCGATTCATAAGTCGCTGCCGCCGGGTCTTGGGCACAGATTTCATCGATCGCCTTCTGCGAATTCTCCAGTGCGTATTGGATGTCCGGCTCGATCGCCTCGGGAACCAGGCTGGACCAACGGACATGAAATTCAGGGGCAAGAAACGGGTGCATGGCGGAAATCGGGTGGACGATAGGTTTGAAGTCTCAATCGGACAAATTCGCGCCCATCATCACCCCTCAAGCCATCTTGTCCAATGCTTTGATGCCCGGGGTGGGGGTAAAATCCACCGGGGGAAGCCTGGCGTCCGCCCGATACGAGTAATTGAGGTCAAATTCGTCGCAGTCTGGCGCGCTCCCGCAGTGCCTCCGATGCCAGATCGTCAAAGGTTCCGTCACGGACTTTGGATGCAAATCGCTCGTCGACAGCTCTGGCCGCCTCAGCATCCACTTGCGCGGCGAGGACCAGAAGATCATCATACGGCAATTTGCGGATTTCTTTCATCAATTCCGTAACGCTCATGGCGAATCGATACAGCAAGTAGCCTTCCACGGCAACATTCAAGCGCGGTCGACTAAGGTCCAGTGCTTGCCTTGGGTGCTCTTCCTGCTCCCAATTTCCTTGCCAGCATTGCAAGCTCCTCCCTCTTTGCGACGGCCATCGCGGACCACGCGATGACAAAATCATCATGGTATTCTGAAATTCCCGGAAAGTTCACCGAGCGAAATTGCTCTCGTGGAAGCCGATCTTCCAGATCTTTTGGCAGGAAACCCGCCAATCCGCACTCAGCCATGGCGTCGATCATCTGGCTCCACGTGCTACATTCCATGGCGACATCGAGTTTCGAATCCGCTTTCGCCGCCTTTTGGCGCAGGAAGCTGTTCAAGCGGCCGTTCCCTTCCAGAGCCGCCAATGGCAGGTCTTCCAAGTGGCGCCAAGTCCACTTGCGCCGCTGCTCCGCCGTGGTCGAGGGCACCATCAGATGAATCGGGATTGGCTTGAGGGGAATACTCATCAGCCCCTTTGGGATGTCCTCCGCTCTCAGGATTCCGAAATCCACCTTCTTTGCCAACAATTCCGCCCTAACCGCACTCGATGTTAGGTTTCGGAAAACGAACTTCACCTCACCGCAAACATTCCGGGCTGCCCAAGGAATGAGATAACTGCGTATCATCCTCTCACCTGCTCCAAAAACCACCGATCTCCGGCCATCTTCACCCGATTCCTTCACTGCATCCATCTCCCTGCGGAAATCATTTACCTGCCGCACGATGCGCAACGCCGCTTCCGTCGGTCTGCTAGGCGTCGCTGACCGGTCCAACAAATCCACCCCGAACCACGCCTCGAGCTCCGTCACCTGCCTACTGAAAAGGCTCTGCCGGTTCGCATCGCCACCCGCCGCCCGCATGATTCCGCCTTGCGCGACAATGGCCGAGAGCGTTTCCAACCGGTCGAGCGACAGGCCTTTGAGATTGATCCGTGTGCGGGACATGACTTTTCAGTCATGCTGCATGTGAATTGGATCATTGCAAGCCCGGGGCAAACCGGGTTCACTTCACCCAGTTCCCACCATGCCAGCCAAAAAGAAAGCTCCTCCCCGGAAAAGCACCGCCCTTTTCATTCCCGAAAAGATCGCGCCGCTCGTCCATGTCCTCCGCCATGAGAAGGTCCTGCTGGATTCCGATCTCGCGGAGCTTTATGGCGTGACGACCGGCCGTTTGAACGAAGCGGTGAAGCGAAATCTCGACCGATTTCCTGCCGATTTCATGTTCCAACCTAATGAGGATGAGATGGAAATCTTGATATTGCAAATTGCGATCTCAAGCTCCGCTCCGTCCAACTTGAGATTCCATTCTGGAATATCAAAAGCACACGGCGGCCGCGCCACCTCCATTACGCCTTCACCGAACAAGGAGTCGCCATGCTGTCCAGCGTCCTCCGCTCGCCCCGTGCCGTGGAGGTGAACATCGCCATCATGCGCACCTTCGTCCAACTCCGCCGCCTGATGGATTCCAACGCCTTGCTCGCTGAAAAGATCCAATCACTCGAAGCCAAATACGCCGAACACGACCAGCAATTCCAACACGTCTTCGACGCCATCCGGCAACTCATCGCCACCGATGATGCTCCGTAACGCGAGATGGGATTTCATGCAGAGTGAGGCTTCTAACTATTCTCCCAATCACTTTCTAATCCGATGAAACTCCAATCCTTTGGCATCTCCAACTTCAAGGCCTTCGGGCAATCGCTCCAGCGAATGCCCTTGAAGCCGATCACTCTAATTTTTGGTCCCAACAGCACGGGCAAATCGTCTTTGATTCAAGGACTGCTGTGGGCCCTCCACTCGGCCAAGGTCGGAGACTTTGAGAGCAGGGTTTCTGAGAGCACATCCGGCAGCATCGATCTGGGAGCCTTTCGCACGCTGCTTCACCACAAGGAGGAAGAACGACGGATTCCGGGATAGGGCCGCCTGGCCATTAAGACCAGACGACGCCCCCCACAGTCCCG
>JBBARN010000165.1:0-11459 GCA_040399845.1 Luteolibacter sp. | reverse complement strand
CCGACAGCGGAGTGGTGGGGAGTCGGGCTTTTGTGGAAAGCATGTTCGAGCAAAGCCGGGATCGCTTCGGGCCCAAGCGCAAGACCGGCGCGAGGAAAATGCGAGGCAAGGCGGCGGGGGCTGCGGATATTTTATGGACCGAGCGGGATCTGCGGCTGGGTGTGGAGTGAATATGCCAACGATTAATGGATGTGGTCGCTGGGTTCCTTAGATCCGGCTTCTGTTTGCCGAGTGATGTCTCCCCGGTCGCGAGTAGGGACGGGCATTGCCGTTTGTCATCAGAGTGGCTAGTGCCAGACGGTGCCCTGGGGAGTCGTCGGCAGGTTACGAAAAGTCGCTGTCAGATCGGACAAACCAAACCACATGCCCGCACTTCGAGGTTACACCGAATCAAGTGGCAGAAACACCAATGAGGTCACTAAGAAAATTCCTCTAGCAAGGAAAAGTGAAACCATCATCCGTTTCAAAAAATTCCAGTTCCTTCAGCGGTTCGGAAGGCCGGTGAACATCATGGTTTATCGGGAGTCGCGAATGAAGAAGGTCGGGGGTATCACGAGGTTCTTGCACGAATACAACTGATGACTTTCTCCACCGCCGCCTCGGCCGTGAGTCCGTGGAGACTGCGCAGCGTGTCCGGTTTCCCGTGTTCGATGAATTCGTCCGGCCAGGCGATGCGCTCGACGGGTGTCTGGATCCCGACCGTGTGGAGGTGATCGATCACCGCGGCGCCGAAACCGTGGAGCATCACGTGGTCCTCCAAGGTGCAGACGACCCGGCACTTGCGGGCGTATTCCTCAATGACGGCAGTGTCCATCGGCTTGATGAAGCGCGGATTGATCAGCGCCACCGAGAGGCCTTGGGCTTCGAGCAGGGCTTTGGCGCGTTCGGCCATTTCAAACATCGTGCCGAGGCCGATGAGAACCACGTCCGTGCCATCGGCGACGACTTCCGCTTTGCCGATTTCCAGAATCTCCGGCCGTTTCTTGATCGGCGTGCCCTTGATCGCGCCACGCGGGTAACGGATCGCAGAGGGGCCGGCATCGTAAGCGGCCATCGTGTGGAGCATGTCCACGAATTCGTCCTCATCCTTGGGCTGCATGTGGACGATGCCCGGGATGTGGCGCAGGAAACCGATATCAAAGAGGCCGTGGTGCGTCGGCCCGTCATCGCCGGAAAGTCCGCCGCGATCCATGCACATGCGCACCGGCAGCCCTTGAAGCGCCATGTCGTGGATGATCATGTCGTAAGCGCGCTGGATGAAGGTCGAGTAAATCGCGAGAAATGGCCGGAAGCCCTCGGTGGCCAGTCCGCAGGCAAACAAGGCGGCGTGTTCCTCCGCGATGCCGACGTCGAAATACCGGTCTGGCAGCTCGTTTTTGAAAACCTCCAACTTCGTCCCACCCGGCATGGCTGCGGTGATGGCCACCACTTTGGAATCTTTTTTTGCGATGTCCGTGACCGTACGTCCGAAGATATCCGAACAGGTCGGAGTGGGGGAGGCCTCGGTGGACCCGTCGTCAATGTGGTAGGTGCCGAGCCCGTGGAATTTCCCCGGATTGTCGATTGCGGGCTGGTAGCCGCGGCCTTTTTCCGTGATGATGTGGAGCACGACCGGCTCGTGGAGCGTCTTGAGGTGCTCGAAGGTGCGGACCAGAAGCGGGAGATCGTGGCCATCGATGGGACCGTAGTAACGCAGGCCGAATTTCTCGAACAAGACATTCGGGAAAAGCAGGTTTTTCGCGCCTTCCTCCACCTTGTGAGCAAGGGTGCGGGCGGCCTTGCCAGCGACTTTTTCCACAAACTCCGCCGCCTTGGCGCGGACCGAGGCGAAGGTGTGATGCGTCTGCAGGTCGTTGAAATAGCGGGCGATGGCCCCCACATTCTTGTCGATGGACCATTCGTTATCGTTGAGGACCACGATGAACTTGCGCGTCGTTTCCGCGATGTTGTTGAGGGCTTCCAGAGTCGGCCCGCAGGTGAATGCGGCATCCCCGGCGACGGCGACGACGTGATTGTCCCCGCCAGCGAGATCGCGTGCGGCGGCCATGCCGAGGGCGGCGGAAAGGGCGGTGCCGGCGTGACCCGCGCCGTAGGCATCGTGCTCGGACTCGGTGCGGAGCAGGAACCCATTGAGTCCTTTGTAAGTACGGATCGTGTGGATGCGGTCCGCGCGGCCGGTCAGCATTTTGTGGACGTAGCCTTGGTGCGCCACGTCGAAGACAAACTTATCCTTGGGCGTGGAAAACACCCGGTGGAGCGCGATGCTGAGCTCAACCACGCCCAGATTCGGGCCGAGGTGGCCGCCGGTGCGGGAAAGCGAAGTGATGAGCGAGTGCCGGACCTCCGCGGCGAGATCGATCAAATCATCGTCGGCGAGCTTTTTGACATCGTCGGGTGAATGAATGGAGCGGAGCAGCGGGCCAAGGGCGGGAGGCTCAGAAGAGGCGGATGTCATCGTGGTCGTCGTCGGAATCTTCCGGCGCACCGGACAGTGGAGTCAATTCGGCGGTGGCGCCAGTTTTGGAATCGGATTCGATCTCGTTTTTATTTCGCAACGTGATCAACTCGATGCGGGCGCGGGCCGATTGCAGGATGGATTCGCAGCGGTCGAGCAGGGCCGAACCCTTTTCGTAATAGGCGACGAGGTCTTCCAGTGGAAGCTGCTCATGTTCCATCGCCTCGACGATGGATTCCAAGCCTGTGAGGGCATCCTCAAAACTTGGAGGATCCCCTGCGTCGCTGGCATCGGTTTTGCGTTTGGCCATTGGGTAGAAGAATTATTCGTCGGAGAAGTCACCGGAGCGGTTTTCAACCCGGATGGCCCGTTCGCTGTAGTAAACCATGTCCATACCGACCAATGGCTGGCGGAATTGGTAATGTTTGCAGATTTCCTGAATTTTCGGGCTCTTGTCAGCAATCGTCATCCCAGGCGGATAGGTGGCCAACAACACACGCCCATCCAGAACCAATGCGGTGAAGTCACGATAGCGATCCGCAACCTCCGAGACCGGGCCGGAGCCATGCGATGAAGGGGAAATCAGGATACCCGCTGGCGGCGTCTGCAAGTCGGTAGCGATGGTTTCCAACTTCAGGAATCCCTCGCGGGTCGGAGGCAGCCAAATGCTCACGCGATCCGCATACCAAGCGACAGCCCACGGTTGATCGGAGAAAACCACCTGATCATCCGAAACCCAGCCTTTGAGTCCGGAAGACTTGCTGTTCAGAGCAGGTGCGTAATACGGCGGCCAGTGAGGAACCCCTCCGCGATCCCGGAACTGCATGCCGACGCGAACCTTGAGCGGCAAAGCGAGGATTAGGGGCAGCGCACAGATTCCGATAATGACCATGTGATGCACGTTGGCCAGAATGGGCGTGGAGGCCACGAATTCGAGCCGGCTCCAGAGGATGGAAATGAAGGCCAACCCGTAGGCAGTCATGATCGGCGCAAACAGCAGGTGGAGTTGGTTGGGATCGAGCTTCTCGGTCGTGATGCCGAAAAATGCCAATCCAAGGGCCGCCATGATCCACATCAGCACGATGGCCCAGCGGAACATGGCGATCGACTTGCGTTTGAATGGATGCAGAAGGGAAAGGAAAAACAGGGGCGCGACGATGATTCCACCGAGGAATGGAATGATGTCGGTGGCCTGAAGCAGGGTGGTTCGCAGGATTTTGGAAATCAGGCCGTCGAGCACCAACGGCTCCGCTTCGAGGTCGATGTTGCGCATGACGCCCACCTCGTTGCCGCTACCAAGGCCGTTGTAGAGGGTGAGGAATGCGGTGCCGAAGGGAGAGTCGGTGATTCCCTGATTCCGGAGCATCGGGCCGATGGCGGCAACCAAGATCAAAGCGAGAATTGAAATACCAACAATCCCACGCGGCCGGAAGGCAATGGCGGCGAAAATGATGTAGCCAAGCGAGATCCAAACCGTCATCCAGTGGGTCAGAGCCAACAAGGTGAAGAACACCCCCGCGATGATCGCCGGAGTCATGGCGATGCGCCCCTCGGTCGCCGCCTCCACGGCCCGATAAACGAAGTAGATGCCGCAGGAAAACAGCAGCAGCATCAACATCTGTGGCAGCCCGCTGAGCGAATACTCCCAAAACGTTTCGCAAAACAGCATCAGGATCGCACAGACACCCGCAATCTTGGCATCGAAAATCCGCGAAACGAGCAGGTAGTTCACCCCGATGGCCATCAGGAAAAACAAGGTGGACACCGTGGCAATCACCCGGTCCAGCGGGAACACCATCTCGTTTTCCCCCATCTGCCAGGCGTCCGAGTCATCCGCGCCGATGAGCTTGAGCACGGCGGCATTGATAAGCGGGTTGAGGGGCGAGTGGTAGGTATCCTGGAAGCCGACGAGCGAGACCGACCTCTTTTCCGCGCGTTCCGCCTGATAGTAGGCCACGGGACGGATCATTTTGGTGGTGAAACCATTGCCTCGGGCGATTTCACGGGCGATCTGCGCCTGATCCATCGCCTGAGGGGAATTCAGCCCCTTGAATAGCGTGAAGAGGTTTCCCAGAGTGAGGATGATGAGGACAAGGAAAAACAGGCTGCGGCGAATCAGGATGCCGGCGTCGATCTGGGAGGGATTATTGATCATGGAAAAAGGGTGAGAAAAACAGGGAAACGATCAAAGACCGAGCTCCTTCAACTTGCGCTGCAAGGTTCTGCGGCTGAGACCAAGAAGATCCGCGGCGCGGGTACGATTCCCTCCAGCGGTGGAGAGCGCGGCGCGGATGGTATTGGTTTCGAGGGCATGCAAGTTGAATTCCGCCACCGCATCAAGGGAGTTTTTGGGATGGGGTGTCGATTGGGTCTGCGGAAGCGGTTGGGAATGGAGGAATTGCGGAAGGTGGCGGAGGTCGATCACGGCATCATTGCTCATCACCACGCCGTGTTCGATGGCCGTGCGGAGCTCTCGAACGTTGCCCGGCCAAGAGTAGTCTTGGAGAAGTTCCAAGGCCGCATCGGTGAGGGGTTTGACCGGCCGATCATTCTCCTTGGCGAATTCCTGGAGGAAGGCATTTGCCAGCAGGACGATGTCCTCGCGGCGCGTCCGCAGCGGCGGCATCTCGATTTTCACCACGTTGAGGCGGAAATACAGGTCCTCGCGGAAATCGCCCCGATCCACCATCTCGCGCAGGTTCTTGTTGGTAGCGGCGATCACCCGCACGTCCACCTTGATCGGCGTATTCGAGCCTACACGCTCCAGGCTGCGCTCGGAAAGCACGCGCAGCAGCTTGATCTGCGTGGCAGAGTCGATTTCCCCGATTTCATCGAGAAACAATGTCCCGCCATCCGCTTGCTCGAAGCGCCCGATCCGGCGCTGGGCCGCCCCCGTGAAGGCACCTTTCTCATGGCCGAAAAGCTCACTCTCCAACAATTGCGGGGAAAGCGCCGCGCAATGCACCGTCACCATCTTGGCCGCCGGCCGGCCGGAAAGGTGATGCAGCAGGCTGGCCACCACCTCCTTGCCGGTTCCGGATTCACCCTCAATGAGGATGGTCGCCCGCGTTGGTGCGACTTGCTGGATGAGTTCGGAAACCTTGTGGATCTCCGGGGATTTCCCAATCAGGCGATCCAGCTTGTGGGATTTTTTGACCTGCTGGGTCAGTTGTTTGTTTTCCGTTTCCAGATGGCGGCTCCGCAAGGCCCGCTTGAGCAACATTTCCACCTCGTCGAGATTCAACGGCTTGGTCACAAAATGCCAGGCCCCGCGCCGCATCGCCTCCACCGCCGTGTCCACCGATCCATAGGCGGTCATCATGATGGCCACCGGCGGCTCCGATAGTTGCAGCGCCGCATCAAGCAGATCCATCCCCGTGTCGCCCCCCAGACGCAAGTCGGTGAGCAGAAGCTGGATCGGCTCGGACTTGAGAATCGCCAGCGCTTCTGCAGTTCCTGCGGCCGTGTAAACATCGAACTCCTCCTCCAAGGCACTCCTCAAGCCCTCGCGCGTCGGGCGCTCGTCATCGACTATCAGTAGGGTGGGAAGCATGTTTCAAAAGAAGTTGGATGGATGAATGCGCGGTGGGAATGGAGTTCCTGTGAAAGGATCATGAATTCAATCGAGGTCAATCACCGGATCCGGCGCCCCCAACAAGCGGACGGACCGCTCGCTGCGTGGCAAATGAATCACCACCCGTGTGCCCAGGTGTTCCTCGCTCTCGATGGCAATCTCGCCGCCATGCTCACGCACGATCCTCCGCACGATCAACAATCCCAGGCCGGAGCCCGATGATTTGGTAGTGCGGTAGGGTTCGAAAATCGCACCCATGTGTTCCGGGGAAATGCCAGTTCCATTGTCCTCAATGGAAATGACATACTCGTAATCGTTCACCCGCGTCCTCACCGTGATGCGCCCGTCATTGCCGGGCAGCGCCTGATAGGCATTGCGGATCAAATTGTAAAAAACCTGCTGGAACTGGCCGGGATCCACCACCGCCGGCGGTAGGGTTTCCGCGAGATCGAGCTCCACCGAGATTTTTCGCGATGCCAGCTCCGGCTCTAACAACTTCAGCGTCTCATGCAACAGAACATGCAGGTCTTGGCGATCGCGCCGTGGCCGCGTCGGCCGCACGGCGTGGAGAAACTGCTTGAGGATGGTATCCAGCCGCTGGATTTCTTCGCGGGCCGTTTTCAGATGTTCCTCCAGCGGCTTGCGATCGCCCGGAGGCAGCTTGCGCATTTTCCGTCCCAACAACTGCAGGTGGATGTCCAGCGAGTTGAGGGGATTTCCGATTTCATGGGCCACCCCGGCAGCGAGCAGCGTGAGCGCGTTGAGTCGCTCGGATTCCAATGTTTCCTCCGCCTCGGCCCGCGTCCGGGTCAGGTCGCGCACCAGCATCACATAACCCAGCGTCTCGCCGGAATTGTCGCTGTCATCGATCGGTGCCAGATAGAAATTCAGGAATCGGTTTTCCGGATAGAACACCTCCAGATCGCGGCTGATCGTGCGACCCGGCTTGCCCAGCGTTTTCCAATCCAAGCCCCTGACCTGCGAGGAAAGGTGCTCACCGGTCGCCTTTTCCGCATCCAGCCCGAAAAACCGGCAGGCGGCCTGATTCACGAAATCGATCACTCCCTGCGGATCCAACAAAATCACTCCTTCTTGCAAGGCCTCGAAAACGCGCTCCAGAAACCCCTTTTCACGGATCAAGCGTGTCACGATTTGCTGGATCTCGCCGTGTTCGACGCGATCCAGCCGTGCCACAAGTTTCTCAAGAAAGCCGGATTTCACTCAGGATTTGCCAGTTGGGGGTTTTCGGTGTTTCAAAGAGGGATGGATGCAAATGAAGTCCGGATCGTGCTTTGCACCTTTCCGTCCAACGAAGTGGCGCGACAAATTGGCACAGCGCTGGTTGAAAAGCAATTGGCGGCTTGTGTCAATCTCGTCCCAGGAGTCGAGTCCATCTACCGCTGGCAGGGTGCGATCGAAACTTCTGCGGAAACCCTCGCCATTTTCAAAACCACCGCAGCTGCCTACCCGGAGTTTCAGATGCAACTCAAGGCCCTGCATCCCTACGAAGTCCCGGAAATTCTCGCCTTCCAGCCAAGCGCCATTTCACCCGCCTATGCCGGGTGGCTCGCTGCGCAAATCCAGGACGGCACCCGCTGAGCAGTCCCCTGCCCCAAGATCCAGAGCGTGAATTGCCAGAAACGACTCAATGGCGCTTCTGCGTCATCATGAATTCGTTGCCCTCGGGATCGATGCACATGGCGAGATGCAGAGGATCGTCTTCGGTATCATTCGGCACCGAGGCAAGGCTTCCACCGCACTCGGAGAGGCGGGCGATGCCTTCGCGCAGGTCGTCGAGCTGGAAGGAAAGTCCGGTCCAGGTCCGCTTGCCCTCGCCACCGCCATGCACGCCGATGGTGGCACCGGCGATGACGATTTCACTCCAGACTTCCGATTGGAAAGAAATCACTCCGCCGAAGAGATTCTGATAGAACGCCAGACAACGCTGCCAATCGGCCGCCCACAGCACATATTTCACTTTTTCCACCTGCATGGGCGCAGTCTCGGCCATTCAGTGCGTTATGACAACTCCCGGATCATCTTTTCCTCATGGCGACGGAGCAGGCGATCCGCGAAAAAGGGACCTGCCGGCAACAAGGAGGCGATTCCCACGATCACTGCGGTCTTGAATGGAAGCTTCACCTGGATCATCCCGATGAGCACCAATAGCGCCAAGCCAATGAACAGGACCCCGTGCGCCCAGCCAACGTATTTCACCGCAAGTGGCCAATCCCACACATACTTGAGCGGCATCGCCACCCCGAGCAGGAGCAGATAGGAAACGCCCTCGGTCAACGAGGTGGCGCGCAGGATTCGCATGAAATTCTGCCTCTTGGGAATATGGGTCCCGTTGCCGATGGGAATGGCGTATGGATCTTCAGACATTGGAGGTTGATATCTAACAATGAAAATGATTTCGTAAATTCTGCCTCCTGTTTTAAATTACAGATCTCATCCTTGTGGCATGGCAACCACCTCTTCATACGGCTGGATCACCACGAATCCACTGCCTTCGAACAACATCTGGAACGATTCCCCGGAACCGCGGCCGATGAAAGTGCGCAAAGAGGTATCGGTCTTGAACTGCGGGGTGAGATTGCCCGACCAAGCAACGGTGGCGTTGGGATCCGTGCAAACCGGATTCCCCGGTGTCACCAACAGCGTGCGCGGTTCGTAATGACTGGTGATGGCCAGCATGCCGCTGCCTTCGAGGCGGATGTTGAACAAGCCGCCGGACAGGAGCGCGGCCACTTTTTTCATCATGGAAATCGTGTGTTTGAGCGAGGGCTCGAAGGCCAGCACGTCGTTTCCATTCACAAAGATCGCCTCATTCTGAAGCCGGATGATGCTCACCTTCTTGCCGGCATCCGCCAGATAGAGCTTGCCCTGGCCTTCCGCATAAGTGATCGACATCCCTTCGCCGGAAACCGCCTTTTTCAACAAACTCCCGATCCCCTGATCCAGCGCTCCCTCACGGGTGAAACGGATGTTTCCCTGATAGGCCACCATCGATCCCATCTTGGTATTGACCCGTCCGTTGAGGTTCACTTCCAGCAGACGATCCGTCTCCTTTTCAAACAAACCATGACCCTTGTCCTGCTGGGTCGTGGCACGGACAAATTCATCCAAGGTATGGCTAGGGCTCTCGGGAAGGGGTGGTGGAGTTTGCATGGTGGCGGAAACAAAAACGCCAAACCCGCGAGATGACGAGTGGAATTCCGGGAATAAAATCCAATCATCAGGCTCGTCATCCGACCATCCATCCCTCAAGCTCCGCACCTCACGCAACGCACACCATTTTGAGCACTTTCAAAGAACTGGGCATCCCCGCTGACCTCATCCAGGGCATTCAGGAACTGGGCATTCTCCAACCCACGGAGATCCAAGCCAAAGCCATTCCCTTCCTCATGAAGGACGGCGGCGACTTCATCGCGCAAGCACAGACCGGCACCGGCAAGACCGCTGCTTTCGGGTTGCCGCTGCTCACGAAAGTCGATCCCAAGACGCCGGAAATCCAGGGCCTTGTGATCGCTCCCACACGCGAGCTGGCCAAGCAGATCGGGAAACAGCTTTTCCGCTATACCAAGTTTTCCGAGAAGGTCTTCGTGGAGGTTCTCAGCGGCGGCGACAACATCGACCGCCAGGCCGCCGCCCTGCAACGGCCCACCCATATCATCGTGGCCACGCCGGGACGCTTGCTGGATCTCATCAAACGCAAGGCACTCACCCTCGTGAATGTGAAACATCTCATCCTCGATGAGGCGGATGAAATGTTGAGCATGGGCTTCAAAAAGGAACTCACACAAATCTTCGGCCTCACCCGCACGCGGCGCAGCACCTGGTTGTTTTCCGCGACGTTTCCGGATGCCATCCAGGCCCTCATCAAGGATTGCATGAAGGGCAAGCCGGAGTTGCTCAAGATCGACAAGGCCCACATCGTCAACCGCGATATCGATCACCGTTATGCCATCTGCGGTCGCGATGAAAAAACCGATTTCATTTCCAACTTCCTCCAACGCCGCAAGGACGAGCGCGGCCTCATTTTTTGCCGCACCAAGGCAGGCGCCATCGTGCTGGGAAAACAATTGCTTAAGCAAGGCCACGCGGTGGATGTGCTGCAAGGCGATCTCACCCAAAAAGAGCGGGACACAGTCATGCGCTCCTTCAAGAAAGAACGCATCCGCGTCCTCATCGCCACCGACGTCGCCGCGCGGGGCATCGATGTGGAGGGCTTGTCCTTCGTGATCCATCATCAGGTGCCGGAACAAATCGAGTACTACACCCATCGTAGCGGACGCACGGCCAGGGCGGGGAAAAAAGGCATTTCGCTGGTGCTCATCGAGCCCCGCGAGCGTGGAAAAATCACCCGTCTGGAGAACGAACTCGGCCTCAGCTTCAGCGAAGTGCGCTGATTCCACGCCCGCATCGAAACATGCAGCTTCCCTCACCCGGACAACGCTGGTTTTCCACCTCAGAGCCATCGCTTGGGCTGGGTGTGGTTCGTTCCTTCGATGGCAGGCAGGTCGTCATCCGATATCCCGCCGCAGAAGAAACCCGCGCCTATGCCATCGACTCCGCGCCGCTCGTCCGCGTGGCCTTCAATGTGGGTGATGAAGTGACATCGAGGGATGGACTTGTCATCAGCGTGACGAAAGTGAGCGAGAAGGATGGCATGCTGAGTTATCATGATGGTGAAAATATCATCCGCGAAGGGGACTTGCTGGACTCGTTGAGTTTCATCCGACCCGAAAAACGCCTGCTCGCGGGAATCTCGGATCATCCGCGTGAGTTCGATCAACGCCTGCAAGCGCTCGAATGGAACACGCGCATCCGCCAATCGCCGGCTCGTGGATTTACCGGAGCCCGCATCGATCTCATCCCGCATCAACTCGCCATCGTCGCGGAAACCGCCGGCCGCCTGCATCCGCGGGTGTTGCTGGCGGATGAAGTGGGCTTGGGAAAAACCATCGAAGCCTGTCTCATCCTGCATCGCCTCCATCTCACAGGTCGTGCTTCGCGCATTCTCATCCTGGTTCCAGAGCCACTGGTGCATCAATGGTTCATCGAGTTACTGCGCCGCTTCAACCTGCGTTTTGCCATCTTCGATGAAGAGCGCTGCGAGTCGCTGGAATTGCATCATCCGGAGGACAATCCCTTCGAAGACTCCCAACTCATTCTCGCCGCCACCGGGCACTTCACCCAACATCCCGGAAGGGCGGAACAAGCGGCGAATGCGGGATTTGATCTGCTCATCGTGGACGAAGCGCATCACTTGGAATGGTCGCCGGGGAATCCGTCTGCGGAGTATGTCATGGTCGAGTCTTTGGCGCGTGGCATCCCATCGCTTCTCCTCCTCACCGCCACGCCCCAACAACTCGGCCCCGCAGGCCACTTTGCGCGCTTGCGATTGCTGGATCCGGATCGTTATGC
>JBBARN010000164.1:0-11470 GCA_040399845.1 Luteolibacter sp. | reverse complement strand
CTCGAAAACATCGAAAAGCAGCCTGAATTCAAGGCCATGTCCAAGAAGGAACTCGCTGCCCTCGGCCGCGAGCGCGAGAAACTCCTCCGCAACCTTCGTGGCGTCCGTGACATGGACCGCAAGCCGGATGCCGTGGTGATCGTCGATTCCGCCCGCGAGACCATCGCCGTGGCTGAAGCCCGCCGCCTCAATATCCCGATCGTCGCTCTCGTCGATACCAATGCCGACCCAGCCCTCGTGCAATACCCGATCCCGGGCAACGACGACGCCATCCGCTCGATCCGCATCATCCTCCAGAATCTGGTGGATGCCATGGTCGCCGCTCGCAAAGCCTGATTTTTTCTTCACAAAGGGCGGCTTGTCTTTCGACGGGCCGCCCCTTGTTTTCCTCTAACCACTCATACGAACTTTTCACGATTATGATCACCGCTGCCATTGTCAAAGAACTCCGCGACAAAACCAACGCCGGCATGATGGACTGCAAAAAGGTCCTCACTGAAACCAACGGCGACATCGAAGCCTCCATCAAGTTGCTGCGCGAGCGCGGCATCATGAAGTCCGCCAAGATGAGCGACCGTGCCGCCAACGAAGGCGTCATCACCGCCCGCATCAATGCCGATGCCACTGCAGGTCTGCTTCTCGAAGTGAACTGCGAGACGGATTTCGTTTCCAAAAACGAGAACTTCCAAGCCTTCGTCGCCGACATCGCCGATGCCCTTGCGACTTCCAGTGCCGCCGATCACGCCGCGGCCCTCGCTCATCAGCACGCTGGCCAATCGATCGAAGACACGATCAAGGCCAAGGTCGGCGAAGTCGGGGAGAACCTCCAATTCCGCAAGTATGTCCGCTTTGATGCCGCTGCTGGCGGTGTCATCGCCTCCTACATCCACCTCGGTGGCAAGGTCGGCGTGTTGCTCGAAGTGGGCACCACCAAGCCGGAGACGGCTGGAACGGACAGCTTCAAGGAGCTCATCAAGGACCTCACCCTTCACATCGCCGCCTGCGCGCCGAAGGGCCTTTCCCGCGATGACATCCCGCAATCCGTGGTGGACAACGAGTTGGACATCTTCCGCACCCGCCTCGTTGCGGAAGGCAAGCCTGCCAACATCATCGAAAACATCCTCAAAGGCCAAATCGGCAAGTTCTTCGCGGAAAGCTGCTTCTTGGAGCAAGGTTTCGTGAAGGATTCCGATATCAAGATCTCCGGTCTGCTCGATGCCAAGAGCAAGGAGCTCGGCGATACCATCACTGTGACCCGCTTCGTGCGCTTCGGTCTCGGCGAGTAATCGTCCGCGAATTAAGCCTTATTTCCAAGCGCCTGTCTCTCTCGTGGAGACAGGCGTTTTGTTTGTCGGTCCTATCGATTGGAGTCACTTCTGAATCCGGTTTCCACGAGAATTCCCCTTGCGGAAAAGGCGTTCAAGCGGCAAGCATCGTCAGGTGACCGCCGAACTTGAGAATCTGTTTTCGTTCCTGAGATTTCCGAGCATTTCCACCGATTCCCGCCACGCCGGGGATGTCCGGGCATGTGCGGAATGGCTCCTGGAAAAATTGACTGCCATGGGCTTGGATGCCCAGGTTCATGAGACCCCCAAGCACCCGGTCGTCACCGCCCGCAATGCCCATCTTGAAGGCCGCCGCACGGTCCTGATTTACGGTCACTATGATGTGCAGCCGGTGGATCCACTCCATCTCTGGGCCACCGACCCGTTCCAGCCCGTAATCAAGGATGGCCGGATCTGGGCACGCGGTGCCACCGATAACAAAGGCCAGATGATGGCCCATGTGCTCGGCGTGGAAAAAACGCTTCGCGAAAACAAGGAGCTGCCCGTGAACCTCATCTTCCTTTTCGAAGGGGAAGAGGAAATCGGAAGCCCCAATCTCGCAGCTTTCCTTCGGCAACATCGCGAAGAACTCCGCTGCGATGTCATCGCCATCTCGGACACCGGCATGGTCGCTCCCGGCGTGCCCACGCTCGGTTATGGCCTGAGGGGCATCACGTGTTGTGAAGCCATCCTCCGCGGCCCTAAGGGCGATCTTCATTCGGGGCTCTTTGGTGGCGCAGTCGCCAATCCGGCCGCAGCTATCGCCCGTTTGGTTTCCAGCCTTCATGACCTTGAAGGGCGGGTTGCAATCGATGGTTTCTACGATCAGGTGCGTCCACTCGAAGACTGGGAACGACAGATGTGGTCCAAAGTCCCGGGTGTGAGCGATCAGGACTATCTCCAAGTCACCGGATCCCCGGGATTGTTCGGTGAGCCCGGTTATTCCTCTGCCGAGCGCACCTGGGCGCGCCCGACCGCTGAGGTCAACGGCATCGGTGGTGGATATCAGGGTGAAGGCTCCAAAACCGTGCTTCCAGCCGAGGCATTCGTGAAACTTTCCTTCCGCCTGGTTCCGGATCAGGAACCCGCAGACATCATGCAAAAAGTGGAGAAGCACCTCCGCCAACACTGCCCCTCAGGGGTGGAAATCGAGGTGGTGGCTGGACACGATGGGAAACCCTACATCACCGATCCCAATTCGAAATACGGCCTCGCCGCCCAATCCGCCCTGCGCGCCGCCTTCCAGGCGGAACCCGTGCTCATCCGCGAGGGTGGCAGCATTCCCATCGTGCAAACATTCCGCGACATCCTCGGCGCGGACTCGCTCCTGCTCGGCCTCGCCCTCTCCGATGCCCAAATCCACGCCCCGAATGAAAATTTCCCCGTGGCCAACTTCGAAGCCGGCATCCTTATGAACCAGGCTCTGCTCGCCGAACTCGCAAAGTAATTCTATTTCTCCATGTCCGATCCCAAAGAATCTCCCAAACTCGATTTCATCCGCGAAATCATCGCCGAGGACCTTTCCTCCGGCAAGCACTCCACCACGATCACCCGCTTTCCTCCCGAGCCGAATGGCTATCTCCACATCGGCCATGCCAAGTCGATCTGTCTGAACTTCGGGCTCGCTCTCGAACATGCGGGCCTCGCTGCAAAATGCCATCTTCGCTTCGATGATACCAACCCGGAAAAAGAGGAGACCGAATACGTCGAAAGCATCAAGGAAGACGTCAAATGGCTCGGCTTCGATTGGGGCACGGACCTCTATTTTGCCAGCGATTATTTCCAGTTCTTTTACGATTGCGCGGTCCATCTCATCAAGTCGGGCAAGGCCTATATGGATCGGGATTCGGCCGAGGAAATGCGTGCCAAACGCGGCAATCTCACCACGGCCGGCACTCCTTCCGCAGGTCGAGATCTAACCGTCGAGGAAAACCTCGATCTGTTCGCCCGCATGAAGGCCGGCGAGTTCAAGGAAGGCGAATGCGTGTTGCGTGCCCGCATCGATCTCGCATCGTCGAACATGAACATGCGCGATCCGGTGCTTTACCGGATCATGCACGCCCATCATCACAGAACGGGCGATGCTTGGTGCATCTATCCGATGTATGACTTCGCCCATCCGCTGGAAGATGCGCTGGAGCACATCACCCACTCGCTTTGCACGCTTGAATTCGAGAATCATCGCCCGCTTTATGATTGGTTCATCGAAAACTGTCCGGTGCCTTCCAAGCCACGGCAAATCGAGTTTGCGCGCTTGAATTTGACCTACACCGTGATGAGCAAGCGCAAGCTGCTCCAATTGGTGCAGGAAGGCCTTGTCAGCGGTTGGGATGATCCCCGCCTGCCGACCATTTCCGGGTTGCGCCGCAGGGGGTATCCCGCTCCGGCCATCCGTGATTTCTGCAAACGCATCGGCCTCACCAAGTTCAATGGCACCACCGACGTCGCATTGTTGGAATTCGAAGTTCGGGATTTCCTCAACCGCGAATCGCCGCGCCGCATGGCTGTGCTCGATCCAGTGAAAGTGGTCATCGAAAATTGGTCCGCCGAGCCTCTCGGCAGCGCCGAAGTTCCAAATCATCCTCAGAACCCGGAAATGGGTGAGCGAGCCGTGCCGATCGGTGCCGAAGTATGGATCGAGCGGGAGGACTTCATGGAAGATCCGCCCAAGAAATTCTATCGCCTCGGTCCTGGCCGTCATGTGCGCCTGCGTGGCGGACACATCATCCGTTGCACCTCGTTCGAAAAGGACGGCGAAGGCAATATCTCGCTCATCCGCGCGGAAATCCTACCCGGCACGGTGGGGAAGGATGCCCCTGAAGGGGTCGAATGCCGCGCTGCCATCCACTGGGTGGATGTGGCCACCGGTGTGGATGCCGAAGTGCGTCTCTATGATCGCCTCTTCACCGTAGAAGATCCCGATGGCGCGGAAGGTGGCTTCCTCAGTGTGATGAATCCTGATTCGCTCAAAATCATCACCGCGAAAGTCGAGCCCGCCGCCGCCAACGCCGATGCAGGTTTTGCCTGCCAATTCGAACGTGTCGGCTACTTCGTGGCAGACATCAAGGACCATCAACCCGCCAGCAAACCCGTCTTCAACCGCAGCGTCGCCCTCAAGGACTCTTGGGGCAAACAGTCTGGTCGCTGATCAAAGTGAAAACAAAAACGCGACAATTCTCGTGACGGCCGTCACAAGAATTGTCGCGAGGGAAGGGGATTAAGGGTTCTCGACGATGACTTTGACCTCGGTGAACACGCCATAAGTTGCGACAGCCAATGCACCGGGCAGGGCGGTGCTTTGGCTTACAATGGCACCGTATCCTGCGGAAAGATAATATGTAGATCCGGCTTCTAGCGTGTTGGCCGGTATTTTCCGGGTAATGAACTTGGATTTAGAGACTGGCGGGCCGCCGGCTAGTTTTTTTGCAACCTGAATCTGATCGAAAACGTCCTCGCCGGTGCTGTCGTTTTCCAAACCCAATTCCAGGAAATCGTTGATGTGAGTCCCATATCCAGTATAGGTGCCGGAGTTGACGGTGAAAACTTGATTGGATTTGATCCGATAGGCCCCACCCACCCATTTGCCACCGCTGAGCTTGAGCTTGGGGGCCGCTGGGTATGAATCGCGCGGGAGGCTTAGATTGATGGTTTTTCCATCGACATTGAAGACATAGTTGCCGTTCGGAAAGGCCGAGTCGAGTTCGGTCTTTGTGGCAGTTCCCCAGTTATCAAAGTCTTCCTTGCCAACGTATCCGAAGTTCCAGCCATCGTCATCATCAGAGCCGAGCCCGAGTGAAGGCTTTTCGTTGTAGAGCTTTACGAATTTGGAGTTGGCGGGGAGTTTGAGGGTGGGTTTCGGGCGAAGAGTCGCCACACTGGAGCGATCCTCACCATCCACTTCTGCTGCGAAGCTGTAGGGCAGCCAATCTCCGGGCAAAAGCGTGACTCTAGTGGCGGAGGTTTGTTGGTAGTCAATGTCCTTGGACAGAAAAACGAACTTAACCGGGCCAGCAAGGAGCGGGCTTGCAAGGGATGCGACAAGCAGAGCGATGAAGGATTTCCTCAGAGGCGAGGTGATGGAGATAAATTGTTTTGTTTTCATGTTGCTCTGACATTATGAATGCCACGAGGTGGGAGTAAAGGCGATTTCATGAATGCCTTCACCCGTTCTCCATCAACGCGTTTACCGCTCAATCCATCGCCGCGATCGGCTGGACGTCGGGCACGGACGGGCCGGTGGCTTGGGCAAAGCGGATTTTGGAACGGACCATCAGTGTTCCGAGGCACAGATCCGCGAGGGGGAGCACCACGTTGAAATTCTTGTGCATGTAGCGGTGGTGGAGGAGATGGTGGCCATTGAGACGGCGGAACAACCACGGTTTTTCCACGCGGCGGTCTTTGGGCAGGTGCATGCACCAATGGATGTATTCGTAGACGCAGTAGTAACCTGCGAAAGCAAGAAAGCCGCCGAGTGCGAAGGCCCATTGTCCCAAGAACCACGAAAGCAAGGCGAAGGGCGTCACGCCGATGGCAATCAGCACCGGGCCGTTCCACCACGCCATGGGGATGGTCTCCTTGTCCTTTTCATGGACAAGGTGGTAGGTGTGGTCTGCTTTGAAGGTTTTGTGATGAACCACAGCGTGAGCCTGGAACGCATAACGGAAGTTCCATACCGGGCGGTGCATCACGTATTTGTGGAGGACCCATTCGAAAAACGAAGCAAAGACCAATCCGATCAAAAGACCGGACACACACCACAAGGAAAAAGGAATCATTGGAATAATCTTGGAGGAAACACGCGGATTGCGCAGCGCGGTCTAGGCGTTGCCTCCACCGAACACAAGCGATATCGGGAAATTGTCGGGAATGTCACCCGGCTAATCCGGATGAGGTATTCACTCGGTTTCCTCTGGTGATCCGGCCGAGGTGCCGAGGAAAGCTGCTTGGCAGGTCGAAGTAATCTGGCTAGGACCAAGGCATGAACCGCCGCAACTTCATCCGCACCACCGCCGTAGGAACCCTTGCCATGAGCCAGACCGGCACCTTGCTGGCCTTGGAAGCTGACAATGCCTACCGCAAAAACATCGGGATCCAGCTCTACACGCTCCGGAACCAGATCGCCAAAGATGCAGCTGGAACGCTCAGGAAGGTGGCGGAAGCCGGATACAAACAGGTGGAGCTTTATGGGTTTCCCAAAGCAGATGCCATGATCGCCGGTGCCCGGGATGCCGGATTGGCCATTCACTCATCCCATTTCGAGTGGGATTCAGTGGTGAATCCGACGGATGATGCCATGTCGGATTTCTCGCGGATCGTGGAGGCTGCCAAGAAGATCGGCCTGAGCCATTTGGTCATTCCTTATCTCCACGATGGAAACCGCAGGACGCTCGATGATTACAAAAAGGTGGCTGAAAATGCCAACAAGGCGGCGGATATCGCCGACCAGGCGGGGATCCGCTTGTCGTATCACAATCACAATTTCGAGTTCGAACCGAAAGAGGGTGGAAAGAGCGGATATGATGTTTTCATCGAGAATTTCTCACCGAAAATGAGGTTTGAGATCGATGTGTTCTGGGTCAAGGCCGCCGGGATCGAACCGGTCGAATTGATCAAGAAACTCAGCGGCCGGGTTTCCCAGCTTCACCTCAAGGATTTGAAGGACGGCATCAAAGTGCCCAGTTATGCCTCCGGATTGCCGGCGGATGCCTTCCAGGAACTGGGGGACGGCATCATCCCGATGGAGCCCATTCTTGTGGCGGCCAAAGCCGCCGGCGTGGTTCATTGTCACGTCGAGCAAGACCAATCGCCGGATGCCATGGCAAGCATTGCCCAGAGTATTGCCTATCTGACAAAACTCTGAAAAATCCCGCTGGGGATCAGCGCGACGGATAAGGCACTGCCACGGTTTTCCAACCGGCTGCGGCGATGCCTGCTGCTGCGGCCGGGGAGAGGGTGCCGGTGTGAACCAAAGTCCGGATCGGGGCCACGAGGTCCTCGCGTTTGGCAAAGCCCGCCACGTCCTCGGTCCAGGTGACGTGATCAACCGGAGCAGGCACTTGGATTTCCCCGCTTGCAGTGGCTGCGGCGGGAAGACGTCCGAGCACGGAAACCGAGGTATAGTTGGCAGCGCCGGAGCGTTGTTGTTCGGCGAGGATGGCGAGGGCTCCGATGAGGAAATCCGCTTGTTCGCTGGTTTCACAGGCGTTGGCCAGGCCAACGATGCTGGCACGGCCCATGGCATTCGGCAGGGCGGCGAGCAAGGTGGCAATCCGGTGACGGCGCGTGGTGCTCAGGGCCCGGTGGATTTGGAAGGCATTGAGATCGGCCTCGCTGGTGCCTATGGACTTCAGGGTTTTTGCATCCCGCAAGGCGAGTTCGGACTGGGTCAGTGCATAGGTATCTTCCGGAATGCCGACCATGTTGGTGGCAGCCACAGCCACTCCGGCGGAAGCCACGGCAGCTCCGATCCGCAAGGGGAGGCCACCCGCGAAGAATGCCCAGGTGACTTTTTCCATTTCCTCCTGCAAGCGGGCGTTGTCCGAGTAGGGATCCACGCCGAGTTGCTTGGCGGTATCCAGTTTCGCCTTGTCGAAACCTGCGGCGTTTTTGGCGGCAGTTCCAATGCCGGCACCCATTTCCCGGGCGGCGACATCCGGGTCCTCGTTGGAGTTGGCGGATTCATTCATTTTCCGGGCCCCGCGTTCGATGGAGCCACCGAGTTTGCTGAAAAAGTGGCCGACGGTTTTCGGTGCCTGTTTGACGGACTTGACCGGGTTGGTGACGATGTTTTTGACGGCATCGATCGGCTGCTCGATCGAGCGCTTGACGCCTTCTGCGAAGAGATCGCCTTTGCTGGTATCCACGAGTTTGCGGATGGCCTCAATTTCGACGATGCGTTGTTTCGCCTGGGGCACGCCGATCGCGTTGAAGGTGCCGAAGTCGGTATCGATTTCAAAATGGGCCATGTAACCATCCGTGCCCACCAGATCCCGGACGCGGTAGGATGGTCCGCGGAGGAGATCGGCGGGAAGCAGCACGGCGGCTTGGACCAGCGCGCCTTGTTCAAAAGGAGCGGCTGCCGGGGCTTGGGCGAAGGCGGGAGCTATGAGGGCGCCGCAGGCAAGGTGGGAGAGCAGGGTGGTTTTCATGAGAGCAAAGGTTGGTTGTTTTACACGATGTTCAGGGTTCGGAAGGTGAGGGGGCTTCTGCCAAGAGGGCCTCGGCGGTGAGTTCGGCAAAAGAGCCTTGAGTGCCCGCATAGTGGATCTTGCGTTGGCCATCGAGCACGTAAACCAGCGGCCATGAGCCGACGCGGTATTGCTTGGACAACTCGTGATTGGGATCCGAGAAACTGCGCCAATTGACCAAGCCCTCCGCTTCCATCGCACGAAGATATTCCAGCGAGTCATGGTTCACTCCCACGACGACGAAGGGTTTTCCTTCGAGCTTCTTCTGAATGTCGCGGGTAATTTCCACGACGCGCTCAGCCTCCGGCATCGTGCTTGTCCAGAACAGAAGCATGATCACCTTGCCCTTGAGGTCGGAGAGTTTTGTCAAACGCCCGGCCGAGTCCATGCCGCTCAGATCCGGTGCCTCGCGGCCTTTGGTGAGGAAGCGGATGATATACAATTCGTCTTCCGCCAGCTTGGCCACCGTCGTGGAGCCCACGGACACTTCGGAACTTTCCACGATGGCTTTGCGCAGGGCGGTGAGCCGCTTGCGCATCAATTCGGGATCGTCGCCGAGCGTTTTGAGGATCATCGCGGATGCAAGGGCTGCCACGCCCTGGATTTTCGGGTCGGGATGGGATTTATCGATTTTTTCCAGAATCGAGAGCGATCGCGGGTCCTGACAGGTCACCAACGCCATGCACATTGGGATGAGATTCGGGCTCTTGAGATGGTGGGATTCCACTGCTTTGCGCACGGCCTCGGTTTCCTCTTTGAACATCGGGACGGCGATCCCATCCGGGCCGACATTCACCAATCCATGGGCGGCGCGGAGAAACCAGGCGGCTGGTTCCAGAGTCCATTCTTCATTCAGAGCATTGCCGATCACTGCCCACATCTGGCGGGCAAAGGCGGCGGTGTCCGGTCTTGCGGCAATGGCCTTGGCACGCGCCTCCGGGGAACTCGCCACGCGGGTTTCCAGCGACCACTTTTCCATCGAGAGATCCCAGGATTTCTGGATTCTCGCCGCATCTGCCGAGGAGGCTGTCAAAGGAGTATTGAGCAGCAGAAAGATGGCGGCGAGGGATCGGCTCAGGCGTTTCATGAAAGGAGAATAATCAGTTGCGACGGGTGGATGGAATCGAAAATGCCGGGTCAATCTGGAATCCCACAAAAGCTGGACGCGCAGGCCCGGGCCCAATGATCGGCGGAAACCACGGACTCGAGCGAAGAGGAAGGTCCGGGATGATGGGCGTCCATCACATGCGCCACACAAGCCCAGATGCCTGGAAAGGAAAGTCTGCCACTGCGGAAAGCATCCACCGCCACTTCATTCGCCGCATTGAAAACGGCGGGCAAGGTGCCGCCGGTCAAGCCCGCCCGCCGGGCAAGGCCGAGGGCCGGGAAATCATCTTCCCGCGGCGCTTCGAATTCCAATTTCGCCAAGGCGGGAAAATCCAATGGCTTGAGCCCGCCCCGCAACCGGGTGGGCCAGGTCAGCGCGTATTGGATGGGAAAGCCCATGTCGGTGCGGCTCATTTGTGCCAGCACGGAGCCGTCGGTGAATTCGACCATCGAGTGTACGATGCTCTGCGGGTGAATCACCACATCGATGCGGTCCATCCCGATATCGAACAACCAGCGGGCTTCGATCATTTCGAGTCCCTTGTTGAAAAGGGTGGCGGAGTCGATGGTGATCTTCGGCCCCATGTCCCATGTCGGATGCCGCAGGGCCTGCGCCGGAGTGACATGGGCGAGCTCGGCGCTTGGCATGAGGCGGAAGGGGCCGCCGGATGCGGTTAGAATCAACCGGGCGACCTCGCTCTCGCCACCGCGATGCCCGTCGAGACATTGAAAGATTGCGTTGTGCTCGCTATCCACCGGAAGCAGTTTGACTCCCCGCTTGCGGGCCGCTTCGGTGATGACTTCTCCGGCCATCACGAGAATTTCCTTGGAGGCGATGGCCAGGTCTTTGCCCGCCTCGATGGCGGCGAGAGCGGGGTGGAGGCCAGCGGTGCCGACGATGGCCACCAGAACCACGTCGGCTCCTTCCAAGGTCGCCAACTCCGACAGACCTTCCGGACCAATATGAATTTTGACATCCGAGGGAAGCAGGGACCTGAGTTGCGTTTCCTTCGAAGCATCATGAATCGCCACATGCTTTACACCGGTGGCCCTTGCTTGTTCGGCCAGTTTTTCCACCTGGCTTCCGGCGGCAAGGGCGACGATTTCAATATGCTCGGGAAGTTCGGCCGCCACCCGCAAGGTTGAGCAACCAATGGATCCCGTAGATCCCAACAAAACCACGCGGCGTTTTTGCGGGCAATTCATGCGGCGGGGAGCAGGATCCATTTCAGGTAAAAATACGTCGCCGGAGCCGTGAAACAAACGCTGTCGATCAGATCCAGCGAGCCGCCGATGCCCGGCAACATCCGCCCCGAATCCTTGGCCGCGACAGCGCGCTTGACGACGCTTTCTGCGAGGTCACCGACGACCGCGAGGATGGCCAGAAGGAAACCGAGTGTGACCACGTGGCCGTAGTTTCCAAACAACGCGAGATGATGCGGAAACAGCGCATAAAGCCCGCATCCCGCCAGTTGCGAGAAGAACAGCGCACCGGCAAATCCCTCCCAGGTTTTTCCCGGGCTCACGTGCGGGATCATCTTGTGCTTTCCGATCATCGAGCCCGTGATGTAGGCACCCATGTCGGTGAATTTGGTAACCGCCAGCACCCATAACAAAAGATAGGCACCGGATTCCGAAACCACACCGGGCTTTGCATCCCAGCCGGGCACTGCGAAAACAATGCGAGCAAGGAAATTGAAAAGGATGGCGATGTAAACAAATCCCAACACGTTCAATGCCACTCCCGTCAGCGATTCCAAGCCACGGATCGGATGCCGGAGTTGCAAGGTGAAGGCCCCTGCGAGTGCGAGGAAAACCGCCATCGCATCCAGCCCGGCCGGCGCTTCGATG
>JBBARN010000163.1:0-11579 GCA_040399845.1 Luteolibacter sp. | reverse complement strand
CGGTGGCGTATGAGAGCCTCATGATCGGCATGCATTACATCCATCGCGGCCCGAATAACGGCGTCTGCGAGAAAGGCAAGTTTCCGAAGCTGCTCGATCTCGAGCTTGGCTTCAGTCGCGATGGCTTTCACTGGGATCGACCGGATCGACGCGGCTTCATCGTCGGCTCGCGCACGGAGGGCTCGTGGGATCGGGCGTATCTGCACAGCACGGCGGGTGTGTTTGTCGTGCTCGATGATCAACTCGTCTTTCCCTACATGGGCACCAGCGGCGTCGCGCCGAGCGGTCATCGCGGCATGTATACCGGCGGCAGCATCGGCCTCGCCACGCTAAGGCGCGATGGTTTTGCCTCCATGGAAGGCTCCGGCGAGCTGACGACGCGCCCAGTGAAGTTCAAAGGCAAGCATCTCTTCGTGAACGTGAACGGCGAAGTGCGCGTGGAAGTGCTCGATGAGGCTGGAAAGGTCATTCGCAGCTCGAAGGTTGCTTCGGGAGATCAAACGAAGCTCAAAATCGAATGGGCGGACGGTACTGGCCTTGATGACCTTATTGGGAAAGCGGTGAGATTCCGCTTCCATCAGACGAAGGGCTCGTTGTATGCTTTTTGGGTCACGCCGAATGATAACGGTGCCAGCGGCGGTTTTGTCGGCGCGGGTGGGCCGGACTTTGGCGGCGTGAGAGACATCTCCCAATAACTTCATGAAACGCTTCTTCGACTGGTTCAACAATCTCTACCCCGTGTGGCTCGTCGCCCTTGCCGTCATCGCGTTTTTCAAGCCGCAGACGATGCTGTGGTTCGACAAGCCGTGGATCTTCTGGTCGCTGGCGGCGTCGATGCTCGGCATGGGACTCACGCTAAGCATTGATGACTTTAAAGCCATTGGCAAAATGCCTGGAAGCGTGGCGCTCGGTTTTGTGGCGCAATATACGATCATGCCGATCTCCGGTTGGATGGTGGCAACAGCGTTGAAGCTGGAGCCGGGCCTTGCCGTGGGTATCATTCTGGTGGCGAGTTGCCCGGGCGGCATGGCGTCGAACATGATTAGTTACCTCGCCAAAGCGAATGTGGCCCTGTCCGTGGTGCTCACGATGGCCTCGACGATGCTGGCGTTCTTCTTCACACCGATGTGGACGAGTCTACTGGCAGGCAAGTATGTGCCTGTGGATGCTTGGGGCCTTTGTGTGTCCGCTTTTCAACTCACCATCGCACCCGTGGTGCTCGGCGTGCTCATTCGATGGAAGCTGCCACGCACGGCGGATCAAATCGGAGCCTGTGGGCCCACCGTGGCTGTGCTGGCCTTTACCCTCGTCAGTGGTGGCATCGTGGCCGCAAGCGCGGACGCCATCGCGGCGAATTTTGGCAAACTAGCGCTCGCAGCCTTCGCGCTGCATGTGCTCGGTTTTGGCGTGGGGTATGCCATATCAAAAGTGCTGCGCTATCCCGAGTCCGTCGCCCGCACGGTCAGCATCGAAGTCGGTATGCAAAACGGCGGCATGGCAGCCTCCCTCGCCCGTGAGCATTTCGCGACGATGCCGCTCGCGGCTGCGGCAGGCGTCTTCAGCGGCGTGCTGCAAAACGTCATTGGCGGGCTGCTGGCCGCCTGGTGGAAACGCCGTCCGCCGTCCGCATGAGCCGACGCGACATTTACTACTGGAAATGCGACCGCCCGGCAGCGTTTCATGGCACGCAGACGCGTGGTGAAGCGAGTGCGGAGATTGAGCGTCAGCTTTGCGAAGAACTGCGGCGCTATTTCGATACAAAAAACGTCGTTTTGAACCTCGGAGCAGGGCAGGGCAATCATCTCACTTGGAATGCCAACATCGATGGCAAAGCCATGTTCGTGCGCGTCGAGAATGGACCTGAGATGGATGGTCACCTGGCCGTGGAGTCCGCTGGTCTGGATCGCGTGCGTGATATAGGCGTCGTCACACCGCAGGTGTTTGGCTGCGATGCGTCACGGAGTCGTGTTCCTTTTGCTTGGCAGTCCTTGGAAAGGATACCAGCCCCCGATCTGAATCATTGGTTCAAGCAAGGAATGCTGGTGGTGCCGAGCATTGCGTTTGAGATTGGTCAGGCGGTAGCGAAATGGCAAGCGATCACGTTTGAAGGATTTGGTATCTTAGAGTGGTCCGCACTTGCGAAGCCGCGAAGCGAATCCTCTGTGCGGCATGGGGGCCGTGAGACACTCGAACCGCACAGAGGACTGTGCGGACCACATTTCAGCTACGCCGACTACTTCCAGCTTCGTCTTGAAGAGCATCTCCACTTTCTCGCCAAGCGTGGTTTCCTGGCGAACACCGACGAGATCCTCGCAGAAATCGAAAACCACCGCGCCTTGCTCAATCTGGATGCCGGCTGCCTAGTGCATAAAGACCTCGCGCTTTGGAATATCCTCGGCACGTGCGATCAAATTTCCGCGTTTATTGACTTCGACGACGCTATCAGTGGCGATCCAATGGACGATCTCTCCCTGCTCGCCTGCTTTCACGATGCTGCATTCCTGCAAAGAGCCTTTGAGGGCTATCAAAGCATGCGCGCCCTTCCCGAGTATCATCTTCGCCGCTTCTGGCTGCACCTGGTGCGGAACATGATCGTAAAGGCGGTGATCCGTGTCGGTGCTGGTTACTTTGATCGCGATGATGGCTTCTTTCTCATCGGCAGCGGTTCCTCAGGGGCCAGTTTGCGTGAAACGACTCAATCACGTCTAGCGCTGGCTTTGCAAGGCTTGCGGGAGGGCAGTGGCCTCGACATTCTCTCACCATGAAAACAAACATCGGCACCTTTCTCTCCATCGGATCTCCCGCAGTCACGGAACTGGCCGCCGAGTGCGGCTATGACTGGGTTCTCATTGACTTGGAGCACGGTTGCGAATCCGAAGCCGCTTTGCCCAATCAACTGCGTGCCCTGCGCGGTAGCCAGACGCTGGGGATTGTGCGCGTGAGTGCTCCGCATCCCGATTTGATCAGCCGTGTGCTCGATTGGGGCGCGGATGGTATCATGATCCCACATGTCAATACCGTGGCGGAAGCACAGCATTGCGTGGATTCGGCTTATTACCCGCCGAGAGGCCATCGCGGTGTTTCTCGCACGGTGCGGGCGTATGGCTATGGCATGAGAGTTCCCGCTGGTGAGATGCCCAAACCGATCATCCTCGCCCAAATCGAGACCGCAGAGGGAGTCGCCAATGCCTCTCAAATCGCTGCCGTGGAAGGCATTGATGCCCTGTTCATCGGCCCGGCGGATTTGAGCTACGATTTGAAAGCGCGGAACTCACCACTCAGCTACGACGAATGCTTGAGCACCGTTGTGAAAGCTGCAAAGGACCAGGGTAAAGGCTGCGGTATTCTCGTGCGTCATGCGGACGACAAGGAGCAGATTAAAGCGCTCGGCTTAAACTGGCTCGCGATGGACTCCGACCTATCTCTCGTGCGCGAGGGCTTCAAGCGGAACTTGGCGATAGCCCAAAATGGGTGACAGCAAGGACGCTGACGATCTTCCATTCCTGACTCTAGGATAAAGCAATTTCCTTCATGGGCGGACACTCTCCGCAGGTGAATGTGTAGCACTATCTTCAAAATCCTGATTCCAAGAGAGCCGCTGGAACTGGATAAAGAACGTCTCCGATCGACGAAGTTTTTATCAGGCTACCAAGCGCACAGAAGAAACCAAGCGCGGCTAACACGCTACCACAAATCCAGAGACCCTCCCTGCCTGCGCAACCCCCATCCCGGGTCGTTCCACCAAGACCTGAAAAAATCAGCCAACCTGAAAGTCTCACAAAACCAGAGCCTCTTCCGAAAAGATAAGAGGCATGACCAAGTGAAGGGGGGAATCAGGGTGTTAGAACCGCGGCTGCTTCCACCCGCAGGCGCAGGAAGCGGCGTGAGGCATTGCCGGCGGGGATGGTAGCTTTCACGGTTTCCAATGCACCTTGAGTAGAGGTGATTTGTTCGGTCACGGCTTCCGTACTCCAACTTCCGGCGGCGAGGGTATCGCTCCACTCAATCTGATAGGTCACTCCGTTTTCCCTCGCCCCAGTGCTGCGGATGTAGGTGTATTCAAGGTTTGCGCCGTTGAGAACGATGCTAGCGGGCATGACACCGGAGGCGTTGGGGTCAATGTCGAGCGCGTACTCCATCAGATTGCTGAGGCTGTCGCCATCTGGATCCGCAGCGTCAGCACCAGAAGCTTCGGAGGCGTAGTTGCCAAAGTTGGCAAAGCGCCAGAGTTCATGATGGGTGTAAGTTTCCACAAGCGTCCCAGTCATCTGAAGCGCGGGTAGAGAAGAGTTTGCCAACGTCATCGTGTCCCCCGAAGTCATGTAGACCTTATCCGAACTCCAACCTGCAGGGGAATTTAAGGCCGGGTAGAAATCATAGTATCTCCAGATAGCGGAGCCCGAAATGGCCTCTACCTTCATGACGTAGGATTGGTTAGAGGCCAGTGACCAATCGCTTAGCAGAATAGTCGCGTATTGTCCGTCGTTTCCAAAATTACGAGCCGCCTCCGTGTGCGTGAACAACAAGGCTCCCTGAGGCTCAGGTGAAGCCCCGCCGGATTCATAGAGTTGGATACGCAAGGTGCAGGAGCCGGATGAGTTGAGAGCCAGAGTAAGGGTATTGAGAATGATGGCCTGATTGCCTGTCGTGATCCTGTAAGCCCATCCAGATTGCGCGGAGGAGCCTACTGGACTGGTCAGGAAAAACCCTGCTGTGGGCCCACCCGAAACCCCAGTTCTCGCCAATGACCGCGACAACCCCGAAGTGTTATCCAGCATCACGGCATTACCTTGGAGAGTGGTGAAGTTAGTGACCTCAGAATAGACCATTCCGGCAGGACCGTAACAATAGCTCCGTATGCGGTAACTCATGCTGCTGCTAAGAACCAGTGCAGCACTAGCGGTGAACGCAGGATCATCCACACGCACGGTGACCGCTCCTGCCCCGAAATACTCTAGGGTGGAACCCGCGGCAGTCGGCGCATAAATAAAACCATTTCCGGCAATGGTAACACTGTCCGGATTCTGCGTTACCGCACCAAGGAAAGAAGCGGAATAGGCGGAGATATTGGAGACCGTCGGAGCCGCCAGCACCGGTACATCGATGACGGAGGTAATCTGGATGCTGAAGGTTTTCGTGTTTGAAAGCCCAGTGCTATCCGTGGCGATGACGCTTACGACAGCTGTTCCATAGGCGTTGGCTGCGGGCGTGAAGGTCAAGGTTCCGTCCTCGGAAATCGATGGCTGAGCACTGAAGAGCGCGTTGTTGTCGTTTGTGTAGGAAAGGCTGACGGTTTGTCCGACATCGCCAACACCAGGAGTGATGTCGGTTGCGAAGGCCGTGCGGCTGTAGGTTCCGCTGTCCTCGATGACCGTGATGGTGGTGGTAGACAAAGCAAAATCCGGCACGCCGTTGTAGCTGAACTGCAATTCGGATAATTGCGTCATGTTCGTGGAGGGTGAGTTTTTCACTGTCGGAAACACTACGAGATACGAGGCGTAGGCGGTGCTATTGTTGAAAGTCACCTGGACGGGGCCGGAATTCCGGGCGGAGGGTAAGGTCAAGGTGCCACTGCCCAAGAGTGTGCCGCCGCTGACGGCGAGCGTGCCGCTGGTCTGGGTGATCCGTGTCGGGAAGCCATAGACTTCGTAGCTCGCGGGATCGCGCTCCGCCGCATCATTCGCGGTCCAGAGCGTGAGGGTGTTCATACGGGCCGCTCCGGCTTGCGGGCTGGCAATGAGTCCGGCGCCGGTGGAGCGGAAGATCATAAATTTGGTGTTCACATTTCCATCCATCGCATGGTCGGGGGTTTCGCTAGCGTCCCAGTTCGTGCCGGGTTCGGTTCTACCTGTGGAGCCGAAAGTGAAGTTGCCGCTCGAGAGTTGGCCGCCGCGTGCATCAGCCATTGCCACCGCGAGGGGAGGATTTGTTCCTTGCGAGAGCTGGATTTCGGAAATCTGGGTCAAGTTGTTTCCCGTGGGGTTTCTCACGGTCGGGAAGACCACCACATAGCTGGTGTAGGCCACATGGTTGGCGAATTGAATCACGGTTGGCCCGGCGCTGCGTGCGCTCAGCATCGTGACATTGCCCGAGGCGATTTCGGTGAGGCTACTGATCGGGATGTTCGTGCCCGCGCTGCCGGTGAGGTTGCTGGTCGAGCCGTAAATAATGTAGCTTGCAGGGTCGCGATCGGGAAAATCGTTCGCCGTCGAGAGCGACAGGCGGTTGAACACGAGGCTGGAATTCGTGGGCTTCAGGATCAGGCCGACATTGCTGTTGCGGAAGATCAGGAATTTACTGCCCGTATTGGCGTCCACGACCTTGTCGGGGCTTTCCGCCGAAGGCCAGTTGTTGCCAGGGTTGGTCGCGCCTACCGAGCCGATGGTGAAATTTCCGCCATTCACCCAGCCGCCGAGGACCTGGCTGGCCGCGTTGCTGTAGGTGGCAATGGTCGGAGTCGCCAAACCTGTGCCGCTGAGCGTGATGGTGTAGGGCGAGCGGCCGGGCCGTGTGTCGTTGGTGGGGATGCTCAAGGTGGCCAAACGGTTTCCGCTGGTTGCTGGGCTGAATCGCACGGTTAAAGTGGTGCTTCCCCCGATTAGGACTGTGGCAGGCACGCTGCTGACCAAGCTGTAGTCCGAGGCACCCGCACCCGTGATCACCGCTCCGCTTGGCAGGAGAAGCGCGGCTTCTCCCAGGCTGCTGAGCGTGAACGTGAGTTCATTGGTTTGTCCGATCGTGATGCTGCCGAAGTTGGCGGTGCTGCCGCTTGCCAAAGAGGTGCCTGCGGGCTGCTCGACGGCGAGTATGCCATTATCGGCCACGTTCGTCACCGTGACGGTGAGGGTCTGCGTGGCGGATTTCGGCGGATTGCCATTGTCGGTCGCGGCGACGATGACTTCATAAATATTGTCGGCATTCGTATCCGCGGGTGCTTCGAAGTCAGGAGCGGCCGCGAAGGTCAGCACGCCAGTGGCAGAACCGATGGCGAAAAGAGCAGCATCCGCACCACCAGTGATGCTGTAGGTGACTGCTTGGCCTGCGTCCGCGTCCGTCGCGCTGAAGGTGGTGACGGCGCTGGAGTTTTCAATCACCGAGACCGAGGCGGTAGCAGCGCCGCCATTGCTGGTGATCATAGGTGGAAGGTTAGTCGAAAACGTCGTCACTGGGCTGTAGTAAGTCACGCCATCCGTATCCGTTACATAGGCCTTGCAGGCGTACGGGGAATTCGCATTCAGACCGGAGAGGGTGATCCGGATAGTCGTGTCACTTCCCAGCGGGCTTTCCAGTACCTGAGCCACCGAAACTCCGCCTATGAGAGGATCTGCATTGCTGCTAGCAAGGGCGTACACCACACCGCGCGCGGCAGCGGTTTTGCCACCCATCGCGGTGACCAAACCATCGATTTCGGCGGATGTGCTGGCAATGTTCGAGACAGCGGGAGACTCAAGAACAGGTCCGGTCACGACTGAGAGTGCCTGCATCGAAGCCTTGGCATATTGCGCCTGTCTGGGATTGCCAACACCGGGGCTTCCGCTACCTGAAAAGTGGTCGAACAGGATCGTCGCATCCCCATCATCGTCCAGATCCGAACTCCAGAAACGCATGGTGTTGTTGTTACCCGTGAAGACACTTCCAGCCTCCCAACTCGTAGTATCTTTCAACAAATAGGCATAACTAACGGCACCAGTATTGGTCACAGTGGGTGAGGCGTTGTAGCCCAGAAACAAGTGATCCGCAGAATTGATGGAGAGGCTTCCATGATCTAGGCCGCCGGTAAGTTCAGTTCCGATTCGTGCGCTGGTGAAGGCCCCGGAGCTGTTCGTGTGATAGTAGAGGCCACGCGAGTTGTCCTGGCGAGCGATGTGGATCTTGTTCCCGCTGTCCACAACGAGTGAAACATTCAACGCAGCTGCGTTCCCAGACGCACCGGTGGCCAGAACATTCAGTGACGACCAGGAGCCCGAGGTGTTATTCAGGTAGGCAAGGCTCCCATCAGTCCCGCTTCCGTTCAGTTCCACCACGATCGCGAGGTGACTCTTGTCATTATGATCGATTTGATAAGAAAGCCTCGTCACCTCGTTCGGTGTGCCGGATCCGCCTCCCTGCCCATACGCCTGCTCGCCCGTCCAGGCTGTGCCGTCGAAATAGTGGTGGCGGATCGCGTAGAAGCGGGAACCGCTAGAGTCAGAAGTTCGAAACGCGATGTGCGGGCGGTTGTTGGAATCAATTCGCACCAACGGATCATCCGTGTTGAAGGATCCGTTCGGGCTTGAGTTGGTGCGATAGACGTCCTTGAAGGTCCAAGTTGATCCGTTGGCACTGTAACCGTACATGATGACACGCCTTCCGTTCACAAGGTCAGCGCTATTATCATTGAGCCTGAAGGCAACGTGATACCCGCCGACGCTGTCGATAGCAAGCGATACGTCATCATTTGACGAACTGCCGGCAAGGCTGGCAGCCACAGTAAAACTGCTCAGAAGATTCCAAGACGAGCCGTTCCACTTCACGAGTTTGTAGACTGCCGACGTATCCGAGCCATCCCTCCAGAATCCGATGGTTTCCCCATCACCGTTGTGGCTAACCGCACAAAAAACGTTCGAGCTGTCCAATCCGTAGTCGATGATGCCGTTCGACCAAGAAAGTGCCTGGGCCTTGGTCATGGCAGTGCCCAAAAGAGATAAGCTCGCGAGTATGACCTGAAAGGACGCGAAAGACCGTTGATTGAGAAATCTAAAGGAGTTGGAAAGATTCTGACGATTGGCCGATAACGAAGTGAAAAATGAAATAAGAAGGCCAGGAGTCATGGGGGCTAAGAACAAGAAAGAGGAAGTGATGAACTTCGTGCTAGTAAATTTCAAAAATAGGGTGGCCGTTGAGTGCCGTTTTAATTGCCAATTTAGACATGCTAAATGTCTAAATTACCTGCAATTCATCTGCTTGAGGGTTAAGATAACCAACGTTTTATAGGGTTACCCCAACTTTCTAGGGCATGCCTCTTCCTTCGGTTTTTATCGCGAAAAAACCTGCGTCGAAGACTTAGGTCTGAAGGATCAAAGTCAGGCCGCAATTAAGCCCTGAATGCCCAGAATTGAAAGGCTGGATGCGTTTGCGCTGCGGCTCAGTCCTCAGGCCACGATCTCCTTCAGCACACCGGAGCTGTCGCCATGACGCTCGGCATTGACGCCGATGCCGTGGAGCAGGGTGAGCCAAGTGTTGCACAGCGGCGTGTCCTTTGGGGCGACGATGTTGTGGCCGAGCTTGATGCCTGCGCCGCCGCCGGTCAGTAGCGTGGGGCAGTTGTCGAGATTGTGCTCGGTGCGGATGTTACTGCCGTAGGCAAGGGCAACGTGGTCAAAGAGGCGACTGCCATCGGCTTCCTTCGTGGCTTTGAGCTTGTCGAGGAGTCCGGCAAGCAGCTCGCTTTGCACGAGATCGCGCTGCTGTGATGCCGCATACTTTTCGCCCATCGTCGAATGATAGTGACTCATGTCATGAGGGGCCACTTTGATGCCGATGCTTGTCATCAGCGTGCTCACTGGCTGGCGATAGGTCAGCACGCGGGTGCTGTCCGTTTGCATCGCTGCGACAATGATATCATACATGATTTTGATCTCCTCCTTGCCCGCGAGGCCCTCTTGCGGCTGAGAGATCGGTGCCTTCGGCTGCGGCACACCGATCCATTGCTCGTCCTTCGCGAGACGTGTCTCGATGTCGCGGATGCCCTGGAAGTATTCGTCGAGCTTGGCCTTATCGTTTTTGCCGAGGCCACACTGCATCGCCTTCGCGTTCTCCATCACCGTGTCTAGTATGCTACGCTTCTGAGCGAGCATCGCCTTCTGCTGCTCGATGGGCGTCGTGTCCTTGGAAAACAGTCGATGAAACGCCTCCACCGGGCCTTTATGACCACCGATGGGTTTGCCGCTCACGTCCCATGCCATTGACAGACCCGGTCCATGTCCAGATGCTTCCGCGTTCTCGCCACCATTGAGCTGGAGCGAGGCAAAACGTGTCTCCATGCCCAGCTTCGCTGCTGCGACCTGATCCGCCGAGATGCTGTTGTGAAACGTCTGCCCTGGCTCCGCGAAACGGTTCGCGCCCGTGAGCCACATCGTGCTGCCCCAGTGGCCTTCATTCGAGTACTTGTTCCAAAGCCCCTGCACCACCGTGAAATCAGCCTTGTGTCGAGCCAGCGGCTTCAAGCCCTCCGGCAGCGAGTAATCCTTCCCGGTTTGCTTGATGTCCGGAAACCACGTCTCCGTCGTGATGCCCCAACCAAAGCCGAGAAACACGAGGCGCTTCGGCGGCGCTGCAGGAGCAGCTGCAGAAGCAAAGCGACGAAAGCCAAGCGACTCCAAAGCGGGCAAGGCAATGAGCGAGGAGCTGGACTGAAGGAAGTGACGGCGGGTTTTCATGGGACAAAGAGAGAGTTGAACGTCGTTCGAGTGGTTATTTCCTGTGAAATTCTTTGCTGGAAGCCAGTGCGATAAAAAACTCCTTCATCGCAAAATCTTTCGCTTTGGCTTTTTTAACAATATCATCGGCGAGCGCGATATCCGTAAAACCATACGGCCTGCCGAGCGCATACTCGATGAGAGCTTCGGTGAAGCCTTGGGCGAAGTTTTCGCTCTGGGAGGCAATTTGGTCGCGGAGGTCGTAGTAGGTTTGGAAGGTGGGGCCGTTGTGGAATTGACCGGCGGGGTCGATGGGCCAATCTTTTTTGGTTTTGGGGTCGTGATCGACGTCGCGCCATTTGCCGGCGGCGTTGAAGTTTTCGAGGCCGAAGCCGATGGGGTCGATCTTGCGATGGCACTGGAGGCACTGCGGCTCTTCTTGATGGGCGAGCAGACGTTCACGTGGACTGATGGGTTTGCCGGCGAGGCGGTCGAGCTGCGGGACGTTCGGCGGGGCGGGCGGTGGCGGGTTGTGCAGGAGTTTGCGCAGCACCCAGGCACCGCGTTCGACCGGGCTGGTGCGTTCGCCATTGCTGCCCATGGCGAGGATGGCAGCCATGCCGAGCAGGCCGCCGCGTGGGGAGTTGGCGGGGAGTTTGACCTTTTGAAACGCATCGCCGCTGATGCCTTCGATACCGTAGTAGGTGGCGAGCAGACCGTTGACGTGGATTTCGTCGCTCTTGAGCAATTTCGTGAGGCTGCCGTTGTTGCGCAGCAGGTGGACGAAGGTTTCATAGACCTCGCGGCGGGCGGCAGCCTTGGCGCTTTCGTCGAAGTCGCGGAACTGTTTGGTGTCGAACTGAAAGAAATCGAGCCGGTCCATGCCGAGCCACTGATGCACGAAGCCGCTGACAAACTCGTCCGCCTTCGGACTGGCGATCATGCGATCCACCTCGCGGGCGATCACCTCGGGTTTCGAGAGGTCTGCTTTAAGAAGCTGTTCATCCGGCGGAGCGCTCCAGAGAAAGTAGGACAGGCGCGAAGCGAGTTCGGGATGTGACAGGGATCTCTGCCTTTCATCTTTTACCCCCAACCTTTTACCAGCCTCTTCTTTTGGTAAAAGATTTGGGGTAAAAGATTGGGGACCCGTTTCCTGAAGATACAAAAACCCCGGCGAGGCCA
>JBBARN010000162.1:0-11632 GCA_040399845.1 Luteolibacter sp. | reverse complement strand
GGGACTGAGACTGCCAGCTTGCCATCAATCCCGATCAACTTCAAAATCCACAGCCATGGAAGAAAGCACCGCCAAGTCTGCCGAATCTGCATCGGGTGAGAAGATCACCCTCTGCCTCGTCGAGGATGACTCGCGCATCCGATGGGGACTGAGCACCATTCTACAGGAAGAGCCGGACTTCGAGTGCATCGGCGAATTTGCAAGTGCGGAGGAGGCACTGAAACACATCCCGGTGCTGAAGCCCAAAGTCGTCATCATGGATGTGAACCTGCCGGGCATGTCCGGCATCGATTGCGTCCAGCTCCTGACCGCCGGTGAAAATGCGCCGCAGGTCATCATGCTAACCGTGCGGCAGGACTCGGAGATCATCTTCGCCTCGCTGGCTGCCGGGGCCTGCGGCTACCTGCTCAAGCCGCCGCCGGCGAGCCAGTTGGTCGATGCGGTCAGGGACGTGTTTTCCGGCGGTGCGCCAATGACCGCCTCCATCGCGCGCCGCGTCGCCCAATCGTTCAAGAAACAGAAGCCGAAAAACCAGGAACTGCAAACCCTCACGCCGCGCGAGGTGGAGGTGCTGGAGTTGTTAGCCAAGGGCTTCGCCTACAAAGAGGTGGCGGCGGATCTGGAGATCAGCTACTCGACGGTACAGCACCACATCGAGAGCATCTATCGGAAACTCCACGTCCACTCCCGCACCCACGCGGTGACCAAGTTTCTCGGTGCGTGACCCACTTTCTCGGAATTTGCATATCTATCAATGAACACCGCTTTCCTTCCGCTTGCCGCGAATGGTCATGGCGAAGCGCTGGCTCTGACCGGCCTTCAAACGATATTGCCGAAGGACTGGGAGGCCCCAACTGTTGTCACCACCCACTCCCATTTGCGCGCCATCCACATTGACGGTGATGAAGTCGCGTTGTGGCAGTTGGTAATCATGGGTGGACTTGGAGAGGTCCTCGGCGCTGTAGGGCCAGGCGCTGATACCCATGGGTGCGCCTTCGGCTTTGATCCGCAGGCCGATGCCATCGTCACCGGAAAACTCGATCCACCGCACGTCCGAACGGTTGGCGTTTTCCTGCGGGCGGACATAGGGCGTGATCCATTCGTTCACCGTGCTGCGATGAATGCCTATCGCTGCGCCACTTTTGCGGTCCAGGTAGTTCTCATGAGGTCCACGACCGAACCACCGGATGCCGTTCATCGCACGTGGAATGGCGAACTGCATACCCACGCGCGGCAACTCCGGCGCTTTGTTGCCAGGCTCAAGCGTCATTTCCACTCGCAGAGCTCCATCGGCGTGGAGGATATAGGTCATTTCACAATGGCCGGTCGGGAGCTTCAAGCGGGCTGTTAGATTTCCGGACGATGTTCCGGGTGACAGCGACAGCAATGTGGCCTTGTCCACGGCGTTTTTCCACGCGCCCATGAGTTTCGGGGTTTTCCAGCCGATGTCATTGTCGATGGGCACACGCCAGAATGAGGGCTTCAAGGAAGTTGTTAGAGATTCACGGTTAGAGAACTTGAGGGACTTCAACCAACCCTGCTGCCCGTCGATGCACACGCTGGTGCCGTTTGCTTCCGCCAACCAGTCGCCATTCACCTTGCGAAACGGAACCTCGGCAACGGCCTTATTTTCCGCCATGGCGGAGGGCGGCGCGGGAACGGCAAGTTGTTCCCATGCGACCACATGGCCGTCTTCGGCCCACGACTCGTTTCCGGCAAGGCGGAAGCGGATGGTTAGATGATATTCCATGCCCGGCTTCATCGTGCTGCCATTCCATGGAACCGTCACCACCCGTTCCGCGCCGGGGGCGAGGTCGAGCTTGTCCAATTTGCCTTCCGCGACCATCCGCCCATCGGCTTCCAGCACCCAGTCGGCGGCGAAGCGTTCGAGTGAAATGAAATCATATCCATTGCGGATGCGGATCTTGCCGTGCGCCATGTCCTCCGGCAGCACTTTGATGAATTGGAACACCTTTGCAGCCTCCCAGAAATGGGGACGAGGTTTGCGCTCGGCGTCCACCATTCCCTTGCAGCAGAAAACGCCATCGTTCGGCTTGTCACCGAAGTCGCCGCCGTAGGCGAAGAATTTCTTTCCGTCGGGCGCGGTCTTGTAAGGCGTCTGGTCCACCCATTCCCAAATGAAACCGCCGATGAGGATCGGGTGTTTTTCGATGACATCCCAGTAGTCCTTGAGATTGCCAAGACTGTTGCTCATGGCGTGTGCATATTCGTTCATCAGGAACGGCCGCCCGCTGGGATATTTGCCGTGCTGCTCCTCATTGGTGCTCTCGCCGCGCTCGCCCTTGCGCGCCGCCTTGCCGTCCACATGCTGCAAGAGCCACTCGATGGTTGGATAGGTTTGGCTGTCCATGTCCGCGGCCCGGTTCATGTCGGCATATTGGATCGGGCGGCGTTCGGGATCGGCAGCCAAAGCGGCCTCGCGCATGGTGAGGAAAACATTGCCGTATCCCGCCTCGTTGCCAAGCGACCAGATCACCACACTTGGCGCGCTGCGGTTGCGGATGACCATGCGCCGCATGCGATCCACACAAGCGGCACGCCATTCGTCGCTGTCGCCGGGCAGCACCTTCTTATGATAACTCAAGCCATGCGATTCGACATTCGCCTCGTCCAGCACGAAAAGACCGTGGCGGTTGCAAAGTTCATACCAACGCGGATCATTGGGATAATGAGAGGTGCGGACAAAATTCAGGTTGGCCTGCTTGATCAAACGGATGTCCTGCTCCATGCGTTCGCGGGTGATGGTATAGCCGGTATCCGGATCGAATTCGTGACGGTTCACGCCCTTGATCTTGACCGGGCGACCGTTGACAAGGAATTCCGGCCCGCGGATTTCCGCTTTGCGGAAACCCACATCCAATCGCCGAGCCTCGATGACCTTTCCATCCCGGACCAACTCCACCAGCGCGTCATAAACATTCGGCGTTTCCGATGTCCAAAGCAGCGGTTTTTTCACCGTGATAGCTGGAGTGAAAAGAGGAAGGGAGTAGCCAGTTTCAAGATCAGCAACCGGTTCATCTAACAAAGTCGGATTTCCCAACAACGAACCATCTGGCGCGCGGAGACTCAGTCGGATGCGAAGCTTGTCAGTCTTCGCGCCACCGGCATTGCGAAGGGTATAATGCAGTGAAACCTTAGCATTCTGAAATTCGTCATCCAACTCGGCATGGACGAACGAATCCCAAACGGTCACCTGCGGCGTGGTGTAAAGAAACACATCGCGGAAGATGCCACTCAGCCGCCACATGTCCTGGTCCTCCAGATACGATGCATCGGAAAACCGATAGACCTCGACAGCCAGTTTGTTAGATCCTGGTTTGACGTGGTCCGTGATATCAAACTCCGCCGGCGAGCGCGAGTCCTCGCTGTAGCCGATGCGCGTGCCGTTCACCCAGAGATACATGGCCGAACTCACGCCCGCGAAATGCAACAAGACCCGCTGGCCGCTCCACCCGGCCGGAACCTCGAACTCGCGGAGATAGGAACCCACCGGATTGCGCTGGGAGTATGAAGTGTAATCCTTCGGTGGCTCGTCCATTACGAAGGGCGGATTGACCTGGAAGGGATAACGGGAATTCAGATAGATCGGCACACCATGTCCGTGCAGCTCCCAGCAGGAAGGAACGGGGATGGTTTTCCAGGCTTTGGCATCGAACTCCGGCGTGAAGAATTTCACTGGCCGGGCATCCGGATCCGGCGACCAGTGGAATTTCCAATCGCCATTCAAGGACTGCACCCATGGCGAGTGGTCGTAGTTGCTTTTCCAAGCAGAGTCCGCGTCCGGGCATGGCCATGCCGAGTTGCGTGGTGGCAGCTTGTTCACCTCGAAAATCTGCGGATCCTGCCATTCGTGCTTGGACGTGCTGATTGGCGCGGCGGCGGCAATCGTCGCGAAAATGGCGAGTGCCGCCAGCAGCATGGGAAATCGTTTCACGGAAGATATTATGAGTGGGCTGGTTTGGCTTCCAAGTTTTTCCCGGCATCTTTTCATGGTGATGGACGGAGCACAATGGGTCCTGGCGGGAGACTATGTTCCGATCTCCGAATCGCACCAGTTGGCAAAACTACCCATGGGCATCCCCATCCCACCTCCGGGCATGGGCATAATTGCCCATATACATGCACCGCCGCCAAGCCTGAGAATCCAACCATAGTCGTTCTTCATGACAAACCCAAAACCCTGAATCCCACTAAACCCACCACCTCCATGAAGCCAAAATCCTACCGCAAACCCACCGGCGTCACCCGTTTCCTTCTGGCCAGCTTCATGCTCGCCGCCGCCAACCCGGCTCTTGCCCAGACCACCTTTTATTGGGATGCGGATGCGGATACCACGACAGATACCGGTGGCGCGGGCATTTGGGACATCACTTCATCATTGTGGCGCAGCGGCAGCGACATCGGCACCCTCTCGCTGTGGCCCAATACGGATCCGGCGGTGGACACCGCGCAGTTTGCCGGCACGGCTGGCACCGTCGCACTCAACAGCGACTCCGCGAACCTCAACTTCTCCCGCATCGTCTTCGCCACGACGGGCTATGAAATTGCGCCACCTGCCAGCGGCACGGCCACGCTGAACGTGTCCGGTGGTTCACCGGCTCGCATCACCACGAACACGAGCGTCAGCACAACCATCTCCGCCGGCATCAGTGGCGCCTCGACCATCAGCCTCAACAAGGCCGGTGCCGGAACCCTGACACTCTCCGGAGTCAATACCCTAACAGGTCCGGTCACCGTTTCCGCCAGCGATACGAACGGCGGCATTTTGAATATCTCCGGAAATCAATCCGCCGCCACTGGCGGCTACACCATCAGTGGAGTTTCGACCGTCAACTTCCAGGCCGGATCGACGATCGCGGTGGCAGCAGGAAAAACCATTACGTTGAGCAATTCCGCCGGCGCCCATTCGCTGAACGTGGCGGGCACCGTCACCTCCGCCGGCACACTGTTGGTCAGGGGAAGGAGCACCCTCAACATCAATTCGGGAGCGAATTGGACACAGAGTGGCGCCATGAATGTCCAACCCCTGAACACATCCTTCGGTGCGACCATGAATGTGGCCAGCGGGGGCAACTTTACCTACAACGGGACCGCCAACATCGTTCTGGCGAAAAGCAATAACGCCACGAACAACGGGGCGGCTACCATCACGATCAGCGGTGGCACTTTCACCACCGGAAAAGGCTTCGACAACAGCTCCGTAACCGCCACCACCACGAACAACACCACCCTTAATTTCTCCAACGGTGGCACCTTGAAACTCTCTGCCACCATCAATCCGCTGATCATCCAAGGAAGCACCACCTTCCTCGTTAGAACCAACAATGCCGCTGGCGGCATCATCGATACCAACGGAAACGACGCCACGATCCCCGTGGCGATTTCGGGTGTCGGCAGCCTCACCAAGACCGGTGCAGGCATACTGACGCTCTCCGCCGCCAACACCTATGAAGGAAGCACCACCGTGACCGGCGGCACGCTCGTCCTGGGAGCGGAAAACATCAGCAACGATGCGTCCAGAGTCACTATTGGCAGCTCAGGCATTTTGCAGTTGGCCTACGCCGGCACCGATACAGTCCAAAGACTCTATGTTAACGGAACCCGCATGCCCAACGGCGTCTATGGCTATGATTCCGCCGATTCCATCGCCCAAAGTATCAACTCCTACTTCGAAGCCACCGGGACCGGCACCCTCACCGTCACCGTCACCGACACCGTCGCGCCGACACTCGCCCCCGCCAACTTCGTGGACGACAAGGCGGGCGGACCAGTCGTGGCCAATACCCTCGTCAACTATACCGTCACCTTCAGCGAGGAAATGAATTCCTCAACCATCAGTGCCGCGGATTTCGGCAACGCGGGCACAGCTACTTTCACCATCGGCACAGTCACACAAGTATCGCCCTCCGCGTTCCTCGTCCCCGTCACGCCCACCAGTGCCGGCACGCTGCAACTCAGCGTCATCGCCGCTGCCGACATCAAGGACTTCGTCAACAACCCGCTCGACACCGCTTCCGCCATCGCCGACGACACGACCCTCACGGTGAATGCGGCAACGTCTGGCTACGCCACTTGGTCAGGCGGTGCGCTAGCTGACGGTGACGCCAACCATGACGGTGTTGAAAACGCCGTCGCCTGGGCACTCGGCGCGGCCGATCCTGCTGAGAACTCCATCGGGCTGCTGCCGACCCTGAACAACACCGATCCGAACTACCTCATCTTTACTTTCCAGCGCAGTGATCTGGCGAAGACCGATCCCAATACCTCGATCACGGTTCAATACGGCAGCAACCTCACCGGCTGGACCACTACCGTGGATGACAACGACAACGTCGAAATCGAAGAAACCGATGGCAGCCCGAAAGACACCGTGCTTGTCAAACTCAAGCGCTCCACCCTCGGTGCCAGCGGCAACCTCTTTGTCAGGCTCAACGTGGTGGTGACACCATAAGCCACACGGGCAGGTTTTTATTCCAGTCCGTCTTCGACGATCGCGACGTTCCCGGCACTGCGCTGCTGATGCTTTTGCTGGTCGCAGTGAGGATTTTGGCCGCAAGCTTGCACCTGCCGCCAGGTCGTTAGCTGGCGCGTTCATTGGAATCTTTCTGCTTTCTCCAATCCATGACCACAAACCTGCTTCTGAAACTCCGGTGGTTGGTTGCGCCCCTGCTCCTCGCCACGCTGTCCGCCCAACCACTCGTCAACGATCGCTATTCCATCACACCCGCGGCCGACGGTGCCGTGCAACTCACCGCGAAAGATGCCGGTGCGTGGACCTTCCGCGGCGACTTCGTGGTGCTCATGGCCACCGCCGATCCGAAGCCCGCGATGCGGCCGGGCAATATCCCGCGCGTCGCCTACAATCTCGTCACGTGGCAAACTTCGGCAAAAATTGGCGGTGCCGCGCTCAAGTCCGTGAAACGATCCACCGCCCAGGCTGGCGACGGTTTCGACGACAAAATTCTCGATGGCGACACCAAGCAGCGCACCGCCGACGTGTTCGCCGCCGCACCGGGCACGCAGGTCCGCGCCACCGCCGTCACGCGTGAGGGGGAGGCGCTCCGCTTCGCCTTCATCGACCACGCCGACTTCACGCTCGCAGCCACGCTCAGCTTGCCGCCCGGCGACGCCGAGCCCGTGCTCGCGTTCACGCTCACGCCCAAACGGGCCGCTTGGTTCTCCGTCGGCTACACCGGCGCGCCCGCCTTCGCCGCCGCTGGCCTTGCCGAGAGCTGGCAGCCCTTTATCTGGCAGGGGAAACGTTTCCCGGACCGTCCCTATCTCACGCCGGCTTTTGAGTGCTCTCTCCCCGCGACCTTGGTGCGCCAAGGCAAGGTCACGCTCGGCGTGGTGGCGGATGCCGACGAATTGCCCTTTTCGCCGCTCCCTCTGCTCGACAACAGCCGCTTCGGCGTCGCCCTGCGCAACTCCGTAGGCGAGGCGCAGCCGATGGTCTTCGCGCCCATGCTCGGCGGTGCCGAATCGAAACGCGCGCCCGGTCAGGCCTTCACGTTCAAGCTCCGCCTCTTCGCCGGCGCGGGCGACGTCACCATGGCCTACGAATCGCTCGCCCGCCGGCTCTACGGTTTCCGCGACCACCGTCGCAACGCCATCGCTTCGCTCAACGAGACCTTGGACAACATGATCGATTACGGGATGAGCCACTACAGTTGGTTCATCGAAGAGCTGAAGGGTTGTGCTTACTCGACCGACGTCCCCGGCGCGGTGAAGAACGTTTCCTCGCTCAACCCCCTCAACCTCGCGCTCATCACCGACGACGAGGAGATCTTTCAAAAACGCGCCTACCCGATCGTCGAGTTCATGCTCTCGCGTGAAAAATTCCTCTTCTCGCTCGACCCGAAACAAAAAATCCAAAGCCCCTCGCGCGCTCTGCTCGGCCCCTGCGCGCCGATCAGCGAACTCGCCACACTTTACGGCATAACCCACGGTGCCTCGCCCGTTCTTCGTCAACTCGCCGAACGCATGCTTGGCAAAAACCGCACGCTCAACCTCGACGACGTCGCCGAGGGCGACACTTGGCCCAACCAGCTCGCGCTTTATCGCGGGACCGGTGAAGCCCGTTTCCTCACCGCCGCCCGCCACGGTGCCGACGCTTACCTCAAGGAACTGGTGACCTCGCCCAGCACCGACTTCACCGCGCCGGGACTCTTCTTTTGGACCGGGTTTGCGACGAAGTGGATCGATTTGCTCCAACTCTACGAAGCGACCAAGGATCGCCGATACCTCGACGCCGCGCGTCAGGGTGCCCGCCAGTATGCGATGTTCACATGGATGGCGCCGCGCATCCCCGATGTCGATGTCACCGTCAATCCCGGCGGCAAGGCTCCATTCTATTGGTATCTCAAGAGCAAGGGCCACACACAGATGAGCGCCCCCGAGGAAACCGTGCCCGCATGGCGACTTTCTGAAGTCGGCCTCACGCCCGAATCTTCGAGCACGATGTCGGGGCACCGCGCCATCTTTATGGCCAACTACGCGCCGTGGATGCTCCGCATCGCCGCACTCACCGGCGACAAGCTGCTCCACGATGTCGCGCGCTCCGCCGTCGTCGGCCGCTACCGCAATTTCCCCGGTTATCACATCAACACCGCGCGCACCACGATCTACGAACGCGCCGATTATCCGATGCGCGAGCACAAGGCCCTCAGCGTAAATTCATTTCACTACAACCACATCTGGCCGCACATGAGCATCCTCGTCGATTTCCTCGTCACCGACGCCTTTGCGCGGTCCGGCGGCAAGATCGATTTCCCCGCACACTTCATCGAAGGCTACGCCTACCTGCAGAGCAAATTCTACGGCGACCGTCCCGGGAAATTCTTCGACCGCGATGACGCCGTGCTCTGGTTGCCACGCCGCTTGATCAAGAGCGGCTCCGTGGAAATCAACACCCTCGTCGCCCGCGGCAGCGACCGCCTCTACCTCGCGTTCACCAACCAATCCACCGAGGCCGTCACCACCGAAATCACGCTCAACGCTGAGATCCTCCCGCAACTCGCCGGCCAAACTTTTCGCACACGAGTCTTCAGCGATGGCTCGGCAACGACGCTGCGCGACGGCCGACTCACCATCACCGTGCCGCCGATGGGCCTTACCGCCGTCGAGGTCGAGGGCCTCGTCGTCACGCCGAAATTCCAAGACCGCCTCGTGGGCGCCCGCGCCGCGGATGCGTGGCGTCGCGACCACGTCGAACTCCCCTTCGGCGGCACACACGCGATGATTCTCAACTTCGGTCCCGCCGCGACCACCGCCTTCGTTTACCTCCAAGCCGATGACTCGAAGTTCAAATCGGTCACGCTGAGTTATGCCACCGGCGCGCAAAAAGCGACGCTCACCGACGCCAGCTACCCCTTCGAATTCACCATCCCCGTGACCGCCGGCGCGACCGCCTTCAATTTCGAAGTGCAGGCCGTCACACGCTCCGGTGAAAAACAATCCTCCGGCCCCGCCGCGCTGGAGCGTTGAGCTGGTAATGATTTGAACCTAAAAAGGAAGATGGTAACCACTGATTGAACTGATTTTGAAGAGCTTTGGGAAAAAGATCTCATCACCCAAAAAGTGAGACGACCGAACAAGCGGATCATGGTTTTTTTGAGTCTCCAATGATTTGATCTGTTTATTTGGTGGCCAAATGGCCGAAAATGGCCTGTAGTCCAGTGCTCTTATGAACATCGAACAGATTCATCGCATGCAGAGCGACTTTGATTCGCTGGCTCAAACCCTGCCGGATGACGACAGCATCGAATTTTGGTTCGCCCGCGATCTTCAGGAACCTCTCGGCTATGCCCGTGGGGAAAACTTCATGACCGCCATTCAGCGCGCCATTGAGTCTTGTGAGACAACGGGTTACAAATCTGAACACCATTTTCGTGGCGTCACGAAAATGGTCTCCCTTGGAAGCGGGGCAGAGTTTCGGGTCGATGATTTCATGCTCACCCGCAAACGCGCAACAAAACACCTCTTGACGGCAGGGTATCAATTGGTAACTTTGCCACATGCCTCGGTGCCACCGCCATGAATCCAGTCGAACCTCTACCCCAAGACTGGTGCGAGTCGGTCATCCGAATTCTCGAAAAAGGCTCAGCCTCGCATATCCGCTGGACGGTGCGAGCTCAGATGGATTGGAGTCCGTTCGGGCTTCCGTATCAGGCCTGCGGATTTCTTGCCCGCTCCTTGCGGCAGCCCGCCATCTGGGGAGAGAACATTTCAGGAATGATGCCGTTGCCCGGTGCTCCCAAGGGCATGAAGCCTCCCCGGGTTTTTGCATTTCTCTGCCAACATCCGCTGGGAATTCCCAAGCCCCTTTACGCCAAGATCGGTCTCTATGATGACCATGTCAGCGTCGACCTGTTCTCACTCCACATCGACTTAACGGGCGACCTCGCGAAGCGCATCGCCAAAGCTCAGAAAAAACGATCATGAAAACCAAACAAGTCCCCTTCGACATCTACATCCCCGCCACCGAGCACCGGGCGGCCGTTAAGGTGGATACCATCCTCATTGACGTCTACACCGACGATTTCGGCAACGAAATGGTGACAACCGCCTCAACTCACCTCATTCAAAAGACCCAGGCTCGCTACATGGGCCTGCTTGCGGACTCGGATATCCGGGCCTTGCGCGAACGCCTTTCCCTTTCGCAAGACCAGCTCTCCGACCTTCTCGGCTGCGGCAAGAAATCCCTCTCCCGCTGGGAAAACGGCAGGGAATACCCGAGCCAACTCGTCAACACCCTGCTCCGGCTGCTTGAAGAGAAAAAAGTCACTCCGGAGGACCTCCGTGCCGTCCGCCAACCCCGGATGACGAATTGCGACAAGATAGTCCACTTTATCGGCAACCGCCGGAATGCCCCTCGCACTTACACGGGCGAATGGTCGAAATCGCCCGGGGAGACATCCGAGCCCATTGCCATGTGACCCCATGAAACTCGCACCCCTTCAACTCACGGACTACTTCGTCCTTTCGATTCACGTTGAGGCCTTGGCCGACTATGATGCCGGAAAGGAACAGGACCTCGACGTAGCCAATCTCCAGGTGACGGAAAACTGCGTGCCTGCCGGTGAAGACAAGCCGAACCGGTTTCTAATCGACCTAGTCGTCAAGCAGGAAGCGCTGGAAGGCAAAAACTTGCCCTATTCCTACGAACTCCACATGATCGGATTCATCGAAGTGTCTCCAAACTTTCCCGAGGACAGAGTCCAGCGGGCCGTGGAAACCAATGGACCCTCGATGCTCTTCGGAGCCGCCCGGGAGATCCTGCGAGCTGCTACCGGTCGCGGGCCTTATGGCCCAGTGCTGATTCCTTCCACGACTTTTTTCAAACATGCGGACGCTCCTCCGCCGGAAGTAAACGCCCAACCCGCACCCAAAGCTCCGCGCAAGCGCCCAAGTCCGCGAAAGGCCAAATAATTATGCATCCACCAAAGCTTACTGCGTTTGAGCTATCCCCCCTATTCCCCCAGTTCCGCGGGCTCGTTGAGATTGGCAGCGGCGGGTTCAAGACCGTTTTCAAAGGTGACGTTCATGGCGTCCCAGAAGTATTGAAGGTAATCAGCATTCCTCGCACGGACGGATCGGACGAACAGGAAAG
>JBBARN010000161.1:0-11658 GCA_040399845.1 Luteolibacter sp. | reverse complement strand
GTATGGTTGACCCACGACTGGAAACACAAGCTAGAAAACCCGTTACACGTCGTTTAAGCACACCCATGCGTTTCCTGCTTTTTCTTTTTCCGTCTCCGGTGCTTTTCGCGGCGCAGCCAAATGGGCTCATTTCATTCTCCGATGATCACGGCAGCGCGGGCCAGCGCAAGGATTGGAGCGGTATCACGGCCAATGCACGTGACGTGTCGGCCATCGTGAAGCGTGTGCGAGGAGGTCAGGCATGAGCCGCGTTGTTACCTTTGGCGAAATCATGGGCCGCCTAGCTGCACCGGGCTTCAAGCGTTTCCAGCAAGCCATGCCTGGCACGATGGATGTGACTTTTGCGGGAGCCGAGGCTTCCATTGCCGCCTCGATTGCTTATCTTGGTGGTGATGCTGCATTTGTCACGGCGCTGCCGGAGCATGCGATTGCCGATGCTTGTGTAGCGAATCTGCGGTCGCTCGGAGTGAATACTCGCCACATCCTGCGCACGCCACAAGGCCGCCTGGGTTTGTATTTTCTCGAAACCGGCGCAAACCAACGCCCCGGCAATGTGATCTATGATCGCGAAGGTTCAGCCATCGCGATTACACCGGCGGCCGACTACGACTGGAACGCGATCTTCGAAGGCGCGGAATGGTTCATCGTCTCCGGCATTACGCCCGCGATCTCGCGCAATGCGGCTGAAGTGACGATGACCGCTTTGCACGAAGCCTCGCAGCGCGGGGTGAAGGTGGCTATCGACATGAACTATCGCAGCAAGCTCTGGCAGTGGGAACCGCCTTTGCTGCCGCGCGAGCTGGCGACACGCACGATGCGTGACTTGCTGCCGTTCGCAGACCTGTTCATCGGTGGTCGCGAGGACGCGGAAGCCATGCTCGGCCTTCAAGGCTCTCCATCGCTCGATGAGTTGGCACGTCAGATCGCGCAACAATTTCCCCGGATCTCGCGCGTCGCGATGACCGTGCGCGAAGGTATTTCCGCCACGCACAACAACTTCGGTGGCCTGCTTTTTGAGAAGGCCACGGATCAAGTCTGCCACGCTCCCGTCAATGGTCGACTGTATCCCATCACGAATATCGTGGACCGTCTCGGCGCGGGCGATGCCTTCACGGCTGGACTGATTTACGCGCTGACCAACCCTGATCTCGACGCGCCACAAAGCGCCATCGCCTTTGCCACGGCCGCTGGCTGCCTCGCACATTCCATCGAAGGTGATTTCAACTTCAGCACGCGTGAGGAAATCGCAGCCCTGGTCGGCGGCGATTCGGCGGGTCGCGTGAAGCGCTAAAACACCACCCCAAATATGAACAATTTTCACTCATCCCATTGACTCGCCACTGCTGTCTGCCTGGCAGGCTCGCTTGTCTGGCTGCTGGTGAACCCTGATACGCCCATCTGCATTCGCCCCAAACCATCTCAAGCAACGCCATGACCTTATGACCCTTCGCCTTTTATCTCTCATCCTACTTTCCGTCGCCACGCTTCAGGTCGCCGATGATGCTGCGCTCAAGGCTCTACAAGCTGCGGATGACGAGCGCGTGAGTGCCACCGTCGCCGCTGATCATGCACGATTGGCCGATCTTTTCTCGGATGGCCTGCGCTATGCCCATTCGACCGGGACTGTGGATACCAAGACAAGCCTCATCGAGACGCTTACCAGCGGGCGCACTCGCTACGAGTCCATCCGTTACGAAGAGCGCACTTTTCATAGACTCTCACCCAGCGTTGCACTGATGACTGGTCGCGCAGTCGTGAAAGTCACCGCTGCCGGAGTCGTCGCCGATAGCGTGCTTAGTTTTTTGGCTGTGTGGTGCGAAGAGAAAGGAAAGTGGCGTTTCCGCGCCTGGCAATCCTGTAAAATCCCAGTTCAAACGTCTGCGGAAACATTGCCGACATCAACCGCTAACCTTCCCACCAAATGGGATGCCAAGCGTGCGGGGGATGAAATTCTCTCCAGGCTCATCAAAGTCACCGCACCGCAGGCGAAAGGCGCGCATGATGCAGAGTTCGTCTGTGTGGGTGATCGTGCTTACATCGTGGAGCACGACAACGATGTAGAACCGGGCCACGGCGCGGGTGCGGCGCAGTATTGTGTCCTATCGATTGTCAATCTGAAGACGCTCGAGGTGGAGAAGACCATCCCAATGGCGAAATCCGAACAGGTGTTCGACAACGTAACATTGCCAAAGGGAATGTGTTTTGTACCGCGCATCATCCGCAAGGACGACCACACGCTGCGCACCTATTTTTGCAGCCAGCCCGCAAAGGAACAGGCGCTCACTTGGTATCGCGATTTCGATCTTGGCACGCAGACCTTCAAAGGAAGCATCCACAAGGCGAAGCTGAAAACTGCCGCCGGAGTGTTCGACATGGAGCCGCGTCATTTTCACGCCGATGCGGCGGCCCTGGGCTTCACGAGGAAAGCCGTCAATCAGGGCCTCTTCATCTTCGATTCGTTCAAGGAGTTCGACGGCCGGCGCTACGTGGCGCTCAACAACTTCCCCGGCAAACAGAACGCGCTCGCCGTGCTGCATGATGACTTCACGACCTTCGAGGTTATCGGCCATTACAACGAACCGCAGTCGCAGCAGATCAGCGAGTCGGCTGTGAATCGCCTGCCGGACGGCACCTGGATGGCGATCTGCCGCAACGACGCCGGCAACTACCACTTCACCACCAGCAAAGACGGCAAGACGTGGACCATTGGCCAGCCGATGCCTTTTGTGCCGAACGGGCTGAACTCGAAACCCACCTTCGACAAGTTTGGCGATGTCTATTACCTCGGCTGGCAGGAAAACACCAAAGTCGAGAATTGCGGGCGCAGCGTGTTCAACGTGGACATCTCCCGCGATGGCCGGGTCTGGGAGCGCAAATACCGCTTCGAGTCTCCGCATTCGTTCCAGTATCCGACCTTCCACGAACACGAAGGCGCGGTCTGGCTCACCGTCACGCAGAGTGACCACAAAGGCTCCAGCGACCGCATCATGTTCGGGAAACTGGAGTCTTTAAGCCCAGCCCCCTAAGCGTAGTCAAAACGTCCACAACTTTGCTCGACGCATCCGTGCGCGTGCTTCAGCAGAAGCTGTATGGGTTCGCTTTCGTCTGATAACCAAGCCGTTGAGAGAGCTGATCGGCGAACGTTTTCACCTTGAGCCCCAGTTTATCCAAAGCACACGGCGTGACTCGATCCGATGGACCACTGATCCAGATGGCGGCGACGGGATGGCCGCGATGATCAAACACAGGTGCGGCGACGCAGGCAAACGTCTCGCTCTCCTCGCCGCGATCCAGCGCGTAGCCGCTGGCTTTGGCCTGCTTGAGCTCGGCGAGAAAAGCCGAGGCGCTGGTGATTGTGTGGCGGGTGTGTTTGGTGAACTTGATCTGCTTCACAAAGGCCTTCTGTGTTTCCGGGCTCCAGTAGGCGAGCATGGCCTTTGCCGGTGCGGCGGTGTGGAGAGTGAAGGCATGGCCGATCTCGACCACGACCTTCACCGGATGCGATGACAGCACCTGATCAAGCACCACGCCATGATTGCCAGCCAGCGTGCCGAGCAGGGCAGTTTCGCCGGTGGCATTGCGCAAGGCGGTGAGGATGGGCGCAGCGGCCTGGATGAGGCGCTCGCTGCCCACGGCGGCATGGCCGAGGCTGAGCAGCTTGCGGCTGGCGCGGTAGGCCTTCGTGCCCTCATCGCGCTCGGTGTAGCCACGCAGCGTGAGTGTGGTGGCGATGCGGAAGACGGAATTCTTTGGCATCTTGAGGGTCTCGGTCATTGCGGTGAGGGTCATGCCTTCTGGGTGTCGCGAGAGCAGCTCCAGCAGATCCAGCGTGCGTTCGAGGATGGGCACCTTGTAGCGGCCGAGAGGGTTGATGACGGTTTTTCGGGCCTTGGACATAAGTTTGATATACGAAACAAGATTTGCCATTGCAAACGCGTAGTTCGTGATCTTCAATCGGTTCTTCCTTTCAACTCATAGCCCAAATGACAAACCTGACCGCCTCCACTGTCATCGTCACCGGCGGCTCACGTGGCTACGGCGCGGGCATCGCGGAGGCCTTCGTGAAGGCTGGGGCGCGGGTCTGGATCACGGGACGAAGCCAGAACAAACTCCAAGAGACCGCCAACCGCATCGGAGCGAGGTCATTCGTCGCCGATGTGGCGGATGGTAATGCTTGGGATCGGCTGATGGCCGAGGTGCTGACGCAAACAGGGCGGCTCGATGTCTTGATCAACAATGCCGGCGAGGGTGTCAAGATTGGCCCGGCCAGCGAGCAGACGGATGTGGCCATCGCGCAAAGCCTCGCCAGTAATCTCACGGGTGCCATGCTCGGCTGCCGTCGCGCTGCTGCGATCATGCAAAAGCAGGGCAGCGGCCTCATCGTGAACATCGGCAGCGCCTGCTCCTCGCATGCGTGGCCGGGCTGGAGTGTGTATTCGGCGGCGAAAGCTGGTTTGCTCATGTTCACGCGCTGCCTGCTCACCGAGTTGCGACCTCACGGCGTGCGCGTGACCTCCGTTTTGCCTTCCTGGGGCCAGACGGACTTCACGGAAGCGGCCAACCTTCCGCCGCGTGATCCTGACGTGCTCGCGCGATGCATCTCGCCTGCTGACATGGGTCTTTTTATCCTTCAAATCGCCCAACTGCCCGCGCACCTCGTGACCGAGGAGATCAAGCTCTGGCCGATGGTGCAGCCCATTTCCCAGCTATGATGAAACTCCTTCTGCCTCTCCTACTCTTACCCAGTCTCTTGCCTGCCGAGGTCATTGAGGCAGATCTCCTCATTGTCGGCGGCAATGAATCCGCCTGCGCGGCGGCGGTGCAGGCGGCGCGACTGGGCGTGAAGAAGATCGTGCTGGTGAATGACATTGATTGGCTCGGTGGACAGTTCAGCGCGGAGGGCGTGGGTTGCCCAGATGAATGGACGGTGGTGAATGGCACCCGAACGAACTTTCCTCGCAGTGGACTCTTCCTTGAGGTGCTGCGTCGTATCCGTGCGCACAACTCGCTCACGTATGGCATGGCGACTCCGGGGAATTCCTTTTGCGGCACGGAAACCATCGAGCCTGCGGCGGCTGCGAAGATCTTCGAGGAACTGGTGAAGCCGTCTGTCGATGGTGGGTCCTTGCGCATCGTGCGCGGTTGGCAGCCGATGAAGGTGATGGTCAACGAGGGCCGTGTCACCGGAGCGGAGTTTGAGCCGACGAAAGGCGGGGCGGAGCGTATGCAGATCAACGCTCGTCTCACGATGGATGCGAGCGATTGGGGCGATGTGATTCGCCTCAGTGGCGCGAAGCATGGCGCGGGGCCGGATTTGAAAGCACGCTTTGGCGAAGCCAGTGCGCCGGAGGCTTTTGATGAGGCGGGACCGCAGGAGATGAATCCCATGTCGTGGTGCCTGGTGCTGCGAGAGACGGGCGGCAAAGATGCGACCATCACGAAGCCTGAGACTTATCACCCGCTCTCCTTCGCTGGGCTCGACAAGCTAGCGCCGTGGGTGGACAGCGACATGAGCGGCGGCATTTATTCGCCGAGCGGTAACAGCCCTTACACGCACCGCCGTCTCGTGGATCGCTGGCACAATGGTTTCGCACCGGGCACCGAGGCTACCTTTCTGAACTACCCCACGCAGGATTATCCGCTGTGCCAACTCCCGCAGCGTGTCGTGGATGCGCTGGAAAAGACGGAGCCTGGCGCATCGAAGAAGAACATCGTCGAACTCACGCCCGCGCAACGCCGGATCATCTTCGATGACGTGAAGCAGCATGCGCTCGGTATGCTGTACCATCTGCAAACAGCCGTGCATGATCGCGTGGGGGACTTCCCGCAATCCTTTCGCTACATGCAGCTCACGGACGAGTTCGGCACGGCGGATCGTTTGCCGCCGAAGCCCTACATCCGCGAAGGCCTGCGCCTCGAAGCACTCTACATGCTGCGCGAGCAAGACATCCGCGCCGCCACTCGCGAACCGATGTGGGCCAAGGTGCTGCCAACGGACGGGATCTTCGGCTACCAGTTTAACATCGACTTTCATCCCACTCGTCGCGGCTTTGTCGCCGGATCGCGCAACGGCCCGTGGCGCAACATCATGACACCCACACGTGGCTGGCACACGGACACGGATCGCTCCACCTTCCCACTGCGTGGACTCGTGCCCGTGGAGATGAAGGGCTTGATCGGTGCGGGAAAAAACATCGGTGTCAGCAGCGTCGTGCAGTCCGCGATTCGATTGCATGGCCAAATGATGCACGTCGGCCAAGCAGGAGCCACGCTCGCCTGGCTGAGTCTGCGAGATGGCATCGAGCCGCGTGAGGTCACCAGCGATGTGGCAAAGGTGCGCGAACTGCAACTGCGCCTTGTGCGCGGCACGGGCGGTCCTGGCATCCTGCTCTGGCCCTGGCATGATCTCGCGCCCGATGATCTTCACTTTGAAGCCGCAAACATGCTGTCCGTGCGCGGCATCTGGCAGCCCGATGCGGACAGTTTGTTCTTCAAGCCTGATCAACCCATGACCCGCCGCGAACTCGCCCGCGTGCTCGCTCGACTCTGCCGCGCCTTACCAGACGCCAAGGACTGGCCGCATCACGACAAGCCGGTGTATGCCGATGTGTCAGCCGATGATCCTGATCGCATTTCCATCGAGGCGATGGTCACTTGGGGCGACTTCCAGCCCACTGCGGCGCGTTTCACCCCGGATGCTAAAGCCACACGCGCCACGCTTGCCGAATGGCTGAAACGTCTTGGCCTGCCCGTAGCGAAATCTTTGTCAGACTTCGGCACGCGCAACGTCACCCGCGCCGAGGCCGCACAGCACCTCTGGCGTGCACTTGGATTGAAAAAGGAATGGATGCCCGCCGCAGGCACATGGCTCCAGCCCGGCGGCGACGACGATGGCGATGGCCGCAAAGACCTTGATGACCCGCTGCCCTTGGATCGTGACAACAACAATGTGCCTGATCGGCTTCAGTCGCCTTAATCCCCGTTGGTGGCTTCGTTTTGACCGAAATATAGGTACGCGCAGCGCCCGTTCGCTACAGCCAAGTGCGCGAAATGTTGTTGGCAGACAAGCAAGTCCTTGCCGTGCCCGCGGCAAGGTGAGACGGTATGAATCTTCACTCTTTATTGATGAATCGCAGAACCTTCCTTCAAGTATCCGTCGCCGCGAGCGCCTGTCTTCCACGCCTGTCGATTGCACGTGATGCAGCGTCTGCTGCAGCTCAAGCCCACACGGAGATCTGGCGGCGTTTCATCGACAAGTATGGGATCATGATCGATTTCGCGGACATGGACGGGAAGGTTTCGCTACCGACGCCAGAGGAACTGCGTGAAGGAAAACCAAATGCGCTGGGCTGGTGGGCACCTATTGAGAATGGGGCGATGTTTAACGGGCTTTACATGGATGCTGCCATCCTGCGATGGAAGCGGAAGAAGTCAGCGGATGATGCTGACAAGGCCCGCAAGCTGATGCAGGGTCTGCTTTTATTAAACTCCATTAGTGAGGTGAAGGGCTTTGTGGGCCGCGGTGTGACCACGGACGGCAAGTCACACTATCCGATGGGCTCAAATGATCAGTCGTCGCCGTGGTTTCTTGGCCTGTGGCGCTACTTCGAGTCTGGCCTCGCGACCGAAGCGGAGAAGTTGCAGATCAGCAAGCATCTCGTCGATACGGCGGATGCCATTGTGACCATGAAATGGTCGATGCCTGCTGAACAACCTTTTGGTCGGCGTGGTGGATTTGCAGGCTTCAGCTTCGACAGCGCACCACGGCTGCTGCTGCTGTGCAAAGTCCTCCATGCGGTATCGGGTGATGCGAAATGGGACAAAATGTATCACTCCGCTCTGGTGGAACGAGGTGGCAAAGAGAATCGCACACGGCTGGAGATCTGCGCACAGGGCATGGTCTTTGAGCATGCCAAATATCACAGCTGGACCTCCTGCACCTGCGTCAGTGCCATGCGGGTGCTGTGGGAGATGGAGAAGGATGAAACCATCCGCGCCGCGTATGCCAAAGGGCTACAAGCCAGCGCCGATCTCGCCTTCAAGAACCTGCCCATGGCGCAGCAGTTCGACAACGCGGACACAAGCTATTTCGAGATGGACTGGCGTGTGATGAACAAAGACTGGAAACCGCAGCAGACGGAGCAGGAGGCGCAGGACTTGGCTCATGTGCAGTTGAAGAACTTCATGAAGATCTCTCCGCGTCGTGGTAAGGAGACTGCCTTTGTGCGGGAGCCCACCGCCGCTGCGTGGGTTGTTACGTTGGCACCAGACGTAACGATTCTAAAAAAACGCCGTGCTGAACTGGAGCGTGTGATCGCTCATTACGACTACGCGAAGCTCTATTATTCCCAGTTCTTCTGGGTGGATGCAGCTTGGGAAAGGCTGCTCTAGTCTGGATAGCTGCTTCACTTGATCACCTCGTGGACGGAGTGGCAAAGGTCGCTCTGAAGGCGTCAAGCTGTTGAGAGAAGCATTGGATTGCCGAGGCACCGATTACCACGATCTGCGAGAGTGTCATCGGCCACTTAACCGCCCCCAACGCCGCTAAGGCGACTCGCCGAGCTGCCGGAACGCTGAAGATGAGTGCTCGATAGAGTCGTTCCGTGGGGCCTCGATTTTAGGGTGAGAAGAAGTTCTGAGCTTGCCGCAATCCGATGAGGTTGCTGACGCAGCCGCTTTCCTCATGCAGCCATTGCACTCTGAGATGCTTGCGACTTGCCTCATTTCCGCCAAACATAGACAATCATGATCCGCCATCTCCTCCTCGCCTTTCTCGCTGCCACATCACTGCACGCCGAAGAACCACAGCTTCCAGATGAAGCCGTCGCTTTGCTGCCGGAGGCGCTTATCGCTCCGAAGGTCGTGAAGCCGGAGTTTGGGACGATTGAAAAGGTGGAGAGCACCGATGCGCCGACGAAATCTATCTTCCGCGCTACGTCGCCGGCGAAGCTCGAAAAGTCCTATGAACTCGCTTTGAACAAGGGCTTCACTGGAGCCATCGCTAAAGATCAGGTGTGCTTGTTTGTCGTGAAGGCTCGCACCGTCGAAAGCGAGATGGCGGATGGCAAGGGCAAGATCACCTGCGCGGTTCAGAACACGAAGGATTACAAGTCCACCGTGCTCTGGAAGACGCAACTCATCGGCAAGGACTGGGAGACCACCTACTTTGTCTTCCAAGCCGGAAACGACCTTCCTGAAGGTGTGGGCAATGCCAAGATCGCCATCGGCGAGCAGAAGCAGGTCATCGAGGTGGCGGACATTCAGGTGTATCGCTTTCCGGTTGGGTTTGATGTCTTCAAGGCACCGCAGATGAAGAAAACTTATGCGGGTCGCGAACTCGATGCGCCATGGCGCGCGGAAGCGGAGGCCCGCATCGCCAAGTTGCGGCAGGGACAACTCAACGTCGTGGTCCATGATGCCGCAGGCAAACCCATCGAAGGCGCCAAAGTGACCGTGCGCATGAAGCGCCATCTCTTTGGTTTCGGCAGTGCGGTGGACGTGAACATGCTCTCGGGGCTTGGCTTTAAAATCAGCGAGGAAGATCAGATCAAGTATCGCAACACCGTCGATGAGTTGTTCAGTCGTGTGGTGCCTGAAAGTGGCCTGCGCGTGGGCAACATCGAAGGTGCGACCGATCCCGCAAAACCCTGGGAAGCCGCTAGTCGCCTGCGCACCCAGGCCGCTGTGCAGTGGACCCTGCAATGGGCCAAGGACAAGAAGATGACCTCACGCGGCCACTACCTGAGCTGGGGATATCTGGAGCCCTGGGCCGCTGAGGAAGTGAAGAAGGGTGGACCTGCTGGCTTGATGGCTCGCTATGATCAGCACTGGGCTTTCGCGCTGCCATTTGCTGCGCCCTATGTCGATGAATGGGACGCGCTGAATCATCCCGTGCCCTTTGTGGAAGCTGATGCACTTTACAAGGTTGTCGGCCCCGATGTGTATCCCGACATCTATTCAAAGATCCGCAAGCAGACCGACAAGCTGCTCTTTGTGAATGAAGACACCTTCAATCCTGATCGCACCGCAGGCTTCGACAAGCACATGAAGCACCTGATTGAGAGCGGCCAAACACCCGATGGCTGCGGCTTCCAGAGCCACTTCAGCGATTACGCCATCCCGAGCATTGACGAGGAATGGAAGATCTATCAGCACTTTGGCTCCATGGTGAAACTTCTGACCGTCACCGAATACGACTTCCAAACGCTCGATGACCAACTTCACGCCGATCACCTGCGCGACATGCTCACGCTCTGCTATAGCCACCCGCAAATGACTGGCTTCGTTATCTGGGGCTTCTGGGAAAAGCGTCACTGGAAACCCACCGCCGCCATGTTCAAAGCCGACTGGACCGAGCGCCCCGCCGTGAAAGTCTGGCGCGATCTCGTGAAAGGCAAATGGTGGACCAACGCCGATCTCACCAGTGCCGCTGACGGCAAAGCAATCACTCAGGGCTACTTCGGCTGGTATGACATCACCCTCGAGCACGGCGGCAAAACCAAAACCTTCGAGATCAAGCACGCGGTAAGCGGCAGCAAGCCCGTGCTGAAGCTGGAATAAAGTGGATTCGGCTTTAGCCGAAAAGTGAATAGGATGTTGCCACTGCCATATTGATTTTTCCCCTCATGAAATCCACCGCCCTTTTTTATTTGTCCACCTTCGCCTTGTCGGCTCTTGATGCCGCCGAACCTGCCGCCACGGTGACGAACACACCCGGCCTCGTCGCCTTGTGGGACTTTGCGAAGCGTGAACCGGATGGTCAAAAGCGTTTCACCGCACATGTGCCTGCTGGAGCCACGACGGACTACCCGCTCGATGCCGCGAACTACATCAAGGACTACTGGGGCGCGGGGCGTGAGGCGACCTATGCCGATTTTCCGATGCTGGGTCGCGGACCGTTCGGGAATGCCATCCGCATTGTCAAAGAAACCGACGCGGACTTTCGCCCTTTCCTCTTCGTGCCTCGCTCGCGGCTGCACGACACGCCGCTCGACATCAAGGGCGCGGGCAAGTCGGTCACGGTGGTCGTGTGGGCGATCCGCGAGAGCGGGAATCATGCGCTGGCGGGCATCTGGCATGAAGGCACCGATTTGAAGGAGAAAACTACGACCAGCATCGCGAAGGTGGAGCGTGGTCAGCGACAATACGCCCTCTTTGCCGGCCTGAACAAGCAAGGCAGCGCTTGCGGTCATGTGTCCGAGAACGGTGCGAGCTCCTTCCTGAACAAGTATGCGCTGCACAAGTGTAACTCCGTCGAGCAATCGCCCGAAGTGCCTGCCGATTCACCTGCCGAAGTGCTCGATGCGTCCTGGCAGTGCTTTGCGATGACTTTTGATCATCAAAAAGACGAACTCACTGGCTGGCTCAACGGCGTCTCCGGCGATCGCTGGCTCGACAACCCGAAGAACGACAAACTCATCTCCTCCGCCTACAACGCCTACATGCAGGGCCACTTCGCGAAGCTGCCCGGCAAGCAGGACGGCGAGGACGAGAGCTTCCCGAAGGATCAATACTACAATCCACCTGAAGCCGAGCCGATGAGCGTCAAAGTGCTGCGCGAGTCCGCTGACGAACGCGTCGAACTGCGCGAGCATCGCTTCACCAAGATCGAAGTGACACTGCGCGGTGGAAAAGAGGTCGCCCGCGATCTCGTGGCGC
>JBBARN010000160.1:0-11674 GCA_040399845.1 Luteolibacter sp. | reverse complement strand
AAACCCGCCATGCGCGGACGCTAGGGAAGTCCCCGCCGAATCCAAGTTCCAAGTTTAAGCTCCCCGGCTGACCCTATCGGACCACATGCTTTGCACCCCTTGCTAGGCGCTTGAAACGCGGGGCTGGCGGGTGGATGCAAGAGGTATCGTCATGAACGCCTATCGAAACGCCGCCGCCGTGATTGGCTTGGCTGCTGTTTTTTCCGGAGATGCCTTCGCAGAATCGCCCGTCGAAGCCTCCGGTTTGTTGCTGGGAAAATTTGCCAGCGGCTCCGCTTGGGAACGCGGGCTCTCGATTCCCACGCTCTACAAAAACTGCGAAAATCCGTGGCTCCAGGAACTCGCCGTCGTCGGCCAACTCCAAACCCAATATGCCTACGGCTCGGATGCATCCGGTTCCTATGGATCGCAGGATTTCCCGGATTCCGGCACTTGGGGAAACATCGAGGTCCGCCGTTTCCGCCTCGGTCTCAAAGGACGGATTTTCGAGAAGGTCACTTTCCTCAATCTCACCGAAATCAACCCGGACTTTTCCCCGCGCTTTTACAAACGGACGCCCGAGACCTATTTCACCTACACCCACAACGATGCCTTCAACCTTTCGGCGGGGAAAACCGAGCTGAAGTTCGATCGCGAGCAGGAATACTCGTCGCGGGATTTCCTGCCCTTCGAGCGGTCTGCCCTCGGCAACATGTTCTATGGCGGCGAGCTCACCGGTGTCTGGGCCTGCGGCAAGGGCATCGCGGGCGGCTGGCTCTATCAACTCGGCCTTTACAGCAATGATCGGCGGGACGAGTGGACGCAGTTCGAAGGCGGGACGATGATCCTTGCCAAGCTCGGCTACAACTACACTGCCATGACTCCATGGGATCTCGCCGAGTGGAAAGTCCAGTTTCTGCGCGATACGGATCCCGGCTTCGTCGCCAATCCCGGTGGCATGGCAGCTCCTTTGTATGAGACCTGCATTTCCATCTCCAACCAGATCACCGAAGGCCCATTCGGCCTCACCGCGGAATTTCTGTGGGGCGATGGAGTGAAGGGCCGCGCCGATGTTTGCGGCTTGTCTCTGATGCCGACCTACTCGTTTTCCGAAAGGCTACAACTCGTCTCCACCTTCGAAATCGCCGGCAGTGCGGATGACAATGGCGTCATCCTGCCCACCCGCTACGAAGGCCTCTCACCCGGTGTGGGCGACAAGAGCGGAGACGCTTACTTCGCGGGATATGCCGGCCTCAATTACTACATCCACGGCCACAATCTGAAACTCATGTCCGGCGTCAAATACAGCTACCTCGAAGGCGGCCCCGGGGGAGGGGACTTCAATGGGTGGACCTGGCTCGCCGGGGTGCGGATGGCGTTCTAACAGATCGGTGCTCAGTCGTTTTTCAACACCACCCGGTGCCTCGCCTTGCCGGCACGCAGGTGGTCCAAGGCCGCATTCACATCCTGCATGGCAAATGTTTCGGTGACCGGAGCGATGCTGTGACGCGCGCAGAAATCCAACATCGTCGCCACCGTCGCAGGCGATCCGAGTGGGGAGCCTGAAATCGATTTCCTGCCACCGATCAGCGAGAATGCAGCCACCGGCACTGGCTCCAACACCGCGCCCACGAAGTGCAGCCTGCCATCCGGTGCGAGCGCTCCGATGTAGGCGTCCCAATCGAGCGGAACGTTGGCAGTGACGAGGATGAAATCCAGCGAGCCGGCAATTTTTGTTAGAGCCGCCTTGTCGCGGGTTCCCACCACATGGTGCGCGCCGAGTTTGCGCGCTTCGTCGGCCTTGGATTCGCTCGATGTGAATGCAGTGACCTCGCAGCCCCACTTGTTGAGAAACTGAATGGCAAGGTGACCGAGCCCGCCGATGCCGATGACTCCAACGCGATCGGTGGGTTTCACACCGAAATCCGTGATCGGCGCAAACACCGTGATTCCCCCGCAAAACAAAGGTCCTGCGCTGGCGGGATTCAGTTTCCCCGGCAGCTTGATTGCCCATTCCCAGTTGGCCCGCACGCGATCCGCGAAGCCTCCATGACGACCGACGATGATTTGCTCCGAAGAACCGCAGAGTTGATGGCGCCCGGACAAACATGATGGGCATGCCATGCAGCTTCCGGAAAACCAACCAAGTCCCACGCGATCGCCGACCGCGAGTCCCTTGGCTTGAGCGCCCACTTTTTCCACGATGCCAATCACTTCATGACCGGGCACCAGCGGGAAACTTGCATTGCCCCAATCGTTGCCGAGCATCGACAGATCCGAGTGGCAGATGCCGCAGGATTCTACCTTCACCTGCACCTGCTCCGGCCGCATTTCGCCGGGATCATATTCCATCAATGAAAGCTCGCCGCCTGCTTTTGATGCAGCCCATCCGTGGAATGTTTGAGTCATGCGCGCATCATGATCCATGAATGGCGATCAATCAAACTCGGAATGAATCGCGAAAACCAACTCCAATAAAAAACTGTTAGAAAAAATCGCGAGCTGCCGTGTTGCCATTCACAAGGAATGTTGCTAGTGGTCTCGGCAATGGGCCGTTGCATGCCTCAACTTGAATTTCGATGGACCTCATGGCTCAGGGTCGTCAAGGCTCCGGCACCTCCCTCCGGCAAGCCCAGTCCCTTGAAAGACGATGGCGGTCTAACCGCGTGGTGTGCCGAGGCATCATCGTCGTTGTCGCTTCCCGAACTCTCGCGCAAGGTGCGGGTGATGTGGAATCCGCGCATGCAAACCACCGCAGGCCGTGCGTGGTGGCCAGACCGCTCGATCGAACTGAATCCGAAGTTGCGCGACTGCGAACCGGAAGAACTCTGGCGCACTCTCAAACACGAACTCGCCCATCTCGTCGCCTACGAACGTTGCGGGCGCCGCCGCATCGATCCGCATGGAGCGGAATGGCAGGCGGCTTGTGCGGAACTCGGCATCCCGGGCGAGCAACCGTTTCACAACCTCCCCTTCAAGCGCCGGAGGATGAAGCGCAACCACTCCTACATTTGCCCGAACTGCTTCGCCACCATCCACCGCGTGAAGCCCATCCAGCGCACCGTCGCCTGTTACGACTGCTGCCGGAAGTTCAACCACGGCGTTTACCACGACCGCTTCCGGCTCATCAAACAAAAGCCAGCCTGATCCCATAGCCCGGCCTGCCATTTCGAGGCACGATCATAAAAAATCGTGGGAATTTGACCGCTTTTTTAGAAAAATCCCGATTTGTGCGACTTTGGGCTTGCAAGGTCCCGCCATTCCCTTAACACCTGCCCCCCCAAAATTATGGCTAAGAAAAGTTGGATCGCACGCAACGAGCGCAAAAAGAAAACCGTTGAGAAATACGCCGAGCTCCGCCTCAAACTGAAGGCTGAGAAGGATTACGTCGGCCTTTCCATGCTCCCGCGTGACGCGAGCCCGACCCGTCTCATCAACCGCTGTGAGATCACCGGCCGCCGCCGCGCGTTCTTGCGCCGCTTCCGCCTTTCCCGGATTACCTTCCGCGAGCTTGCTTCCGCCGGCATGATCCCCGGTGTGACCAAGTCGAGCTGGTAAGCTGGCACGGATTCCGCTAAATTCTGGCGTGGGACGGAAATTACCCGGCCCGCGCCTTCATTATGCCCATTTACGAATACGTTTCTGAAGCCCCCTCGGATCCTGAGCATTCGTGCCGTATCTGCACCAAAGGATTCGAGCTCAGACGCCCCGTGGACCGCGCCCCCCTGCTGGTCTGCCCTCTCTGCAAAAACCCGGTCAAAAAGGTAATCTCGCGGATCAACACCCCCACGATTACCAAGCCGCTGTCCATCTCGGACGCGAAGAAAGCCGGCTTCACCATCCTGGAACGGCGCGATCAGGGCGTTTACGAAAAACTCTGACGCCGTGAGCCTCGATTTCGCCAACAGTCTGCTCGCCAACGCGGGTGCACACGAGTTCCCCTCACTGGGACAATCGATTCTCTACATCGTGGGAATCGTTTTCTTCCTGCTGCTCAACGCCTTTTTCGTCGCCTCCGAATTCGCAATCGTCAAGGTGCGCCCCAGCCAGATCGAGGCGCAGGCCAAGGAAAAAGGTACCGATCCCACGCTCGCGCTCCATGTGGTGAACCATCTGGACGGTTATCTCTCCGCCAACCAACTTGGCATCACCATCTCGTCGCTGGCGCTCGGATTCCTCGGCGAACCCTTCGTCAAGGCGCTCGTCTATCCACTGCTGGCGTTCACAGGCATGCCGGAAAGGGGCATTTACTGGACATCGTTGATCCTCGCCTATGCCTCGTTCACCTTCCTCCACGTGGTGGTCGGCGAGCTGGTGCCCAAGTCGCTGGCGATCCGCAAGTCCCTGATGGTGACCACGATTCTGGTGGCTCCGTTGCACCTGTTTTACAAGGGCTTCCAGTGGGTCATCCTGTTCTTCAATGGCACGGCCAACCTGATCCTGAAGGTCGTTTTCCGCATCGAACCCGTCAGCGAGAGCGAGCACATCCACTCGGCGGAGGAACTCGCGCTGCTCGTCACCCAGAGCGGCAAATCCCAGGAAGTGACGGAAACCGAGCGGGAAATTCTCATCAACGCCCTCGGCCTCAATGAACTCTGGGTGCGCGATGTCATGACGCCTCGCAACAAGGTGATCTTCCTCGATGCGGACGAACCGTTTGAGAAGACTTTGGAAATCGCCATCCGCTCCAAGCACACCCGTTTTCCCCTCGTCAAAGGCCACCTCGATCACTCCATCGGACTGATTCACATCAAGGATCTCTTCAAGCTCATCAACGATCCGGACCCCGATCTCATGCGCATCAAGCGCGAGCTCAAGATCGTCCCGGACACGATGCCCTTGGACACCTTGTTGAAATTTTTCCTCCGTGAGCACGCTCACCTCGCCCTGGCTGTGGATGAATTCGGCACGCCGGTGGGAATTGTGTTCCTCGATAATATCATGGAGGAACTCGTGGGCGACATTCAGGATGAGTTCGACAACGAGCGCTCCTCCTTCACCCGCGTCAACGATTCCGAATTCGTGGTCGAAGGCACCATGACCCTCAACGACCTCGGCGGCTTTGTGGAGGATCTCGTGCTCGACAGCGGCGAGGTCACGACTGTGGGCGGATACGTCACCCAGCAGCTCGGCCGATTCCCGGAAGTCGGGGAAACCCTCGAAGTGCTGGGCTACGAAGCCCGCGTCACCAGCACCGATGGTCGCCGCGTGGGGCAAATCCATTTCCGCAAGATCGATCCCGAGGAGTCGGAGAATTCCAGCGAAGAGGACGATTGAGCCTGCAAAGGAAAGCAAACTGCCACCCTCACCGGCGGTTTGGAGCACTTCACCCGCTGGGTTCGCCTCGCAGCCGCGATGTTGTGTTGTGAGATCGGATCGGATAACGTATCTCCTATTCCGTGTGGATGAAGAACGGTCGATTCAATTGGATGGTCCTGCTGGGCTGGGGCACCGTTTTGATTGCGATCGGATTGGCAGCCGCTGCCTGGTTGGGGGGCGACAGCAAAACCAAGGGGCGTGAAGAGACACTTCCGACAGACCTCACAATGGAATCGCCGATTCGGCAAGCGGCGGGATTCCGTGGTGATGGCAGCACGCCCCCTCAACGGAAGCCGCGACCTCACCTTGATGAAACGTCTGACCGTGGGGTGGAGTCTCATCTCCGGAAACTGCACGAGGAGGGAGATCTGGATGCCATCCACAGCGAGTTGTCTGCGTTGGCTGAATCAAACAGTCTCGGGAGTGCCCGGAAGCTTCTCAAAGTGTGGTGCAAGGAAGGTAGAATGGAAATCGCCCAAGTGTGCCTCGTATTGAGCGAGCGGGATGCCGATCTCAATCTGGAGCTTTGTGTTGCGGCGTTGTCAAATCCCTCGGAGATCATTCGAGACCTAGCTGCCTCGCGCCTGGAGAATGCTTCGGGAATGACCTTCGAAAGCCCGGCTCAGGCGGAAGCGTGGCGGATCCACCGGAACGGACCTTGACTCATCGGTGCATGAGCTCCCTATTCAGCAGTGGTTGGAGCCTGATTGATCATGTTCCACGCACCGGTGCTCAGAACCACCCGGCCGCCGTCAAAAACTCTCAGAAACTGCCATTCCTCGGTCGCCTGCAAAACGATCCCATCGCGGTTGACCACCAATGGGCCGCCTTTGAACTGAAGGATCTTTCTGTCACTCACGTAGTGAAATGATCCCGATCGGACACTGGCCTCCGTCTGTTCGGACGTCTTGAACCACGCCTTGATGTCGCCCGCCCCGGTGAGATGCATCAAGGGCTCCGCATCAGTCAGTTCTCTCCTCAGGCGGATCCCTTGGGAACATGTGAGAACGGACTGGGGACCTACCAGGGCCGACCTCTTCGTGAGTTGGATCATCCATTGCCGGAGATCCATGGATCCCCCTTCGAGACCCACAAGTGCCATCCTCCCGGAGGCAGAGGAATCCGATTTGAAATCCTTCGCCTCCATGTGATTCCTGCATTTCACAAATTCCGCTAGGTTGGACGACAGGTCCTGAAGCAAGGTGATCGGGTTCAATCTTTCGTCACTTCGGCATTCCCACAATCCGGCTGAAATCTCCTCCCGGGCCATGATCTCGCCCCATGTGGTGCGGGAAATCGGATCAACCTTCGGGAACAGGGAGGATAATGCATTGTTTTGAACCTCAAAATATCCTGTTAGATCAAATCGAAGGTTCTCCGGCAAACCTCGGATCATATCGCCACGGAAGTCCATATTGGAGCCACTCCCATAGAATCCATCGCGTGCCAGCAAGGTCTTCTTGTTCAAATCATAGACCGCCGTCCGCGCTTCGAGACGGAATGTCTTCGGACTCGTCCCGCTTGAAATCAACAAGCCGCGGATCTTCAGGAGATCGGGTGGATGATCAATCGATGCTTCCGACGCGGTGATGATTTGGGCTGTTCCCTCTGAAGATGCACGCAGGGGAATCATCAGATCGCGGAACGATGCTCCCGCCCGCATGATCCCCGATCCTCCAAGGGGCTCTGCCAATACCCCGGAGACCGAGGATCCGGCAAGCGACCAAAACACGATCCTGCATGTGGCTGCGACCAGACAATGCGGAATTGCAGTTTGCATATCACCCGCCGAATCGGGAATTCAAACGATCAACACTCGATGCCGTTTCAGATAGATGAAACTCTCAAGATGCAACTCGACAGTTTGGCCTGTGATTCGAAATGTATGGCCTTACAACTTGATTCTGATGCTTTTGCTCAAATTGACTGCACCGGCATCGGCTGCCTTCGCGGTGATGGTGATCGTGGCAACGCCTACTGGCATGAAATCGGGAATGACCAGAATTTCTTCGCCCCCTTCTGCTCCCGCCCAGGATGCTGTTTCACTCTTTGTTTTGGCCGCCCCGCCTTCAGACTTGGGCAAAGTGAACTTTCCGGATAGTTTCCCGGAAATTGTCGTAGGGGTCGAGGAGCCCTTGGGCAGAACAGAAAGCATATAGGTGAATTGAACATCCTTGTTGGCTATCAAATTGAAGTCGTTCAAAGAAACTTTGAGTTTCACACTTTGCCCGATTCGGGCGCTGGTCAGTTCTTTGTTTGTTGTCGGTGACAACAGAAACAGTGAGCCGCTGATCTTGGATGCGCAAAAAGCCGGAACACAACCCATTCCCAGCGCCAATATGATACCAACCAATTGTTTTTTCATTAGGTTTAATATGCTGATCCTGTGGCGGGTAAGGTCAAGGGGAAAAGTTTGATAGAGAAAGATTCACAGAGGTTCACATTCTCATTTTTCCAGGGTTATGGGCAATTGTCGGTTTTCAGCGCTACCGCTTCACCAAATCCCCATGCCCATCCACGGCCAGAAATATTATCTCACAGGAACCAAACTTCCCCTTTCCGGAATCCCGCGCCGCTCACTCATTGGAGAGGCCGTGTTGACTGGCGAAGTCCTCGGCGGCCTTCGGGTCTTTGTTTTGGATGGCCTTGTGGATTTTTTGGATGGCCTTGGTCTTCTGTTCGGCACCCAGTGTTTCCGCCCATTGGACGGCGACTTCCGGATCGTAGGGGGCGACGGTTTCCAGGTAGGCGAGGGTTGCGGTTTCCTTGTGGGGACCTGCCGGGGTTGAGGCGAGCCATTCGCCGGCGGCCTTGTAATCGTTTTCGGTCCATTCCCTCACCAGGTTGCGGGTGGTGCCTTCCGATACCTCGGCGGCTTCGGGAGTGTTGGCCGTTGATGGGTTGGCAGCCATCCAATCGAGCCACTTGCCGGTATCCGCCTTGGTGCTGTGATAACTGAGGCGGCCCATCCCTTCCATGAGGGTGGAGGATTCCCCGGGAGTGAGGTCTGAGGTTTTCATCCAATCCATGGCCTTGTCGAAACCGTCGGAGGCGATGGTGGAAAAGAGGGTGCCGACTCCTGATTTCATCAACTTGGCGGCCTCTTCCTTGTCCGCCATGGAAGCGGATTGCTTGCGGAGGGAGGCGAGGAATTCCGCCCGTCGCTCCGGCGTGTGGGCGGAGCGGGCCAGCGTCCAGAGGATCGAGTCATCGGCAGTGGTGAGCTTGAGTTCGCTGGAAAGCTGGAAGGCGAGGCCATAGTCGGTCTCCGCAGCCCCGGTGACGACGGCGCGCTTGGCGTCCTCGGTAACCAGGTCGGGATGTTTTTCGGCGTTTTTCTTGATCCATTCGAGCGCCTCCAGCGGCTGGTCCTTGGCCCACTGGGAAATGGCGGACGACAAGACATGCTCGCTCATCGGATTGTCCTTCAGCAAGTCGGAGGATTCGGTGAAAATCGCAAGCGCCGTCTGTGGATGCTGTTGGGCGAGCATCATGATGGAAAAACCGATCATGTCCTTGCGCATCTTGTCATCCAGGTCGGCGCGTCCGCGCAGCTCGTCGATGACGATTTTCAGTTCCGCACCCTTGAAGGACAGCATGCCGTCCACCATGTCGAGAATGCGCTTTTGCATGGCAGCGTCCGGAGTCTCGCCCTTTTCCTCCATCGCCTTCATTTCCTTGGCGAAGGTCACAAGAGTGTCGGCGAAGTCCTTCGCCTTGCGACTGCTGTCCTCGCGTTGGCGCTTGGTAGCCTTGGTCTGCGGGAGGGCTTGGGAGATATCGGCGGGGATTCCAAGCATCGCCGCTTCCCGCGTGATCTCCAGGTGCCGGGCACGGAGGACGGTGAGAACACGGGTTTCATAGATGCCCCAAAACGATCCGACGAAGAGGATGATGGCGGTGAGAACAAGTGGAAGTTTCATGATCGGATCGGGTTAATCCTTGAACTGGGGGAGCTTGCGAATCTCGGCCTGGACGGCTGGATCCTTGATCTTATCGATGAGCGGCTTGGCCTCATCCGCAGCCCGGTGCCGCAGTTGATCGCTTTTGAGGAAAGCGACGAGCACATCATCGTTGGGGCTGGACTCGTTGTATTTGAGGGCAAGTTCGGACGCAGTCTTGAAATCGTCCCGCCGCCAGAGGGATGAGGCGATGGCCTCACCGGTTGCCTGATCCACCACATCGGGTGCCTGGCGGCTGCCCCATGCGCGGAATTTTTCGATTTCCTCCGGTTTCAGATCGTCGGGGCTGACGCGGTTTTTGATGACTTCCTTGACGATGGTTTTTTTCTCATCATCGGTCGCATGACTGCTGGCGATCAAGGCATCGACGCGCTCCAAATTTCCCTGCATGGCAAGAATCCCGGCGGTTTTGGCAAGAATGCCACCCACGCGTTCAGCGGGCATGGTATCGCGGACCAATTTTGCATAGGCGCCCTCGTCGCCTTTCTGAATCTGGATAAAGTAGCCCTGCTGGAAAAACTGCTCACGCTGGGACTCCGGCAGGGCGGCAACACGGGCAGTGGCGGCGGCGGGATCGGACTTGAGCAGGGTGCCCACGAGGGAATTTTCCAGACGGATGAGGGCTTGGTTTCTGCCATCGAGTGATTTGGACTCCAGCTTGCCCGAGGCGATCTGTTGATCCAGCCAGGCGACTGCGGCGGCAGGTTCGGTGTCCGCCCATTTTTGCAAGGCATTGCCGAGCTGCCAATACATGCCGGAATCCTCATCGCCGATGGCATCCGCGCATTTCTGGAGGGCCAGCTTGGGATTCTTTTCGGTGAGAGCCCCGAGAATCATGCCCTGAAGTTGCCTGCGGGCGTCATCCTTGATGTCGAGGGCGGCGATTTCATCGAGTTGGGCGGAGAGTTCCTCGGCGGACAGATCCAAAAGCAAGCGCTGCATGCGCATCATCACTCGCATGTCCTGCATGCCGCCGCTCTCCATCTGGTTCATTTTTCCGGCGATGTCTTTCCAGTCGATTTTCCCGTCCTTGGGATCGCTGGACGCCCCGGTGTCACCGCCCGCTGTGATGTCGGCAGCTTCGCCGCTCCGGACCTGGCGGATGCGTTCGGTGATCACGGTGATTTCCCTCTCCAAGGCAGCGGAGGAGGTTTTCCGGGCTCCGATCCAGCCGCCCAGCCCGATCACGGCCAGCCCGGGAATCATCCATGGGTTGAATTTCATCTAGCCATGATGAACATCATGTGTGGTGGCGAATGCCAACACCAAAACCAACCCGGCGCGGGAAGCGGGGTGACCGGGGGCGATTACTGTTGGAAATTTCCCATTCCCGCCGAGGCTCCGGTCGTTTAGGGTCGGTGCGTGACGACACAGGGAAGGGACATGTTGGTGGCCGCGCCGGAGCGGTGGGATGAAGCGTTTTTTGCCGTGCCCGCGGTGAGAGCCTTGATCGCGTCCGGGCTGGGGATGGGGGTGATTTGTCCTGAGGAGCAGCGCGAATTCTGGCAAACCATCACTCCGCTCGAGATCGTTTCGTTTGCCCCGAGAGCGCGGGTCCGGGCGATCGCCGCGGAGATCCGGGATTCATGGAAGGCGGCCTTGCTGTGGGATGTCGGCGTGGCTGCGGATGCGGTCAAGGCCGCAGGCATCCCGCGGCGGCTCGGACCGGGTGGGCGGCAGTTGAAGAAATGGCTCACCCACCCGCTCAGCGATGTTGAGAAACCGCTCGAACACCGGGTCCGTTACTATCTTGCCGCCGTGGAGGAAATGGGAGTCCACACGCGTGAGCCGGGATTTTTCATGCCGGCGGATACCGGCATCGCACCGGTGGCCAAGGCCATCCTTTTGAGTCCGGATTCAGATTACGGCCCCACCCATGAATGGCCGCTCGAGCGCTGGGTGGAGATTGGCAAACGGCTTGCGCACGATGGCTGCCGCCTCACGGTCGCTGGCATGGCGGGCGGGCGAGGGCTCGGACGTTCCCTCGCGACGAATCTCGGCAAACGCGTCGAGTTCTTCGAAGCCTCGCCTCTTGCGGGTGCGTTGCCCTTGCTGGCGGTGCATCATTTGATTGTCGCGGCCGATGGTTCGCTCCCCCACCTCGCCGCCCATGTGGGCTCCACCTGCATCACCTTTTTCGGCCCCAACGAACCCGGCTGGCGGAGACCACTCGGACGCAGGCATGTGGTGGTCAAACAGCATGTTGAATGCGCCCCTTGTTTTCTCGCCAAGTGCCCGCTCGACCTGCGCTGCCAAAAGGAACTCGATACCGAGCGCGCATGGCAGACGATTCAGGAGAAACTTGCCGAGTTGAATTGCAAATAGGCATTGCGAAATCCGGGTGCGTGGGTTTGGCTCTCGCCGCTGTCAGGGGCCGTGGAGGTTCGGCAGGCGAACCCCGCCAGGCCTTGATC
>JBBARN010000159.1:0-11815 GCA_040399845.1 Luteolibacter sp. | reverse complement strand
TCCGCCTGGGCGGGTGCCACGCCCAAGGATTTTCTGCAATGCCTCACGCTCTCCCACGCCCGCGAGTTGCTCAGGGCGGGAGAAAACGTGCTATCGGCAGCGCTCGAAGCTGGCCTCTCCGGACCGGGCCGACTGCACGATCTGTGCGTCTCCCTCGAAGCTGCCACTCCGGGGGAAATCAAGGCCCGCGGCGCAGGCATGACGATCAGCGCCGGAGTGGCCACGAGCCCGTTCGGAAACTGCCTACTTGGCGAAACCCCGCGCGGGATCTGCCATTTGTCGTTCTTCGATGGAAATGACGACGCTGCCCTCGCCGAGTTGAAGGCCGACTGGCCGCTGGCAGAGATCGTGATCGACAATGAACGGGCGCAGAAACTGGTTGAACAAATCTTCTCCCCCGCCCCGCCCTCGTCGCCGTGGAAACTTCATGTGCGCGGCACGCCCTTCCAACTCCGCGTTTGGCGCGCGCTGTTGGACATCGCACCCGGAACTTTGGTGAGTTATGGCAAACTCGCTTCCCATGCGGGGAATCCGAACGCATCCCGCGCCACCGGCACCGCTGTGGGCAGCAATGCAATTTCCTATCTCATCCCCTGCCACCGAGTCATCCGCGAAACCGGCATTTCCGGGAACTACCGCTGGGGGGCCATTCGGAAACGGGCGATTCTGGCTTGGGAATGTTCGTTGCATCCGAGCCCATCACAGAGGCAAGCCGAACCATCGCCGCATGGAACCCGGAGACTGTAGTTCGACTGTAGTTCAATGCTGGATTCGAGCATTTGAACCCGGAAAGGTTGAAAGGTCGCGATTCTGAGAAAAATGACTCTTTCTTTCCTCATCACCCAATAAAGGGGCGAGCATCCATCTCTGTCTTTGGTTCTCTCAGCAGTCCTCGGATTTTCGGGCATTGAAGACGCCCGGATGGTCCGTGAAATTTCGGCTCTTGCTTACTTTTTCTCCTCGGTCAGAGCCGATGGCGGAGCCTCTTTTTCCTTGGCGGGCAAAAACTTCAGCCCCACACCGTTGATGCAGTAACGTTTGTCGGTCGGAGTCTTGAATCCTTCGCCCTCGAAGACATGGCCGAGATGACCGTTGCATTTGGCGCAATTGACTTCCACCCGGACCGTCCCGAGGGAGAGATCCTTTTTGGTAGTTACATTTTCCGCCTTGGCGGGATCGTAAAATGAAGGCCAACCACAGCCAGAATCGAACTTCTCATTGGAGGAAAACAACAAGGCACCACATCCGGCACAATGATAGGTGCCTTCTCCCTGGTGTTTGAAGTCCTTGTAAACCGCACCATTCGGTCTTTCGGTCCCCGCTTCACGAAGGATGTGATATTGCTCGGCGGTGAGTTCCTTTTTCCACTCCGCATCGGTCTTTTCAACCTTGCTTGTCGGTTCGACGGGTTTTTCTGTGATGGTTTCCATGGCTGGTTTCTTTTCGTCCCCTGGACTGCAGGCAACAAGGGACAAGGTGCAAACAAGGGAGTAAAAGGCTCTGGGGATTTTCATGATTGGATGCGGTGAAGAGCGCACATGAGAGCCCCCTTCGCAAATTCTATTCCCCGGAACTTCCGGGATCCCACCGACCGCCTTAGGGAGCCACAAGCTGCTCGCGGAGCACGGCGGCTGTGTAGTCGCGATTCAGGCGGGCGATGTGATCCACGCTGATTTCCTTCGGGCAGGCGGCCTCGCACTCGTATTGATTGGTGCAATTGCCAAACCCTTCCGAGTCCATCTGACGGACCATCGCCAGCACCCGCTTGTCGCGCTCCGGTTGGCCTTGAGGAAGGTGGCCCAAGTGGGAAACCTTGGCTGACACGAACAACATGGCGGAAGCATTCTTGCATGACGCCACGCAGGCACCGCAACCAATGCAAGCCGCCGCATCGAACGACGCATCCGCCTGTGCCTTCGGAATCGGCACCGCGTTGGCATCCACAGCCGAACCCGTGCGCACATCCACATAACCGCCTGCGCCGATGATGCGATCGAAGGCGCCACGATCCACGATCAGGTCGCGGATGACGGGAAATGGATTGGCGCGGAATGGCTCGACCCAGATGGTGTCGTTGTCGGAAAACTTCCTCATGTGGAGCTGGCAAGTGGTCACTCCCCGGTCCTTGCCGTGCGGAATTCCATTGATCGTCAGAGAACAGGTGCCGCAAATGCCTTCGCGGCAATCATGGTCGAAATGAATCGGCTCATCGCCTTTTTCCACCAAGCGTTCGTTGACGATATCCAGCATTTCAAGAAACGACGCCTCTTCCGGAATATTCCGCGCGTCATAGGTTTCGATTTTACCCTGGGCGCTGGGCCCAGACTGCCGCCATACTTTAAGTGTCAGATTCATGGGAATTCGATGCAGGAACTTGAAAACGAACGACGAAGCCAATCGCCTTCGAAGTCGCCGAGAGAGTAATCAGGTTTCCGGGCTGAGCTAGGAGAAAAATCGGATTGCTTGATCGATTCCTCCAATTTTTCGCGCATCAATTGCCTGACCTTTAAAAATGGCAGCAGCCGGGTGAAATCCACCACCGGGGAGCGGGCGATTCTGCCTTGTTTATTGGAAATCCGCGCGAGATTGGAGGGGCCCCCGGTGCCCGCATCGACGGGACCTCGCTCGAAATTTCTGGTTTTCTATCTTCCCGATAAAGTTTTTCATCCCGCCATGCGTCCCTTTTGCGTCCTGCCCGCCTGTTTTCTGATGTTTGCCTGCAAGCCGCAGGAAGCTGGACCTGCCAGAATTGCGGAAAGCGCAGCAATCCCCGAAGCGGCGGAGGTTTCTAAGGAATCGCCGGTCGAACCGCCCAAGCCGGCACCGGATGTGAAGGCCTCGGTAGTGCGGATCAATTCGACCCAGCAAACCTGGAGCGCCTGGCAGCCTTGGGAAAAGAACCCGCCGCGCAAACGCCGCGCCTTGGCAGCGATCGTGGGGCCGCAGCAGGTGCTCACGACCTCGGAACTCGCCGCAGATGCCACTTATCTGGAATTCGAGTCAGCCGATGGCATCCGCTTCGCCCAGGCCAAGGTGATCGCAGTGGATTATGAGGCAAATCTCGTCTTGCTCGGCCCGGCCTCGGAGGCGGAGGGCGCGAAGTTTTTCGAGGGCACCGTGCCGCTGGAAATCACCACGCCGCCCAAAATTGGCGATTCGCTGGAAATCCTCCAGGTGGAGGACAATGGCGTGTCGCTGCTCACGCCGGGGAATCTTCTCAGCATCGACATCGCCTCCAATTTCCTGCCGAACCACAGTTTCCTCACCTACCTCGTCAAAGCCTCAATGCAGAGCGCGGCGAGCAGTTATTCCCTGCCGGTCCTCAAGGATCGCAAACTGGCCGGAGTGCTGATCAGTTACAACTCGAAGGACCAGATCTGCGATGTCGCTTCCACGGACATCGTCTCCCGCTTCCTCAAGGAGGCGGCGGATGGCGATTACAAAGGATTTCCCAGCCTCGGCGTGACCATTGCCCGGACGGAAGACGCCTCGTTCCGTCAATGGCTCAAGCTCGGCGATGACCAGGGCGGCCTTTACATCCGTGCCGTGCGCAAAGGCGGTGCCGCCGATGCCGCAGGCGTGCAGAAGGGCGATGTGCTGCTCGCCGTGGACGGTCAAGCCATCGACCGCCGGGGATACTATCAACATCCCAACTACGGCAGCCTCTCCTGGGGGCACTTGATCCGCGGCGAAAAGGCCACCGGCGAGATCGCAAAACTCTCGATTTTCCGCGATGGCAAGGCGATCGAAATTTCCGCCACTCTCAACCGCGACGAGGAATCATCACGTCTCGTGCCGGGCCACACGTTCGGCAAGGCACCGAACTATCTCGTGAAGGGTGGCTTGGTGTTCCAGGAACTCTCCCTGCCCATCCTCGAGGAGTTTGGCGAGGATTGGCAATCGCGCGCACCGCTCGGCCTCATCGATGCCTATGAAAATCCCGACAAATACGAGGACAAGGTCAAGCGCATGGTCTTCCTCAGCGGCGTCATCCCCACCCCGGCCACCGTCGGCTACGAACGCCTGCGCAACCTGATTGTCCTCAAAGTGAATGGCAAAGACGTCGTAGACATGAAGAGCCTCATCGCTGCTTTTGATGGTCAAACCGGTGAGCTTCACTCCATCGAATTCGCCGAGGAAAATCTCACGGTGAATCTCGATGATGCCGTGAGCACGGAGGTCGATTCGCAGTTGCTCAAGCGCGGGATTTCCAGGCTATCGAGAGCGGAATGAGGAGCTGCGACACTCCTGTGGCCAGCCCTCGGATTTGTCGGGGACTGAAGTCCACGACTACATTCCTTTTTCACTCCGTGATGGAGCCGTCTTGGATGATGAGGGTGCGGTCGCCGGATTTGGCGAGGTTGCGGTCGTGGGTGACGACGACGAGGGTGACCTGATGTTCGGTGGCGAGGTCCATGAGGATGGACATGATTTCACCGCTGTTTTTTGAATCGAGATTGCCGGTGGGCTCATCGGCGAAGAGGACTTTGGGCTCGTTGACGATGGCGCGGGCGATGGCGACGCGTTGTTGCTCGCCGCCGGAAAGTTCGGCGGGAAGGTGGTCGGCACGGTCGTCCAGGCCCACGCGCTTCAGGGCGCGCAGAGCGGCTTCCGTGGTATCGTTGCCGGCGATGGCACCGGGGACGGCGACGTTTTCAAGGGCGGTGAGCTCGGGCAGGAGATGATAGTTTTGAAACACATATCCGATCTCGCGATTGCGGAAACGCGATTGTTCCTTGCGGCCCATGGCATAGAGGTCCGCGCCATGAATGTGCACCTTGCCCTGTTCCGGGCGTTCGAGGCCGGCGAGGGTGTATAGCAAGGTGGTTTTCCCCGCACCGCTGGGGCCGCAGAGGAATACGCGCTGGCCGCGCTCGATGCGCATGTTAATCCCGTGCAGCACCTTGATGGATTTTCGGCCGATCCGGTAGCTGCGGTGGAGGTCCACCGTCTCGATCATCGCGTCGCTCATGGGGGGAAACTGCGGAGCTTCCCGCACGAGCGCAAGCAACTTAGCGACGCCGGGCGGGTGGAAAATCCAAAGGCGATTCCATCATGCAATCGGCGCGTCCTCGGTAGATTGTTTCAAGTATGCCTGACTCATCCACTCCCCAGTTGTCCGTGAACGCCATGCAGCACATGCGCCGCCACATCACCGCGCTTGCCACTCTTGCGGAAACGGGTTCGCCCGTCGTGAGTGCTTATCTTGATTTGCGAACCCCCATCGATGGATTACGATCCGCCTTTGCCATGTGGGCCACCGCGGCCCGCAGCACGATTCCCAAGGACGCCCGCAACCACTTCGATGATGCCAAGGCGGAAGTCATGGCCTTGCTCCGCCAGGAATGGCCTGAGGAAATCCAGAGCGTGGCGGTGTTCGCACGGGCCGGTGAGCATCCCTTGCTGATGGCGCTGCCGTTTCAGGCCACGCTGGAAACCCACTTCGATGCCTCACCGCGGCCGTCTATTTTCCCGCTGGTGCAGCTCAAGGACCGTTTCCACCGCTTCGTGCTGGTGATTTGCACCGAGGATACGGGCCGGATCATCGAAATGACGCTTGGCGCGGTGAGCGAGGAGATTCTCACGACACGCCCGGACCAGAACGAGCGGCTCGGGCGGCAATTGAGTCGCGAGCATTTCCACCACCGCCGCCAAGAAGACACCCGGCGTTTTGTGAAGGATCAGGTAGAAATCATCACCAACCTGATGGCGCGCCGCGGTCTGAACCACCTCATCCTCGCCGGTCACCCGCGGCACGTCTCCTCCTTGCGGGATCAACTGCCCAAGCACATCCAATCGCGGGTGGTGGGCTCGGTTTTCCATGCGCCGAATGGCCGGGATTACTCGCCGCTGGTCGATCAGGCGGTGGATACCTTCATCGAGGCGGAGCAAACCGAAAGCCGCAGCACGGTCGAGCGCCTGCACGAGCAGGTCCGCCGCAATGGCCTCGCCGTGGTGGGCATCCACCCCTGCCGCGAAGTGATCGAAGCCGGGGCAGCCTCCGAGTTGATCATTTCCGAGGAACTGCACCATGCCGACCGCGAGGAACTGGTGCGCCTCGCCACCGCGCACGACATCCCGATCGAGGTCTGCGAGGGGGATGAACTCCTGCAAAGCCACGGCGGTGTGGGCTGCCTGCTGAGATTCCGCATGGAATACCTCAGCGTGGGCGTTTAAGATTCTGCCCTACTCCGCCATACTGCCGCAAAAGTTCCGCCACTTGCTGGCTCCCGGGTAACATATGACGGTTCGATTGCAGAATTCCTTGGCATGCCAGAGAACCACGGACGACGGTAAGTTTTCCATGGTTCTCATTTCGTAATCTATGACAAGCAAGCTGAAGGCTTCCCAGCTTTCGGAGCAAATCAGACCACTGTTTATGCTCGCATGGACAGTGGTTTCTCCGTACAAAGTGGGAATCCTGGGACAGGCTCTATTTACAACTCATTATCGACCCGGAGCATGGCTCAGGGCTGGTATGCATTGCGCTTTTTTGGGAAAAAAATGTCCACTGCCCCACCCTCTTTTGAGGGCCGGACAATGGACGGATGGACCGGATCGTAACGGGGGGGAATTACTTCTTGTCCGGAGAGTAGGGCAGCGAAGACTTGTGAACGATCAGGCGGAGTTTTCCATCATCGCTCTTCTTGAAGACGAAGGTTTTATCGACCATCACTTCAGTGCCGTCCTTGGCGGTGACCCAAACATTTCCCATGGTGATGGCGATGTCGCCGTGGATCTGGATGCCTTCGTCGCCATCGCCGAGGTTGTCATAGCGGGCTTTGACCCATGGTTTGAGGGCGAATCCCTTGTCTTCGGGGAACTTCGGATCGCCACCGACGAAGTAGGCCAGTGCACCTTCTTTGGTGGGGCGGAAGGTGTTTTTGCCGTAGGCAAGGGTCGGCTTGAAGAAGACCGAGCCTTTGTCGTAATCGTAGGCTTCGGAGAGCACCTTGGTGGCAAGCGCCTTGGCATCGCCACCATCTTCGTTCGTCTTGCCGATGGCTACCAAGGCATCGCACCATGCCTGCTGGGCCGCATTGACCTCGGCCTTGGTGATGGTGGATTTGGAGGTTTCGGCGGACAGGGGCAATGCCGCAGCGATGCTGAAAGAGGCGATGGCGAGAGTGTGGACGAGTTTTGATTTCATGGTTGTATCGATTTTTTAGGAGCTTTGTGTCCTTCAAGCCCGGGGAACCGCCCCGAACTTGGACATCAATCGCCTCAGTCGGAGAAATCGCCATTGGAAATCCCTGTCTAATTTCCACCCGCTGGCGTGCTGGGATTGAATCCCCAGCCATTCCGCACTCCGCCTATCAATCTGGAGGGAATTCCGCAATCCGCTTGCCAAATCCACCCTTCCAAGCCTAACCCCTCACCCCTCAACCGCATTCTGGACTGCTTTTACCATGGGAAAAACACTGATCATCGCCGAAAAACCCAGCGTCATGAACGATCTGAGCAAGGCGCTCGCCAAGCCGCTCGGGAAGTTCGAAAAGGAGGGTTCCGGCCGCGATGTTTACTACGAAAACGACCAGGCTGTCATCACCTCCGCCGTCGGCCACTTGGTGGAACTCCGCATGCCGATGGGCCCGAATGGCAAGAAGCTGCCTTGGAATTTCCAAGTTTTGCCTGCCATTCCCGAGAATTTCGACCTCGATCCGATCCCCGATTCCGAGGCGCGCCTCAAGCAGGTGCTCAAGCTCGCCAAGCGCAAGGACATCGACCGCATCGTCAACGCTTGCGACGCCGGCCGCGAAGGGGAACTCATTTTTCGCTACATCATGGACATCGGGAAACTCCAGAAGCCCGTCCAACGGCTCTGGATGCAATCGATGACCAACAACGCCATCCTCGAAGCCTGGTCCAACCTCCGGAGTGATGAGCAGATGCGCCCACTCGCCGATGCCGCCAAGTGCCGCTCCGAGTCGGATTGGCTGGTCGGCCTCAATGCCACCCGCGCGCTCACTTGCTTCAATTCCCGCCACGGCGGCTTCAACATCACTGCCGCAGGCCGCGTCCAGACCCCTACCCTCGCCATCCTTGCCGCCCGCGAAGCGGAAATCCAGGCCTTCAAGCCGACTCCCTATTTCGAAGTCCACGCAACCTTCGGCGTGGATTCCGGCGAATACCTCGGCAAATGGATCGATGAGGCATGGAAAAAGGACGAAAACGCCCCGCTCTCCAAGCCCGAGCGCATCTGGGAACAAGTTACCGCCGATACCATTCGCGACCGTTGTGATGGCAAAACCGGCGTGGTCACCGAGGAAAAGAAGGCGCAATCGCAAATCGCCCCGCAACTTTACGACCTCACCACCCTCCAGCGCGAAGCTCCCTTTTCCGCCAAAGGCACCCTCCAAATCGCCCAGGCGCTTTATGAAAAGCACAAGGTGATCACCTACCCGCGGACGGATTCCCGATACCTGCCCGAGGACTACCACTCGAACGTCCGCGAGACGATGCAGGAGATTGGCAACAGCGACCTCGACGTCGCGAAATACGCCAAAGCCGTGCTCGCCGGATCTTCGGAAAACGGCCCGCGCCTTCACAAGTCGCGCCGGATTTTCGATAATAAGAAGGTCTCCGATCACTTTGCCATCATCCCCACCGGCAAGACCGCCAAACTCAGCGAGACCGAGCAAAAAGTGTATGACATGATCGTCAAACGCTTCATCGCCGTCTTCTATCCCTCCGCCGAGTTCGAGCAAACCAATCGCCTCACCCGCATTTCCCACCCGTCCGCCACGGACACCTTCAAGACTGAAGGCCGCATCCTGGTGAAACCCGGCTGGCTCGAAGTCTATGGCCGCCGCCCCGGCGTGGCCGCAGGAAAGGATGAACTTGTTCCCGTCACCGCTGGCGAGTCTGCCAAGGTCGAGCACATCGAAGTGCTCCACGAAGAAACCAAACCGCCCGCCCGCTTCACCGAGTCCACCCTGCTTTCCGCGATGGAAGGTGCGGGCAAGCTCATCGATGATGAAGCCCTGCGCGAAGCCATGGCCGAGCGCGGTCTTGGCACTCCCGCCACCCGCGCGGCCACCATCGAAGGCCTGATCGCCCAAAAATACCTGGCCCGCGATGGCCGCGACCTCCACGTCAGCGGCAGTGGCATGCGCCTGATCCAACTCGTCCGCGAGATGGAAATCGAGGGGCTCTACTCGCCGATGCTCACCGGCGACTGGGAATACAAACTCCGCCAGATGGAACAAGGCCAGCTCAAGCGCGATGCCTTCATGCAGGAAATCATTTCCTACACCAACGACATCGTCACCAAGGCCCGCAAGCTCGCCGACGATGCGAAAAACCAGGTTTTCCCCGATCTCAAGGTCACCTGCCCCGCCTGCGGCACCCAGAACCTCCGCCAGACCGATGCCACCTACGAGTGCCGCAATCCGGAGTGCAAATTCAAGGCCAAGAAACACATCGCTGGCCGCTCGCTTACCGAAGAGGAAGCGGTGAAGTTGTTCACCGAAGGCTTTGTCGGCCCTCTCACAGGATTCAAATCGAAGTTCAACAAACCCTTCGATGCCGGTCTGAAGATGGACGAGAAGTTCAAGATCAACTTTGTTTTCGAGAGTGACGACCGCGACAACGCCCCCGAACTAACCGAAGAACACCTCGTCGGCGATGTCGTCATGCTCGATGGCCGCACTGCGAAGTTATACGAAACGGAAAAGGCCTATCATTTGCCCGAGCTGGTTACCAAGAAGGAGCCCAACGGCATCCGCATTGGAAAACACATTCTCCATCATGATATCACCGTGGAGCAGGTGAAAAAACTTCTAACCGATGGCAAAACCGATGTCATCAAAGGCTTCGTTTCCAACCGCACCAAGCGCAAGTTCGACGCCCATCTCACCTTCGATCCCAAGGAAGGAAAAATCGGCTTCGAATTCCCCCCCCGCCCCGCGAAAAAAGCCGCAGTCAAAAAAGCAAAGTAGTTCCGGACTTCAGTCCCGAACAACCAAAGCCCCAAAGGGCCATCGCATAACTGGAGCGCGGAATTCATTCCGCTAGCCCCAAAACATGTCCCAAAGGAACAATCCTCGCTTGCGAAGGGTGACCAAAGAGAACCCTGGAGCGAAATCCGTCCGTCGATGCGGTTGAAACGCGCATGAACAAGCGCCTCGCTCCCTCCATGCCCCCCCCCTCATTGAGACACCGAATCAGTTGATGATTTCCGATTGTTGATTTCCGAACTGCCAGAGCGGCTCTTCTTCCTCTTCCCATCAAAAATCCAAACTCAACATTCAACATTCAACATTCGGAAATCCCCCCCCTCCGCGTTCCCTTAGCGACCTTGGCGTCTTGGCGTCTCAAACTCTTCATCCTTCACTTGGACTGCGTGCAGCCTGCTGCCGCTTTCCCGGAGCCAGCCTCCTGGCCCGGAGTCATGAATCACCCTTCATCTCCGCCGCCCATCTCCCTCTTCCCATCACAAATCCAAAATCAACAATCATCATTCGAAAATCCACCCTCTTCCACTGCTCACATCCCCGACCTTCGTAGCCCAACAACTGAAGAACAGGTCACTCGCCCCCCCCTCCCTCTGCCCTCCCTCTGCCCTCCCTCTGCGCTCCCTCTGCGCTCCCTCTGCGCTCCCTCTGCGCTCCCTCTGCGCTCCCTTGGCGACCTTTGCGCCTTGGCGTTTCAAACTCTTCATCTCCGCTGCTCGCGTCCACGCCCTTCGTAGCCCCCGAGGGCGAAGAACGGGTACCCTCTCGCGTCTCAAACACGTACAAAATCGGCATTCTGCGCCTCCGCCTCTTTTCAGCTTTTCACGGAGGAAGCACAAGTTAGCCTAGCGGCAATCGTGATAACTCCGCGATATCACGGGCACCTCCCCGCCATACACCGCTCCACTATTTCGCAACCGAAACATCGCCCCCCGGGAGCACTGAGCCCCAGCTCGGCGCGGGATCTCTCTTCCACTTCTCACTTCTCACTCAGCACTCCCTCACCCCTTCTCCCTTTCAGCATCTCAGCTTTTCAGCATTTCAGCTTTTACCCCCGCCCCCCATGCACCGCCGCTCCGTCCTCTCCCTCTCCGCCCTCTCCGCCGTGCCGGTCCTGGCAAACGCGGCCGAAGCTGATCCTCAAGCCGATTGGCATGAAACCGTCAGCACCAAAGCGCTGAAACTCACCGCCGAGACCGGGCACGGAAAAATCACCTTGCAGGTCGCTCTTCACACTCTCTTCGCCAGAACTACTATCGCCTCCGGAACGTTGTATTGAGGAGCCCCCAGAGACGCCCGCCCATGCAAAGTATCTGCTATTTAGCACGAGCCCACACGCATTCCAACCAACACTACAACAATGCCGACAACACAACAAGAACCAGATTTCGCCGAGTGGACCCAAGATTCTTACCTCACTCATCGCGTTCGACACAAAATCAATTCTTACACCCAAAAGGGAGAACGATACCGCCTAGGTCACACAGTTGTTGCTTTATCGACCACGGTCGGCGCAGCCAGTGTTCCTGTGCTAATAAACATTAATGGCATGCCAGAAATTGTGCCCACCATCGTTGGCCTACTGGTCACTATTCTAGTAGGCATCGAAGGCGCAATTCACTTTCGGGGACACTGGAGAAACTATGACCTTATAAAGACGCTTTTGAGAAGAGAAACGAATCTATTTCTCGCAAAGGCTGGACACTATCAACCATTTCCTTCAGAAAATGCGGCATTCCGATATTATGTCGAAACCGTCGAAGCGGAAATCATCCCAAATGACCCTTAAGTTAGCGCCATTCGGGTCAGATCACACACATTCGCATACGCTCAGCGATGCAGCGCCTCCAGCACCGCTT
>JBBARN010000158.1:0-11865 GCA_040399845.1 Luteolibacter sp. | reverse complement strand
GCGAAGAAGCGGCAGGTCTCTTTGTTGCCAGGATCGTAACTCGGCTCGTTTTGGATAGAGATAAAGTCGTGGGTCCAGTTAGATGCCGCGAGCCTATCATACCACCAATTCGCAAATCCGGCGTAATCGTATTTACCTGATACGATCCGAAGAGTGCCACTTACGATACTGCCATTGCTTTTGAGAGATGCCGGCGGAGACCAACAAGTCAACAGGCTTTTGGCACCATTCCTCTGAGCCCTCATTGCCAACTCGTTGTTCAAGGCATCAGAGTTGCCTGTCCTGAGGCGGACAATATCGATGCCGCAATCAACGTAGAGCAAGTTTTCGATCTCGTTTTTTTTCGTGGTGCTCAAGGCTTGATAGTCCGGCGTATTAAACGCGATCGAGCCACCGATACCGTCCATCATCTGATGGCGGATGGTGGGGTCGGATGAAATGCGAGTGGTGGTCCCCGCCGCGGCATTGGCCACGACCGAGATTTCATCCAGCCAGATCGTAGCCGCCGAGCGGTACTGAATGCGAAGGCGCGGGCTGGTCTCCGTGGTGGTATGGTTCCAGATAAACCACTGCCACGAGGTGGAAAGTGTGAACTCCCTTTGGTTATAGGTGTTGTTCTGCATCACAAAGCGGACCTTGGCCCTTGGTGTCGAGGCGCGTGCGCGAAAGGTGATCGAAGTCGAAGTGCCCACGGCGAGACCAAAAGTAGGACCGAGGGTCTGCACGTTGTGAAGCTGTGAACCGGGAAGGGTGATGGTAATTTTCATCGCCTTCGCACCAGCATAGGGTAGGGATGTCTCTACCGAATAGGAGGCGATGGCTCCGCCGCTGGTGTTATTGGACCACCCGGTCAATCCGCTTTCAAACCCGCCATTGGTCACCAGATTCTGAGCGTGGAGAAGAGGCACTCCTGCGATGAACAACATCCCAAGGATCATCTGAATCCACCCGCAGGCTTTGCGCTTGAAGCGTTCCAGGTGGATGTAAAGTGTTGACATACTGAGAGGGATGTTTCGCAAACATAGTAGCTACGAAAAACTCAATTTTCAATCGGAGGATCCGCTTGCCGGACAATCCTAACAGGTCCGATCAGGCCGGAGGGTTCGGGTTTCCACTTGAAGCGGCCTTGTTTCGCAACGCGGATGTTGGTTTTGGTGAAGCGTTGATTCTCCGGCAGTTTGTCATCGGCCATCACGCGGTTGCACCATGAGTTGATGGCGGTGACTTCAAGGGTGTTGGTGCCGGCCTTTGCCGATTTTCCGAGGGCGATTCGGAATGGTGGGCGCCATGTGATGCCGAGGTCGCTGCCGTTGAGTTTCACCGTGGCGATTCCCACACCGCGCAACTCGCCCAGTTCGATGGCGATGGGGCTTGCGGCTTGTTCGGCACTCAACTCGAAGGTGGTAGTATAGATCGCCTTACCGGAATAGTCGCGCACGGCTGGGTCGGCATGCTCAAGAAAATCAATCAGCTTGGTGAACGGCACTGGCTTGGCTGGTCCGCCAAATTTGTCATCAAACGCAACCTGCCATGGGCCATCGATGCTGTTTACTTGCTGCCAGGTCGAAGTATTGGGTGACTTATCGCGGGAGTTTGCGGAGCTGGGTTTGCGGAAGACGATGAAGTAGCTGTCGAACGCTTCCAACGCGAGCGGCACGGAGGTGCGGTCATTGGCGATGGTGAATCGTGTAGCCTCACGGATTGATCCGTCCACCGGATTCCAGATTTCCGGAATGCGGCCTGACATTCTGAAGGACGCTTCGATCTGGCGAGGCTTGCCTGAAAGTTCGGCGAGGAAATAGACATCGGCTTCTCCGACTTTGTAATGAATCCAATCGGTTTCCTTTGCGGCAGATCCATCTTTCAGAGTGATCGAGACATTTGGTGCGATGCTGTGTTTTGAGAGAAACTCCGAGGCGTTCATGCTCCAAGCAATGCGGCCTTTGCCAGCGGCTCGGGTGCCGGATTTTGCTTTTTCGTCTCCCCACAAGGCGTCGGCGAGTTGTTTGAATTCCACCACGCCTTGCGGACCGCCTTCCAGACTCACGGCGTGTCTTGGTTTTGGCCCGAGGACACTGGCACCTGCACGGGCGAGGGAATCGATTTTTCGAAGTGCGCCGAGCGACAGTATGCCATGGTCTGGGAGACTGAGAACCTGATAGCTCATGCCCGAGGGCAGACGGAGTTTTCCATCGGTGAAAACGAGTTTATCTAACAAGAGCTCCTCGCTGAGGATATCGTAGTCATAACCGGGAAGCGCACCCGCCGGGTCGTGACCTTTGCGGCCGAAGATGTTCGGGATGTGGTCGCCATAGTAGTGAAGCACATCGGCCTGGAAGCCGCCCTGCTGGGTCATGAATTGGCAGCGCCGCATGTAGTCGATGAAAGCCGTGCTTTCGTCCCACCATGTGATCTGCGGGTTGAAGTGGGTGCCCGCAAAGTATTCCTGGCCGGGCATGCCCATCTCCGGCGGCGAACTGGTGAAGGTGTGCACAAACAGGATGTTGAAACCGGCGCAGACTTCATTGTCGAAGCCCGATTTCATGTGCAACCAAGGGATGTCATTCCAGTGGGGGCCAATGGTGGTGAATCCCTCGGCACCCACCAATCGCTTCCCATAGGTATGCGCGGCGGAAGACGCCTGCTTCACGAAAAACCGGTTGTCGGCATCAGGACGATGCGGCGAAGGCGACCAGAACTCGGACATCATCAACTCGCTGCGTCCGTAGTTTTTGATTCCATCCAGCGGGCTGGCATGTGGGCCGGAGCATTCCGGATGGGTAAACATGCCATATTCCGCCGAGCGTTTTGTTAGATTGGTGAAATGGTCAGCGACGAGATCGCCGATCGTCTTGCGGAAATCGGCAAGGAAGGCATCCGACTGCGCGCGGGACCCGATGATGTGCCCGGTCAGCACCGCGAGCCAGGGAATCGGATCATAGCCGCGTCTTTCCCGGAAGGTCCGGTCGAAACCCGGTGTCCAGTTCATGCCACCGCCTTCCCAACTGTCGGTGTGCACCCATTTCATGGTAGTGCCGGCATGTGGGCCCAGGGCTTTGAAGATCGGTGTGATGTTTGTATCCCAATAGCTGTCGAGCGCGGTTGGGCTCAGGAGGTCAATCACACGACCGCCCCAGCCCTCGCTTTGGGTCGAGACATAGGCGCCCGTTCCCGTGTGGCCGATGCGCAGGATCTCCCAACGTCCAGCGGGAGCTTCCCAGTTCAGCACGCCGTCGGCCGAGAGTTTCGAGGTCAGGTTGAGGACATCGGAATGACTGAAGAATGTTTCGCCCGGCTTGCCGGGTTCGGTTTCCAGCATGAAGCGGGCGTCGGGTGCGGATTTGCCCAGCGCACGGGTCGCGTTTTTCAAGTCGAGATCCTTCAGTGGGGCGACGGCTGACACCACGTCTGCGCTGCCGGTCACACCGGGCAAGACGATTTCCGCGACTTGCACATTGCGAGCCCTTCCCGCCTCGGGCGTGGGATCGTAGGCCGAAGTGAATGAGATGCGGATATGGGATGCCTTTTGGACTGGGAAACGGGCCTTCAAGGTTTCGCCATCTTTGAGGTTGAATGAGGCGACTTTTTGGAAGTTGCGATTGTCGGTGGAAAGTTGGATTTCCCCGCTGCGCGGACCATGCTTGGGGCGGCCTTGCAATGTCAGTTGGGAGATATCTGTTGCCTCTTTCAGAGAGAGGGCAATCCACTGGGGGCTTTCGACCGAAGGCGGGGTTTGCGAGACCCAGAAGGTTTGGGTATTTCCGTCGATGGCTTTATTGGTCGGCTGCTCGGCCTGCGCGCTGCTTGCCTGGATCTCGAATGGAATCCTTTCACTTGCTTTCCCGTTAGATGGCGGAGCAAGGGGCACTGCAATGACTGCGACATCGCGGTAGAATCCATCTTTTGCCGGCGGTTTCGGCAATGCTTGCCGGATGGTGGCAGAACCATTGACCTGGGTCTTTGTCCACACCAGATGCTGGGTGGTTTCCTCCGGGGAAACAGAGGGTCCTCCGAGGTTCCATCCGCTTTGGATGTTGAGGCTGAGTTCAAGGTCGAGCCGCTTGGCTTCATTGCAGGCATGAAGCAGCAAGGCGATCCATGGAGGTGAACCAAATACCGGCCCGGCCTTGGTGCGGTTGTTGCCCTGTTGATTGCTGCCGTCGGCATCAAAGATCATGGCTCCGTTGAAGCCCTTGGCCTTCATTTCCTCCAAGTCATTCGTGATCGACTCTTTGGTGACATTGCTGTTGAGCCACCACCAGAAACAGCGGATGCCTGCACTGTGGGGCGGGCTGCAGAAGCCGGATTCGAGATCAACGGCTTGAGTCCGGCCTGGCAAAAGGAAGGCTGCGGAGAGAGTTAGTGTGAATAGGAGGGATTTCATGGATGTGAAGAGTTGACAGGCGTGGGGTTGCCGAATTGGCTGAAGCGGGGATTCCGTTGAATACCCGGCTTGATTCGTTAGATAAACAGTTCAGGACTTTTTCCATATGGGACGAGCTTGAGCTTCGATGGCATTGCCAAGTTCTTTCATACGCTGGACAAGGCGCTCCACGAGATCCGGATTTTTTGTTGCAAGGTTGTCCTTTTCACCGATGTCATCGGCGAGGTTGAAGAGCATGATGTCCGTCTTGCCATTTTTTGGCAGAACCAACAGTTTCCAGTCACCTTGGCGGATGCCTTCAAGCTGGCCGTTCATTGCATAATAGAGAAACTCCTTGCGTGGGGACGGGACATCGCCGGCAAGCACCGAAGACAGGTCCACTCCGTCGATGGCACGATCAGCAGGCAATGGCGCACCGGTGAGGGAGGCAATGGTCGGGAGGACATCGATGGTGGAGACAAGTGCGTCGCTCACGGTTCCGGCTGGGATGCGACCGGGTGCCCAGATGATGGCGGGCACGCGTTGACCTCCTTCGAAGGTGCTCATTTTGCCATCGCGCAGCGGTCCTGCAGATCCACCGTGTTGTTTGTTCTTGAGCCATGGGCCGTTGTCAGTGGCGAAGATGACATAAGTGTTTTTCTCGAGGCCGAGCTCGCGGAGTGTGGCGAAGATGCGGCCGAGCTCGGTGTCGAGATGCTCGATGGTGTTGATATAGGCGCGCTTGGGATCAGGGTCGCGGACATCGTCGGGGACGTAGAGCGGGACGTGAGGCATCGAGTAAGGCAGATAGAGGAAGAACGGACGCTTTTGGTTTTTCTTGATTAAGGCCACGCCGCGGTCAGTGCAGCGGCGGGTGATGGTGCGTTGATCGACAGGCAGCTCGATGATGGTTTCATTTTCCATCAGCGGAGTTTTCCACTTGGTTAGACTGGATGCGGGATCTTTCCAAAGCGCGTCCATCCCCTCGGCATCTTCTGGCGGCTTGCCCCTGTTGTCGGGGTGATTCATGTCGTTCGAGTAGGGGATGCCAAAGTAAACATCGAAGCCTTGGGCGCGCGGCAGTATTTCCGGATCATGGCCAAGGTGCCACTTGCCGAAGCAGGCGGTGGCATATCCTTGCTGCTTCAAGTGATCGGCAATGGTGTGCTCGTCCGGATGCAGTCCGGTGGTGGAGGGTGGAAAGAGCACGCCCTTGGCCATGCCGATGCGCTTGGGATAACAACCGGTGAGCAGGGCCGCACGGGAAGGAGTGCAAACCGAGGAAGCGGACATGAAGCTGGTGAATCTGCGGCCCTCGGCGGCGAGGCGGTCGAGCTGGGGAGTGCGGATCGCTTTCGAACCGAAGCAGCCAAGGTCACCATATCCCTGGTCATCGGTGAAGATGATGACGAAGTTGGGTTTGTCTTTGGATTCCTGAGGACCTTGTGAGCTTTGCTTGGCATACGTCGGCAAGCAGAGAAACAAGAATGCGGTGAGGCTGGGGAGGATGGTTTTCATGGCCTTGATTTGTGGCAACATCAGGTTCGCTGGATGGTCATTTTTCAGCGAGCATCCGGATGAGATAGTCGGTGGGGGTTTTGGATTCTGCGTCACGCACCCCTGGATGAACGAGCTCGCATCCGATACCCAGTTCCTTGCAGTGTTGTTGAAGACCGACGCCGAAGTTTGCCGAGTGGGTGGGGTCTTTCTGGTTATTGCCCATGGCGGGGACCTTAGGATAAAAGAGGGCGATCGGTGGATCATCCTTGCTGGCAAGCGCATAGGGCGAGTATTCGGCAATCCATGGGAGGATCTCTTTTCGATCGGCGAGGGCTTCCGCAAAATTCTTTTTGCCGAAGGCATGTCCGCCGTATTTGCTGTTAGGAATCCACTTTTTGGCCTGTTGGGGATCGAGTGTGGTTTGGGCACCGACAAGCGCTGCGCAAATCAGGCGAGTGGATTGGCGCGCGATGGGATCGGTGGCTTTCGGATCCGCAAGATCGTCGTGGTAGGCAAGCCAAAGGCTGGTGCAAGCTCCGGCAGAACTGCCTGCGGCAGCGACACGGGCGGGATCGATATTCCATTCCGTGGACTTGCTGCGGAGAAACTGAAGGGCGAGTGCGGAGTCTTGCATGGGAGCCTTCACCGGTGGTGTGACTCCCTCCGCGACGGCTTGCCTCACGAAGCGGTAGTTGTTGGCCGCGACCGATATGCCTGCATCGAGAAGCGCCTGCACATTGACGATACGGCTGACCCGCTCTTTGCTGCCACTGCTCCATCCACCACCGTGGATGACGAGAACCAGCGGCGTCGGCTTGTCGGATTTGGCCTTCCAGAAATCGAGGACGTTTCGTGCATGCGGGCCGTATTTTACAGTGGTTTGTGTCGGCTTGGGCACAGATTTATCATATTCTTCCTTAGCGACCTTTCGTGGCTTTGGAGTTTTTGTCTGGGCCTGATCAGAGGAAGGTTTCGATTGCCCGGCTTCCTGGGCATGGAGGAAAGCCGAAGTGATGAAGATAAAGAGAATGGTTGGGAATTTCATGAAGATGATGGCGGATTTTCTGAATCGATTTTTACAGGGTGCAAGGAGCGCAAGACTGGAAGGAAAAGAAGAATAAGGAGTTTCTTCCCATGCTTACGGAGTATCTGCATCTTTCTTTTTCGCCATCTTTGGCATTCGTTCAAAGGCTTTCATTTCGGTGGCTTGGCCTTCATCGCCCTGTTGTTTCATCCACGTTTCGAGTTGGGTGCGCAAGGCGGTGAGTTGTGGGGCGAACTTCGGGTCACTAGCGAGATTGGTGCGGTTCCACGGGTCGGTTTCGCAATCGAATAGTTCCTCGCCGGGACGATGCTGGTAGTCGCGGACGAGCCGCTGCGCATGGAGGTCGCCGTTATCAGCGAGTTTCTTCCAAGACTTGAAGGGGTAGCCACTCGTCACGCCATTTTGAAATGTCGCCTCGGGCGTGAGATTCCGAATGTAGCGGTAGCGGGCATCGCGGACGGAACGGATGCCATAGTATTCGGATCCTCCGTTGACGCCGCGTGTGGTTTGCAGTCCGAAGACGTGGGTCTTGTGAGTGGTTGTTGTGCCGTTGAGCACGGGAACGAAGCTTCGGCCATCGATGATATCCGGACGCGCCCCCCCTGCTGCTTCGAGGAAGGTGGGCACCACATCTACATACTCAATCAGCGCGTCGCTCACCGAACCGGGCTTCACCTTGCTGGGCCAGCGGGCAATGCACGCGCTTGCGAGGCCGACGTCATAGCAGGTCCACTTTGCGAAGGGGAACGCATTGCCCTGCTCGCTCAGCACGATGACGAGCGTGTTGTCGCGATGGGGTGATTGATCGAGAAGTCCGACGAGTTCGCCGACCTGCGAATCGAAGTAGGTGATTTCCGCGAGATACTTGGAAAAGCCTTTGCGCGTGTCCGGTGTATCGACCAACACGGGCGGAAGTTTCAGCGACTCGGGGGGATACTTCGAGGGATCCCCATTGTTCCATGGTCCATGTGGCTCGTTCGAGGCGGCGATGAAGAGGAAAGGTTGTTTTGTCTCCGTGCTGCGTTCGAGTGCGGTGGCAAACGCGGCGGGGTCGGGATTTCCGTCGTCGGCACGCGCAGAATATTTGAATGGAAAAACGGACTTCGGATGAATGTGTGTCTTGCCGGATAGATGAGTGGTGTAGCCTGCGGATTGCAAGTAATGGGCGATGCTCTTCACCCAGTCATAGGCCATCGTATGGTTTGGATAGGCTCCGGACTTCACCGGATAGAGGCCGGTGTAAAGTGCATGCCGCGTGGGCGAGCACATGGATGCGGCTTGGAAGCAACGGTTGAACTTCATGCCTTGACCCGCGAGTTTTTCAAGATGCGGTGTTTTCGCCTGCCCACCATAAACGCCGAGATCGCGGTAAGTGCAGTCGTCGGCGATGATGAGCAGGAAGTTCGGCGGTGCGGCTTGCGCAAACCAAGAAACGCACAGCAAAAGGATGATTGAAAAAAGCTTCATGGACACGGCGGTTTACTTGCGGGTAGCGGCCAGCAGGGCTTTGAGCCGTTCAATCTCGCCGGGTTTTTCTGAGGCGAGATCCCGTTTTTCCAGAGGATCGTTTTTCAGGTCATAGAGCACGGTGGTGTCCGGGACACCGGAAAACGGCCTGTCCGGCTTGGCCGCGCCGGGGACGATCAGCTTCCACCAACCGTCGATCACCACATCTGCGATGCGGCTTTTTGCGGGATCGTTGAGGTCGGCGATATCATGGGTGTAAGCCTCGATGAAAACGTTTTTGCGAGCCATCATCGCCGTGCGATCGGTGAGATTGAGGCCGGGAAGGTCGTCAGGCTTTCTCGCGCCGGTGATGTCGAGAATGGTCGGCGCAAAATCAATCACGTGGGCAAGAGTCGAGTCGTCACGAGCGGGTTTCAGTTTTTCGGGCCAGCGGACGAACATCGGTGTGCGGATGCCCATTTCATAGGGCGAGAGCTTGGCACGGTTGGATTTGTAGCCGCGGGCTGCATCCCAACCATTGTCGGCGAGGTAGAGAATCACCGTGTTCTCTTTAAGACCGTTCTTCTCCAAATACTGATCCAGTTCGCCGGTGGTTTCGTCGAGCCAATCGACCATTGCAAAGTATTTCTCCGCCGCTGGCGTGGGGCCCTTGCCCTTGTACTTTGCAAGGCGCTTCGGGGATGGGTTGTGCGGGGTATGCGGGAGGAAAGGAGCATGCCAGATGAAGAATGGTTTGTTTTCTAACTTCGCGGTCTCGATGAAATCATAGATGGGTTGCATGCCCTTGCGTCCGATGTCCAAGCCCGCATCGCCGTGGCGGCCAGCGGTATTGGTCATGCCGTGGGTGAACCCGAAGTCTTTGAAGGTTCCGTTCCATAGCTTGCCCGTTTGAAACGTAAGATAACCCGCATCGGTGAGTGCCTTGGGAAGCATGAGGGAATTCGCGTGCAATCTACCCGCCAGGGCCTCGCGTTGACCGGGCTTTGAACGTTCGCCAGCGAGATCGTTGCCGGTGATCCCGTTTTTTTCCGGCATTTTTCCTGTTAGCAAACATGCAAGCGTGGGCGAGCAGACCGGCATCACATAGCCTCGGTTGTAAAGCAGGCTCTCGGCAGCCATGCGGTCGAGATGCGGGGTCTTCACCGTGGGGTGACCCATGAAGCCGTAATCGTTGAAGCCATGGTCGTCGGAAATGATGAGGATGACGTTCGGTTTCGAATCGGCTGAGTGCACCAAGGAGGCGCAAAAGAGGAAGAGCAGAAAAAGGGTTTTCATGGTGTTGATGAATGGATCGCGGGAGCTTCTGGATGGTTGGGATTTCCTGCGGATTTTTCATCCATCGCATCTGACTCTGATTGAGCATGCTCAAATCGCACATGAAAACCCAAAATACGGATGATGTATGAGAAGCCCAGGTTTTCACCTGGGCTCTCAATTAAAATGCGAGTTCGATCATCGTTCGCCGATTATCGCCCCACAGTCTACTCATGATTCAAAACCGCCCAGCTCAATTGGGCGTGACTTTCATCCGCACAAAGCGTGGAGCTGCTCCCGTGAGCGTGTAGGTGACGGATCCTCCCGGCCCATCGGTATTGGTGGTGAGATTCCCTACCGGAACATCATTCCAAGTTGAGAGGTTCGAGGATGTCTGGATTACAAATTGTGTTCCATAGGCAGATGCGGGGATGTTTCCACCGTTTTGCCAAGTGATCGAGTTTGAGCCATTGAGCTGTGGATTGGCGGTGAAGCCAGCCGGAGCGTTCATGAAGAACTCCACACCGTTTGAGACACCATCTTTATCGAAGTCCAAATCTGCTGCTTCGCCACCTGCGTTGGTGGTCGCCCACGAGGTGTAGCCCGCTACAGGTCCTGTTGCGACGGTCAGGGTGCCGGTGCCAGTGATTTTGGCATCCGTGTTGGGCGCTCCCGATCCAATAGCCCCCCAAACGCCCGCAGCTTTTTGGACGCCACCGATGAAGAGTTTGTCCACTTCGTCGGTGCCGGTATAAGCCAGGTCCAAGATGGCGCCCGCAGTGGCGGCGATGGCGACTGTGGATGCATCATTCCCAGTGTTCGCGTCAGCAGGACTTGCCGCTCTGGTCAGGGAGAGGATGCCTGCATTGACGGTGGTATTGCCGCTGTAGGTATTGACTCCATTCAGTGTCAGTGCTCCCGCTCCTTGTTTCGTGATCCCGAGGGCGCCGGTCAAAACGATGGTGTTGTTGCCCGAGCTCAAGCCGGTGGTGATGGAGTCGGTGGCATTATCGACCGTAAGGACTGCCGACGTGGAGCTGGTGATCGTCCGGGTGCCGGTGGAGGAGCCCTGACCATTATAAATCAGGCCCGCGACGGTCTGATCGAATCCACTCAGATTGAGGATTCCTGTCGATCCACCAGTTGGATTCCCCATGATGACAAGGGTCGTGGAAGGAAGGACATTGGCCGCACCTATCCTCAAGGTGCCGTTCGCAACGCCCGTATCCGTCCAACTGTAGGTCTTTCCGGGCGCTCCCAACACCCAGACTCCGCCATCGGTCTTCGTTATGTTTCCGACCAAGTTGATGTTGCCAGTCAAACGGTTCAACAAGCTGGTTGAACCACCGCGCAGGACGAATGCCACTCCGGTGGACATCGTCCCCGTGACATCGCCGCTTACGGTGACGGATCCAGCCCCGTCAGAGTAGAACTGCGCAAAATTCGTGTCGCTGCTGACATCGATTGGACCGGTCAAAGTGTGATCTCGCGCGCTGTCGTTAGACAGGCGGGCACGCCCCGTCGCATTTCCAAAGAAATTGAGTGGTTCTGCAATCGTCAGATCCGAGGAGGCACCAGACAAATTGAGAATCACCGAATTCGCTCCATTGCCACCATTGACGGTGGTGGCACCGGTGGTGCTGCCGAGCGCGGAGCTATCGGTGATGGAGAGGGTTCCGGCGTTGACGTTGGTGGTCCCTGCATAGGTGTTCGCACCTGTCAGGAGCAATACCCCTGAGCCTTCCTTGGTGATCCCGAAATTGTTGCCACCGTCTCCGATCACACCGGAGAATGTGAGGGTTTTCCCCGCGACCGTGGATCCCACTTGTGAAGTGATCGTCCGACTTCCTGTCAAAGTGGCAGGTCCGGAAAAGATGAGGTTCTTCTCGGAAGTTGCAGTGACTGCCGTGAGATTGCCGCCGAGGATGAGGGTATTCCCGATGGTAATGTCCGCCGTATTCGTGGAACGCATGGAAATGCTGCCCAAGGTGAGTGTTCCGGTTCCAAAGACGCCATTGGTCGTTCCAGCGCCAGAGCCCGTGGAGCTTCCGGTAGGAATAAAGAGCCCCGCTCCGCCGAGAGTCGTACCACCCGTGTAAGTATTGGCCCCTTTGAAGCCAAAACTGTTGGTGCTTGTTCCGGTGGCGATGATCCCCCCGTCCCCGGTAATGAGTCCGGTTCCCAGATCCATAGCGGAGTTGTTGCTGCTGCTGTTATCGACAGTGAGTGTGGTTCC
>JBBARN010000157.1:0-12118 GCA_040399845.1 Luteolibacter sp. | reverse complement strand
AATCAGCCTCCAAATCCATCCTGGAAACTTTTACAGATAAAAAGTTGCGCCGCCCCAAAGATTCCAAAGAGCTAAATACACTGTTCAAAGAAGTGGAGGAAAATGAGGGCTGGAATGCCGAGTCAACAGTCACAGTAAGGCAAACGATAGGAATCGGGAAACTGGTCGATATCGACTTATCAAGCGAACCCATTATGCTTGTCGGCGACAATGCCGACCGAGCGGATGGAGCCACTTTCAAAGCACTTGTCCAAGATTCAGGACGAACCTATGAATATACAACGGTGCTCGGCGCCAATAAAAAGGTGCGGATTTACACCATCCAAGCTCCGATTACAGCCACTACCTTTCGGAATCGAGTCAAAAGCGGAACGACCTACCAACTCAAAAAATTCGACCAGATTGTTCAATGTCCCGTTTGCCACGGGAATCCGATTCCTTGCCAAGAATGTGACAATAAAGGACTGATAACCGAAGAACGCGTGGTTCAAATCCGTTGGGATTGACTCCTATCTTAGATAATTGATTGGCACTCCCAAAAATGGCTATCAATCTCCCGGATCACTGACTCTAGCAACATTTTACCACCTACGCCCGGGTAGACAAAGGGGTACAAACGCCACAAGTTTTCCAACACGGGATTTCCATCGACAGCCAATTGCATCCGGGGCAGCCCAAAAGCGACGCCAAGGTCGGAGGGAGTGAATTCACTCCAGCGGATTTTCAATCACCAAACCGAGTGGGAGGAGCAACTCAAAGTGCTTGGCGTTGTCCGTCACGAGAATATGCCCTTTGGCAAGACATTGAGCGGCCAACAAGGTGTCTTCACACGGTAAGGTTCGGCGAATCGATTTCAGGAACGTGAAAACCCGCTTCCACTCCAGAAGGCACTCGGTATCAACCGGCTCGATCGCCTCAGCAAAATCGACTTCGGTCCGGGCTACCCGCTGACTCAGCAGCGGTTGGTGACTGGCATCTGCCAGCTGCACCCCATAGCGCATTTCCGCAATCGTTACTGAACTGATGAAACTATCCGACTCGTTCTTCCGCAGCCATGCCTTGAATTTGGCGGGAAGGTGCTTCTTATGACACAACGAAATGAGGTTGGTATCAATTAGGAAGCTCATTTGAACGGCATGGTATGGCGTTCCACCTTGGGAAAGGCGACGGACTGGCATTGCAGGTGTGCGAGCAATCCGACCGCACCCCGCCGTTTTTGAGGACGCGGGGTAATCAACAGGCTCTGCCGCCCATCATCCAGCACCCGAACATCGCAGGGCCCACCGTGCATCAGCCCCGCGAGTTTGCGCCAACTGGCCGGAAACTGTGCCTGTCCTTTCTCAGTGATGGTCAAGGTGTCGAGAGCTTTCATGGAGTAAGGGTTCATTACTTGGTTGCAGAAGTCAAACTGGGAAAACAGGTTGTCCTGGGCTGTGGAGAGATGGATCGAAGCTCGCCAGCGAGCGCTGTGGCGAGCGACTGGATGCATCGCAGGACCCACTTCGCGCAGAATCCTCGCCCACGCTCTGCCGCTGGAGAAAATTTGCGAATTTTAATGAACTTGCCGGAGGGTCCGGAGACGCTAAGTTCCGCAAGCTCCCTCGCCCAACGCATGTCCAACCTTCCCACATTCATCCAAGTGATCATTTTGATTGCCGTCGTCATTACGGTTTTCAACATCATCATCTTCGTTCACGAGCTCGGCCACTTCTGGGCCGCCAAATGGCGTGGGCTGCAGATCGACCGCTTCCAGATCTGGTTCGGCAAACCGATTTGGAAAAAGGAAGTCAACGGTGTGCAATTCGGACTCGGCTGGATTCCCGCAGGTGGCTTCGTTGCCTTGCCCCAAATGGCCCCGATGGAGTCGATCGAAGGGGGCGAAAAACCCGGCAAAGCCCTGCCAGCGATCACCCCGCTTGATAAAATCATCGTCGCTTTTGCCGGTCCTTTGTTCTCGCTGCTGCTTGCCCTGCTCTCGGCAGTGGTCGTTTGGAAGATTGGCAAGCCCAAGGATTTCATCCCCTCGCAGGAAATCGGTTACGTCGAAAAGGGCAGCCCCGCCGCCAAAGCAGGGCTTCTTCCGGGCGACAAGATCACGGCCATCAACGGCGAGGAAGTCCATGGTTTCGCCGGCTCGCTCGATTCCATCTCGGAGCGCATCATCCTCAGCCGCGGCGACAAGATCACTTTCATCGTCGAGCGCGAAGGACACTCGGCCCCGCTCGAACTCGTCTCCGGATTCGAAACCGGCAACACCAATTGGTTCCAGCGCCTGCTGAAATTCAAACGCGGCGAGCTCCGCCAGGTCGGCATCGATACCGCAAGCCCCCTCGTGGTGGCGGATGTCAGCAAAAACAGCCCGGCCGCCGATGTGGGCCTCAGCAAGGGTGATCGGCTCGTCGCGATCGATGGCACCAAGCTCCACAGCCGCATGCAGTTCGCCATGTATCTCAAGGAGAAACAATGGCAGACGGTCAAACTCACCGTCACATCCCCGGATGGCAAGTCGCGCGAAGTCGAGGTGACGCCGGAGAAACCCGTGCAACCCGCTGATCGCGATCCCATGGTTGGCATCGCTTGGGATGCGTCGTCGGAAGTCGATACCCGCATCGTTCACCCCGGTCCGATCCAACAGGTCATGGACAGCCTCAACATGATGTGGGTCACCATCACCAGCGTCGTCGCGTCGGATTCAAGCATCGGCGTGGACCACCTCAGCGGACCGGTTGGCATTGCCAAGATGCAGTATCACCTCCTGCAGACAGAAGATGGCTGGCGGCGCATCCTTGCCTTCATGGTGCTGTTCAATGTAAACCTCGCGGTGCTCAACATGATGCCCTTCCCGGTGCTCGATGGCGGTCACATCACGCTGGCTCTGCTTGAGAAAATCACCGGCCGCCCCGTCAAGGCCAAGGCCCTGGAAATCCTGCAAACCGCCTGCGCCCTTCTGCTCATTTCCCTCATGCTCTTCGTGACCACCAAGGACATCGGCGACAGCTTTGGCGGTGGCTCCCGCAGTGATCAGGAAATCATTTTCCCCGCCAATTGATCGGCCCACGAGCATCCCCCCTCCCCTCATGCCGACGCTCGCGGAAATCAACCAGCTCACCGCCGACGAATTCATCCACACTCTGGGTGGCGTGTTCGAGCATTCGCCTTGGGTGGCGGAGGCCGTAGAAGATCAGCGCCCATTCGACAGCACAGCGGCGCTGCACGCTGCGATGAATGGCGCGGTGGCCGCCAGTCCGCTTGCCCGGCAACTCGAACTGATCCGCGCCCACCCGGATCTCGCCGGGCGCCTTGCCCGCTTGGGACAACTCACCGCGGAATCGACCCGCGAGCAGGCCAGCGCAGGCCTTGCGGATGCGGATGCCGCCACCATCGCGCGCATCGGCGAGCTCAACTCCGCCTATCTCGCGACCTTCGGTTTCCCCTTCATCATCTGCGCCAGGCTCAACAAGGTGGACTCCATCCTCGAAGCCATGCAGCTCCGCCTCCACCAGGATGAGACCACGGAAATCTCCACCGCCCTTTCCGAAATCGGAAAAATCACCCTATTGAGACTCAAGGACCTCATCCCCGATTGACACCATGCCCGGCAAAATCAGCACCCACGTCCTCGATACGGCCCACGGAAAACCCGCAGCGGGCATCGCCGTGGAAATCCACCGCCTCGAAGAGGGCCAGCGTGTTTTGTTGGAACGCACCGTCACCAATGCGGATGGCCGCACGGATGCGCCGCTTTTGTCCGGTGCATCGATGATCGCCGGAACCTACGAGATCACCTTCCACATCGGTGCCTATTTCAACAACGAATCCGGTTTCCTCGATCAGGTGCCCATCCGCTTCCACATCGCAGACCCCGCTGCCAATTACCATGTGCCGCTGCTTTGCAGTCCATGGTCCTTCAGCACCTATCGCGGCAGTTGATGGATCCCGCCGGAAGCTCTTGCCCTAGTCATCATCCGAGGTTAGCTAGCGCCTATCAAACGACGTTCCTTCAGTTTCCTGCTCGCCCGGCGCTATCTCAATCCGCGCCGGTCCATGCTTTCCTCCTTCACCCTGATTTCCCTGATCGGCGTGATGCTGGGGGTGCTCGTGCTGGTGGTGGTGATGGCGGTCTATGCCGGGATGGAGCGCGACGTGAAGGGACGCTTGCTGGGTTTCACCCCGCACATCCTCCTCCGCCATAGCGCGGCGGGGCTCAGCGACGGTCCGATGGAAGATTGGCAGGAAGCGGCGAAAATGGCCGCCACGCTGCCCCGGGTGGAGGCTGCCACGGCCTTCGTCTCGGACAATGTGATCGTCGATGTGCAATCCTGGCAGCGCCCGGTGATGTTCCGCGGCATCGATACCTCGGATCCCGCCCAGGTCGAGGGCATCTCGCGCATGCTCGACAAGGAAAACCATCCGGACTCGTCGGCCGATCTCGGCATCGACGACCGCGCCGTGGTTTCCTCCGTGCTCGCCGAGCAACTCGCCCTCCGCGTCGGGGATACGATCCGCCTGCTCTCCACCCGCAATGTGGAGGAAGTCATGCGGGTTTTCAAAACCACCAAGGAGCCCCCGCTCCGCGAGGCGGCTGGGGAGAAGTGGAAATCCGCCACCACCGCGCTCTCGGGAGCATGGAAAGAACAGGGCGGCAAGTCCGTGATCGCGATCGATACCCTGCAGGCGATCTACAATCAGTTCAACGAGCTCCACAGCCCCGATGTCCGCAAACCGGAGTTGGATTTGCTCAACTCGCTGCTCTCCGCCCTCGAACAAAACGAGAAGGATGAAACTGCTGGCATCTATGCATTCGATGCGGAAGCCAAAGCGAACGTCCTACAGGCCGTCGCCGCGTTGGAAACCACCAACGCCAAGGAAATGAACAGCGAGATCCTGCAAGGGCTCGATCAATTGGTGCTGCCAAAGGAAGCAAAAGTCATCGGCGTCTATCAGGCATCGCAGATGGCCGTCACCCCCGATCTGTTCATCCCGCTGCCTCTTTCCCAGGACCTCGCCGGTCTGGGCGAGGCCGTGCAAGGCGTCGCACTCCGCCTCGATGACGCCTACGCCGCAGAACCCGTGGCCAACTCGCTGCGCTCAGAGCTCGGACCCGATTGGTCGCTGCTCACTTGGGGGGATCAATACGCCACCTTCTTCGGGCTCATCAATCAACAACGGGTGATGATGTATTTCGCCCTCTCATTCATTGTATTGGTATCGGCCTTCTCGATGATGGCAGTGATGTTTACCGTCACGATTCAAAAGCGCAGGGAAATCGGCGTCATGAAGGCCCTCGGAGCCACGCCCGGGCAGATCGTCCGCGTGTTTCTCTATCAGGGAATGCTGCTCGGTTTGTTAGGCTCCGCGCTCGGCATTGCCCTCGGCCGCATCGTCATCCATTTCCGTGGCGAAATCCAAGTCCTCTTCCGCAGTGCGGGTTTCGATCCCTTCGCCGCATCCTTCACTGGCTTTGGCGTGCTGCCCGCCTTCAACAATCCAGCCGAACAAGCAGTGATCGGCCTCATGGCCTTCGTGCTTTGCTCGATCGCCGCACTGGTGCCTGCATTCTTCGCAGCCCGGAGCGATGCCGCCAAATCCCTGCGCAACCTCTGAATCATGGACATCTGGATCATCAAAGACGGAGAGAAATCCGGCCCCATCCACGACTTCGAAGTCCGCAAGAAAATCGAAGCCGGGGAACTCGATGCCGACACGCCCGCATGGCATGAAGGCCTGCCCGCATGGAAACCGCTTCGCGAAATCGATTTGTTCCAACGCGAGTTCGAAAATCCGATCGAATTGGAATTTCCGGATCCCAGCACCGAAATCACGGACACCCGCGAGGTCGCCGCCGCGCCCGCATCCAAGCCGCCACCTCCGGTCCTGCCAGACGCCGAGGGCCCGCACTCCATGCGCCGGTTCTGGGCACGTTGGATCGATCTGAATTTGTTCTCCATGATCTGGTGGCTCCTCATGGTCGCTGCAGGCAGGGACCTCACCGCCACCCTCATGAACCCATGGGTGATGCTAATGCATTATGTGCCTTGGTTTGTGTTGGAAACTTTTCTGATCCATCGCTTCGGCAGCACTCCCGGCAAGTGGCTGCTCGGCCTGCGGGTGGTGAACAATGATGGCTCGCTGCTCAGCCTCGGTGAGGCCACCCATCGCTCGTCGCGAGTGCTCTTTCTGGGCATCGGCTTCGGCTGGGACATCGTCTGCCTGATCTGCCAAATCATGTGCTTTTTCACCGCTCGCCGCCTTGGCAAACCGCTGTGGGATCATGCCGGCGGACATCGCGTGATCGTCACTCCCATGAAACCCATCCGCGTGGTTTCCTATGTCTTCGTCCTCTTCTTCGCAGTGATGACCAAGACCATCGTGCTGTTTCCAGCGATCATGGAAATCGGCTCGAAGAACAATCCGGAACTCAAGCGCCAATACGAAGAGTTCAAACAACGCCTCGAAAGCGCCAATTCTCCAGCTGCGCCCGGCAAAGTGGATTGAACCCTGGTCGCCCCATCAGCCCCCGCGGCTCCAACGGCGGACTTCGAAGTCATCGTGGATTTCCACGACCTCGGAAACCGGAAACATCCGCTCAAAATCCGGCAACCGGGTGTCTCCATCATGGTGCTCATGCACATGACTCACCAGGAGTTCGTCGATGATCGGTAAAAAGGCGGCGTAAATCTCGGATCCGCCAATGATGAAGACCGTGCCGTGGATGCCCTCCAACTCCATCAAATCCTCCGGACGATGAATCACCTCCACCCCGGGAGCGGACCACGAGGCATCACGGGTCAGCACGATGTTCCGGCGCTTCGGCAGCGGACGCCCGATCGATTCATAGGTCTTGCGCCCCATCACCACCGGATGCCCGGATGTCGTGCGCTTGAAAAAGGCGAGGTCTTCGGGCAGGTGCCATGGCAAAGCGCCCCCACGCCCGATAATCCGGTCCGGTGTCATCGCCACGATGGCTGTCAGATGCAATTTCAACACCGCATCCCTAGCCCCGCATCCACCATCCGGCAAGCCCAGCAAGGGATCATTCACCGGCGTCCTCGTTTCCGGACTGTTTGATCGCATAAAACAAGATCGCACTGCCGCCGTATTCGCGCCGATCGGTTAAATCCAATTCATCGGCAAGCGGCGATGGCTGATTGGACGAAACCTCCGCAATGAAAAGCCCACGCGCCGCCAACCTTGGTGGAATCAAGCCGCTTTTCAGAAGTGCGCCCACGTGATCCTTTTCACCGTAATGTTTCCAGTAGGGAGGATCGGCGAAAATCAAATCGAAGCTGCCCATCTCACGCTTCAGGAATGCCAGCACATCGGACTTCACCGCGCGGCCGCCTTCCAGCCGGGTTTTCGTTAGATTTTCCGTGATGACCCGGCACGCCTGATGGTGCTCGTCCACAAACACGCAGGACGCGGCTCCCCGGCTCAGGGCCTCGAGGCCGATGGCTCCGGAACCCGCGTAAAGATCGAGAACCCGTGCGTTTTCCACCCGGTCGGCAAGGATCGAATACACCGCCTGGCGGACAAAATCCGTGGTCGGACGCGCCACCGCCGGTGGCACCTTGATGGCAATGCGACCCGCTTTTCCGGCGATGATTCTCATGATGGCAATCCCTTTGTGACAGCGCGGCAAGGCCGTCCATCAGCCCCTGCTTCAAGCCCCGCGCATGAGCGAGATCTCCGCCAGCGAAACCATCGCCTTGAGCAAATCCTCACGAGGCGCCGTCTTGAGATCGGCGACAGTGACCGCACGATCGAGAGTGAACTTTCCGGACCGGGTGCGACGCAGCGCACTCAGGTGCCCGCCACAACCGAGACGCTCGCCGATGTCATGGGCATAGGTGCGGACGTAGAATCCCTTCGAGCAATTCACCACAAAGTCCACCTCCGGCAGCTCGATGCGGGTGACCTGATAGCCGGTGACGCTGACCGGACGCGGATCGCGCTCGATGGTTTGACCCTTACGCGCCAGCTTGTACAGCGGAACCCCGTCTTTTTTGATTGCGGAAACCATCGGCGGGATCTGCTCGAAATCGCCCATGAATCCATCGAAGGCATTGCGGATTTCCGCTTCGGAAAACGCCGGGACTTCCTTCGCCTCCAGAATCTCACCCTGACGGTCCTGCGTGCTCGTCACCGCTCCCAAAGTCATGGTGCCGACATACTCCTTGGCCTCGCTCATCAGCAGGTCCTGGATCTTGGTGGCACGACCCACCACCAGCATCAGCAGGCCGGTCGCCATCGGATCCAGCGTGCCGCAATGACCGATCTTTTTGGTATTGAGCGCACGCCGGGCGATCGCCACCACATCATGCGATGTCATGTCGGGGGCTTTATCTATCAGCAGCACGCCGCTCGGGCCGTTCATGTCCATGGGATTCGGTTTCATATATCAATAAATCAAGGAAGCGGCACTCGCAGCCGTTCGGAAAAATCTAACCATTTGAAGCTCAGGCATCAGCCGCCACTTCATCAATGCGCTTGCGGATCGCCGCAAGAACCAGCGCCTTGGCATCTTCCAAGGGCCCCTTCATGCGAATGCCCGCCGCCAAGGCATGTCCGCCACCGCCGAATTCAAGGGCGATTTTGCAAACATCCAGGCGCTTGTCTTTCGAGCGCATGGAAACACGGATCTTGCCCCCTTCCAGCTCTTCGAAGAACACTGCAAGCTGCACCCCGCGGATCGCGCGGATCACATCAATGAGCCCCTCGCTGTCTTCAGGACGCAACGCAAGATCGATGCGTGTCTGGTCGCGGAGCTCCCAGTGTGCCAAGACTCCGTCTTCACTTCGCTCGAGCGTGTTGAGCAAGGCGCGCATCAACTCAAGACGCCGATAGGGATGATCATCGTAGGTTTTGGAATTGATATCTCCCACATTCACCCCGCGACGGGTGAGATCGGCCGCCATTTCGTAGGTCTTCGCCGTGGTGGACGGATACTGAAAAGATCCCGTATCCGTGGACACCGCCACGTAGATCGCATCGCAGGTCTCGGCCGGCAGCGGCATGCCGAGCTGGGTGATGAGATCATAGAGAATCTGCCCGGTCGCAGGGCTCGTGGAATCGATGAAATTGAAGTCGCCGTATTTCGGATTGGAAACGTGGTGGTCAATGTTGAGCCACACCTTCGCCTTGGACGCCGCATGCAACGCCGCATCCCCGAGCCGGGGCTTGGTGGCGGTATCGAGCGCAATCGCAACCTCGATGTCCAAAGGCTCCGCTGGCGGTGACTCGATCCGCTCGGAACCCGGCAAAAACGCAAGGTTTTCCGGCAGGCCATCCTCATTGACGAGACGGACACTTTTTCCCATCGCCATCAACGAAAATCCGAGCGCCAACTGCGAACCAATCGCGTCACCGTCCGGTCGGACATGGCTGAGAAGCACAAAGGATTGGTGGGAACGCAGGATCTCGCCGATTTGCTCGACGCTGGCGTTTTCGGAAATGACTGGGGAAGCTGGATGTTCGCTCATGGGGTGGAACCGCGGCGCGGGGGCGCGGATTCTTGCTGCGAAAAGCGTCGAGGCAAGAACAAACGCGGAACAACCATCAGGGCCCCAATGAACCCAGATTCCGGATTTCCATCAGAATGCATGCCAGAAGAACCACGGATCCAGCCGAGTCCATGAAAACTTTCCGGCCTGCGCACTCCCGTTCGATGGGTCGGCCCAATTGGAGCGCGAAATTCATTTCGCCGCGGGTCTCGAACCGCGTGTGAGGAACACCCAAGTCAACCCTTCTTCCAGAACTCCAATAGCTTTTCAGATGCGGTCTGAAGGAGTTCGTAAACATCGTCTTCCATTTCTCTGCGGACCTTTACGTCGGTGATCAAAGAGTCATTCGCATTCATATGTTCGATTCTTCCGGCGAGTTCTTCACATCCTATCGTCTTGAATGCATCAAGAGTTCCCTCCAAATCCCAAACCTGTTCTGCGAATCCGAATACCCCTGCTCCTTCGATTCCTCCGATCGCTCGATAGATAAGCAACATCGTCAGGTTTTTTCCGCTTTCATTCTCCTCATTATCGTGGAGATCGAGATTCCGACAGAACTCTTCAAGCTGACTGTCTAAAGTGGTTAGTTCCGGAATTCCATATTGATCGAGCTTTCTGGCCATATAGCGTGCTTTGTTTGCGATTTTCCGGTTTGGACTGCCTTATCGACCCATTGAGATTAGGGCATCGTTAGCGCTGAGACAATTGATTTCTTATACATGCAAGCGGACCTCCCTAAGAGTTTGAAGAAATTCTTGGGGATTTGCAGCCGAAAACATCTTCGCCGTCCATTTTCCGTAGCGATCCTGTCCCGGGGCTAGTTGGGACAGATTGTCCCAACTACTATCAAGAGCGCTCTCAAACCCGCCAGATCAGCCTCAGGGCATCGAGTCTCACGCGGGGGGAAACGAGTGCGGCGAGGGTTTCGTCGCGGGTTTGTTTGAGGGATTGGATCTCGCCGGGGGATACTTGTGGATTGCGGGTGGCAAGGTCTTCTAGGCGGGCGATTTCGGTTTCCAAGGTGGATCGGGCGAGGTCCTTTGCGGCATCGATTCGGGTGCTGGATGCGGTGCCTGCAAGGGCCTGAGCGGCGGACATCATTTTGGGGAAAAGCTCGCGGCGGAAGGTTTCCTGCATGACGAGCTTGCGCGGATCGCCCACGGCGAGGATGGCGGAGGGGATGGTGGGCGCGAAGGGGTTTCCCTGATGATCCACCACCACGCGGATGACTGTGGGCGGAAGGAAACGGTCCATGTGCAAACGCGTGGGTGCCAGGGTTTCCAACACGAAGGCGCATTCGAGCAGGATGGCTTTGCCCTCGCCGGACTTCCAGAGGGCGAAGGAGGCATTGCCGGACTCGCTGTCGAGATAATGTTCCAGCGCGCCTAACAGAACCGGATGATCCGCCGTGAGGAAAGTGAGGTCCTCGCGGGCCAGCGCGGCAGTCCGGTCAAAGGTGCCCGAGAGGCCTTCTTCCGGAAGATCGGCAAAGGCTTCGCTGTGGCGTTGGCCGCGATGAAAATGATAACTCCTCCGCGAGAGGTCGGAGACATCGAGTCCGAGTTGATCGAAGAGGCGGACGACGAATCGCTCGAAGCGCGGACTTTCATCCGCAGCCCGGATATCATCTAACAGCGCAGCGGATTTTTCCGGAGCGGGCGCGCCGAGTTCCAGGAGTCGATCATGGCCACTGGCGAGTTCCGCTTCCACGCGTTGTTTGCAGGCGCGGCTGCGTTTGAGAAAGGCATCGAATTCTTCCGGCGCGTCCTCATCGAGCGCATCGAGGTCCGGCAAGAGTTCGGCCGCGAGTGCCGTGGCACCCTTGAGCGGGCGCGTGAATGCATCCAGCCCTTCGTGCAACCATCGCGCATGAAACTCGGAGCGACTCCCCACTCCATAGGGGACGTGGATGTGGATATCGCCGGTCTGGCCGATACGATCGAGGCGGCCGATACGTTGCTCTAACAACTCGGGATCGCGCGGCAGGCCAAACAACACAAGATGCCGGGCAAACTGGAAATTGCGGCCCTCGCTGCCGATTTCCGAACAGATCAGAATGCGCGCACCTTCAGGATCTGCGAACCAAGCGGCGTTGCGATCGCGCTGCAGCAAGGTGAGTTCCTCATGAAACAACGCGGACTCCACCAAGAGAATTTCGAGCAGTTTTTCTTGCACGGAAATCGATGCCTCGGGCGAACTGGTGATGAGTAGGATCTTGTCGTGCTCGGGGAGGGATTTGATTAACTCCGCAAGCCAGAGATAAGGCGAGGCACCATCTTCCAAAGCATGCAAATGCGGATGGCGGGCAGGAAATCCGGTCAGGCGTTCGCGGGTGTTGCGGAACAGGACACGGCCGGTGCCAAAGGAATCAATCATCTCCGCTACCAGCGCTGGACGTGCCGTTTCATCGCCTGCCTGCAATGCCTCAAGTTGCCGCGCGGCACGGGACGAACGACTTGCAAACCCGTGCACATCCTTTGGCATTCCACCTTGTTTCAGAATCTCAACCGCCTCTGCTAGCGGGGCATAGGTTTCGGTTTCTGTTAGAAAGGCATCAAGATCCGCATAACGATCCGGATCCAGCAATCGCAAGCGCGCAAAGTGGCCTGCGGGGCCGA
>JBBARN010000156.1:0-12123 GCA_040399845.1 Luteolibacter sp. | reverse complement strand
GGACTCGGCGGTTTTCTCAACGAGTTGGTTCATGGGCTTTCCTCCATGCCGAAAACCATGCGTCAACTCGCGGTTGTGCAGTTCTTCACCTGGGTGGCCTTGTTCTGCATGTGGATCTATTGGACCCCGGCCACGGCACGGCAAGTATTCGGTGGCAATCCGGCGGATGAGGCCGCGTGGAACAAGGTGATCGAAACCGCAGGTGCCTGGACCGGCATTTGCTTCGCCACCTATAACTTCGTTTGTTTTGTGTTCTCCTTCGTCCTTCTTTTGATCGCCCGTTATATCTCCGCGAAAACCATTCACGTTGTTTGCCTGCTGATTGGTGCTGTAGGACTGATTTCTGCCCGCTTTGTCAGCGATCAATATGTCCTGCTTGGCTCGATGGCAGCCGTTGGCATCGCCTGGGCTTCCATCCTCTCCATGCCCTATGCCATGCTCTCGTCAGCCATTCCCGCCGAGCGAATGGGCTTCTATATGGGTGTCTTCAATTTCTTCATCGTCATTCCGCAAGTGCTGGTGGCGCTCGCCATGGGTCCATTGATCGGCAGCGCGTTCGGAGGCGACTCGATGATGGCGATCCTGACGGGAGGTGTTTGCATGATCGTCGCCTCACTGGCCACCTTGCGCGTCGATTATCAAGGCGGCAAAGTAGGCATACCCTCCGGCGCGGGCCATTGATGGAAGCCATCCACTACCATGTGTCATGAAACGCTGGCTCCTCCATCTCTCCCTACTTGCCATCGCTGCATTCCCGACCACTCACGGGGCGGAAGCCAATCCCCGTCCCGTCATTTATCAGCTTCTGCCACGCCTCTTCGGCAATACCAACGAGACCCGCAAAACGAATGGGACACTTGCGGAGAATGGTTGTGGAAAGTTCGCGGATATCACTCCCGCCGCTCTTTCTTCATTGCGCGATCTTGGGATCACTCATCTCTGGATCACCGGGGTGCTTGAACAGGCAAGCGGCACCTCCTATCCGAATCGCCCTGCAGACGATCCGGACATCCTCAAAGGCATTGCCGGCAGCCCTTATGCCATCCGGGATTACTTTGATGTCTCTCCCGATTACGCCTTGGTCCCGGAGAACCGCATGCATGAGTTCAAAGCACTGCTGGAACGATGCAAACGGCACGGGCTCAAGGTGATCATCGATTTCGTACCAAACCACGTGGCTCGTTCCTATGCGTCGGATGTGCGCCCCGATCTTTCATTCGGCGAGGATGATGATCGCAGCGCCTTCTTCCAAAGGGACAATCATTTTTTCTATCTGGATCCAAGCGCAGCCGGCAATGGCCCACCTCTTGAACTTCCGACTTCCGGCAATCCCGGCTGCGATGGCCGATTCCCTCCGGAAGGGGATTACGGCCGGGTCACTGGCAACAATGTGATTTCATGGAAACCTTCAGTTGGCGATTGGTATGAGACGGTGAAACTCAATTACGGCCATGACTTCACAAAAGGTCGCGACACCTCCCATCTGCCCGGACCCGACACTGCTCCCGAGGACGTCCCGAAAACGTGGCGGACCATGGATGAGATTTTCAGCTATTGGCAACAGATGGGCATCGATGGATTTCGTGTGGATATGGCACACATGGTCCCAATGGAATTCTGGAACTGGGTGATCAAACGCTGCCGAGCTCGCAATGAAAAGGTGTTTTTCACAGCGGAAGCCTATGAAAACGATCCGATGAAGTTAACTGATTCTCATGTCCTCGATACCCTGCTGAAGGCTGGATTCGATTCGGTATATGATGATCCGAGTTATGATGTCTTGGAAGGAATTTATGAATCGGGAAAGTGGGCAAACGATCTCGATCCGCTGACATTTAGCGGCAATCGTTTCCACAAATCCCTTCGCTACGCGGAGAATCACGACGAGATACGCCTCGCCAATCCAAAAATGTGGGGAGGCCTTGGCATGCGGGTCGGCAAACCGGTGTCAGCCGTGCTTTTTTCAATGGGACGAGGTCCTGTGATGATTTACCATGGACAGGAAGTCGGAGAACCCGCAGTGGGCGCAGAGGGTTTCGGTGCGGATGACGCGCGCACCAGCATTTTCGATTATGGTTCGATGCCGGAGTTCGTCAAATGGGTCAATGGCGGGAGCTTCGACGGAGCCTTGCTCGGCGCGGAACCAAAAGCCCTGCGAGCTTGGTATTCCAAATTGCTGAAGGTCATCCAAACCCCGGCCTTCACTCGCGGGGAATTTTACGGGCTCAATCACTTCAATAAGGAAAATCCCTATTTCGGCCGCGTGGGTGATGTGACCAGCTCAGGACATTGGATCTACGCATTCATTCGTCACGACAATCAAAGTGGCCAGTCCTTCCTGGTGGTCGCCAATTTCCATGGATCGGAAACGCTTCGAGACGTGAGAATTCGAATTCCCACGGACGCACAACGCTTTCTTGGTCGCTATGACCAGAAGATGTGGAGCTTCAGCGAACAGCTGGAAAAAAACTGGAACAGCCAAATTGATGGCAAGCTCTTGGAATCCCAAGGCCTGTTGATTCCGGACATGCCGCCGACCTCTACGTTGTTCATTGGAATTGGGAAGTGATTCGGCACTTGTTTCGCCTGCGGCCCCGGCGGTGCCGCCCTACCTGGCCCTCCCAAAAAGGTAGGGTTCCCCCCCCGGGGCAACCTGTCATCCGCGCTGCGGCAGCGTCTCAGTCACGTTTTTCCTGCACCCAGTGGGCCATGGCCATGAGGCGCGTCACTCCGGGCAGGCCGGTGGCGCCGGTGAGGACGGATGCCTGATCGGCGATTTCGACGCGCCGACCTTCCGACCAGAGTCCGGCCCGTTCGCGAAAGAGCGTGAGGGCCCGGGTTTCATCGGCAGACAGCCCGACGGGCAAAGGTACTGCCGCGATCGGGGGCGGGGCCGCTGAGGCCGGACTCCCGGGGATGCGGTCGTAGATGACCACCGTGCCCGCTGCCAGATCGCCAAGTCGTTGGAATCGCTTGGTAGCGAGGCAACTAGTCATTCCGAAGGCGTAGGTGAACAATGGCATGCCATCAACAAAACGCAGGAAATTCCGGATGACCGCCTGTCCGAAGGTAATCGGCGAACCGGTGGCCTGCACCACTCGCAAGCCCACTGCCCGCTTGCCTGGCGTGGCACCTCGTTTTCCAGCCTCGAACACCACCGGATAGAGCCAATCCAACAAAAACCAAATTAGCAGCATCAAGCCTCCTACCACCTGGCCACCGACAGCAATTCCGGCAAAAACCATCAGAATGCTGGCGACCATCAGCACCGCCACCCGGATCAGGAAATCAATCACATACGCCCCCGCACGGGGCAGCGGCCCTGCCATGCGCAACCGGATCTCCACCCCTTCCGCAAGTTCCACCGATTGCAGCGTGTCGAGTTTTTCGGAATCGGTCATGGCAGAGGCAACTTAGGGGAAATTCATCCGAGGTAAACAGAAAGAGGTCCGTTGAAGTCGACCAGCGTCGCCTCTTTGGGTGGAGTTTGCTCATTTCATGGGGTTACTGCCGTCGATTTTCCAATGTCTTGGAACTTCCCAGCTTTGGAGTCGTTCGGTGAGCATGGATTTCAATCGATCCAGAGAGTCGGAGGCGGTTTGATCGATGGTGGCGGAAATTTCCTCGAATCGCTCGGCATCCGGACTGGGAACACCGCTTACTTTCACCCACTCGACAAGGCCCGTGCCGAGGATGGCTGCCTCCACTTTGGCCGGACTCACTTTGCGTCCCGCGACGTTGATCGCAGAACCGGTGGTCCCGGTCAGGTGGATCTCGCCATTTTCCCCGATCAATCCCCTGTCGCGCGTCAGGTAGGTCCCGGCACCCAGTTGATCGTCCGGGCGTGGATCGTCATAGCCCGTGGCGACTGCCGCGCTGTTCACGGTGAATCGACCATCAGCCGCCATCGAAACTTGAACTCGCCTGAGCGGCCTTCCGACCATCGCCGCATGCGTTCGGGGCGTCTCGGAATCATCAAAAGCAATTCCGCCGCATTCGCTTGCCCCGTAGAAATTGTGGATCTTCAACCCTGCCTCGCTGAAAACCGCCTGCTCAAGATCCAGTGCCAGCGGTGCCCCGGCGGAAATGGCAAGGTGGATGGGAGCGGTGCGAAGAATGCCGGATCGATGCCAAGCCCGCCACATGGAAGGGACGGCTGGCACGACCATCGCCGAATGGCGGTGCATCGCCGCTTCGACAATCCGCGGAAACGGAACGGAAACCAAATGAATCGGCACCCCAAAAAGCAGCAGAGGCAGGACGAGATTGGAGAAACCATAAGAATGTGCCATCGAAACGACTGCCAGATTCGGCAAGTCCGGCGTGAGCGACATGGTTTCCACGATTTGTTCCGCATCGGCGATCACTTGCGCATCGTTTAGAAAAATCCCGCGTGGGATGCCGGATGCGCCCGGAGTGTGTTTGACCAGGCGGCAACCGATTGGTGGGAGACACTTCAGAACCGGTTCGGCCGCGTCCTTTTCGATCGGGATCACTGCCTGGCCATCCCGCCAGGCACGCAGGATGTTGACGAAAAACTCCGGGCTTCCGGTGCGGGCGATTGCTGGGGAATCGATTCGCGGCAGGGCCTCTACGGCGGATGCCAGATCACAAAACCGGATCGTATCCCCGTCATGGAAGATGGCGGGTTGATCGGCGAATCGGTGCAAGGTTTCCAACCAGCGGAGATAGAGCATTTGACAAGGTGCGGCTGCCTGCCTAGCTAGGCTTCCCTGCCGTGACGAGCCTTAACTGGTTCTAGCGGATTCCGAGCATTCTTCCGTCACGATTTTTCCCTTGGCCTGGTCCCGCCACTCAGCTGCCCGCTTCTCATCGTCGAGTCCCCACCGTGTCGTGGTGACGGGGGCCGGCGTGGTGTCCCCGATGGGTATGGACTTCGCGGAAAATGCTGCTGGTTTCCGTGCCGGGCGCAGTGCTTTTTCCCCGGTCACCTTGTTTGACGTTTCGCGCCAACGGGTGGGCACAGCCGGTCAGGTCGCATTGACTGGCGATGGCAAAACCGACCGCAGCACGCTCATGGCCACCATGGCGGCCCGGGAAGCCATGGCACAGGCTGGTGTCTCCGGAGATCGCATGCCCATGATGGTGGGAACCTCGGCCGCGGCGATGCCGATTGGAGAGGCCTACTACCGCGCGGCCATGGCAGGAGGCGAAAAACGGCGGGTGCAACTCGGACGGGTCGAGTCTTACCAGGCCCAGCGACAAATGGCGGATATGGCCCGGAATCTCGGCATCGGTGGTCGCATCCGCATCGTTTCGAACGCCTGCGCCTCGGGAGCCAATGCGATCGGACAAGCATTCCACCTCGTCCGCTCTGGCCAAGCCGAACAAGTGCTCGCTGGTGGCTACGATGCCTTGTGCCAATTGGTTTTCGCTGGTTTCGATTCCCTGCAAGCTCTCAGCCCATCCGGCATCCCCCGCCCTTTCGACGCCGATCGCGACGGACTTGCGCTCGGCGAAGGTGCCGGTTTCTTGGTGGTGGAATCCGCATCCTCTGCCAGAAACCGCGGTGCCCGCATCATCGCGGAAATCACCGGCTACAGTGCCGCCACCGACGTGCATCACCTCACTCAGCCACATCCCGAGGGAGATGCTGCATTGCTCACCATGCAAGGCGCTTGCAAGATGGCTGGCATCAGCCCGGAACAAATCGATTATATCAACTCGCACGGCACCGGCACGCCCTTGAATGATATCGCCGAGGGAAATGCCATCCGCCGTTGGGCAGGAGATTCGGTGGCATCGATCCAGGTGAGTTCTACCAAATCCGCGATTGGCCATCTGTTAGGAGCCGCCGGTGCAGTGGAATCCGTGATCTGCCTGATGGCACTGGAGCAACAATTTCTGCCCGCCAGCCTGAATGCACGAACGGCCGATCCCGTTTGCACCTTTGATCTGGTGAAAACTCCCCGCGCCGCAAGCGTCCAGCGGGTGCTGACCAATTCATTCGGCTTCGGCGGGGCGAATGCCACTTTGATCTTTGAAAAGGAGGGCGCAGCATGAGCCAAGTCACCTCCATCGCCATCACCGGAACCGGCGCGGTGAGTGCCGCAGGCTGGGGAGTGGAGGCATTGATGGAAACGATGCGCTCCGGCAAACGGCCGGCCATGTCCATGTGCGATCGGCCTTGTGGCGAGCAAATGGTTTCCACTCCCGTGCTGCGCGTGCCGATGGATGGGGCAAGCATCCCCAAAGCAGCCCGCCTCCGAAGGACCAGCCCCATCTCGAAATTCGCCGCAGCCGCCACTTTGCAGGCACTCGGTGAGCAACGCCTTGCCGCCATTCGCGAAGGGCTGCGGGTCGGAGTGATCCTCACATTGACGAATGGATGCGTGAATTACTCGAACCGATTCTTCGCTGAGGTTGTGGCCGACCCCACCTTGGCAAGTCCCATCCTGTTTCCTGAAACTGTATTCAATGCCCCCTCCAGTCACCTTTCCGCCATGATTGGAAGCCATGCACCGAATGACTCTTTGATAGGCGATGGCAGTGGATTTCTAACCGGAATGGACCTCGCAGCAGAATGGATCTCGCGGGGAGATGTGGATGGATGCATCGTGGTGGCGGCAGAGGAAATCGATTGGTTGAGCGCGGAAGGCCTGTGCTTGTATTCCAAACAATTCACACCTGCAGAAGGCGCTGCGGCCATTTATATGGAACCCGGCGAGGGAATGGTTAACATCATCGATCTCCCGGATCCGATCCCCTACAACCAAATGGAGCGGCCTGAGGCAGCCATCGCCATGAGACAACGCTTGTCAGCATGTGATGAAACTTCGAGCCTGCTGGTGGACAGCGGCACATGCATCTCACGATTTGACCATGCAGAGCAGCTTGCATGGAACGATTGGCACGGAGCGCGCTGGTCTCCCAAACACGTGATCGGTGAAACGATGGGCGCATCCGCCGGTTTTCAGGTGGTCGCCGCGGTTGAAGCCCTTCGCACCGGACTCTTCAAGCAGGCAGTCGTTTCCTCGCTCGGTTCGAACCAGCAAGCTGCCGCCGTCCTTCTTGAAGGTGGCCATCATTTCGACTGAATCACCAGTAACTCTTCATGCGCGTCCTATCCATCGATCCCGCCGTTCGCAATACCGGCTATGCCGTGCTCGAAGGGGATCCGCGCAAACCCCATGTGCTTGCTTTCGATGTAATCTCCATTCCCAAACACATTCCCCAATCCGCCGCGCTTTCAGCCATTCGCACTCATTTGGTCAATATCATCACAAAATTCCAACCGGATGAAGTCGCCGTCGAAGGGATCATCTATGTGCAATCCCACCAGACCGCCATCTCGATGGGTGCCGCACGTGCTGCAGCGCTCATCGCCGCGGCCGATCATGGATTGCGCGTCTATGAATACTCGCCCAAGAAGGTGAAAATGGCCGTCGTCGGCAAAGGCACTGCGGACAAATCACAAGTCGCCTTCATGGTCCGCGCCTTGCTCGGGCTTGCCGAAACCCCGCCCTCCGATGCGGCGGATGCGCTCGCCATTGCCATGGCCCATCTCCAGGCGTCCGATCCCCTCAAGGCAAAACTCCTCGAACGCCGCCTCGTCTAACCGATGATCGAAATCATTCATCTCCCGGAACCGATTGCTTACGACGAAGGACTTCGTTTGCAGGAAAATCATGTGCAAGCGATTCTGAATGGCGAGGCAACAGACCGTATCTTCCTGTTAGAGCATCACCCCGTTTACACCATTGGCCGCCAACGCGATCAGTCATCCTTGCGCGATCCCTCTGCCCTCCCCTTCCCCATTCACGAAACCAATCGAGGAGGCCAAGCCACCTATCATGGCCCCGGCCAACTGACGGGATATCCAATCCTTGATCTCAATCCGCGCGGTCGCGATCTCCATGCCCATCTCCGCTGGTTGGAAGATGCCTTGATCCGCGCCTGCAAGCACTTCGGGGTAGATGCAGGACGGCGCGATGGACTTACCGGGGTATGGGTAGAAAACCGCAAACTCGCCTCCATAGGCGTGGGAGTCCGCAAATGGATCAGCATGCACGGTTTCGCGATCAACATCACCCAAGAGAGCCTCCCTCCCTTCTTTGCCATCACCCCGTGCGGCTTGGATGGTGTCAGCATGACTTGTCTCGCCAACGAGGCAGGAAAAGACATCAGCATCCGCGAGGCGGTCGAGGTGATTGGGCAGGAACTGCTCTGATATGGGTAGATCTGCATTTCCCGTTCCACTTGCAACAGCGTCAACGGGTGGCAGGAGAAGTCGATGGTCGATCATAAAAGAGAACTACCTAAAGTTGGTGATTCCAACAAAGATGTCCTTGATGCGTTGATTTCTGCATTTACGGAGGCGACAAGCCTGACAGACTCCCGGCCGTGCACCCACCCGGAAAACGTCAGGCAGGCTTACTGGTTCCAGCATTCTCTCCCCGCCGCGAGGGAGATCTTGGAATTGGCGATACAAGGGCCTTGCGGGAGTGGATCGACTGGGCGGCGGACCATGGGGTGAGTTTCATCCAACTTCTGCCAATCAATGAACATGGGGCGGAAGAAAGCCCCTACAGTGCGATTTCCTCGGCGGCTCTGGATCCGATTTATCTAACGATCGATTCCGACGAGATACCGGGCTTGCTGGCAGCGGATGTCGAGCGAATCCGTAAGCAACTGGGGCCAGCAGCTCATGCCGAGTGGGTGGACTATCCGACGGTGCGGAGGGTGAAGCGGAACCTGTTGGAACTGGCCTGGTCGCGCTTTGATGAAGCCACGTCAGCGCAGACCCGCGAGTTTGCAGCATTCCGGAAGAAGGAGTCGGAGTGGTTGGAGGATTACGCATTGTTCCGCTACCTGATGGAGCATCATGGCGAGCAGCTCAGTTGGGATCAGTGGCCGGCATCATCCCAAACACCGGAAAAGGCCCGGGCTTACGTAGAGGAACTCCGGCTTGAGGACCGGGCGGCAATGGATTACCGGCTTGGGTTTTTCGCGTTTGTGCAATGGTTGTGTTTCAAGCAATGGCGGGAACTGCGGGCCCATGCGGATGCGGTCGATGTGAAATTGATGGGTGATGTGCCCATCGGAATCAGTTGGCACTCGTGCGATGTGTTTTTCCACCGCGAGGAGTTCCATCTCGACTGGTGTGGCGGCTCACCGCCTGAGGGGATGGGACAAAGCGATCCGTTTTTCCAGCAATGGGGGCAGAATTGGGGAATCCCGCTTTATCGTTGGGATCACATGGAGGCGAATGGTTTCCAATGGTGGAAGAAGCGCATTTCGCGGCTGACCGAAATTTTCCGAATGTTTCGACTGGACCACATTCTGGGGTTCTACCGGATTTATGCGTTCCCGTGGAGACCGGAGCGGAATCATGAATTCGTGGGATTATCCCATGATCAAGCCGCCGCCCTCACCGGCGGACGACTGCCGCGATGGTTTCTGAGGCCGGACGACACCATGGAAAACAAGGCGGCCAACCGCGCGGACGGAGATATCCGGTTGAGGGCCATCCTGGATGCAGCGAATGGAGCCGAAGTCATCGCCGAGGATCTCGGCTGGGTGCCGGAATACGTGAGGCCGCACCTCTCGGATCTCGATATCGCCGGATTTCGAATCCCGCATTGGGATTGCAACGATCATGGCAACCCGACCCCAGGAAATTACTTCCCCGAGAACTCGTTTGCGACCTATTCCACCCACGATCACGACCCGCTCAATGCGATTTGGCGGGGTTGTCTCGGTGCCATCCAGCGGCACCACGAACATCCGACCGAAGAAAGTGGCTGGCAGGTGCATGGGGCTCACAACACCTTGAGGATCTTGTCCGAATTCGCGGGCATCCCGATTTCCCACCATGGCCCTTGGCCCCCCTTCACCGAGGGCATCCGGCTGAAGTTGGTGAAGGCGCTGCTCTCTTCAAATTCCCGCTATGCGGCGCTGATGATCACATCGCTATTCAGCCTTGATATCCGCATCAACCATCCCGGCACGAGCGGCGGCCACAATTGGCGATTCCGGCTGCCGTGGACGCTCAAAACCATCCAGGCAGATGGCCACTTGCAGGATGTTTGCCGGAAATTTGCCGCCATGATCAGCATCACCCGCCGCGCTCCAGGTGCCTGAGAGGTTGAATTGATCCGCTCGACGCTTCGCCGGGTCGCTTGGCTGAGCGCTTTGGGAGAATCCAAGAATCGTATGGTCCGCCGATTGACTTTTCCTCTGGCTGCCGCCATACCCCGCCCATGTCGAACGCGTTGCCGCCCAAACCCAGAATCATCGGCCCCAAAGTCAGAATCTGTATCGTTGCCTCCAAGTATAACGAACAATTCACCGATGCGCTGGTGGAAAATGCGATCGAAGAGCTTGGAGAGCTGGTTCCACAGGGTCGTGTGGACCTGATCCGGGTGCCCGGAGCCTTCGAAATTCCCGTGATGGTTTCTGCCGTTTTGGATCGTGATCCGCCCGCCTGCGTGATCGCTCTGGGACTGATCATCCGCGGCTCCACGGAGCACGCCGATCTGGTAGGACGCTCGGTGACCGATGCCCTCCAGCAATTGGCGGTGCACTCGATGCGCCCGGTGATCCATGAGGTGCTGCTTGTGGAGGATGAAAAACAAGCCTACGCCCGCTGCATTGGTTCCCAACTCAACCGGGGCCGCGAAGCGGCCCGCGCCGCCGCCGCCATGATTGATGTGTTCCAGGAGCTCGACCGCTCGATGCCCCGCAACCCTACTTCCAAAAAGCAACGTCATGCCTAGTCGCCGCCAAATCCGCGAGGCGGTCGTCCAGTTTCTTTACTGCGCCGACCTCGAAGGGGGTGCTGATCCTGCCGGACTGCGGGATCCCTTTTGGGATTTCGTCACCGAGTCCGACCGCCGCAGCCTTCAGCTCGCCACCTTCCGCACCGTTCACCATTTGGCACAGGGGCGCGAGGGTCGATTGGCCGAGTTCGTCGAACGCCAAGCCACGGCCTCCGCTTTCCTGGCCGCTTGGCCCGAGGCGGAGCGCTTGAAAGCCACACTCACCCGCATCGCGGAATTGGAATCCAGCTGGAGCACCGCACTTGCGAAACTGGAACGCCTGCCCAAGGACGACGATGATGCATCTGTGGCGGCATCGTTCAGCTCGGCATTGGCCCACCTGTTTCTCATCGATCGTGAACTTTCCGCATCCCGCAGGAATTTCCTTCTCGGCAGCGAGGATTTCCCGGCCCTTCGCGGGCAACTGGAAGCGGTCTCTGCGACCATCCGTCGCCTGCAACGCGTTTCGGATCGCCTCCGCATGGTCGAGGAACCGGAGAAATTTCCCGAACATGCGGATCTTGCCCGACTGCGCGATTCCAAGGCGGAAATCACGGAGCTCCGCCGCCGATCCGACGAACTTGTGGACCTGATTCTGAATCACAAGGATGTCATCGACCAGACACTGTCGGGCGTGGTGGACAATTATTCGCCGGAACGGATCGATCCGGTGGATCGGGCCATTCTGCGGCTTGCCACCCACGAGATCCTTACAGCCAAAACCCCGCCGAACGTGGCCATCAACGAAGCCATCGAGTTGGCCAAGCGCTTTGGCACCACCGATTCGGGGCGATTCGTCAACGGCGTGCTCGACCGCATCGCCAAGCAGGCCACGGCTTGATTTCCAGCATGCCCGATGCGCATTGGAATGTAACAGGCTTTTGTAATTGGAACCCGGTCCCGGAGAAGTCATAACGCCCGGGCCGTTCAACATGCGCTACCCCACCGAATTCCAGCAAAAGACCCTTTGGAATGCCGCCACCGGCGTTTCCATTCTCATCCTCGGACTCTTGCTGGTGGGGCTCATCTGGCTGACCGGGCAGTTGTTCGGATTCTTGCAACCGGTGCTTATCCCGATCATTGTTGCGGGTATCGTGGCTTACGTCCTGGATCCGGTGGTCCGCCTCCTCGAAAAACGGGGTCTCACGCGGGTATGGTCCGTGGTGGTCGTCTATGTCACGATTTTACTTGGGGCCACCTTGCTCGTCGCTGCGGTGGTGCCCGGAATCAAGCGGGGGCACGGCAATCTCAAGAGCATGCTTTCCGAACATGTGGTCCAACCGATTTCAACGGATGCCGGCAAACAAAGCGATGTGGTCGATGAAAACCAGCAACTCGGAAC
>JBBARN010000155.1:0-12157 GCA_040399845.1 Luteolibacter sp. | reverse complement strand
GCCTGCACGACCTTTCTGGCAATGTGGCTGGTCATGGGCGAGCCGCCGGAGTGGACCTGTTTGATGGCGCTGAGCAGCTCCTTGCGGTCGGCGCGTTTGAGGAGGTAGCCGCTGGCACCGGCAGCGAGCGACTGGAAGACGCTGTCGGTGTCCTGATAAACGGTCAGCATGATGATTTCCGTTAGAGGATGGGCGTCCTTGAGCAGGCGCGCGCATTCGATGCCGTTCATTTCAGGCATGTTGATGTCCATGAGCATGACATCGGGCGGGTTTTCACGGATACCCGCGAGGGCTTCTTTTCCGGATGGAAAATCGCCGATGCATTGGCAGCCGGTAAAGCCGTCCACGATGCGGGCGAAGTTGCCGCGAACGCGGTCATCATCATCGACGATGGCAACGCGGATGATGGATCCCTTGTTAGAAGAGTTGCTGTCACTCGGTGGGTTCATGGTGGGTGTTTCCATCAGATGGGTTGGGATGGGTTACTGATCGTGAAGACGACTTTCGATCCGCCGCCGGGATTGCTTTGAATTTCGCAGCGTCCGCCGATGTCCAGCAGGCGCTGTTGCATGTTCCGGAGGCCTTGGCCGCGCTTGCGGTCGGCATCGGGCTGGAAACCCTGGCCATTGTCTTCGATGGAGATGCTGAAACCGGGTGGGGTGAGATCCAGACGGATGTGAACCTCGCTGGCAAATGCATGGCGGGTGGCGTTGTTCAAGGCCTCCTTGCAGGCGAGATACAGGCTGTGGCGGGTCTCGGCGGAGAGTGCGATCAGCGGCACTTCATCCGGAGCGGCCCAGCGGTAGCGGACCTTGGCGCGCGCCAAAAACTCCTGGGAGAAATCATTCAAGTAGTTGAGGAAACTTTCCAGCGTGTCGTTGCCCGGATTGACCGCCCACACCACTTCATCCATCGCACGGGTGAGGCTGCGGGCGCTGCTGGAGATGGCGCGGGCGGAGTTTTCGGCTGCCGGATTGGTGATAACCTCTTCACGGAGCGTATCGCTGAGAAGGATGATTTCGGTCAAGCCGGAGCCGAGGTCATCGTGAATGTCGCGGGCGATGCGCTGTCTTTCCTGATCCATGGCTCGCTGGAGTTTCAGCCGTTCCAAGCGGCGGCGCGAACGGCTGCGTTCGAGTTGCCAAACGGCACCACCGACTGCGGCGAGCACCGCAAGTCCGGCAGCGGCTTTCACGGCGGGGCGTTCGTAGAAATGAGGGATCACTTCGAAGCGCAGTGGTTCGGACGCCTCTTGCCAGATGTCATCATTGCCCGCTACTTTTACGTTGAACTCGTATTTGCCCGGAGAAAGCCGGTTGTAATAGGCGACGCGGCGGTTTCCCGCTTCCACCCATTCCCGGTCGAGCCCCTCAAGCCGATAGCGAAACCGTTGCTGCTCTGGGTTCAGGAGATTCGGCGAGGTGTAGTGGAGTTCGAAGGTGCGGGCTCCGGATTTCACCTCGATCGGTAATGACTGCGATCTGGCGACTGAAACTCCATCGATGACCACTTCCTCGACGAGAGGCGCACGGGGTAGGGAAGTACGGGCGATTCTGGTGGGATCAAAGCCGGCAAGTGCCGGACCATTGGCAAACCAAAGCATGCCGGCCGACGACCTGGCAGCTCCCGTGCGCCCCATGCCGGAACAGACTTTGGAGGCCAGTCCGTCAGCGGTCGTCAACAACCAGGTGCTGAGAGCGACATTCCGGTTGGCATGGCGTTGCGCGAGCGACTGCTTGGAAATGCCGAGAATCCCGCATTCAGAGCCGATCCACAGGTTTCCCCGTCCATCGTCCACCATGCCGAAGAGATGGTTGCTGGGAAGTCCGTCATCCTCGTGAGTCCATTGTTCCGCTTCCTCGCCCTTCAAATGCCAAAGACCATATCCATGGGTGGCTACCCAAAGGCTGCCATCCACGTCGTAGAGCAGCATTCGTGCGTGGGCGCTGGGTCCTTCATTCCAGAGGTGACGATTGCCGCCAGCCATCCGTGGCGGACTCAATCTGGCGAATCGATCCCCTTCTTGCCGGAAAACCCCGATGCCGGAAATGATCACGGTGAGCCTGCCGCTGGGATCCAGTGCCAGCGTGCGGATCAAGCCCCTTGGCAGACCCTGCTCTTGCCCAAAAAACCGCTGTGCACCTTCCTCAAGATGGACGACTCCCTGCAGAGTGGCTACCCAGATTCCCGATTTCCCGTCATCCAGCACATCGCAAATTCCGCCGTGGCGCAGGGCGGCATGGTTTCGAACCGGGGAAAATGATCCATCCTGAAAACGGAACAAGCCCGCCATGGTGCCCGCCCAAAAAACGCCACGGCTGTCCTCAGTGATCACACTGAAGCGCTGGTCCTTCTCTTCCGCAAAGAAGTGGGTGGGTTCTCCGTCGATCCAGCGAAACAAGCCCGCGCTGTCCGTGCCCGCCCAGATGGTGCCATCACTCTTCAAGCACAGGCTTTGGACGATGTTCTGGTCAAACTCCGCTGGCAGATGGAGCATGGTGATCGGTGGCTGGGGGCGGATGTGGTGAAGTCCCGAAGTGCGTGTCCCAAGCCACAGGGAATCACCCTCGTCCGACATCAGGCACAAGCCTTCCGCGTGGGAAAGCGGCATCTGGTTATCGAGTTTGCGCCACTTTCCGTCGGTCAGCCGATAGAAGACTCCGCTGCCACTTGTGGCACACCACAGGCGGCCGGCACGGTCTTCCAGCAGCGTGCTGGCGCGGGACCGGACCGAATTCTCAGGCCACGGGTAGGGCTCAGACAATTCCGTCTTGGTGCCGTCCTTCAGACGATAGATGCGCGTCCCGCCGTAGTGGTCGCCCTCGGTCGCCACCCAGAGGCCGCCATCGTGCGATGAGGTCATGGCCAGGCCCGGTGTCGCGAGGAATGATGATCTTGTCGGTGGGTGGCATTTCCCCTCCCTCACATGATGGATCTGGCCATCGATGAGCAGCCACAAACGCCCGTCCGTATCCAGGGTCATTTGGGAAACGCGACGTGAGGGGCGTTCGTAGTTTTCCGTTTTGATCGCTTCGGTTTTCCCGTCCTTGAGACGGAAGAGGCCGGCCCCATCCGTGCCGATCCACAGCGATCCCTCGGAATCCTCAGCAAGTGACAGCACTGCCTTGCCCCCGAGCATGGTTCCGCAATCCACTTCCTCATAGCGGTCGCCCACCCGTCGATACAGGGCTCCGCTCTCCGTCCCGATCCACAAGGAACCATCCCGGCGTGTCACCAGCGAGCGCATCGCCACAACCTTGAAGGCCGGGGTGTTTTCCTGGGTCAAATTGAAGAATCGGACACCATCAAACCGCGACAGCCCTTTGGGAGTAGCAAGCCAGACATAGCCGTCCGCCGTGCGGGCCACCGACGAGATCCGCGTGCCAGGCAGTCCGTCCGAAACATCCCAGTTCTGGCCGACGAAATCCTCCATCACGGTGCGATCGGCCGCTAGCAAACAGGACGCCATGCGGCACAGGATCAGTGCCGGCAGCAGCCAGGTCTGGTGGATCTTGGAAATCGGCATGGGTTTGGAAACTCCGGCATTTCTGACAGGGGGCATGCCACCCGACAAGGTCCAAGCCCGTTGCGGGACACAGGTCGTTGTGACCAGTTCTGGTCTATTGCCTGAAAACGGCGGATTGGATTCCATGCGCTCGCTGGATTCGGCGGTTGGCCAAATCCAGCGTTTTGAAAAAACCATACCAATCAACCCATCCAAAAACCATGAAACCCATCGATCTGTCCTGTCGCCCTGCTGCGGTGACCGCAATCCTATCCTTGCTAACCACTGTCCACTCTTTCGCAGCGTGGGGAGTCACTGACACTGGAAGCCGTTTCCGGGTAGACTCCGGATCAGGCCTTGTTTTTGAAGTCGGTAAAACCGATGGCTCGATTTTCTCGATCAAACTTAACGGCGGGGGTGAGCTCAATCAGGCGTCCAAATTCTCCCAGCTCAATTCAGGACTTCCTACGAATCCCACAACCTCTCCGAACACTTACGTGCAATCGGTGAATTGGGCTTTCTATTCGGGAAACACCATCATTCGTCTGACGGTCTCAACCCCCACACTCACCCACTACTATGTGGTCCGGCAGAACCAAAACATCATCTACATGGCAACGGCCTACAAGGACGGGGCGTCCCCATATGGTGAGCTTCGCTGGATCACTCGGCTGGCTCCGGGATTCACCGCTGTGCCGGAGCTGTCGGATATTCGCGGAGGAACCACCATCGAAAGCAGCGATGTCTATGAACTCGCCAATGGCGACTCGCGTTCCAAATATTATGGAAATCAGCAGGCGAGGAACCTCGGCATCCGCGGTGTCACACGCAGCGGCTACGGTGTCTTCATGGTTTATGGCAACCGTGAGAGCAGCTCGGGAGGTCCGTTTTTCCGGGATATTCAAAATCAAACGACTCAGGACAATGGCACCGAGGTATACAATTATATGTATTCGGGCCACAACCAGACGGATACCGCTAAGACAGGAGTGCTCCACGGTCCTTATGCCCTCGTTTTCACCACGGGTGCGACACCCGCAGCACCAGATATGTCATTCATGAGCGGGCTCGGCCTCGACAATTGGGTGTCCTCGCGTGGCTCCGTCTATGGAGACGCTGGCAGCATTCCCGCCGGGATCACCGCGACTGTGGGTTTTGAACCGGTTAGCCCGTTGCCCGCCGGCCAATCGCCCGGTCAATATTGGACAAGTGTGAATCCGACCACCCGCGACTATTCCTGCGGCGGAATGAAACCCGGCAGCTACATCCAGACGGTCTATCATGGCGAGCTCGAAGTGGCGACCGAAACGGTGGTGGTCACCGCAGGAACTTCCAAGAACAACAACATGACTCCGACGTTCTTCATTCCTGCGAATCCCATCTGGCGTCTTGGAGTCTGGGATGGAACACCCAACGAGTTTTTCAACGGGGCTGCCATTCCGAACAGGCATCCTTCCGACGATGGAGACTCGAATCCGGCGACATCCGCCACCTGGCCGGCCTATCTGTCTTTCGGGACCAATCCCAATCCTCCTGCTGCGTCCTTTCCGGCGATCCAATTCAGAGGAAAGAACCCGACGATCACGCTCAAGTTCACGCTCGACCAATCCCAGATTGCCAACCGGACCCTGCGGATTGGAATCACCGGAGCCTACGGCGGCGGTCGCCCGTCGGTGCAAATCAACGGCCAGCCGACCTCCAGCCAGAGCGCTACCTCACAGCCGTCGAGCCGCAGTTTCACGATTGGCACCTACCGTGGAAACAACAGGCAGCTCGCCTATGCGATCAGCGCCGCAGACCTCGTTGTGGGAACCAATACGATCACGATGAGTCCCATCAGCGGCAGCTCGGATCTGGGGACCTTCCTTTCGGCCTCCTACGCCTTTGACTGCCTCGAACTCTACTAGCACAATCGGAGGAGAGCCCGGCAGTGGTATATGCCACTGCCGGGCGGTCCGCGCCGCGCAGGGGCTGAATTTCCACATTGGTGATCAAGAGGAAGCCGGAATCAGTTCACGCACTGCAAAAATTCAGCTTTCGTTTCAACCGGCGACGGCGATGATGTCCAGCCACTGGGGCACGCAATCAAGGCGTTTGACCCCGGTGGCAGTGGTCGCTTCATTCCGATCGCCGCGAAGACCCAGGAAAACCTGAGAAATGAATTGGTGGAACATTGCAAAAGACTCCGTCCTTGAGGAGATGATGCCAAGGCAAGGTCCGGATTGGGTTTCGCGGGCCCAGCCCACTCCCGTCAACTCCGTCCGGAGTTTCTTCGGAGCGCTGGTGCTATGGGTTCCGGGACACGCCCTTGCTGCGTCCTTGCAATGGGATGGCAACGGGGCCACGACGCCGAATCCCAACGGTGGCAGCGGCACATGGAACGCCAACAGCACCGCCAACTGGTGGAACGGAAGCGGTCACGTCGTTTGGCCTTCACCCGGGGGAACGAACGACGACGCAGTCTTTGGCAATACCTTGGGAACCATCGCTATTGCGCCAACTGGCGTCACCGCCAACGACCTCACTTTCACCCTCGCCGGAACCTCTACCCTGAGCGGCGGACCACTCACTCTCAATGGAACCACACCGACCGTGACCGTATCGGTTGCCGGAGCCACACCCAACATCACCTCCGTCATCCAAGGCTCGGCCGGTATCGCGGTCCGTTCCTCTTCCACGTCAGGCACCCGGTTGACCCTTGGTGGAAACAACACCTACACAGGCCAAACCAACATTCATCTCCCGGATTCCGCCAACACCCTGTTTGTCACGGTGAGCCATCCGAACGGACTCGGAGCCACCGGCGCTGGCAACGAAACGATCATCAACGGCCAAAACACCAGCTCCGGCGGCTCGCGGCTCGAACTTGCCAACGTGCTGACCAATCCGGCGGAAACGCTCATCTTCCGCGGGACGGCGAATCGCAGGGCCAATCTTCAGATCAACTCGACCTTCACTTCCGGCACCTGGCAGGGACCTGTTCGATTGGAAGGACAGGGAACTTATTCCTTTGCCGTGGCGGACAACCGGACTCTAACCGTTTCCGGAAACATCAGCATCGCTTCCGGTGCCACGCCGGTTTTCCAGCTCATCGGTTCCGGAGGTCCCGGCATTCTCTCGGGGAACATCAATCTCGGTTCAACTTCCTTGATCAAATATGATGCAGCCACTTGGCGGATCGATTCCACCGGCAATGCCTGGGGCAATACCGAAATCATCGGCGGCACCATCAGGACCGGCATCGCCAACGCCTTGCCCGCAACGAGCAATGTTATCTTCCAGAATACCACTGGCACGACCAATCTTGATCTCAATGGATTCAACCAAACGATCGGAGGTCTCACCAAGTCCACGGCCGGCGCTGCCGTAGTGACCAGCGTCACTCCGGCCAACCTGACCCTCGAAGGCAGCACTTCCACGGAATTCAACGGAACTGTGAGCGGTGCCATCTCGTTGTATAAACTCGGCTCCGGCACCCTGACCCTTTCGGGTAGCAGCTCCCACACGGGATTGACCAGGATCGGAGCTGGTGTCCTCAATCTAACAGGATCGATCACGGGAAACAGTTCGTTCGAGCTTGCTGAGTCCGCCACCCTCATTGCATCCGGCGCCATCAAAGGCCCGGTTACCATCCATGGTGAGTTATCGGTCAACGCACAATCCACTCTCAGCGTCAATGGATCCCTATCCCTCGGACCCACCAGCCGCACGGAGGTTACCATTTCCCGTTCCGGCAGTACCGTCATTGCCAGCAGGATCGAAGTGTCAGGGACGCTGACATTGGGAGGCTCCCTCGTGGTTTCGGACATCGGAGGAAAGGCGCTGAAGGCGGGAGATAACCTGTTTTCCTTCAATGCCGCATCCACGTTCGGAAACTTTTCCAGCATTTCCCTCCCGCCCGGATACACGCTCAACCCGGATGAACTTGCACTGGGCAAAGTCGTGATCGCCACGGTTCCACCGCCACCGGGCTTTGATCACTTCAGCGTTCAGGGCGGCAGGATTTCCCTTTCCTGGCCGTCTGCCTACAAAGGCTGGTTTGTGCAATCGAACTCCATCGACCTCAGTCAGCAAAACTGGCTCGACATCATCGGCTCGGAAGCGGTCACCAGCATGGATCTGCCAGTGGATCCTGCGAACCGACACGAATTTTTCCGCATGCGCCGACCCAACGAACCGGACTTTCCCGACGATCCTCTGGCCAAAGGCTCGGGACTCGACATCGGCAAGGTCTGGACAGGCATCACCACCAGCTTTCCGGTGCTCACCACGGCAAAACTCCAGATCGCCGCCTATTACGATGAGACGCGGCGTCTGATCATCGCCGCGAGGAATCTGGACTCGAACCAATGGCATTACCAAAGCACCGTGGAAACATTTGCCGGTTGGGATGCCCATAACTACATCACCTTGAGTTTCGATCCGCTTGGATACCTCCATCTATCCGCCGACATGCACGTCATGCCGATGAATTATTTCCGCACGATCCAACCGGTCACCGACGCGGCACAGTTCGGGACAGCGGGTTTCGTTCAGAAACTTGCTTCTTTATGGAATCCGGCCCTGGAGACCAAATGCACTTATCCGAATTTCATCAAAGGTCCAAACGGCGAGTTCGGATTCAACTACCGGAGTCAGATTTCCAGTCCTACACCAGGCACGTGGCATGTCTTGAAATACAACACGGCGACCCAGTCCTATTCCCAAGCCACAGGCGCCAATGCGCTTTTCAGTTGGCTGAACAACTACAGCGTCTATCCGGCGTTCACCACTCGCGGCGCTCATGTCCATTGTCTCTATGTCTGGCGCGGATCCACCGACGCCTCTTCAAATTACAGGCTTTCTTACGTCCGTTCGGCGGACCTCACGAATTGGACTGACGCCTTTGGCCGTGCGCTCACCTTGCCCGTCGGCCCAGCCACATCGCTCGCCACCATCGATGATATCCCTCAACTGGGCGGCCTGCTCAACAACCAGCCACGGATTTCGTTTGATCGCGATGGCGCTCCGATTGTTGCTTATCATAAATATGACATTGCAGGGAAATCACAGGTTTACGGGGCTCGCCCCGATCCCGTCACGTTGACATGGAAGGTCGTCCAGCTAACAGAATCCAACATGACTTGGAATTTCAGCGGCTCCGGTTCGCTGCCTCCCGGCGGGTCAGTCACCAATACCTTCGTGGCGGACGATCCTGTGGACGGACTGGTCACCATCGCCGCATCGTTTGTGGATGCCAGCGGCGTGGTGGATCCTGCGAGCGGAAACTACACGCTGGATGAAATCACACTTGCAAATCTTCCCGGCACCCGGCCGAACAGTTGGTCCTATGCCTCGGCCGACACCCCGACGACGAACTCGGCCTTCGTGGATCCGAACGTCCTCGAAAACCGCTACCTCACTCCAGTCACCGGGGTTCCCATGGGCATTCGCCGTTCCAGTTCCCTCGGCGTGGACTATGCCGGCCAGCACTATTATTTGCGCTGGGAATCCCTGCCAAGTGACAACCGCGACCAGCCCAAAAAGGACGCTTCGGGTGCCGTCATCTCCCCAACGCCGTCGATGCTCCGCCTTTACCGGACCCGCGCCGATTTCGGTGACTCATTGATGGATAACAGCGGCACTTTTTACGGCCGCATGTTCAAACCGCTTTCTGCCAGACTCTTTGGTGCCATGACCTGCGAAAACGATTCAGGCCAGGCATTTGGAACAGTTCTAACAAGCCCCAACTCCGGAAATGATCATTTCGCCCAATGGACCTTCAGCGTGCCAAACGGCGGCGACTATTCGCTCGGCGCTTCAGCGACTGCCGCTTCGCCATCGGCCAACGGATTTCACTATCAAATCGACGACGGTCCGGTCACCGAGTGGAGAATCGCGGAAAACCGAACCTACATGCCGGTGACTTCGGGAAACAGCAGGGCGATGACCCGCATTGAGCTGACACCCGGGACACATACGCTCCGCTTGTTTGCCACGGATGCAGGTGCGAGACTTGCCTACCTATGGCTTGACCAACCCTCGATTGAGAAAACGCCTTCCTTGCGGCCATTGGAAAAATCCGGCTTCGACCTCGTTGCAGATTCCAAAGCAGTCAGCGGCGTTTCGTTGAGATCCCCTGCTGGCAGCGATCCCACCGCCTATACCGCGCACTATCAGATTCCAGTGCCCCAGACCGGTAATTATATTCTCCTTGGCCGGTCCCGCGCGCTCGATCTCCAATCGAACAGCTTTCATGTTTCCCTCAACGGCGGGACCTCGGCCGTCTGGCATCTTCCGCTCAGCGGCACCGACTGGAATTGGTCCGCCTTCGGTGGAACCCGGGCGCTCACGGCTGGCACCCTCGACATTGATGTTACGGGCCGTGAGGGAGGATCGGAACTGGACTCCTTCATGCTGCTCCGGGTGCCTTGAGCCATCGTCTGGAGAGACTTGTGACCAGTTCTGGTCTATTGGCAAAATGCGGAACTTTTAGTTCGTTGGCGACGATTGTGCTGGTTCTGGAAGTTTCCAAGCCAGAACACAGCTCAAAACCCAAGAACCCAATGAAACAAGAACCCGCAGGCACCCCGTTCCTCACCGCAGGAATCAGCATCGACAACATCGATATGATGCAATAAAAAATCGTCTTCGCGCCCCGTTGGCCAATGTGGGGGACCGCGGGTCGCGTTTCACCTCACTCCACTTAGATCATGAAACTTTCGATGCTGCATCTTAAAGCCTGCGTCATTACGGCTGCACTTTTGTTGGCCGTAGTGTTGTTCTGGCCGACTTTTGATGCAATCAGGATCGAGAGTAAAGCGCCCGTGAAACAAGCAAACACCATTCAACACCCGGTTCGTCTCCATTCAAAACAGCTCGAATCCATTGGTGGCGAGCCAGAGGGTCAATCCGACCTGCTCAACCAGATCCAGTGGGCGCTCAAAGAAGTGGATCCTTCGGAGGCCCGTGCGGAAGATGTCCTGACCGGCTTGTTTCGGATGGGCCGTTATTCCGACGCACTGTATGCCGCACAGGCGTTGGAACGTGGACTTCGCCGTGAACTCTTACCCACGGCCGTAGAGGCATGGGCAATGGCCGATGGTCAAGCGGCATGGGACGCTGTGGCGATGCTTGCCTCGCGGCAGCCTGAAATGCGCCTCCTGGTCCTGCATCACTGGCCGGATTCCCAGACTCACTTGCTGGGAAATCTCATCCTCGGGATGCCCAATGGCGCGGAGAAGTCCGCCGCGCTTGGAGAATACATCCGCAAGCTGGGTCAGTCGGACCCTGCGGGTCTATCCGAATGGTTGGCGGCTCATCCTCAGGACACCGCAGTAATGGATCAAGCCGCCGAGTTCTTTGTTTTCTCATGCGACTCTGAGAATCGGTCACCCGAGGTAGCCGCTCAATGGGCAGCCAGAATCTCATCACCCGAGAGGCGCGAACGGGCACTGGAGGCTTTGGTAAAAGAGCAGCAGATGTCATCGGCAATCTACTCGACACGCCTGCCGAAATCCAAGGATGCCGACTAAATCAAATGATCTACCGAAAGCTATTTCGTGTGACGAGAGCTCCTTCAAATCCTCGTGAAGGGGCAATTCTCCGCGTGCTCACCATCTCGCTTTTGGGTGCCATCGGCTCTCAAGCCGAACTTACCTGGCAACTCGCCGGTGGCAACGAGGCATGGCCCGCCGCCAAACGCTCGGCCATCGTCTCCGCAATGAACGCGGCCATCGCTGTTTACAATGCGAACGGTTACTTCACCGGCACGATCTACGCGAACTACAACGCCAGCGTTCCGACCGCACAGGCCAGTTACGGCAACTGGATCGACTTCGGCGGCAGCATCAGCACCCGTGTTGCCATTCACGAAATGGGGCACACTCAGGGAGTCGGCACGGTCGCCGCGTGGGACACCAAAATCTCCGGTGGGAAATGGACGGGCTCGTATGCCATCAACCGCGTGAAACTTTACAACGGATCCACCGCTGTCGTGAACGCGGATGGTGCCCATTTCTGGCCTTACGGCTTGAACTACGACGATGAGGCAAACGCCACCGCCTATGCCCGCCATGTTCGCATGGTTTCCGCCTTTCGACGCGACATGAACATCGTCAAGGACTCCGACAACGATGGCCTGCCGGATGATTGGGAAATGTTTAACTTCAGAAACTTGAATCAAACCGCCACCGGTGACTACGATGCCGATGGTTCCAACAACCTAGCCGAGTATCAGGCGGACACATCCTCGCAATCATTCACCTTCAACTGGAACGGCGGGTCCGGCCCGTGGGACAAGACGACCAACCGCTGGACCGGAGCCGGCCCGCTGTGGCGCAATGGTGGTGATGATGTCGCGATCTTCGGCGGAACAGCTGGCACGGTGACCATCGGCAGCGGCATTTCCACCAATGCCGCCACCTTCAACACCACCGGCTATCAGCTCTCAGGCGGTGGTCTGGCTCTGAGCGGTTTGAATCCGACGTTCAATACGGCAAGCGGCGTTACCGCCACTGTCTCATCCGTCATCAGTGGCAGCGATGGATTGATCAAAACCGGCGCAGGCACCTTGGTTCTAACCGGTTCCAGTACGTTCGATGGTCCACTGGAAATCAATGGCGGAACCGTTTCCATCAGCACGATCAAAAATGTCAGTGACGCCACCGGCAG
>JBBARN010000154.1:0-12180 GCA_040399845.1 Luteolibacter sp. | reverse complement strand
GGCGAAAGAGATGAGAACGAGGGGACCAAGTGGGGACGGAACGGCTCTCCTTGGGCAAAATCGTTCGCCCCCCTTTCGCCGGTTCCCCCGGCGGTGGAACCCTACCTTTTTTCGGAATGGCGGATTTTGATTCAAAGGTGTACCGCATATTTTGCACAGGCGTGCAGGAAATACTTTTTTTGAGGTATTGCCAGTATGAGGGCTCTGATATACTTCAAGGCGCGCTTTAGCAGGGCCATAGACTACCCTTCTTTGCTTATCCCAATGTCCGTAATTTCATCAAAAGTTTTAATTGTAGAGGACGAGTCGATCTTCCGTTCCCTCATGCGGGATCATTTGCAGAATTCCTTTCAAGCGTCGAACGTCTTTGAAGCCAGCGATGGAGAGAATGGTTGGGAGCAATTCCGTAACCATCGTCCGGAGTTTTGTATCATTGATCTCCGTTTGCCCAAATTGAGTGGTGAAATGTTGATCAATCTCATGCAAAGCGAGCCCACGCCTCCCAGAATACTCGTGCTGACGGGGCAAACTCTGGCGGAACTCCCGGATATCGTAGAAAGGACCGACAAGTTGTTCTTTGTCGAGAAAATGGCTCCGCTCGAGAAATTGAATGAAGCGCTTTCGAATCTGTTCCACTCGAGGAAGGCGGATCCCTGGCGAAAGGAGGTCATCGCCGAGGCAGCAGGGCCGCCGCAAAAGCTCGACCAGCTGACCCGCAGGGAAAAAACCATTCTGGGAATGGTAGGCGAGGGGAAGAGCAGTGAGGCCATTTCTGAATTGCTGGGTATCAGCGTGCATACGGTGCGGACGCATCGACGAAACCTGATGCACAAATTAAGGATCCGGACCTGTGCCGTTCTTGTTCGATTTGCCATGAATAGCGGGCTAACCGGTAGGTAAAACCAGAGATGGATCTCAATGTCCTGCTCAATACCACTTCGGACGGAGTAGCCGTCACCGATGCGGAGGGCAATTTCATCTTCTTCAACCAAGCTCACTGTTCCTTGTTCGGATACGAAACCGGGACTGAGTTGCTCGGGGCTTCGTGGCGCATTCTCTACCCGGAGGATGAAATCAGGAGATTGGAGGAAACTGCGATCCCGGCATTGATGGCTAGCGGCAATTGGCAAGGACTTATGCAGGCCAAGCGCCGGGACGGTAGCTTTTTCAACGAACGACTTTCATTATCCATGCTAGCCGATGGCGGCATTCTGTGCCTCTGCAACGAGTTGACTGACGTTCAATGGTCGCAAAGTAAAATCGGGCAGACTTGGCACAAGCGTTCCGAAGAAATGGAGCAGCGAGGCAGAATGTTTTCACTGGCCAACCATGAAATGCGCGCACCACTTGCATCCATCCTGCTCGCAGCTGAAATGTTGAATTTACCCGCCGCTGCTGAGAATGCGGAAAGAAGGGGGAAATTGATCAAGGAAATCCGCAGTCAGGCGCTGCGTGTCGGCGGTTTGATGGACAAATTCCTGTTTCTTGGAAGACAGTTTTCAGGTATTCTCCCATTTTCTCCGGTTGAGACCGACCTCCGGGTGTTCATTCACGGGCTTTCGATAGAAGATTGGGGGCTTCCCAATGATGTTTCCCATGCAGTTAGATTTCATTTGAAGGGAGAGTTTCTGGTTCGGGTGTTCGATCCGGTCCTGTTTCGGCACTGTCTGGAAAACCTGATTTCCAATGCAGCGAAATACCGGCGGGCAGGGACGCCCGTCTGTTTGGACATCGATGCCAGCGGAGATGGGAACATCCTTTTCGCCGTTTCCAACCAAGGTCCTGTTCCGGAACCCGGGATCGCTGAACGCGTATTCGAGCCGTTCTTCCGCCACGACTACACCGGATTCGAGATGCTTCAGGGCTCCGGACTTGGGCTTTACCTTGTGAGTGAATGTGTGCGCACGCACGGGGGCGAGGTTCGGATGGAACCACTCGCCGATGGTGTGCGCATTGCCGGATGTCTGCATGCGCCCTGCATTACCCATAAACCTCTGCCAGTTTTCGCAATCGATGAATGAAGTCCTCCATCCTTGGTCGGAAATCTCAGCGGATCTCTCGGAGCACATCTTCGTCGCGATGGCCAAGATGACATCCCAGATTGCGATGCTCACGGATGCATCGAGGAAAATTGTCTGGGTAAACCGCGCATTCACAACCATCACGGGTTATGCGCCGGAGGAGGCGATCGGCAAGACCCCGGGCAATCTGCTGCAAGGCGCGGATTCCGATCCGCAAGCGGTCCAGCGTATGCGCGCCGCTTTGGATGATGCCAAGAGCTTCAAGGAAGAAATGCTCAACTATCGCAAGGATGGTGAATCCTATTGGGTGGAGATCCGCGTGGAGCCGATCTTCACTGCGAGCGGGGAACTTCGCGGATTCTTTGGTCTCAACGAAAACATCAGCCAAAGAAAACGTGACCTGCATCTTGTCCTGAGACGCCAATCGGAACTGGAAGCCGAGCGACAGAGTGTTCGCGAACGCTTGGATCTCTCTCTCACCGCGATGGAAGGGGTGATCCGCTGTTCTCCCACGCCGATTGTTTTAACCGATCCGGACCAAGTCATCACGGAGTTCAATCCCGCAGCCGAGACATTGCTGGGATACTCCAGGGAAGACATGGTGGGCAAGGCGACTCCAGCGGTTTTCCGCGACATGGATGAACTCGTCTCCGCCGCGATCCAACGCGGTTGGCAGGGTGATGTGAGTGAGGCAAGCTTTGCCGATTTGGTCTCGTTTTTGCAAAACGGCGAGGTGACGACCGAACAGTGGCATCTGTTGGCGAAAGATGGAGAGAGGATTCCTGCCATGCTCGGATCCAGTGTCATGCGGACGGGCCAGGGCGAAGTCATCGGTCACATGGGAGTGATGACAGACCTGCGCTCACGTCTGGCGCGCGAACGCGAACGCCAATTGCTCTCGGGCCGCTTGCAGAATGTGGCGAGGCATTTGCCGGGCTTCATTTATGAATACCGTTTGCTGCCGGATGGCAGCAGTTCCTTTCCCTATGCCAGTGATGGGATTATCAACATTTGCGGAGTCACCCCTGAAGAGGCCAGGGAGGACGGCAACATCTGTAACCGGGTGATCCATCCGGATGATTTGGACCGGGTTGAGTCAAGTATCATGGAGTCTGCTGCGACAGGAGATCTCTGGAGTTGCGACTATCGCGTGATGCATGCCGACGGTTCCGAACGCTGGGTTTCAGGCTCGGCCAATCCGGAAACAAAAGCGGATGGTTCCGTGCTTTGGTTCGGATACATCAGGGACATTACGGACCGCTATAAGGTGGAGGTCGCGCTGAAAAGGAAATCCGCGCTGCTGCAGTTGCTGAATGAAACTGCACTGGAATTCATCAATGTCCCCGTTGCACAGGCTGACGGCGCGATTGACAAGGCCTTGGAGGGGGTGGGGCGGTTCTTTAGTATCGACCGAGCCTATTTGTTCGAGTATGACTTCGGCAAACTGAGAACCTGCAATACCCATGAGTGGTGTGCGGAAGGGATCGAGCCATTCAAGGATCAGTTGCAGGACCAGCCGATCGAATGGGATTCGGAATGGTATTTCAAACATTTGCAGGGCGAGGTCGTCCACATCCCGGATGTAGATGCCATGCCCCCTTGCTCGGTGAAGGACATCCTGACGATGCAGTCAATTCGGAGCTTGCTGACGGTGCCGCTGATGCATCAGGACAAGCCGATTGGGTTTGTTGGTTTTGACTCGGTTTTCGCGCAACGGACATTCAGTGCCGAGGAAGTGATGCTGCTGAAAGTCTTTGCACGTGCATTGGTGAGCGTGCGGCTGCGCATCGAAAGCCATACTGCCCTCAAAGAGTCACGTGATCAGGTCGAAATCTTTTTTGACGTTTCAGTGGGCTTGCTGTGTGTGTGCAGCCTTCAAGGACATTTTCTGCGGGTGAATCATGGGTGGGAGATTTTTCTGGGGAAAAACAAAGAGGCCATCCACGGCACCCAGTTCATGAACTATGTGCATCCCGATGACAGGCTGCAAACCGAGTTGACGATGATTGAACTGGCGAACGGCCAGAAGGTTGAAGGATTTGTGAACCGATACATCGACAGTCATGGCAGCTGGCGCTCGATCAGCTGGATTGCAGTTTGTCGCAACGGGATGATTTATTGTTCCGCACGAGATGTGACTGCCGAGCGCGAGGCCTCGGATGCATTGGAGAAGGCTTTGGACGATGCCAAACAGATGGCTGACATGCGTAGCCGTCTGATATCGATGGCATCCCATGAGTTCCGCACGCCGTTGTCATCCATCCGGCTGAGTGCGGAGATGGTTCAAAACCAGATGACGGGTTCTTTCACACCAATCCCTCCCAAACTTGAGAAGCACTTGTCGCGCATCATTGCATCCACCGATCACCTGACGCGCATCATCTCCGATGTTCTGGAGATCGAGGGAGCTGGCAACCGCAAACAAGGGTCGGAGTTGGTGCCTCTGGATCCGCAGGTGATATGCAGGGAATGCATTCAATCGGTTGGAGGGGACTCGATGGTCTCAAGAAGATTGAGTTTTTCCTCTGCCGGGACGGTTTCGCTCGTGTCCGCCAATGAGATTTTGTTCAAAAGCGCATTGGCCAATCTGTTGGACAATGCGTTGAAATATTCACCGGAGGATAGGCCGATTGTGGTTGAACTCGACTCTTCCGGTGGCCAAGTCCGAATCCGGATCAAGGATGAGGGGATTGGAATTCCCGAGGACGAGGCGAACAGGATTTTCGATCCGTTTTTCCGGTCGAGCCGGACCTCGCACATCAGTGGGACCGGTCTGGGACTGCCGATCGTCCTGCAGAATATGCAGCGGATGGGTGGCACCGTTGAGTTTCATCCTAACAAGCCGACCGGGAGTATTTTCACTCTATTTCTACCCATTCACCAAACGGAATGATTCAAGCAATGCACAAAGAAGAAGGCAAGGAGGTGGCCACGACCATTTTGATTGCTGAGGATCAGCGGGACATTCTGGAGAACCTGAGTGACTACCTCGAGATGAAGGGCTACGAGGTCATGCAGGCAGAAAACGGCAAGGAGGCTTTTTCCATGGCGGTTGCGCGTCCTCCGGACCTGATCATTTCCGATTTGGGAATGCCGATTTGGGACGGGCATAGATTGCTTCACGAAATCCAGAGAGAGCCCGATCTCGCGCGCATTCCCTTCATCATCCTCACCGCCTGGGCGGATCGTGGAAACATGCGCAAAGGACTGCAAGATGGTGCGGTGGACTACATCACAAAGCCATTCACTCTGGCCGAAATCGATGAGGCGGTGAAGAGCCACCTTGGCAGGAAGCAGCGCTTGGATAACTCGGTCCATTCCTATGCCATGTCCGAGGTGATCCCATCGATCCTGCGCTATCTTCCCCATGAGCTGCGGACTCCGATGAATGGCATCCTGGCTCCGGCGGAAATGCTGCTGGAAATGGGTGCCGGGGACAGCGTGGACGATGTCGCACAATTGGGGGATATCATCCACCTCAGTGCACTCCGGTTGCTCCGGGTGGTGGACAACATCAGCTTGTTCCTCTCCCTGCAAACCAAGTATCTTTCGCCCTCCGACGACTTTTTGGCACCTGGAATCCCGAAGTCCCATCCAATGGTCTTGCTGGAGCAGGTTTGCCCGGAGGTGCTCAAAAGGCACTCGTTTCCCGAGTCTCTCCTAAGAATCCATGGTGGCATCAGCCCCGGGCGATGCATCCCCAATGATATGGGGAAAGTGTTTGAGGAGATCCTTGACAATGCCTGCCAATTCGCAGCTTCAGAAAGCCGGTTGACTGTGGATTGGCTGGAAATCGGCGACAAGGGGTGTTTGACCATTGGCAATGAAGGACCGGGAATGACCCCGGAGCAGATCGAGGGAGTGACCTCATTCAGGCAGTTTGAGCGTAAAAAACGCGAGCATCAGGGCTTGGGATTGGGGCTTTTCATTGCCCAGCAGCTGGCCCGCCACCACGGCGCAGGGATCAGCATCAAGAGTTCCAGCGAGGGCCCGACGAGTGTATCCGTGGAGTTTCCCTTGAACGATGGTGATTGCCGCCCTAGGAAACCATCCGAGAGTTCGTTCGTCGCCCATTTCGGCACTCGTTCGTGATGGTTCCCGTCCCGGTGGTCGGATGGGGGCTCGCACGATGGCCTGAAAGTGGTGTCGGGCGGATATCGACAATCTTATGAAAACCCCATTTTTCCCTCTGGCCCGCCTCGTGTTGGCGATATCTTTTGCCGCTGATGTTGGTTTCGCTCGGGACTCGGATTCGGCTGAGCCGGCAACAACCCAGCCACTCAACATCGTGATCCTGTATGCGGATGATTGGAGGCACAATACGCTTGGCTGTGCGGGCAATCCTGTGGTGAAGACCCCGCAGTTGGATCGCTTGGCAGGGCAGGGGCTTCGGTTCACCGATGCATGTGTGACCACCGCCATCTGTGGTGTGAGCCGCGCGTCGCTCTTCACCGGGCAGTGGATGTCGCGGCACGGCAACAATGGTTTTGACGCATTCAAAACCCCTTGGGAGAAAACCTATCCGGGCATGCTTCGCGCGAACGGTTATCACGTGGGCCATGTGGGGAAATGGCACAACGGCACGTTTCCCGCCAAACAGTTCGACTTTGGTCGGGCCTATTCAGGCAAACATTGGATTACCCAGCCCGATGGAACCCGGATCCATGTCACCCGCAAGAACGAGGCGGATGCGCTGGAATTCCTGAAGTCGCGGCCCAAGGACAAACCATTCTGCCTCACCCTCGCTTTCTTCGCCACTCATGCGGAGGATCCGAATCCGCTCCAATATCTACCCCAACCAGAGAGCATGGCGCTTTATGAAGACGTGGAGATTCCCGTCCCGGCCAATGCGACCGAGGAATCATTCCGGCGGCTGCCTCCCTTTCTGGCCAATGAGAAGAACGAAGGCCGCAACCGCTGGCGTTGGCGATTTGATACTCCGGAGAAATATCAGACGATGATGAAAAACTATTATCGTCTGGCCACCGAGGTGGATACTTCCTGTGGCCATGTGATTGCCGAGTTGGAAAAACAGAAGATCCGGAGACAGACACTCATCATCTTTACCGGAGATAATGGTTACTTTCATGGCGAGCACGGGCTTGCCGACAAATGGTACCCGCACGAGGAGAGCATCCGTGTGCCATTGATCATTTCAGATCCGCGCATGGCCCCTGACAAAGCCTCCGGGACCCTCCGGGAGTTCGCCCTGAACGTGGACCTGGCCCCGACGATTCTCCGCGCGGCAGGTTTGGTGCCGCCGGCGACCATGCAAGGTAAGGATCTTTCACCCTTGTATCTCTCTGAAAAGGTCCCTGCGTGGCGAAACGAATTCTACTACGAACATCCGACCGTCAAGAACATCCGCTTCATTCCATCGTCCCAGGCATTGGTGACCAAGGAGTGGAAATACTTCTATTGGCCGGATTTCAAAACCGAGCAACTATTCCACCTGGCAACAGATCCAATCGAGGAAAAAGACCGCATTCAGGACCCCTCGGTAGCTGCGACTCTGGTGGGCATGCGGGAGCGATTCCAGACACTCAAGGAAGCCGCGAATTGATTACCTTGCCGGGCTGCCAGCGCGCCGGATCGAGTCTGCGAGATATCGTTGGAGCTGCCAGATGGTTTCTTCCAGGTGACTCAAACGACCCGGCGCATAACCCGCGGATCTCATCCCTCGTTGGGTGGCGGTGCACATTTCCATATCTTCCAAATGGAAATCGATTCCAGCCTGGATCTCCCGTTGCAAGGTGGCCTCATAGCCGGGAGATTCCTTTGCCTCCGGCCGGATGAGCAGGGTGGTCATCAGACTGCTTGTCTCGGGGCCAGTGGGAAGGATGCGATACCAGTAGGCACGGTCCGGCGCATTGAAAAACAAACCGTTGGGGTAAGCAAGGTAGATGGACCATTCCAGGCAATCATCAAGGCCAAGACCTGGGAAAACAGGGAATGCGGTTTCCACATGACCCGCCGCGCGGATCTCATCCTGCATGGTCTCTTTGAGTGGCAGATGCATCGCCGAGAAATTGGGATCCCATGGCTCAGTCCAGCATCCCTTCGCGGGAAGAAAGGGCTCCAAGGTCTTTCGATGGGCTCCGAGATGATGATAACACTCCATGAAATTCTCCACCAGCACCTTCCAGTTGAATTCACATTCCCAATGTGCGGACCAGACCACTTCGGTTTCCGAAAGATTCCATTTTCCAAGAAACTTGTTTCGGAGATCGGCCAGCTTATCGGCCAAAGGTGGCGCATCCCCGGAGAGATTCACGAACACAAAACCCTCCCAGATCTCCGAGCGGAATGCATGCAGACATACTTCAGAACGATCAAAACCATCGGCCTGCTGCATTTCAGGCGCTCCAACCAGCTTTCCTGTTAGATCATAACTCCACAGGTGATACGGGCAGAGAATCACCCGGCGGTTTCCTTCATCGGGATGACCAAATCCCGTTGGCATCACATCCATGCCCCGATGACGGCAGGTGCGGGAAAGAACGCGGATCTCACCATCCTTCCCATGCATGGCAATCAACGGTTCTCCGGCAACGTCCACACGAACGAAATCTCCCGGCTTCTTCAATTGGGAAACGTGAGCCAGGGAAATCCATTCCTTGCGGAAAATCTCATGTTTCTCAAAATCCGCGAATTCCGGATCACAATAGGCCCCAGCGGGCAGGGATTCAGATCGCTCGCGCGGCAAAGACGCGGCGGTGCTAATGGCATCAAATAGCTTCATGATGGTGGATTCTGATGAAAACGTTCGAGTTGGCGCAGCCCGAGCCAGCGGTTGATCTCCCATAGGTCGGCCACGGGAATTTCCGAAAATGGTTGGCAGTGAAGATATCCATCCGGCCCGGATTCCGGAGTGAGGGTGGCGGATTCCATGCCACGGGATTGCATCCCAAGGAACATGCGATCCCACCACCGCTCATGGGCGGCGAGATCCACAGCATGCTCCGGCGCGCGGGGATCGGGCACCTGCGGCCCTTGTGCATAGCCGACACGGCCGTGGATATGATGAACCCGGGAGGATAGTGTTTCCAATATTTCCGGTTCCTGATCCAGAATGAGCCGTTCGGTGACGACACACCAATGACTGATATCACATGTCAGACGCAGTTCGGGAAACGCCCTGAGAATTTCCATGGTGCGCCACGGATTGTAAGTGGGCCTGCCCCGGTGGGTTTCAACCGAGATCACGATCTGATGCTCTTCCTGCAAAGCGAGGACACCTTCATGAAAGCGCAAGGTGTCGTCCAGGCCCCACGCATCGGACCCCGCCATCGTTGTGATGAAACGTGGCGTGCCTGGAAGACAGCGCAGGATTCCCTGACGGAGAGATGCCAAATGATCGTCGGGATTGAGGTGCGGAACGGGAAGATATTCGCCGGGCCGAGTGCAAGTGGTGACTTCCGCAATCCAGGGGATGCGGTGGATCTGGCTGTAAAATGCGTCTTGTTTTTCCTCGTCCAACGGAGCCGGGCCCTCAATGCCCGAGAATCCGGCATCACGGGCTTGGGCAATCGCAGATGCCAAATCGCCACTGTGGCCCCACATGGTTTTGAAGAGTTCGAGTATCATGGTCGATGGTTAGAGATCGCGGGCGAGCCGGAATCCAAGGTTGTCCCAGCGGGCGTTTTCCGGAGCCCAATCCCGCCATGACGAGCGGAGGGTCCTCGGGAGTTGATCCCATGCACCACCCCGGATGACACGCCTCCCTTGCTGGCCGCCCGCGATCCATGCTCTGCCATCGCAAGGCGCATGATGATAACTCGGGTGCCACGAATCCGCCGTCCATTCACATACGTTTCCGATCATATCATAGAGACCGAAGCGGTTTGAAGGATAACTCCCGACCGGAGTGGGGCTCCCAAGTCCAATTTTCTCGCCGCTTTCATCATAAAGGAAATTGGCATCTCCCATGGTCAAATGGCGTTGATGAGGAAACAGGCTGCCCGAGCCAGCCCGGCAGGCATACTCCCACTCTGCTTCAGTCGGCAATCGCGCTCCGTGCAAATGCGCGAATTTCGTAGCATCGTGAAATGAAACCGAGGTCATTGGAAGACTGGTCTCCGCTGCTTGCAACCTCATCGCAGCCCACCACTGGCCACGAGTTACCGGATGAATTGAAATTTCAAATCCACGGATGACCACCTCATGTGCTGGAATCTCAAGCGCCGTTACAAACTTGTCATCGTCGCTGCCGCCCATGAGGAACCGCCCCGGCGGAATCCGGATGAATTGGATCTCCGCCGGTGCATTGCTTGCAAAAACGCTGGAAGAGGTCGAAAAACTCGGCATGAATGACACTTTCCATTTGAGCACGCTTCATACCAATCCGGGGAAATTTCATACTCGCTTGCCCGGGGAAATCCAATCCCGCCTTCCTTGATCCGCCCCGAATCGTGGGTGCATCCTGCTTGGAGCTTGATCGTCCCGAAGGCACCATCGCCAAATGAACCCACGGCAATTGCGAGCAATTGGCAGTCATCTGAAGGATCCCATGATTTTCGCACGCTTGCGTTCGGGCTTGCGGCCTGCTTTACGCTTGGGCCACACCATGTCCTATCTCAGATCCCTCCCCGTCGTTTTGCTCATGTCCGCATCCGCAATGGCGGATGATGAAACCGCATTCAATACCGTTCCCGATGTCTCCTGGGAGCGGGTGGAGCCCCTCAAAGAGGTCGGTCAGAATCTCGCGAACTTCGATTTCAGCGGCCAAGTCTGCCGGATTACTTGCGGCGTGCCATCCCCGACCGCGGTGGCCTACATCATGAGTCTTGGCTTCCCGCAAGCCGCCGCCGCTCCCCGGGCCAATCTGCTTGCTCCGACGACGCGGCTCGACTCGGTGGCATCGGTGGACGTCGTTTCCTGGCAGACCCCGCTTCCGGGTTTGGTCGATGGCTCGCTTCCCGGCGTGTTCACCCGCATCCAGCCGAATCCCGGCTTTTCCCGGACCCTCGGCTTCAGTCTCGCGCTTCAACCTCTCCAAGGAGGGCTCGGGAGCATCCGCATCTTCCTCGCGAACCAAGAAGTGCTCACTTCGTTGGCGCAGTCACCCACCTTCACCCTCGATCCCACCCGCCGCTATCGCCTCGTCCTGGTCAGTCGTGGAGACCGGCATACCGGCCGCATCTTCGACCTTACCGCCCCCGGCTCGCCGGTTGCCGAAATCTCCATTACCAATTCGAATCTGGCGGCCTCTCCCGGACGCTGCGGTTTCGGTGCCGCCATGCCCCACCCGCTGCCCATCGATGTCACTTTCGACAACTTCCTCTCCTGGGATGGCAGTCCGCCGCCGCTGACCATCCGCCAAGGCAGCGCTCCGGGCACGATCGAACTGCTTGCTGACACCCGACGCTCGATGGCCAGCACCTTGGAAACCACCACCGACCTCACCAACCCCGCCGCCTGGCTCCCCGCCACGCCTGCTGCCACCGGGGAAGCAGGACCTTCGCTGGTCCGCAGTTTCTCCAGTTCCGCGCCCACAGCATTCTTCCGCACCAAAAGCCTCTGATTCCAAGGCCTTCTCTCAACCGCTCCCGTAGGAGCACTCAAACGCTAGAAAATCCACAGGCAATGAACTTCACCTTAATCGACGGAATCATCTCGGGACTTGATCGAACAACACAAGTCAGTGGTGGAGGGGATACCATGACCACCACGACCCATATTTCCATTTTTAGCCTCTCAGGGGAAAGAGTTCTCCTGAAGACCAAACACCCTGCGATGATTGCCGACGGTGACCATTTGAGATTGGCTGGCGTCCGAGGCCAAGGTCAGTTCACCGCGATAGCGTGCAAGAATATGACCACTGGATGGACCACTACATTCAAGAGGCAGGGCTGTGCGATGTCAGTTCTCATCGGATTCGGTCTGGTTGGCATTGTGTTTACGATGATTTTTCCGCTCTTTATCTTTATGCCGATTTTCTCCATGGCCGTCCTTGCTTTTATCATGCGGGCAGATTCCCGACTGAGGACTGCCCACATGATGTTAAACCAATAGCGATCATGCGCCTCCGCCCCCCCCGGGCCATTCGTAAGTCTATCAGCAACCACCGCCCCAACCCGGAAAGCCGCAACCCCCAGCCCTGATAGACACACGTCCCGGCAGAAAATGCTCGCAAAATCAATAAGTTACACCAAACTCT
>JBBARN010000153.1:10859-12607 GCA_040399845.1 Luteolibacter sp. | reverse complement strand
AAGGTAAACAAAGTCAAAATATCAGGTCAAGCTAATCTCGTGACGACACTCTCTAATCTTGTTGTCATCCAGAACCAACTCGCCACTTTCGATATATGGTCGCAGCGAGTCCATCTTCTTGACATTCTTGACATTACAAAGGGACGGGCCTTTAATTGGTTCCCTCCCTGATTTCGTTTTGGCTCAGCTGTTCGACACGAGAGAATAGGCTGTCGGGTGCGACGCCCCCTATTCCACCTCCTTTATCAGGGAGCTCTATTTTGAAGCGTGGCTGAACAAAGTTCACCAAGTTTCCGGAATCTATGGATAGTTTGTTTCGCCGATGACTCACCAATCGAATCATCGGACGAAAGGATCAGGCGATCCCCTTCCGCAGATCTCTCAAGCTCCACAAAGCATGCCTCGCGGGCGCTGCTTCTCCCCTCAACTTTCTCGCGCCATCCTTGCGCTTGGGGCCGAAACGGTCCCGTGCACTCGCAAAAGCCTCGTTCACGAACTCTTTGCTCCCAATCACCGCTCCGGCCGTGAAATAACGAATCCGGCAATGCAATATCTTCGCTGCCCCCAAATCTTTCAGTGCAGTTTCATTGTCCTCACTTTCCAGCAGCTCCGCGGTGTTCTTGGTGGTCTGGCCGATTCCTTTCGCTGACTGGGAAACTTCCGCCTTTCCGGGCTTCCTGCCAATCGCCAAGCCCATCATGCGCCGATACAAACGCGAAACCTCATCCCACTTCCCAGCATCATATCCCACGCCCTTATCGCAATAGAATGCCCGGACCAAGCCCTCACGCGCCTTCTTGCCATCCCCTTTCTTCCCTGATCCCGTGAGACGACAGTCTTTTACGGGACCTCCAATTGCCTCCCCATAACTACTCCATCGATAGTCCGCCGGATCTTTGACCATCCCGGCTCGCAACGGATTCAAGTCGATGTAGGCCGAGATCGTCCTCGCCGCGACGCCGTCTTCCACGATCACGCTCTTGAAACGATCTTCCCACAAAACGCCCGATCGAGAATGGGCCCGATTGAACCATTGGGAAAAGCGTTGCAGCAGCCCTTTCATGAATTGGGCCAAGTCCTGCATGCGGTAAGTAAAACGCTTGTGAATTGCGGCCACCGCCTCACCCATGCCGCCGTCACTCGTATCTACCGCCTCCCTGGCATCCTCAAGTTCCTGGGCCACACCCACCACGAAATCCTCGCCATAAATCGCCGACAAACGCTTCAACAACACCTCATCCGAAATCCCACCCTCAGCCATCGGCGGCACCTCAAGCAGAATATGAAAGTGATTGTCCATCAGGCAGTAAGCGAGTGCACGGCACCCCGTGAAATTCTCCTGCATCCGCATCAATGTCCGGAATTTCTCCTTTTCCTCTGTTCCAAGCACAAAGCGCCGATCAACCACTCTCGAATGCACATGGTATAGCACAGGTTTCCCCGCAGCCATCCGCCATTCCGCCAGCCATCGCGCTTTTCTCATGGGGGAAGTTTACCCTGGCCCGGACAGATTGTCACGCTGAAACTTTGATAAATGGTCCGTCCCTCTGTCATATGCCATAATAGTGTAATTTGTGTCTCTCGTAATTTTGGGGAGATTGTTTTATTGTTCGCGCGCTACAATCATTCTCACAGGCCTCGGACTAATCTCGGAAAGCTTAGAGACTATTTGCATAAGACCCAAAAGACACGGAATGGAATATGCTGCTCGGAAGCAAAGAAATCGATCCAACCGAGATCGCTCCGGC
>JBBARN010000153.1:0-10849 GCA_040399845.1 Luteolibacter sp. | reverse complement strand
AACTCTTCCGAAATCACCCCAAATCCACAGCTTCCCTCAAATCGCGAGGGTTGCGATACGTCGATCACATACCCAATAACCTGAGATGGAATCCATATCACGGATTCACCTTTCAACGAAATTCCGATCTGTGAAATGTCGTCAGGCCACCAAAGATTTGAGAGTGATCGTGAATCAAACATTGGCGTGATGATTTTTGAGACAATCTCGTTTTGGAACAGAAGTTCAGCGTCGAACACTTGAGTATTATTGACCCAAGAAGATCCGAAGCCCAATGGGTGAAATTTAAAATTTTTCATACTTTTCCTTAAAATCAATTACTAATATGTAGGAAGATATTGCGCATTTGCTTCCGCTGAGGACCAATCAATCGCGTTACCGTCTCTCACATCCTTCGGTATCCAAATTTGGGTGGCACCACCAGCATAACGATCCGTTTGTTTTCCAACTATTCCCATATAAACATATGTGTCAGCATCCCTGGGGTCAGTCCTCGCATTGTAACATTTCCCTGGGGTCAGTCCTCGCATTGTAACATTTGCTCCAATTCCACGGTTCGTTTTTTCAGTTTTCGGTCTCGCTTCACGTTGCCCACCTGTCGGCTTTCGGAACGAGGATGGCCCATGGACAGGCGTTTGGCAATCCAATCGAAGCTCATTGTTGTCATAATCCGCCGCAAGGTTGCAAGCAGTCTCTGGGGCCAGTCCTGAATGGCGCTAACTTAAGGGTCATTTGGGCTGATTTCATCCGCCGTTTTCTTGTAGCGGGAGCGATGGCTGATTTCGATCATCTGTCTCCGGGGAACATTGAGGAGATGATGCGGCTTCGGTCTTCGTTTGATTGCTCTGGGTTCTCGCCGGAACGGCCTGCTGGGAATCTGGTCTCCTGCTCTAGATCCAGAGCCGCTTTCCCGGCATCCGTGAGAACAGAATCGTGAATTTCTGAAATCATTTACCGATTTTTGAATCCAATTGGCGGTTCGTAGCGAAAGCCTCAACGAAACCGAAATTGCGGTTTGAATCATCCAACAAGCAAGCTCCAAGAAATCATGAAATCATTGTTCAAATCCATCACCTGCCTCCTCAGTGTCGCAGCCCTAGCCACCGCATCTGTCAACGGTGCGGAGAAGAAAAACATCGTCGATACTGCCGTGGCCGCAGGTTCCTTCAAAACCCTCGCCGCCGCACTCGGTGCCGCCGGTTTGGTGGATACCATGAAAGGCGACGGACCATTCACCGTGTTTGCCCCGACCGATGAAGCCTTTGCAAAACTGCCCGCCGGCACCGTCGAAGAACTCCTCAAGCCGGAAAACAAAGCCAAGCTCATTGATATCCTTACCTATCATGTCGTCGCAGGAAAAGTCGAAGCCAAGGAGGCAATGAAGTTGAGCACTGCCACCGCCCTCAACAAGAAGGCCATCACACTCGTCGTGAAAGAGGGTGCCCTCTATCTGAATGATTCCAAGGTCACCACGGCAGATGTCGAATGCAGCAACGGCGTGATTCACATCATCGACTCCGTCCTGCTGCCACCTGCCGGCGACAAGAAGTGATCCCCTCCCCGTCTCCGAATTCCCGATGAGGGATAGCATTCCAATTCCCCGGTCATCGTCGTTTTGCGACGGTGGCCGGGCCTGCACCCACGATCCACCGTCGATCCGATCGCGCTGGATTCTGCGCAGGGGCGCGTCGGAGTCATCCACTCCATCTGCGCCTCGAAAGAACCATGAAGGAAATTTTGGACAAACCGAGAAAGCCAATTACGATCCCCTGCGACTGGTGAAAGCAGCTGACCTAACAACTCCCGACCTGATCTTGCCGCGGTTGGCGGCCGGGGAAGCGCGTGCGATGCGCGAATGCATCGACCGCTATGGAAACCTCGTCTGGGGCATAGTCCGCCGCTCCATCAAGGACACGACCGAGGCCGAGGATCTGGTGCAGGAAATTTTCACCGAGATCTGGAAAAAGGCGGCATTTTTCGATGCGCGGGTCGCCTCGGAAACCACCTACATCGGTCTGATCGCACGCCGCCGTTCCATCGATCACCTTCGTCGCCAAGGCCGCCAACCCGGTTTCGAAACCCTCGAAGCCGCCGAGTCCATTGCGATCCCGAATGCGGCGGTCGCTTCGATTTCCTGCGACCCGGAAACCGTCAAGTCCTCCGTGGCAGCCTTGCCAGAAGACACGCGACAACTCTTCCAATTGTTTTTCGAGGATGGTTTCACCCATCCTGAAATTGCCGAAAAGACCGGTCTTCCGCTCGGCACCGTCAAGACCCGGCTTCGGCGGGGTCTCATCTCCCTCCGCGAGCACCTGCAGCGCTTGGGCATCTCCAACATCCAACCGGCGTCATGACCTCATCCGACCTCAAGATCCGTTTTGATGAACTCTGCGCGGGCCGCGCCATTGGCGACCTGAGCCCGGAAGAGTCACGCGAACTCGATGCCCTTTGCCAGCAGCTCGGCCTGGCTCCCGATGCGGACTTCGATCTGCTCGCAGCCACATTGGAGATCGAAGCCATCCAGTCCGCTGGTGAAGCCATGCCGGCCTCGCTCTCCTCGCGCCTCCACGAATGGGCGGAAAAAGCCAGTGCCCCTCCGGTGGACGTAGTCGTTCGCCCAGTGGTCCCGGCGTGGAAGGAAATCCTCACCCACCCTGCAAACGGCTGGGCAGCGGCAGCAGCGGCCATCGTGATTTCGCTCAATCTCCCGAAAGGCACTCCATCACTCGCTCCCGCACAAGCCGAGAGCCGCCTCCGCGCCGAAGCAAAAGACCTCATTGAACGGAATTTCTCCGGCTTGGGTGACTTCTCCAAAGCCGGTGGCAAGGTGATTTGGAGCGATGAGCGCCAGGAAGGATACATGATCCTCAGCGGCATCCCCGCCAACAATCCCACTCAGGCACAATATCAACTGTGGATCGTCGATCCCAAGCGCGATGCGGATTCGCCCGTCGATGGTGGCGTGTTCGATATCCCGACGGATGGTTCCCCGGTCGTGGTTCCGATTTCCGCCAAACTCGCGCTGAACAATCCGCAGGCCTTTGTCATCACCCTCGAACAACCCGGAGGCGTGGTGAAATCCAAGCAGGAGAAGGTGGTCGCTCTTGCGAAGAGTTAAGCCTAAACTCCGAAGTTTGCATCGGATCACATGCCAGGAAAACTACCGAAACACTGAGAACCACTGAGGTCACTGAGGAAATTCCTCAAGCAGTGCAAAGTGCATCCATCATCTGAATTTAAAATTTCAGTTCCTTCAGCGGTTCTCAGTGGTTCAAAACACAAAAACGGGGTGGAGATTGATGTCTCCGCCCCGTTTGATTTTCCAACACACTCACTTCTGCCGGAAGACAGGCACGTTCTCCCAATCGAACTCATAAGGACCAAAGGCCGCGCTCAGCCGGTTCCTCTCCTCATCGGAAAACGGCACCGTGGTGAACAGGGGAAGAATCGGACGACCATCAGGGGCCTTGCGGTAATCCACACCTTTCTCCTCGACGTGCAGGACAAAGCCGACCTTGCCTCCCGGCCTTTCGCCGATGCCCAGATCGAGATCGATCACATCGCCTTCCTTGAGACGGATCCAATCTCCAAACACCAACTTCATGCCCGGCATAGGACTGGTAAACTGACCGCTTGGTTCGGTCGGCTCCCAGCGCCCGGCAACCCGTTCCTGAATGTCCCCCCAACAGGCGACCAAGCGCTCGCGGCCATTGATCATGAGAACCAGATAATCATCGCCCAGACCGGAAAACCGATAGGTTCCACTCTTGGGCACCACCACCTGGCCGCGGTAGTGGGCCATCCAACCGGAGGGCTTGATCGAATCCTTGGCGCCGAAATACTCGGGGCCGGCCGAGGCACTTGAATCCGGAATCGCCAAGTGAGTCAGATATAAACTATTGGGGGCCACAAAATGACGCCGCAACGAAGTCGCGGAAAATCTGGATCTCTGCAAGCGCAGGACACGCTCCACAAACTCTTCGCGATCCGCGAGATTGTAGCGGATCTCATCACCATCGGGCGATTGTTTGAAATCATATAACTTCCCCGCAAGTCCGCCGGATGCACGATCCGAGGAGCCGAAACCGCCACTGCCACCCGCAGCGCCAGTCGAATCGCCGGTGCCAGTCCAGGCTTCACCGAAATCGCTGATGCCGGTGCCCATGCCTTCGAACTCCAAGGACACATCCGGCACCTCAAGACTCACCGGCGCATTCGTCTGCGCCGCCATCACCCGCGCACTGAATGCTGAAGGTGCGGCGGGTTTGGGCCGGTTCGACATTTCCATCGGCATCGGGTTGTGGATCACATCCGGCGTATCCGGTGGCACATAAGTGGTGAATTCCGGAGCGGTCTTGATGAGTTGTGGCAGCATCACCAAAGCCAGCAGGAGGCCGACCAGGACCAGCACCAGCATGGAAATGATGAACGATGAGATTGCAGAAGCGCGGCGTTGGCGTTGCAGCCGCTGCATCGCATCAGGAGATAGATCAATGTGAAGGCTCATGGGAGTTACGGGTGATGAATTTTTCCCGGATGGTCCGGTTTCATCATTCATAACGCAGCCGAGCAAAGTTCTCTTGGGGAAATTTCAAACAGTCACTTTTTTGGAAGAGCTGGATTTCGGAATCAAGTTGCGCAAGAATAGGTCGTGCGTTTCTGCGGTCCTTTCGAAAGAAGAAACTCAACAACTTTTCCATGAGTTGGAGGAATGCGGGTCCGCCTCTTGTTCTCATTTCGATGGCCTTTTCCTCCTTCTCTCGCACAGTGTCCATCCAGGCTTCCTGTTCGGCCAGTCGTTCCTGGCGTTGCCGCTCTTGCTCCCAACGCAGTCGTTGGTTCTTGTTCTCTTCACCCGCGAGGGGGATCAAGGCCACCATTTGGGCGAGATGATTTTCGATACGCTGGCCTTTGCCGTCGATCCAAATCGCTTTTTGTCCTATCACCCAACCACCATCGATTGTGAACTCAAGGATTCCGGTCGGAACATCCTTCCATGTCCTGCCCCAAAGCCCCTTCAATTCTTCAGGATCAGCGACCTTCTCCCGTCTCCTTTTCTCCTTAATCACAAACGGCACCTTTTCGCCGCAGGCTTCCACCCAACAGATCGGCAGCATCTTCTTTTCGTGATGATGGAGATAGCCACGACGTGAATTGCGCGCTTCGGGGAGGTCCTGATTGCATCGAAATCTCAAGCCCAAGGCTTCCTTGGAAACCTTCTTGCCGCACTGCACCCGCGTCCAATACCCGGCCACCGGCGTCGGGATGTCCATCTCGGTGCAAATCCGCTTCAACGCGCTGCTGGAAATCCCCAGCTCCGCCGCAATCTTCGTGCAAGGCCGGGACCAGACGTCCTTGTAGAGCTTTGTGCGTTCGAGAAGCGGCATGGCGGGGTGCTCGGCATGTTTGATTCAGGAAGGGGCAAACTGGCTTAGAAACTCAACTGGAGTGATGGCGGGCACTGGTGAGTGGGTGAAGACACCGGTCACTTCGCCTTGCTGGACCATGGCGAGCACCCGGGCCGAAGCGGCATAGTGTGGTTCGCGTTTCTGGAAAACGTCCAACAGAACGTTGATGTCCACCGTGACCTTCACTGGTGTTTGCGCTGCAAATGATCCAGATGCCCGGCCTCCGTATCCACCTCACCCGCGATGATCCCGCTGGCGGCCGAGATTTCGGGCGGCAGCGGCCTTTCCAACTGCCGCCTGAGATTCCGGGCCTGCCGCGCCAGAAACTCGCCTACCGACGTTCCTTGCGCTTCCGAGAACCTTTGCAGAAACGCAAGGTCCTCGTCCGCCAGTGATACCGTGATCGTGGTCATGGCCGCAGGCTAGCCACGGAAACCGTGGATTTCAAGAACGGAGGCGGGGCGCTCGGGAGTCAGGATTCGCGCTGGGGGATTTTGAAAAGCGGGTGCGGTGGGCCCATATCGTCACATGATCAGACGACTGGCTCGAATCTGATTCTGGTGATTCGCCACTTGGAATGGTGCTCGATGAATGACGAAACTTCTAGTGCTCTCACGAAACCTTGGTTTCCCAAGCAGAACTTTTGGCCAACTTGGATTTCGGTGCCTCGTGGCAATGGGCAGAAGATCTCTGGCTGCAAAAAATGAAGCCGGTCGCGACGCCCGCCATGTCAAAATCGAAGTCACCCTCCACGGCCAAGGCAAAACCCAAATCGCCACACTCACCTACCGGCTCGACCGTGACAAACTGCGTGTGGCGAGGCGGCGCGAAGGCCGTTATCTGCTCCGCACCAACATGACCGACGCTGATCCGGTCCACATGTTGGAATACTACCTACAGCTCACCGAAATCGAACAGGCATTCAAGGAACTCAAGGGAGATCTGGCGATTCGCCCGATCCATCACCAGCTTGAGGAACGCATCGAGGCGCACATCTTCATCTCATTTATGGCCTACTGCCTTCAGGTCACGCTCAAATCGCGGTTGAAACGAAGTGCCAGCGGCCTGAGCTCCTTGTCCTTGAGCGAGCGCATGGCTTTGACGCTGGCTTCGGCGGCGGAGAGGTTGGTGGCGTGGGAGATTTTCTGGGCGATGGCGGTGGAGCGGATCTGGACTTCTGGAACTGACGAGCCTCGATCAGCTTGTGGTGATTTCCCTAACCTTTGCTTTGAACCATGGGGCGCGGGCCAAACCATCTTTGGTGAGCTTGAACTGCCCCAGATAATCGGGAGTCATCTTCTTTTGCTGAAAGACTGGATAGAAGACCTCAAAGTCGGCGGAAGCGAACGCGTCGTAGATCGCGGTGGCGTCGGAATCATGTGCCTTGGCTTTCTGGAGTGCCTGAACCGTCCGCAATTCCTGGATTTTGCCGCGTTCGAATTTGATTTCACGGAGCGGGTGGGTATCTCTCCAGTTCCTGATCGCCGACATCCACTCTTCGGGATCAAAGCCGGGAATCTCAAGCGACAAGAGGTTCTCAGGATGATAAAGCAGGTTCTCGATCGAGTAGTAGGGCAGCACGCGATAGTTCGGCAATTCCGCACGAATGGCCGCGATCTCGTTCTCCATCAGGAAATCCCTGTCGCGCAGCGCTAGGTAGCCTGGATTTGCCCGTGCCATGGCGAGCACGCTTTGGGCATTGTCCGACCCGCCGGGCGGAATGAACAGCCGTGAAGCGTCGTCGCAAGCGGCGTTGTAAAACGCATGATCCTTGCCCTCACACACGATGATGATGCGGTTGGCAAAGAGACGGGTGAGCGATTCCCTGGGAACTGCGATTTCGACAAGATCCAAGCGACTTTTCGGAGCGGGTGTGATCACCTGCGGTTGGTCGAAATCCAGAGCATCAAGATCGACCAAGGCTGCCTGCTCGCTCTCTTGGGCATACTCGATGAAACCGAGCGCGTGACTCGCGGTCCAGAGCTGCGAAGAATCGGGAATCCAATGCTCGACGACCTCCTGAATTACGGTTTTCTGAAGAGCCGTGTTGAGATGCAGGTCCATCTCGTCGATGAAAACGATGGAATTCTCCATCTGCTCGCGACGCACGGCAAAGCCCATGAACAGGATGACGATCTGTTTTTCGCCGTGGCTGAGGAGATCGAAGGGGATGACTGACTGCCCTTTAGAAAAATACAACTGGATAGCCTTGTCCGAGTCTGCGTTATCGTAATTCTGGATCTGAATTGTAGTGCTTCTAGAATCACCAAACACTCTCAGTAGCGAACTATTGAAAGGGTCGATATAACTGCGGAAAATTTCTAGAGTGTCGGCAGCTTTCCCCTGAAAAGTTGGCTCTCTTAGGGCTCGATCTATTCGGGATGTAAACAGAGTCAAATCTGTGTTAAAACGCCGATCTTCATGGGTAAACCGTTTTGGGCGATCCTGGTCGTTTAAAAGAAGTTTTTCAGCATCTTTAGCTCGGGAAACGGCGGGAATAACTCTCAAACTAGAGCGTCCAAACAAACGACCTTCAATACATTTTGCATCGGTTTCCCAGCGTGTTCCTGCCACAGCCTCATCGCCATCACATGTAGTAAGCACGACAGAAAAAGGCTCCAAATAGCTTTTTTGATAATAGGTATCTTCTCCGTTCCAAGATTCTGATAAAACGTTGAATGCATCAAAAACCGAACTCTTCCCCGAGCCGTTTGCCCCGATCAATAGCACAAGTTTCGCAGACTCCGGAATCGCCTCGATCTTGAGATCGGTGAAGCGTTTGAAGTTCTGCAGGTGGATCGACTGGATGCGCATGACTGGTGGATGGGTCGTTGTTTAGCATATCCACTCATCAAATCGAGGACATTTCCCCCTCCTCACGCATGATACTCCTGAATGCTCTTTACCGTGAGCTCCTTGTCCTTGAGCGAGCGCATGGCTTTGACGCTGGCTTCGGCGGCGGAGAGGTTGGTGGCGTGGGAGATTTTCTGGGCGATGGCGGTGGAGCGGATGAGCACTTCGTCGGCGCGGGATTCGTGGGTGGACGGGGTGTTGACCACGAAGTGGATTTCGTGGTTTTTCATCATGTCGATCACGTTCGGGCGGGCTTGCTCGAGCACTTTGTAAACGCGGTGGCAAGGGATGCCTTCGGCCAGGAGTCGGGCGTGGGTGCCGCCGGTGGAGTAGATGGAGAAGCCGAGTTCCACGAGGTCGCGGGCGACGGCGACGGCGCGGTCTTTGTCGCGATCAGAAACGGAGAGGAACACGTTGCCGGTGGTGGGCAGCGGGTTGAAGGCGCTGATCTGGCTTTTCGCGTAGGCCATGCCCCAGTCGGGGTCGATGCCCATGACTTCGCCGGTGGATTTCATTTCCGGACCGAGCACGATGTCGATGCCGGGGAAACGGTTCCATGGGAAGACGGCTTCCTTCACGGAGAAGTGCGGCGGGATGATGGTTTCGGTGTAACCGAGATCCTTCAACTTGTGGCCGAGCATGACCTTGGCGGCGAGCTTGGCGAGGGAGATGCCGGTAGCTTTGGAAACGAAGGGAACCGTCCGCGAAGCGCGCGGGTTGACTTCGATGACATATAACAACTCATCTTTGACAGCGAACTGGATGTTCATCAAACCGATGACTTTCAGCTCACGGGCGAGGTCCTTGGCCGCGCGGACAATTTCCGCCTTGATGCTTTCTGATAGAGAAAACGCAGGGATCACGCAGGCGGAGTCACCAGAGTGGATGCCGGCTTGTTCGATGTGCTCCATGATGGCGCCGACGACGGAGGTTTCACCATCGCTGATGCAATCGACGTCCACTTCGGTGGCATTGTCGAGGAAGCGGTCCACAAGCACCGGGCGTTCCGGCGAGGCGGTGACGGCTTCGTTCATGTAGCGCGAGAGTTCGGTATCGCAGTAAACGATCATCATCGCCCGACCGCCGAGCACGAAGGAAGGTCTAACAAGAACCGGATAGCCGATTCGGTTTGCCACGGCGAGGGCTTCAGCCTCGTTGGTGGCGGTGCCGGCTTCGGCTTGCTTGAGGTCGAGCTTGTCGAGCAGCGCGGAGAAGAACTTGCGGTCTTCGGCGAGTTCGATCGACTTGGGCGAAGTCCCGATGATGGGCACGCCATGGCGTTCGAGATCGGCAGCGAGGTTGAGCGGGGTTTGTCCGCCGAACTGGACAATGACGCCGTGCGGTTTTTCCTGATCACAGATGTTGAGCACGTCTTCGAGCGTGAGTGGCTCGAAGAAGAGTTTGTCCGATGTATCGTAGTCGGTGGAAACGGTTTCCGGGTTCGAGTTCACCATGATCGCCTCGTAACCAAGTTCCTTCACGGCGAAGGCGGCGTGCACGCAGCAGTAGTCGAACTCGATGCCCTGGCCAATTCGGTTAGGGCCGCCGCCGAGAATGATGATCTTCTTTTTGTCCGTTTCGCGGGCTTCGTTTTCGTCGCCGTAGGTCGAGTAGAAATACGGAGTGTAGGCTTCGAATTCCGCAGCGCAGGTATCGACGAGGCGGTAGGTGGGGATGATGCCGAGGGCTTTGCGTTTGGCGCGGATTTCGTCCTCGGTGGTGTTGCTGGACTTGGCGATTTGGCGATCCGAGAATCCGAGTTTTTTCAGGCGGCGGAGATCCTGGGGCTCCATGGACGAGACGTCCATGCCCCCTAGTCCTTCATCGGCGATCTGTTTGAGGTGGCCGAGGAACCAGGGATCGATCTGGGTGGCGGCGTGGACTTCTTCGATGGTCCAGCCGTTCACGAAGGCGGTTTGCAACCAGAAGATGCGCTCGGCATTCGGGATCTGGAGCTTGCGGGTGATTTCCTCCTTGGTGGGATTTTTTGGCTCCTTGCTGTCGAATCCGAAACCCCAACGGCCGGTTTCCAGCGAGCGCAGGCACTTCTGCATGCTCTCTTTGAAGGTGCGGCCGATGGACATGGCCTCGCCGACGGATTTCATGGAAGTGGTGAGAACCGGATTGGCCGTAGGAAACTTCTCGAAGGTGAAACGCGGGATCTTGGTGACCACGTAATCGATGGTCGGCTCAAAGGAAGCGGGCGTCTCGCGGGTGATGTCGTTCGGCAGTTCGTCGAGCGTGTAACCGACGGCGAGCTTGGCGGCAATTTTCGCAATCGGGAAACCGGTGGCCTTCGAAGCCAGCGCGGACGAACGCGAAACGCGCGGATTCATCTCGATGACGATCATGCGGCCGGTCTTGGGATCGGTGGCGAACTGGATGTTCGAGCCGCCGGTTTCCACGCCGATCTCGCGGATGCAGGCGAACGAGGCATCGCGCATGATCTGGTATTCGCGGTCGGTGAGCGTCTGGATGGGAGCGACGGTGATCGAGTCACCGGTGTGCACGCCCATGGGATCGAGGTTTTCGATCGAGCAAATGACCACGCAGTTGTCCTTGCAGTCGCGCATGACCTCCATTTCGAA
>JBBARN010000152.1:0-12742 GCA_040399845.1 Luteolibacter sp. | reverse complement strand
CACGCGCGAGAAGACCGGATGGTCGCAGGACGTGATGGGCATGATCCACACCAGCGTCTATGACTTCGATGCCGAGGAATTCTACTGGAACTGGTGGCGGAGCATGCGCGACGCCCAGCAGGCCAACGGCTACCTCGATCCGGTCATGCCGCAAATCGACGTCGCCGTTCCCGGTTACAACGGCCCGTGGTGGGCGGGCATGATCGTTTACACGCCGTGGTGGCTCCACACCTACTACGGCGACCGGAGTTACCTTGAGGAAGCCTACCCGGCCATGAAGGCGTTCATGGATCACCTGGCCACGATCGCCGATGCCGACAAGGTGATTTCCTGGGGTCTCGGCGATTGGATCGAAGTCGGTTCCACCAGCTTTCCCACCCGCACCTCGGTGCCGATCACCTCGACCTGCGCCTACTATCTTTACGCCACCATCATGCAACGGTCGGCTGAAATGCTCGGCAACACGGCCGACTCGGCCGCCTACGCCGCCCTTGCCACGCAGATCAAGAACGGCTTCAACGTGCGCTTCGTGAATGCCGCCACCGGCCAGGTGGGCAGCAATGCGGACACGCAGACCGCGCAGATCCTGCCGCTCCACCTCGGCATGATTCCCGAGGAAACCAAGCCGCTCGTGCTCAACCGTCTCGTCGCCAACATTCAAGAACGCGGCGACCACGTGAGCACCGGTTTCGTTGGAAACATCCATCTCTTGCTCGGCCTGCCCGAGCTCGGACAGGCCGAGCTCACCCACACGATGGTCACCCAACAGGATTACCCGGGCTGGAACACGCTAGTGCAGGACGGCGTGCAAAAGGAGACCTGGAACGGCGGCCTGGTCCAGATGCCGTCGCTCGGCGGACCGATCGGCGCCTACCTCTATCAGATCCTCGGCGGCATCCGCCCCGCGGAGCCTGGATTCAAGAAGGTGCTGATCAAACCCGCCATGGTCGGTGATCTCACCTTCGTGAACACCCACCACGACGGCCCCTACGGACGGATCGTCAGCAACTGGCGCAAGGAGAACGGGCAATTCTTCCTGAACGCGACGATACCGCCCAACAGCTCCGCCACAGTCGTCCTCCCCGACGGCTCCAGCCGCGAAGTCGGCTCGGGTGTTCATCAGTTCGCGATCACGCTCCCCGTCCCTCCCCGCACCAGCCAGATCTTGTTAGAGGACGATTTCAACTCCGTCAGCGAAAGCGCCGCCGGATTCAACGCGACGCTCGGCACCGACCAGCAGGGCACGCTGGCACCTGTTTCCTACACCGTCACTACCGCGGGTCAGGACTGGCAGGCGCAGCATGGCAATGGCGGCGAGATGCTGCTCGTGGGAGACGCGGGCTACGGCGCCACCGCCGCCCCGAACCTGGATTTCGCTGTTACCGCGAACGAGTTCGATCTTCCGCTTTCCATCCAGTTCGATGTCCGCGTCACCGACACCGGCAACACCACCTGCTGGTCCTCCATCTGCATCGGCAGTGCCAGGAACATCACCGCCAACGACAACCGCGCCCGGTTCGGCATTTTGCCCGTGTTGGGCGGTTCGTTGCAGATCTGGTCGAACGGAACCCAGCGGCCCGTGGCAACCCGCAGCGGTAGCCGCTTCCGAATCGTGCTTTCCAATACCGCAGGCACCGGATCGGCCTTCAATGGCAATGGCTCGAAGGCCGCGCTTTACAACGGAAGCGCACTCGTCGGCACCTATCCGCTGCCGCAACTCGCCACCGGCGACGGCTACCTGAGTTTTGCCGCCAATCCCTACAACGACTCCTGGAATCTCACCCGCGTCGACAATCTGGCAATCACCCTCGTTTCCGACTACGACGCGTGGGCCGCAAGCATCGGCCTCACCGGCGGCCCGACCCATGACGACGATTCCGACGGCCACAGCAACGCCGATGAATACGCCTTCGGCATCGATCCAAAGAGCGGAGCTTCGACCCATCCCTATCTCAGCGTGCCCGTCCCACCCACCGGCTCCTTCACTTACACCCGCCGCAAGCGCTCGCTCAGCGGCATGGATTTCACGGTGTGGACTTCCACGGATCTATCCAATTGGACAGAGGACGAAGGCTCCACCCAAAGTGTCACCGGCACCTCCGGCGAGACCGAAACCGTGGAGGTCTCCCTCTCGCCGTCGTTGCGCACCGAAAGCCGGCTATTCATCCGCATCGCCGCCCAGTCACTTTGATCCAATCTCATGTTTTCTCCCACCTCCAAACTCCTTTCGTTCCTGGCCCCGCTCTTCGTCGGCTTGACCATCGGCCTGAGCGCCGCCGAGCCGTCTTGGGAAATTCTATCAGTTCACAAAGCCGAGGTCGGCCCGGCGGGCATGCGTTGGGAAAAACCGGTCGTCGAACCCAGGCCGGCCTGCGGCCTGGTCAAGACCGGTCCCGGAACGCTTTCCATCGGTTCGGAAATCAAACTCACCGGCATCATCACCATCCAGGAGGGCGTCCTCGATCTGACCAACGCGCGGATCGCCCCCGGTGTGCGCTTCAACCTCGCCGAAGGTGCCGGGCTCAAACTGCCGCCGACCCAATCGGTTTCCTGCGACGCCCTCTTCCTCAGCGATGAAAAACAAGCCCCGGGAAAATGGGGCGGCAAGGGAAGTGTGGCCGCGAAGAAGGCCGACTTCGAATCCCCTTTGATCAGCGGTGGCACGCTGGTTGTGAAAGACACCGGCCTCTCCGCCCGCGAACGGTGGAAGCGGATGAAATATGGATTCTTCGTCCACTACGTGAACGACGGCAATGGCCACACCACCTTCAATATCGACGGCAGCCCGACCTCCGCTGGAGGCGACTACATCGCGGACAGCTTCGATGCCGAAGGCTTCGCCGAGGACATCGCGTCGATGGGCGTCGAATACCTCATCTTCACCGCCTGGCATTCGAACTTCCATCCGCTCTTCAACAGCGCCGCCGTCGAGCGCGTGCCCGGCCACGAACGCCCGCGCATCAAGACGCCGAAGAACGACATGCTCGGCCGCATGGTGTCCGCCGTGCGCGCGAAGGGCGTGCGCGTCCTGTTTTACTGCCACCCCGGCCAACAGCTCTTCTGGGGCGAAGAGTGGAGCCGCTTCATCGAGGAGATCCACGGCGAAATGATCGACCGCTATGACATCGACGGATTCTTCGTCGACGAAAACGATCCCGGCGGAAACAGCGACATCCACATCGACTTCCACCGCATGGAGCGCGCGATCCGTTGGCGCAAGCCGGACGCCGTGCTGATCCAGAACTTCTACGGCAACCTCTATGCCTTCGACTCCCCCATCGGCGAGTCCGGCCCGGCCAGCCCGAATTTCTCGCCCGACATCTCGTGGACCATGCCGAATGCCTACGCCCAGGTGATCTCGAAAACCTGGAGCGCCCACGTCGCCAAGGTCCCCACACCCACTCCCGCCGTCACCCGCAGTCCCGAAGGCATCTTCCGCGCCACCGTGGTCGGCGCGGGATCCTGCATCGAAGGCGGCGGCTGGGCCTGGTCGGCAGGCCCCTATCCGGGCGACGGCACCTGGACCGACCCCGCCACGGGACAGAAGAGATTCGTCGGCCGCTGGGAGGAAGGCGTGCTCGAAGCGATGCAGAAAGCCGGCGCCTACATCGCCCCCATCGCCGAATCGATCAAGAACACCTACCCCAGCACCTCGTGGCAGCCGAAGGGCTCCATCACCGACCTGCCCTGGGGCGTCGCCACCCGTTCGCCCGATGACAAGACGGAATACCTCCACGTGCTCAAACCGCAGGCCGACAACACCCTGACCCTTCCCGCGCCCGACGACGGCAAGACCTTCGCGAACGCGCGCCTGCTTCCCGGTGGGAAGCCGGTGAAGCTCGCCCAGACCGCCTCCGGCCTCCGCCTCACCCTGCCCGATGGTGAACCATGGAGCGCGCTCGACACCGTGATAGCCATGGATGTCACCGGTAAAGGCCGCTTCACCTCCCGTCTGGTCCGCGCCAACGATCCCTCCGTCGTCTTCGGCACCCGCGATGTTTTCAACAACACCGCCACCCAAGCCGGCGGCGCGGGATGGATCGAATACCACGGCAACTGGCCGCACCAGCACCGCGATGGCGGCGAGTTCCAAAGCGACATCCACTACACCGCCGCCGATGGCGACGCCTTCACCATCCACTTCAACGGCACCGGCGTGATGATGGTCGGCAACGGCATGGGCGAGATCGACTTCTCGCTCGATGGCAAGCCGCTCAAGCGCGTCAACATGAACGCCACAGGCAACCGCCCCCACGTCGTCGGGATTGATCTAACAGGACTGCCCAACGGCAAACACGAACTCAAGGGCGTGAAAGTCGGCGGTCCCTACGTGCAGGTGGACATGTTCCGCGTTTACAATCCCGCCGGTGGAAACTGGAAGAAGTCCGGACCTAACAACTCCCTGCGCACCACCGATCGCAACGAGGACTTCGTGCAGTTTGATTTCACCGGCACTGCGGTTCAGTTCCTCGCCCCGCAAGGCCCGGACCGCGGCACCATCGAGGTCTTTCTCAACGGCCAGAGCGTGCGCCAGATCAACCAGTACCACGGCACGCGGATGAACGCCTCACCCTTGGTCACGCTCACCGGGCTGACACCCGGCCGTCACACCCTTTGTCTCGTCAAAAAGCGCGGAAAGTTCATGGATGTGGAAGCGTTTCGCGTATTCGAACCCATTTTCTAACCATCTCCCCATCGAATCATAAAACTCACTCTACTCGCTTCCTTCGTCTTGCTCGCAGAAGTCGCGGTTACCCATGCTGCACCCACCGCCTCCATCCACCCTGGTAAAATCTGGAATTCCAGTTCCTGCCTTTGCCTTTCGATTTCATCCGCTTTCGCATCCCCTATCGAACCCGAGCAACCGTCCGGCAATCCACCCCAGGATACGGGGCCCGAGGTATGGCGTACTTGGATGTAATACCAACGTTGTTGAAAAAATACAAGCTTTCCTGAGATTCGTCCATGGCATTGGGCGGGGTAAAGTGCCACGCTCACTGAGGTGTTTCGCGATTCCGGATTTCCCATCCAAATGTCAGGTCCAGGGTCGGAAGCCCCGGCCGCGACCATGACATCCCTTTCCCTGCAAGACCATTTTCGGCAACCGCCCTCCGCTTTCGGGCCGGTGCCGTTTTATTGGTGGGTGGGAGACCGCTTGGATCGCAGCCGGGTGGCTTGGCAGCTCGACCAGCTCTGCCGCCAGGGCGTGCGGCGCACGGTGGTCAGCTATCCGCACTTGCCGGACGGCACTTGTGATTTCGGCGATCCACCCCTCTTCTCACCCGAGTGGTGGGATTTTTTCCGCTGGTTCCTCGGTGCATGCCGCGAGCGCGGGATGACCGTGGGATTTCAGGATTACAATCTGATGGAGCCGGTCCTCCGTGAAATCGGTCAGGAAACTCCCGGCATGCAGGGCGGCCAGTTGAGTTGTGTGGCGGCACGGGAAAATGCGGGAAACCTGGTGGAGTTGGCGGTCGATCCGGATTGTCATTCCATCGGAGCCTGGGCCTATCCGCTGAATGATGGGATCGCCGATCAGGCGGCTGCGGTGGATTTGTCCGCGAAAGTCCAAGGTGGAAACCTGCAGTGGCAAGCAGCTCCCGGCGAGTGGCTGATCGTATTGGTCTTTGTGAGTCCGGCTCCCTTCGATCCGATGCACCCGGAAGCCGGCCGCAAGGTGATTGAACGGTTCTTCTCCCCCTTCGAACGCGAATGCGGTGCCGAACTCGGTGTCACGCTGGATCTCTTCTTTCAGGACGAACTTGATTTCGGAGGTCGCATGCCATTTTGGTCCGGCGAGTTGCTTGCCGAATTCCAGCGGCGGGTTGGATACGATGCAGGTCCTTTTTTACCCGCCCTTTGGCATGATCTCGGGCCGGTGACGGAGAAGTTCCGGCTCGATTACGCGGACGTGGTTGCCTCCTGCATCTCGGAGCGGTTTTTCGAACCGGTGTTTCGCTGGCACGAGGAGCACGGCACTCTCTTCGGCCACGACAACTGCGGCCGAGGCCGCATCGCCGAAGGGCGCGCACACTATGGCGATTACTTCCGCACGATGCGATGGTTCTCCGCACCCGGTTGTGATGATCCGAAACTCGATGGCCCCCGCTCGTTCAAAGGACTCAAGGTCAACAGTTCGATCGCCCATCTCTATCAGCGTCCGCGAGTATGGGTGGAGGCCTTCCACTCCAGCGGATGGGGAACCACGCCCGCCGACGTCGTGGCAGCCATCAACGAGGATTTTGCCTGTGGCGCGACCGTTGTAAACCTCCACGGCCTCTACTATTCCACACGCGGCGGTTGGTGGGAATGGGCTCCGCCGGATTTCCATTTCCGACAGCCTTATTGGCAGCATGGTGCCGCGTTGAATGATTATTTCACCCGCGTCTGCTGGTTGCTCTCACAAGGTGTCCACCGTTGCGATGTGGCGATTCTCTATCCGATCGCAGCGATCGAGGCGGAACCTGCGAATCCCGCTCTCACCCGAGTGGTCGCACATATGGGAAACGAGGCGATCAGCGATGGAAGAAACACCTCACCAGGCCCTGAGGAAACCGCATTCGGTCTCGGCAAGCATCTCTTCGATCATGCCTGCGATTTTGATTTCATCGACTTCGAATCGCTGGCCAAAGCCGTAGCTGGAGATGCCCTTCTGAAAGTGGCCGATGCCGAATATCGTGTTCTGGTTTTTCCCGCCATGAAGGCCGTGCGGATGTCGATGATCCGTAGCGCACTGGATTTCGTGAAGAACGGCGGACTGGTCGTCGCGTTCGGATGCCTGCCGTCCGCCAGCGAGGAGCGCGGCCGCGACGATGCGGGGCTTGAACTTCTGTTAGAAGAAATCTTCGGTTCCTACGATGACACGGAGAACCTTTCCAAGTCCCATCCCGGCGGTGGCATGGCGATGTTCATCCGCAGTTCTTATTCCGCCGTCTTGGAGGCAATCGATGGATGCATGGAAAGGGACGTCACCACGAGCGCACCCTTGCAGGTCCTTCACCGGCATCTCGATGACCGTGAATTGTATTATGTTTTCAACCCATCCGGCGAACTAGTCAGCGCCGAAATCCGCTTCAGATGCGATGGTGGATACGATCATTGGAACGCATGGAATGCGGAAGTCACTCCCTCCTCAGGCTCGAATGTTCTGAAGGTAAATCTCGCAGCTCGTGAAGCCCTCATGTTCGTGAGCAATCCGAATTGTGGTGCGAGGGAAGCCGCAAACCAGGAAACACCAAACGTCATCCGCACGGAAGTGCTTGAAGGGCCATGGGAGTCACTCGTTCATCCGGTGCTCGACAATCGCCATGGCGATTTCAGCCTGCCCGCGACCCCGAACCTCCTGAGTCCGCAAGCGAGACGTTTCCGCTATCAGGACGAGACTGCGGATGACGCGGATTGGGTGCGTACGGATTTCGATGATTCATCATGGCCGGAGACCACATTTTCCTTCGGTCCACGATTGGAATGCTGCGGCCCCTTTGCTCCGGACTCTGATTTTGCGGGAATTGAGGAATCGCTATTGAAGGTTGGCGATCGGATGGAGTGGCGGCCCTATATCATTTCGCGACGCTGGGGAATCGAGATGGATCCACATCTAACCGATTGGCTCAGTGGTCCCCACGGACTCAAGGGAATCGTTCCGGATGAATATCTGGATTTTCACTCGGACACGGTCGGCACAGCTTGGTATCTGCGGGCGAAGGTTGTGGTTCGGAGTTCCGGCGAGCACAAACTTCTCACCGGTGCGCGTTGCGTCTATCAGGTTTGGCTGAATGGCGAATCCGTGGTGAGCCAAACGGAAAGCAGCTGTCCGGGCATTCATGCGCCATGGAATATTCCCCACTACGACTGTGATGAAGTGTCCACGCGGGTAAAGCTGCGTGAAGGATCGAACGATCTGCTGATCAAACTGGTCCAGCCTACCGGTCAGCGGACGCGTGCGTTCGCCGCATTTGATCCGTCGCCACCCGATGCGGAGGCTCTCGCCCTCCGCTGGTTCACCGCGGAGGATGCGCCGCACCCATGCCTTCTGGCGGGTGCCGAGCGGCGTGCGATCCGTTTCCGATTCATGAGTCCACCCGGCCTGCGGGAACTGGGCTTCATCACACGCGGCCCTGCCCGACTCTGGGTGGATGGAGAGGAGATCGCCGTCACTCCAATTGCCTCCATGCCGGGTGGGTGCGTGCGTTACCGGGCCTTGATCGAGTCCACTGTGGCAGAACAGCAAACGGTCGCAATCCGGGTGGAAGCACCCGCCGATTCACACGCGGGCGACGCCATGCCCGAACCGGTCGAGTTCACCTGCGGGGTCGGCGTAATCCATGCGGGCGACTGGTGCAAACAAGGCCTCGCGACCTATTCGGGTGCGGTGGAATACCAACGAAACATTTATCTAACAGACATTGTTCCCGGTCAGTCCGTCCATCTGGATCCGGGAGCCGTCTCCGCCACCACGGAAGTCCGCGTGAACGGACAAAGCGCCGCCACCCTCGTGACTCCACCGTGGAGATGTGATCTAACCCCCTTCCTCCAATCGGGCGGGAACAAACTTTCCATCACGGTCGCCAACACCCTCGCCAACCACTACAGCGTCGGCATTCCGACGCCGTATGCGTTTGCGAAGCAAACGCCATCCGGACTTTTCGGTCCCGTTCGCTTGATCACCACAACATGAAAACCGCCCGCGCCGCTCGCATTGTTGTTGTTTTGCCAAGCACTCCACGCGGGCGTGTCGCCACTGACTCACCCGTTGGTTCCATCACCTATCTCCACGTCCTCAATCCGCCCGAGGGCAGGCGCCTGCGCCTCGAACTCGATCGGGCCGAATACCTCATTACCTTGCCGGACGACGCAACCTGCCCCCCACATCCACACCGCGATCCGCTTGGAACGCCATTAATCCTTCATGACATCCCCATCCCGCTTCCTCTGTTTCACCGCCGGCTTGCTGGCCCCGTTCAGCGGCCTTAAGGCCGAGCCGAACGGCTTGGCCGAGTTCCTGAAAGCCAAGCACGGCTTCTTCGTCCACTACGTCTGGGGCGGCTCGCCGGACAAGCCATTCACCATCAACCGCGAAGGAAAACGCCCCGCCACCTTCGACGAGTTCGCCCGCGCCTTCGACGCCAAGGGCTTCGCCAACGATCTCTCCCGCTGGGGCGTGGAATACGTCATCCTCACCGCCTGGCACTACAACATCAATCCGCTCTTCCCAAGCGAGACGATGAAGAAATGGGGCCTCGAGAAGCACCGCTGCGAGCGCGATGTGCTGCGCGATGCGATCGACGCCTGCAAGGCCAAGGGCATCAAGGTGATGATCTACACCCACCCGCGCGACGGCCACGACCTGAGCCCGGAGGACCAAGCAAAGACCGGCTGGGGTGGCCCCAACGGCACCGATCCCAATTGGTCGAAGTTCGACCGCAAGAAGTGGAACGACTTCACCTGCGAGCTCTACCACGAACTGATCGCGCGCTACGGCGGCGACATCATCGGTATCTTCTCCGATGAAGGCAGCGCCGCTGGCGACAGCTGGCGGGTGATTGACTACCCGCGCCTGAGGCAAACGGTGAAGTCGCTGCAGCCCGACCTCGTGATGGAGCAGAACTGGTACGGCACCACCTACTCGCTCGACGTCGGCTGCAAGGAATACGCCCACTGGGGCGAGTTTGCCAATCGCGACGGCAACGCCTGGCCAGCCTGGCGCATGCCGGTTGGCACGATCTTCACGCCCGCCTGGTGGGCCACCAAGCCGGCCGGCGAAAACGCCACCTACTTCAAGGCCGAGGACATGTTCCGCTACACCGTCCTCCAGGCCGGGGCCAACCACGAGGGCGGCGGCACCCAGTGGGCCGCGGGCAACTACGCCGGCGGCGGCTGGGAAGGCGGCGTGGCCGAAACCATGGACCGCATCGCCGCTTGGATGAAACCCGTCGCGCCTTCGATCAAGAACACCTATGCCAGCGTTTCGTGGCCGACCGCCCCGGGCACCCGCATCCCCGATCTGAAATGGGGCGGCGTCGCCACCCGCGCCACCGACGACTCGGTGGAATACATCCACATCCTCACTCCGCCGGCCGATGGCACGCGCCCCGTCCAGCTCCCGCCTCCTGCCGACGGCCGCAAGTTCGCCAAGGCGGTGCTGCTCTCTAACAAAAAGCCCGCCGCTTTCGTGCAGGACGCCGCCGGCGTGAAGCTCACCCTGCCGGAGGGAGAAACCTGGAACCCACTCCACACCGTCTTCGCCCTCAAGATCGCGGACGACTCGCCGGAGCAGAACCTCGCGCTGTGGAAAGCCTTCCGCGGCACGTCCTTCCCGGATCCAACGTCCAAAGAAGCGTCGGCGTACGCGTTTCCCGCTGTCGATGGCGACCTTTCGACCGCCTGGAGGTCCCGCCCCACCGGACAGACCGAGGGCAACGCACCGCAAGCGCCCGACCTCACGCCTTCCGGCCGTATCGACCTCGGCCAAGCAGCCAAGCTCTCCCGCATCGAGGTGCTCGGCGCGGTCGGCAAGGACGTCGTGGTCGAGGTTTCGCTCGATCCCGACTTCGCTGGCGCGAAACCGCTGCCGGTGCCCGACGGCGGACCCGCACCCAAGGTGGAGATCCTCAAGGCCACCTACGGCATCGCAGGGCAGGAAGCCGACGTCACCGCCAGCGTGCGCCAGCGCCTGGAATCCGGTGCCAGCGTCCGGGCCGACAACACCCTCGTCGGCGTCGATCCAGCGCCGAACCAGGTGAAACGCCTGCGTGTGGAAGTGAAATCCGGCGACCAATTCCTCGTCCGCGAGGTCGCGGAAAATGCCGTGTTCGAAGCTGCCACCCCGCCGCTCGCCAAGATCTCTCTGCCCGCCGGGACTCGCGCCCGATACGTCCGCATCCGTCGCGCCACCGCAGGTGAACCGCTCGTGGTCCACGAACTCCGCGCCTTCGGCCGCTTCAAGTAAAGCCCGTCACCCATCCATGGACCAGAAACCCAAAAGCTGCTCCATCGTCAGCATGATGACCTACTCGCTCGGCGAGTGCGCGAATTCGCTGGTGATGAACGGCATCTTCGGTTTCTCGTGGTGATGAACCTGTTGCTGCGCACCGGTTTGACGATGTTTTTCATTCCCTACATGGCGCTTGGTTTCGAGATGTGCACGGACTATCAGAGACGCTCTTTGCTCGGTTTGTTTACGACGACTTCATGATATTCCCGGCATGGCAAAAGTACATCGCCCATGGCAGCACCATGATTGGCATGGTCATCGGCGCCTGGATCAGCATCCTTTCCCTGCTGGCGATCTGTCTCTATCCGATCACCCTGCAGAGGCTCGAACAACTTCGGGAAATAGCGAACGATCCGTCCTGAAATGTGGAACGTCCAGACCTTGGCTTGCCCTGCCGAAGCGGTTGCGGTATTCGGTAGGCGAGCAACCGTTGGCCTTCTTGAAGAATCGGCTGAAATAATACTCATCACTGAAGCATAGCCGCTCGGCGACTTCTTTCATCTTCAGGTCCGAACTCGCCACCCAGCGGATGGCTTCCTGATTGAGCCGCCGTTGGAGGTATTCCTTCGGACTGCCCCCTGTGCTCCGGGTGAAGGCCGCCGAAAATGCTCCGAGAGTGGTGCCATGCACATCCGCCAGATCGGCCAAGCGCAAATCCGCCCCAAGATGATCCTCGATGTATTGGAACACTCCGGAGAACTTCGAATGGCTGGCCAAATGCAGTGCAATCACCTCATCGAGTTCAGGGATCGCCTGAACCAGCCACCATAGGAGACGACCACGCAGTCCCACGATGTTTGAAATACCCAAGGGTTTGTCGTTTTCCAACCAAGTTCGCCACTCCGCGATATCAATCGAGCACATTCGCCTTGGTTCGCGGTCCTTCCAATCCAGCAAGGGATCCACACCCGGCAGGCATTCGCAGAAGACTTTGAAAAACACGATCTCGCAGATTCCCTCGCAACGGCGCTCCACCGGAGTGTTGGCCGGGAAATACCACGCTTCGCCCGGCTCCAGATCATAGATTTTTCCGCGACAAACCACCTGCCGCCTGCCGGAAAGGTTCACATTGATGTGATGGACGACGTCTCCTTCGCTTTTCCCGTTGGAGCTCCACTTCTGACCCACGGTAATGGCATACATCCCCACAAGGTGCATCCGGAACCGTTCGGCCAGATTGTGCTCCCTGCCGCCATTTATCTGGCTTACGAGGGTCCGCATGTTTTCGTGTGCCTGCGGGTTGGTGGTATCCACGGGTTTCATGGCTCCACTTTGGGCACTTGTAGGAAAAATGCAAGATTGCTCATGATCAATCCATTGCTCTGACCGGGGCATCTTGCGCTATTCTAGCCTTTTCACGGAGCGATCCAATGGCCGCCACCGCCGTGTTCCGCATCGTGGAAGACCAGATAACCCAAAGTAATGTCAGAGATATGAGCACTGCCACCCATCCCTTCTTCAAACGACTCCCGAAAGTCGCCGCTTGTATGATCGGCATCACTTCGCTGGTGCCTTGCACCTTCGGAGAAACGATCTATTTCGATGATTTTAACGACCAGCAAAACGTCTACAGCGGAGGCCCCTACTCCCAGACGCTTTCGACCACCATTCCGACGATGCGAACCGGCAATTTCGGTTCCAGCTCCAGCGCCACCTGGCTGGCCGGAGTCGAAGCCGGTGGGTGGGGGCAACGGGACTACGCCGACAGCAATGTGGCCACTCCCACCAGCAGCAACTTCCTTCCCTTCA
>JBBARN010000151.1:0-13255 GCA_040399845.1 Luteolibacter sp. | reverse complement strand
GCTAGGATTCACCCTTCAAGGAACTGGACGCAAAGGCCTCAACGGTCGCAAGTCCGCAGGATCGGAGTTGTTGGGTGGGGAACAAGGTCGCGGGATCGGTGCCGATGGTTTTCAGCGCTTGTCGCACCTTTTGGAGCTTGAGGATCGTTTTCAGGAACTTGAGTTCGTTGATCAGCGCCCGTTGGGTGCTGAGCCCGGAGAGGGTGTCCCCAAGCGCATCGCGGAAATGTTCAGGCAGAAGCTGGCAGAGCATCGCTACATGTTTTTCGTCCTGGCGCCCTGTCTGGTCGAGGCCGAGCAGGCAGTGGCATTTGCTCTGGAAGAGGCAAAGGGGATCGATGATCGAGATTCCGCCGATGACAATGGCGCGCTCCAGAACTTTCGGGATTTTGTCCTGTGGGATTCCATAAACATTACTCATCAGGTCGATCCGGAGAAGGCGTTCCCCTTCGAGCGTGAATATGCCGATCTGGCCATCCGCAGGGGAAGTTCCTTTGATGAGCTTTCCTCCCCGGACATTGGATTCGATATGGCGAAGCGCGGTGAAACTCACCCAAAGGTCGCAGTCCTTCGAGGTGAAGGGTCGGAATTGCTCGAGAGCCTCTCCTGCGCCCTTGTTGCTGAAGTATTCCGCCCAAAAGTTGACCGCCTGACCGCCTTCAAGAAAGTAAGGGGCGTTCGCTGCTCCAAGATCCCCGAGAAAGTCGAGGTAATCGGCGATCCGGGTTTCCATCGCCATCAGCGCCCGAGCGATTGTCTGCGATTGGAGATCCGCGCGTTTTTGAAGAATCCTTCGGGAAAGATGGAGTTCTCCCGCTGCAGGGCGGCGGGATCCTCGCCGGCCTTGAGGCGCTCCTCATCGGCACGGCGGGAAGCACGCTTCTCCGCGTCGCGGGACTCACGATTGAATTTTTCCGATGGTTTCATGGCTGCCGGTTGGTTGGCTCCGTCCCTCTGACGCCCGCTAGACTACACTTTCTCGTTCCATCTGTCCACCCCGCCAAGTTCATGTCCGCAACTTGGCCTCCATTGTCTCCAAAGTCCCGCCTTCGCTGAGGCTACGGCGGGTATGAAGCCAGGATCAAGCGAGCAGCTCCTTGACGACGTGGCCGTGGACGTCGGTGAGGCGGAAGCGGCGGCCTTGGAAGGTGTGGGTGAGGCGGGTGTGGTCGATGCCCAACTGGTGGAGGATGGTGGCGTGGAAGTCGTGGACGTGGACGGCGCCGGGTGTGAATTTGTGTTTGGAGGGCTCGATGGGTTGGCCGTCGGCTCCGACGATGTTGTAGCCGTAATCGTCGGTGGCACCAAACGTCGTGCCGGGCTTCACTCCGCCGCCGGCCATCCATGCGGTGAAGCAGCGGGGGTGGTGGTCGCGGCCGTAGTTGTCTTTGGTGAGAGCTCCCTGCGAGTAGGAGGTGCGGCCGAACTCGCCGCCCCAGATGACGAGGGTGTCATCCAACATTCCGCGTTGTTTGAGATCGGTGATGAGGGCGGCGCAGCCACGGTCGGTTTCCATGCACTGGTTGCGGATGGCTTTGGGCAGGTTGCCATGCTGGTCCCAGCCGGGGTGGTAGAGTTGGATGAAGCGCACGCCCTTTTCCGCGAGACGGCGGGCAAGCAGGCAGTTTGCGGCAAAAGTTCCGGGCTTGGCTGCGTCCGGGCCGTAGAGGTCCTTGATCGATTGCGGCTCACCACTGATATCAGTGACTTCCGGCACGCTGGTTTGCATGCGGTAGGCCATCTCGTATTGGGCGATGCGGGTCTCGATTTCGGGATCGAGTTCGTTCTGGAAATCGAGGCGGTTGAGCGTGGAAAGCTTGTCCAACAATGCGCGGCGTCCGGATTCGCAAACGCCATCGGGATTGGTCAGATAGAAGACGGCATCCTTGCCGGAAGAGAAACGAACCCCCTGATAGCGGGAATCCATGAAGCCGGTGCCCCAGAGGCGGGAGGCGAGCGGTTGATCGGTCGGCTTTTTCGTCACAAGCACCACAAAGCCCGGGAGGTTTTCGTTTTCCGAACCGAGGCCATAGGTGACCCATGAGCCGAGTGCGGGTCTGCCGGCGATCTGCGAGCCGGTTTGGAAAAAGGTCATTGCGGGGTCGTGATTGATGGCCTCGGTCCAGAGGGATTTCACGAAGCAGAGATCATCTACGATGTTTGCCGTATGTGGCAGCAATTCACTGACCCATGCGCCGGATTTGCCATGTTGCGCGAACTTGAACTGCGATCCCGCGAGGGGCAGCGAGGCTTGGTTTCCCGACATGCCGGTGAGCCGTTGGCCGCGGCGGACTTCATCGGGCAACTGCTGTCCGTTGAGTTCGTTGAGTTTTGGTTTGTAGTCGAACAGGTCCTGCTGCGAGGGGCCGCCGGACATGAAGAGATAGATCACCCGCTTCGCCTTCGGCGCGTGGTCGCGGATCAGCTTGTCACCGAGCGCAGCGCCGGAGAGCCGTTGTGGCAGCAATGACGCAAGAGCCGCGCCGCCGATGCCGGTGGTGAGCTTGGAAAGGAAATGGCGGCGGGTGATTTCAAACATGGTTCAAAGGCCTGAAGTTTGGAGGAGGGGGGCTTGGATCCGTAAAACGGATTTGCCGAAATTTCCATCGCGGATTTCGATGGGGGATTCGCTGACGAACTGGCCCTTGGCATCGTAGCTTCGGATGGCGCAGGCGTGGAGAACGCCGGATGCATCGCTTTTCTTCGCATTGCTGAAGCGCAGGAACAGGCGGCCATCCAAATCATAGCCGGAACCTGATAACTCCAACAAAGGTGTGAGATCGATACCGACTTCGAGAGGCGTGTTGTCATTTGGGCCGGCCAGCGGGACTTCGCCGACGTTGTTCTTGCGGTTGCCGAAGAGCGGCCAGCCGTTGAGGGGTTGTGGGGCGAGTTCGTGCTCGGGTTGGGTGGCATTTTTGTCTTTGGCAATGCCGATGCTGACCCGCAAGTCCGAGCGCTTGTTGTTAGATAACTTGAGTTTGAGGGTTTTTCGCGGAACATGCCGGGAAACTTCGATGCGCCCGAGGTAGTTTCCACGTTCCCAAGTAGAATCGACCATGGCGCTGTAGAGCAAGTAAACCTTACCATCACCCGACCAATCCTTGCCCCACGAATTAACCACGATGAAAGCGCCGCGCTCCCAATCCGCGAGAGTGATTTTTCCATCACCATTGGTATCGATGTCGTTGGTGATCTTTCCATCGCCGTTCACATCATAACCGACCTGATCATCGTAGCCCGTGCAGGTGATGCCGTGTCCATAACCGTTCGGTCCCCAACGAATCCATACATCTTCTCCTGCCTGATGCTCACCTGCGGCAATCTTCTTGGTGACCTTCTCCATTTCGCCCATGCGTCCGTCCAGGGCCAGGATTCCACCGATGGATTTCCCGCCTTCTTCAGGTTGATTGCGATCGAAAAGCCAGCCACGAGCTTCGTTGATTTGTGAAACGGTGTTGGCCGGAGTGTAGCGGTAACCCGCGACCCGATATTCCATCGCCTCGCGCCAGATCCCATAACCATTCGGCCATGGCCCTGCTTCCTTGCGGTGGACCGTGCCATAGGTTTTCACGCTTGGGATTCCGATGTGTTTGGCAGTCTCCCAGCCGTGAAAGGCCTCAGAGCCATTTTTCTTGTCGGCGCGGTTGACCATGTTCCATGAAAAATCAGCGGGGAACCGTGTCGCGTCCGAGTCCGCATGAGTGCAGTTCAGGAGGTTCATTTCATAGGTAAAGATCGATGCGATCGCGGTGAATTGACCGCAGGCTCCACCATGTTGTTTGTAAATTGGAGGGAACTCAGGTCGCGTCGAGTTATCAACTCTTGAAGGCAAGCGAGCGATGTTCGGAGACGTCTTGCCGATATCGGGCCCCTTCGCACCAAGCCAGGTGTCATACTTATCTCCCATCGAACCCGGTCGGGAAAACGGCTTGGGGTAGGCCGCTTGCGCGGGGCTATCAAGGTCCGCCGCCATGAGCGAAGACATGGAGGTGGCAGCGATGACGCAGGCCGCGGGGAGTGGATTCCGGAGTAAAGGTGACATGAAGCAGGTTATCGGATAGGGGGACAAAGGGTGGCCGTTTCTATTCATTAGCGAAGGCATCAACGGAGGGTGATGTTGGCGTCGAGATTGAGGAGGGCTTGGGCAAGGGCGGCAAAAGTGGCGGCTTCCGTCTCGTCGAGCGCGGTGTCTGCGGGCGAATCGCCGACCTTGAGGAAGGCCTTGGAATCTGAAGACTTTGAAGCGAAGAACTCGCGCTGCTGGGCGACGAGTTCGAGAAGGACGGGGATTTTTTCCGCTCTGGGCTGAGAGCCGATCACATGGCGGTATGCCCATTTCACGCGGCTCTCGTCTGTAGCGCCGCCCTCTTTCAGGATGCGTTCGCCGAGCTTGCGGGCGGCTTCGACGAATTGCGGGTCGTTGAGCATCACAAGGGCCTGGAGCGGCGTGTTCGTAGGCATGCGACGGGTGGAACAGACCTCGCGGGTGGTGGTATCGAAGAGGGTCATGTTGGGAGGCGTGGTCGTGCGCCGCCAGAAAGTATATAAGGATCGGCGATAGAGCCCCGCGCCTTTGTCGGGCTTGTATTCGGGGAGGAAATTGTTGATTTCTTTCCACATCGATCCGGGTGCTTGATAAGGATGGGCTGGTGGGCCACCGATCGTTTCCACGAGGAGTCCGGAAGCGGCGAGTGCGGAATCGCGCAGCATTTCGGCACTGAGACGGCGGGCAGGGCCGCGGGCATGGAGTATGTTGGCGGGATCGCGCTCACGCAGCTCAGGAGAGACTTTCGAGTCCTGAGCATAGGTGGCCGAAAGCACCATTTGTTTGATCGCGCGCTTGTGATTCCAGCCATGATTCATCAGGTCGCGGGCAAGCCAATCCAGCAATTCCGGATGGCTGGGTTGCGCGCCTTGCAGTCCGAAGTTATCAGAAGATTCGACGATGCCTGTGCCGAAGATTTCCTGCCAGACGCGGTTGATCATGACGCGTGCGGTGAGCGGATGATCGGGTGATGTCAGCCATTTTGCGAAGCCGAGGCGATTGCGCGGTTGATCGGCAGGAAAGGGCGGGAGCCACTCAGGAGTCTCGCGTTCCACTTTGTCGGTCGGCTGGGTGTAATCTCCGCGTGCGAGGATATAAGCGGGGACGGGCTTCTCGGTTTCACGCATGGTGACGATTTCCCGGACGCCCTTTTCCGCAACGCGATAAGCCGCGCGGGCAGCGGAAAGCTTGTTAGAAACCGCGCGGGTCTCCGGATCAATGGCGGACAAGAAGATTTCACGAAGTTGTTCCGTGTTGGAATCGATCTCCGCGATGGATTTTCCGGCGTGGAGGCTGGCGACTTCGAGGGATGTGATGGCACGGGTATAAACATGAATTTCATCCACCATGCCACCGCGAAGGCCGGTATCGCGACCGCGCGCTGTGAAATTAAGGCCGCCGCCGATGTGATAATCGCGAGTGAGGTTGTCGCGAACCACCGTGGTTGTTGCAGGCTTGCCATTGATATATATTTTCAGGCCAGCGGCTTTGCGTGAGCCGTCATTGGTGACGGCAACGTGCGTCCATTCACCCGTGGGAATGGTTTGTGTGGTGGTGATGGATGCGCCGCAGCCTGGGAGCTCGCGGGCAAGGGTCCATGTCAGTCGGCCTTCCTCCATCAGGAGTTCGTAACCGGAAAACGGAAGGTCGAAGGATGAGGTGTTGGAAAAAACGACAGCGCGTTTGTAGTCCTCACCCGGTTTGAGCCATAGCGAGATGGAGAGCGGTTGGTCCGCGTGTTTGATCCCGAAGTCGGGGAGTGTCGTGAGGTTGTCGCCGTTGGCGAGGATGCCCTTCCCGTGTTTTCCGGGAGCCAGGCGATTGCCACCGGTTTTGGCCGGCTTTTTGGCATCGGCCTCATTTTCGAGAGCCCCCTTGCTTTCAGTTTCGAAAGAAAACTTTCCAACAAGGTCGGCGGACGGAAACTCTTTCTCCGATTTGAGCCAGGCCTGAAAAGCGGGTTCGGCTGCTTTGATGCGGACTTCGAGTTCATTCTTTGCGAGTTCGATGTTTTTCTGAAGGTCTCTCAGTTTCTTTTCCTGCTCCGGCGTGGGAAGCAGCAGGGCAGGCTGGGGAAGGACCGTGCCGCGGGTCGCTCCACCTTGGATGAGGCCGAACTCGTCCACGCTGTTGAAAAACGCGCCCATCGCGTAGTAGTCCTTTGCGGAAATGGGGTCGTATTTGTGATCGTGGCAGCGGGCACACTCCATGGTGAGTGCCATGAACGCGGTGCCGACGGTGTGGATGCGATCGGATATGCCTTCCTGGCGGAACTCTTCAGGCACCGAACCGCCCTCATTGGTCTTGCGGTGGATGCGGTTGAATGCGGTGGCGAGTTTTTGATCTCGCGTGGCGTCCTGCAGGAGATCGCCGGCGAGTTGCTGGATGATGAACTGATCCAAGGGCAGGTTATCATTGAACATGCGGATCACCCAGTCGCGGTAAGGCCATGCCTCGGTGTTGATGTCTGCCTGATAACCGAAAGAATCCGCATAACGCGCCACGTCCAACCAAGGGGTCGCCATGCGTTCGCCGAAACTTGGCGAAGCAAGAAGTCGATCCACGATGCGCTCCTTCTCTGCCGGAGTGGGGTCTGTTAGAAATTCATCGATCTCCGTCTGGGTCGGCGGCAGTCCGGTGAGATCGAAGGTGACGCGGCGCAGCCAACGCTCGGGCGCGGCTGGCGGACTGGGCGAAAGTTGTTCCTTTTCGAGGCGGGCGAGGATGAATTGGTCGATTGGGTTTTTCACCCAGGTCTTGTCGGTGGTTTCGGGAATGGAAATCTCCTTGGCTGGCGCCACAAACGCCCAATGCGCCTCGTATTCCGCGCCTTGTTCGACCCAAGTCTTGATCAGGTTCTTTTCCTTGTCGGTGAGAGAGAGGTGCGACTTGGGGGGAGGCATGACCTCCTTGCGGTCGGTCGAAAAAATCCGGATAAGAGCCTCGGAGTCGGCGGCATTTTCCGGATCCCACGCAAAGGCCTTGATTGCCTCCTCGCGAATGTCGAGCCGCAGGTCGGCTTCCTGTTTTTCCTTATCGGGGCCGTGACAAAAGAAACATTTGTCGGAAAGGATGGGCAGAATTTCGCGGGCATAGGAAATTTTCCCGTCCGCAAGCAAGTGCGGGGCGGAAGCGAAAAAAACGAGGATGGGGGCGATGGATTTCAAAATTCGGAACCCATACGCTGGAGATTCACTTGGTTTTTCGTTCGGAAAATCCCCGGGGCTTCTGGTGGTTCATTCGAGCATTTGGAAATCATCGTCGAAAGTGCCTCATGAAATGACGCGCTGTGATTGTTGACCAACCCTGAGGTCGCTTGGCCGTCATCTCGCAGAATGGCGACACCACCCGTGGCATCAGCAATCATGGCTCCGGATATCAGGAAAACTTGAGTGCTTGCTCCACTTCGCGCAGGCCGCGCGTCATGGCGAGGCTTTTCCCGTTGTGCAGAATGATGACGTGCTCGCCTTTGAACATTGGCTGGAGTTCCTTGATGTGATCGAGGTTGACGATGGCACTGCGGCTGACACGGAGGAAGTGCTCTGGGTTGAGCTGGGATTCGAGTGCATTCAAAGTTTCACGGAGGATGTGACAGTCTTTGCCGATATTGACTGCGACGTAGTTGCCAGCGGATTCGATGGAGTCGATGTCAGCGGTTTTCACGACGAGCACCTTCTCGCCGGTCTTGACAGTGATGCGGCTGAGATACTGGGCGGTGGGTGGGGGCACCGCAATTTGGCGAGCCGCGAGGAGTTCAATGAGTCCGTGGGCGGTGGTGGTCGAGTGCCGGTCGGCGAGATGGGCGCGTGCACGGGCGACGGCTGCTTTGAAGCGCGCGGGCTTGAAGGGCTTGAGCAGGTAGTCGAGCGCGTGGGTTTCAAATGCGCGGACGGCGTGTTGATCGTAGGCGGTGGTGAAAATAACCAGCGGAAGATGCGCGCGGGAGATTTTTTCCAAGAGCTCGAAGCCGTCCATCTCGGGCATCTGGATATCGAGGAAGAGCAAGTCGGGCGGATCGCGTTCGATGGCGGCGAGCGCGTCGTGGCCACTGGCACATTCACCGATGATGGTCAGTTCCGGCTCATCGACCGCCAGTAGCTGGATGCGCTTTCGGGCGAGTGGCTCGTCGTCGATGATGAGAGCACGGAGGTTTTTCATGTGGGGAGTGACGTTGCGGTGTGAAACGGAATATCCAGTGTGACGATGCAACCGCAGTGGTCGCCATCACGGACGGTGAATTGATGGGCAGCAGGGTAAAGTTGTTCGAGGCGTGCGCGGGTGTTGGCGAGGCCGACTCCGTGACCCGCTTTGCCGCGGATGATCCCTTTGAGTCCCACACCGGTGTCGCTCACGCTGACTCGCAGAATTTCCCCGACACGAATGGCACCGAGGCTGACGGTGCCGTCGGCTCGCTGTGGTTCGATGCCGTGTTTGATGGCGTTTTCGACGAGTGGCTGGAGGATGAATGTGGGAACCATGGCGTCGAGCACGGAGGGGTCGATGGCATGCTCGATGCGAAGTCGGTTGCCAAAGCGCCGTTGCTCAATGGCGAGGTAACGACCGAGTAAATCGAGTTCGCGACGCAGGGAAATTTCCTGTTCGTCGGCGGTGTCGAGCGCGGCTCTCAGCAATTCGCTGAGGTCTCCGAGCATGTCGTCTGCGGCGGGGGCGTCGGTGTGAATGAGGGTGGAGATGGCGTTGAGTGAGTTGAAGAGGAAATGCGGATTGAGCTGCATCTGGAGTGCGGCGAGCCGGGCTTGCGCGAGGCGGGCCTCAGCGGTGAGGGCGCGGCGCTCGCGCTCTCTCGCGCGCTGCGACCATACGAATGCCTGACCCGCGCTGAAGACTACTGCGTAGAGGAGCACATGGAGTGTGGCACGCAGCGCTGGCGGCGGGCCGCGGCGGGCAATCGAGCGCGCCCTGTTTTCACTACGGGCGGCAGACTGCTCTGTCCACGGAAGCGGCCCGACGCGGGTTTCTGGCGGCAAAAACTTTGTGATCCATTGGCTCGCCATCACCACGGCCGCGCACATTGCGATGTGCAGTGTTAGACGCTGAGCCACTCGCCCGCGTTCCAGTGGAAACCGAAATACCAGCACGACGACGAGCGGCGCGGCGATCACCCACAACAGCCAAAGCGGCAGCATGAGTTTCGCCGCACGCCAGACATCGAGTGTGCTGACAAGCATGGTCAGCGCGGTGAACAACCCGCCAAGTGCAAGCGCAGCGCACAGCGCGATCAGTGCAGGCACCTGCCAATGAAACGCAGCACGATGGTTCTCCGGAGCAGTCACAGCGGAAGTAGATGCCGGGTGGAGGGTGGTGTGCGAAGCAAATAACACCGCCGAAGAACTCTCCGGCGGTGTTGATTCACAAGTCGCGACCTGGATGACTTAGTTCGGTCGGCCGCCGGGGCGACGGAGTTTTCCACTCACGATGTCCGCCTGAATCGCGGCCTGTTCGGTGGTGTCGATTGTGCGGTCTCCGTTCGCATCGTACGGTGCGATGATCGCATATTTGCCTGCGATGCGCTCGGCGATTTGTTCCGGGCTGGGATTCACTCCTGCCGGCGGCCCCATGCGACTGGGCACTTGGACCTCGCCGATGGCGACTGCATCGCTGAGCTCGGCTTGTTCTTTCTTGTCGAGCAAGCCGTCATTGTCCACGTCAAATTGGACGATGCGCGCATAAGCAGCGGTGATAAACGCCACCCCGCCGCCAGCGCCTGCGGGTGGTCCGCCTCGACGGCCTTGGGCGACTGCAGGCGATGCGACAGCGATGCCGAGCAGTGCTGCCATTGCGAATTTATGGATGTTCTTCATCTGACTTGATTCTTTCTATTGTGGTTTGCTTGCCTTGCAACGGGATGCTGCTCGGTCAAGTGCGCACAACATGGCTTACGGAAAATGAATTGGCTCCCGGTCTGTGATGAATGAGGAACAGCCTGAGATGAACGCGGCGATGGGCGAGATGAATGGGGGTGGAGATGGTCGCAAAAGTTGAAATCGCGCTAGACCGCCAAACGCAGAGTGCCCAAGGAAGTCTGGGCTTCATCGGCTCATCCCACCGCTTGGACGGCGAAGAGTTCCGATTTGTTTCCTTTGATGATAGTGCTCGTTCGGTGGCTGGTTGGTTGCGTCATTTCTTGTCGGGCGGGAAGACGGTCTCCCAATCATCCTTCATGCTGACAATGGACCGGCCGCGCTTCGGGCCTTCGTCGAGGTCTTTGTTGATCTTGCCGACGTGAAACTGGATCGTGATACCGAAGGCCGTTGGAATGAACGCCGGAACGCCCATGTGGGCGGTCCGGCGTTCTTCAATGATGAATCATGGTCCTCACTGGAGAGTGAGGGTGCGGATGCTGCTGGTGGTGGTGCCATTGGCATTGCTCACGCGGGTGCGGAGCTTGATGGTCTGGCCCATGGCAAAAGGGCCAAGTGCGTTGCCACTCGGATCCGCCGGCACACTGTGGGTGAAGTCGTTTTCCGTCCCACTCACCATCCATTCCACAGTATTGGTGGCGCTGCCATCATAGGAACCGTTGTCATAACTCAGCAGGATGTGGAGATTATTGGTGCCGCCTTGCAAAAGATTGCGGATGCCCAGGGTGCCGGGAAGATTGGCGCTTTCTGTTTCGATCTGCCCCAGTGCTGCGGCGAGTGCCGCGTTGTCCCTCGCCTCACTCTGCAGTTTGCTATAAAAGCGCTTGTTCAGGCGGTCCAATGCGGTGGCCGCCACGCGCAAGTCCGTGCGGGCGGAGCTAACATCTGCCGCGCGGTCCTCCACGGTCTGCTCCAGCAATGGCTGGGCGCTCATTGCCGCAGTGAGTTGTGCGATGCCTTTGCCGCCGCTGGTCACGGGTGGCAGGGGAGGCGTTTTCGCGGCGAGATATGCATTGAACTTGGTGAGGGCGCTCACCACCTTCTTGCCGCGCTCCAGTGCATTTGCTGTGGTGCGCGGCTTGATGGCATAGGCGGGAGATAGAAGGTCCAGCAGATCGGACTCCGTGTCATCCGCATCATCCAGATCTCCTTCCGCTGCCTTGGGCAGGGAGAGTGAAAGTGCTGAAATGGCGAGAAATCCCTGGTTCTCCGCGTTGTTCGCTACATCGTAGTCCGCTAGGGCATGGTCGCGCGCCTGGGCGAGCGAGTTGAGGTTTTCCGATTGCGTGATGAGGTCTGCCGCCGTCACTCCGCCGATGGCAAGTGCCGGGATGGCCTGATTGATGACTGCCGCTGTCTGGGCGGCACGGGATTGGATTGCTTGATAGTATTCCATAATTCCGTTTCTCCGTTTTTGATGGTTTTGTTTTGTGGTTCGCCCGGTTTCTTCAGGGGCTTTCCGCTTCTATCCAAGTTGCGGGATTTTGATAGCAAAAAGACGTTCCTTTTATATCAAAAGACATTCCCTTCCTCCGCCCGGACATTCCAGGGGTGAGTCCGGTCTGTCCTTTCTTGTGATAAGAAATTCCGTCCCCGCGCCGGGATGTTCCGGCAGCTCCGGCAGACGTTCCCTACCCCCGCGCAGGCATTCCCAAGCCTCGCCGGGACGTTCCGATTCCCCAAAAAGACGTTCCCGAAGGGCAAAAAGACGTTCCGCGTTCGGAATACCAACCTCGCTTCGGGCCTTCGTCGAGCCCCTTGTCGGGCTTGCCGACGTGGCGCTGGAGCGTGATACCGAAAGCCGTTGGAATGAACGCCGGAACGCCCATGTAGGAGGTACGGCGTTCTTTAATGATGAATCATGGTCCTCACTGGAGAGTGAGATTTTTGCGATCGCCATTTGACCTTGCCCCGGCATCCCCGAGCGGATTGAATCCGGGCGTCCGCTTCGGCGGATGGGGACTTGATAATCCTCTGCCAAAAGCGGTTGGCATCGACCGCAACGATGCCGCCAAACCGACCCACAAGGGCCGGGGAGGCGGCGGCGCATGTCCAGGTCGTCCCCCACGGGGAGCGGCTAAAGGCCGTTGCGGCTGACTTTTGGCAGCTTATCAACTCCCCGTCCACCGGAAGGACCCTTCACGTCCTTCCGCCGATGTCCCGCCAGAATTACCGCGACCTCACCCACGAGCAGCTCGTCTCGCTGCTGGAGGCGCGCGATCGCCGCACGGCGACGCGTTACGGGCTGGTCTGGGAAACCGATGGCGTTGAAGCGGAACAGGCGCTCAACGGTGATTACGTCGCGCTCGATCTGGTGCCGGAACTTTGCTGCGGTCCGCCGCCGTGGCGGAATCTGGTCATCGAGGGTGATAACTTCGACGCTCTGCGCGCGCTGCGCCCCGGCTTCTCCGGCAAGGTCCGCTGCCTCGCCACCGATCCGCCCTACAATACCGGCAATCGCGATTTCCTCTACAACGACCGCTTCATTGACAAGGACGACCTCTGGCGGCACTCGAAGTGGCTCGAATTCATGTTCCAACGTCTCACCCTCGCCCGGGACCTGCTCGCCGAGGATGGCGCGGCTTTCATCCACATCGACGACAACGAGGTGTTCAATCTCGGGCTGCTCATGAACAAGGTGTTCGGCGAGAGCAACTTCATCGCGAATTGTATCTGGCAGAAGCGGTATTCTGCTTCGAACGATCACAAAACGATCGCGCCATTGCATGAATATGTCGTGGCTTACCGAGTATCGCCGATGTGGCAACGGCGCTTGCTGCCGCGTGGGGAGGAAAAAGACCGCCAATATAAGTTTGAAGACGCAGACGGAATCTTTCGATGCAGTGATTACACCTGCAACAAGAGTTCACAGGAAAGGCCGAATCTTTTCTACCCAATTCATCAACCGAATACTGGTGAGGAAATTTGGCCTAAGAAGACGAGGGTATGGGCATACTCTCGCGACGAGCACCTGAATCATGTCGAAAAAGAGCTGATTTATTGGGGTAAAGATGGGAAGGGCAAGGTGCCCGCTTACAAGCGTTACAAGCACGCACTCAAAAATGACGGAGTGGTTCCGAACACCTGGTGGAACTTCGAGGAGGTCGGCCACAACGATGAAGCCAAAAAGGAGTTGATGGGCATTCTCGCGGAACAAGCCCGTTCCTTCTCCACCCCAAAACCCACACGACTTCTCGACCGCATTTTACAAATCGGTTGCGACGCCAAAGGCATAGTTCTCGATATTTTCGCCGGCTCGGGAACCACGGGGCACGCGGTGTTGAAAGCGAATGCGGCGGACGGCGGAAGCCGGAGATTCGTGATG
>JBBARN010000150.1:0-13369 GCA_040399845.1 Luteolibacter sp. | reverse complement strand
CCGGGGTCCCATTCGTGATCTGTCTATTTGTGGGTGCTTACTGGTCTCCATGGATGTTTTTAGTAGCACTCGGGTTCTTTGTTTGGGGATTCACGATGCAACGTCTAAGGTTTCGCAAGTGTGTTTGCGAGACGTGTGGCACGGATTTACACAGATCAATGAAGGATGATTCGCCAATCGAATTCTATTGCGAGTCGTGCAATACCGTATGGACGACGAAGCTTATCCAAGACGGTGCGTAAGCTGAACTTGATTCCAAAACAGACAAGACGCCTGCATCGGCCAAGAACATTCAGAATCGAGGGAATTCAGGAAGTAGCCTACTTGATTGAGGCCTCGCGACCATGATGGAGATCGATAGGAAAGATCTTGAAGCCTTTGTAGCTCAACTTGCCGTTAAGGAGCACCGAAAACCATCCCAAACCACGGGAGATCCAACAATCAATGGATGGAATGTCTTTGCATGTCGAAGTCTGGGGTATGCAAGATGAGAAGGTTTTGCTGAAGTTGTATACATGGTGGGAATGACGCCTCCCGAAAATTCAAGAAATGAACAAGTCATGACGCACCAACCGACCATAAACGCCTCAATCTGACTTCTGATTCCGGCACCCGTCATGCAGATCCCTGGCGCAGCGTCTCTGCATGGCAGAACACGCCGTTCACCGAAATCAGCCCCATGACCACGCCGACCGTCTGGTGACAGGGTACGGTGAACCGAATTCCATGAGGAACGGTTCCATGATCGTGCAGCCTTCCTCCAGCTTGGTGATGATGGTGCGTGCCTTCCAGTCGAATTCCATAGTGGGTATCATGCCCGAGGGAGGGTTGCAACTTCGGTGCTGTTGGCCCGGTCAACGGATGAAGGGCAGGCTACCAAGAATAACGGACCATCTTCCGAGGTCGAAAAAACTCCGTTTTTGACTTTGGGAGTAACCTTAGGGGATACCTTGAGCCCACGATTTTCACAACGTTCTGAAAATCAAAATGGTGGAGCGTAGCGGATTCGAACCGCTGACCCCTTGCATGCCATGCAAGTGCTCTACCAACTGAGCTAACGCCCCTCTCGGGTGGGGCGGAGGTTTATTCGGGGACTCGGGGGTGGGCAAGACGATTTTTGGAAAATTTTGCGTTTTTCAAAAGAGGGTGGGTCCGACGGACGGGATGTTGATGGCTTGGGCCGCTTTCATTGATGATTTTGGCTTCACGGAACGATGGAATCGCAGCACGCTGTGGACGATGAATGCCCGCTCCTTGATTCTGTGTTTCCTCGTGCTGCATGCCCCCTTGAATGCGGAAGCAGAGCCGAAAATCACGGCTGCCGCCCGCAAGCAAGTGGGGGTGACCTTGGTGTATGATCCGGCTTACGTCGTTCTTGGTTATCCCAACGGCGATGTTCCGAAGGATCGCGGCGTTTGTACGGATGTGGTGATCCGGGCGCTGCGGGAGGCCTTGGGGATCGACCTTCAGAAACTGGTGCACGAGGACATGAAGGCGCATTTTTCCGCCTATCCGAAAATCTGGGGACTCAAGCGACCGGACAAGAACATCGATCACCGGCGTGTTCCCAATTTGCAGGTGTTTTTCAAACGTCAGGGCTGTGAGTTGCCCTTGCCCAAGCGGGGGGATTTTGCGGCTTACAGTGCGGGGGACATCGTCACCTGCACCGTTCCGCCCCGTTTGCCGCATATCATGGTGGTGAGTGGAAAAAAAGGAAACAACGGCAGGCCTCTGGTCATTCACAATATTGGAAGTGGGACCTGTGAAGAGGATCGATTGGCGGATTTCCCGATTACCGGGCACTATCGTTGGAAGGGGAATTGAGATTTTTGAGAGCCGCGGAGGATTTCCGCTTGGAACCCGGCCCGCCCCGGTTTGAGATGGGGGGGTTATGGCCTACCTCGACGAGAACTTCCTGCTTCACTCCCCTACGGCCCGCCGGCTCTTTCACGAGGTGGCCAAGGATCAACCGATCATCGATTACCACTGCCATCTCTCGCCGCGCGAGATCGCCAGTAATCATCGCTGGGGAAATCTATCGGAAATCTGGTTGGGTGGGGATCATTACAAGTGGCGTCTGATGCGGGCCAACGGGGTGGATGAGGATCTCATCACGGGAGACTCCACACCGCGGGAAAAATTTCAGGCCTGGGCGGAAACGGTGCCATACACCCTGCGGAATCCCATTCATCATTGGACGCACATCGAGCTGCAGCGGTATTTCGGGATCGACCTCATGCTGTCGCCAGCAACGGCGGATGAAATCTGGCATCGTGCGAATGAGCGACTGGCCGAACCGGATTTCTGTGTGCACGGGATTTTGAAGAAATTCGATGTCAGGGTGGTGGGAACCACGGATGATCCGGCTGACCCCTTGGATGATCATGCTGCGATTGCTGCATCGGATCTCGGCACGGTGGTGGCCCCGACGTTCCGGCCGGACAAGGCCTTGTTGGTGGACAGGCCGGACTTGCTCAAGCCGTGGATTGCAAAGCTGCAAGCGATTTCCAACACGAACATCGTGCACTTGTCCGACCTTCTTGCGGCTTTGCAGAAACGTCATGATGATTTCCATGATGCCGGAGCCCGCCTTTCGGATCACGGTTTGGATCGTTTGCCCGCGCTGTCATGCTCCGATGAAGAGGCTGCCATGATTTTCGACAACGCGCTTGTTGGCAAGGCGGCGAACGAGGAGGAGAAAGAGAAATTCTCATTTTACCTGATGGTCTTCTTCGGCCAATTGGATGCGGCCCGTGGATGGACCAAGCAACTCCACCTCGGTGCATTCCGGAATACCAATTCGCGTATGTTCGATCGATTGGGGCCGGACTCCGGGTTCGATACCATTGGCGATACCCAGCAAGGACCTGCGCTCGTTCATTATCTCGACACCCTTGCCCGCGAGAATGCCTTGCCGAAGATCGTTTTGTATAACCTCAATCCGCGGGATAACTATCTTTTCGCCTGCCTCACCGGGGCATTCCAGGATGGAACCTTTGCGGGCAAGATCCAGTTCGGTTCCGGTTGGTGGTTCCTCGATCAGAAGAACGGGATGGAGCTCCAACTCGACGCGCTGTCTGCCACCGGATTGTTGTCTCGCTTTGTCGGCATGCTCACCGACTCGCGTTCGTTCCTTTCTTTCCCACGTCACGAGTATTTCAGGCGCATTCTTTGCAATCTGCTCGGTTCGGAGGCAGATCGCGGCGAACTTCCGGATGATTTCGAAGCCCTCTCGGGTCTCGTTCGCGACATTTGTTTTGGAAATGCCAAGCGGCAATTCGGGTTCGACATCTGAAAGAAATACGGATTCCCCCCCTTACAGCCACGATGATCCGCACCAGCAGCGTTTGTTTTCTCCTCCTCATTCAGGCATTGCCCGGGATTCCGGTATTCATCGGGACCAACACGGGGCCGAATACGGTGAGCAAGGGCATCTATTTTGCGGACTTCGATGAAGTCACCGGCAAGCTCACCCGGCCGGAGCTGGCAGTGGAGTATCAGAATCCCGGATTTCTCGCCCAGCATCCGACCCGGCCGGTGTTGTATGCCTGCGGCCAGCCGACCCAGCCATTTGGCGACAAGACAGGGGCTGTGGCGGCATTTTCCATTTCGGATCAATATGCGCTGAGTTTGATCGGTGAAACGTCGAGCAAGGGGCAGGGGCCCTGCCATGTGGCGGTGGATGGAGCGGGACAGACCGTGGCGGTGGCAAACTATGGCGATGGAATGGTGGCGACAATCCGCTTGGATGAAAACGGTAAGCCTGGCGAGGCGGCTTGGTCCTTGATCACTCCGGGAAGTGGCCCTCATTCAAGGCAGAAAGGTCCTCACGCCCATGGAGTTTATTTTGATCGGTCGGGCTCCCACTTGCTGGTGCCGGATCTTGGTTTGGACAAGGTGTTGGTGTTTCCATTCGATCCCGCGACATCCAAGGCGGGTGATGCGAAACCTGCACTCGCCACTGCTCCCGGCGCGGGGCCACGGCACATGGCCTTATCTCCCGATGAGAAACATGCTTATGTGATCAATGAGTTGGACAATACCATCCTGGTGGCTGGCTACGATGGCAAGGGCGCTTTTACCTTCATCGAGACCGTGCCCACACTGCCACCGGATTTCAAAGGGATCAACACCACTGCGGAGGTCGAGGTAAGTGCGGATGGCACATGGGTGTTTGGGTCCAACCGTGGACACAACAGCATCGTGGTGTATCGCAGGGATCTGCAATCCGGCAAGTTGAGTTATGTGGAGCATCAGGACTGCGGAGGCAAAACCCCGCGCCATTTCAAACTGTCTCCCGGCGGAAAATGGCTGCTTTGTGCCCATCAGGAATCCAATACCATCAGCGTGCTGCCGCTTGATCCTGAAACCGGAAGGCTTGGTGCTCCCCTGCGAACGGTGCCTGCACCCAGCCCGATCTGTATTCTTTTCGCCCGCTGAGATGGGCCCGCTCAAGTGGCGGGGACGTGGGGTTCGAAGGTCATGGCGCGCTCATGTTCGCGTGCTTTTGAGGCTTTGCGTGCCTGCTGATAGAAGTATTCCTGGGCACGGAAAGCCTTTTGTCCCTTGGTGCGGACGATGCGTTGCGAGGTGCCGTCCGGCAGGATGCGTGAAGCCTGGGTGTTGTCCTGGAAGAAGGTTTCCAACATCCTAACAAGTCGGCGCTTCAAGGGAGGTTCCTCGATGGGAATCATCAACTCCACCCGCTTGTCGAGATTGCGGGACATCCAATCTGCCGAGGCGATGTAAACTTCGGTATCTCCGCCGCGAAGGAAGAGGAATACGCGGGCATGTTCCAAGTAGCGGTCGATGACAGAGATGACCTCGATGTTTTTCGAGTGCTTGGGATCGCCGGGTTTGAGACAACAAATTCCGCGGACGTTGAGTTTGATTTCCACTCCGGCGCGGGATGCTTTGTAGAGGGCTTGGATGATGTCCGGATCCTGGAGTGAATTGACCTTGGCAATGATGCGTGCGGGAAACCCTTGATGGGCGCGTTCCGTTTCGCCGGCGATGAGATCCAACAATTTGGGCTTCATCGCCGTAGGGGCGGGGATGAGGCGTTGGAAACGCAATAACTTGGAGCGACCGGAGACAGCATTGAAGAACAAGGATGAATCATTTCCATACTCCGGCTTGCAGGTGAGATAGGAAACATCCGTGTAGAGCCGCGAGGTGGTTTCGTTATAATTTCCCGTGCCGAGGTGGACGTAGCGGCGGAGGTGCCCGGCCTCGCGGCGGACGATCATGCAGATCTTGGCATGGGTTTTGAGTCCTTTAACGCCATAGACGATTTGCACGCCGGCGCGTTGGAGTTCGTCGGCGCGATCAAGGTTGCGCGCCTCATCGAAGCGGGCCTTGAGCTCGACGAGTGCGGTGACGTGTTTGCCGTTTTCCGCCGCCTTGATCAGGGCGTCGATGATGCGCGATTTGCGGGCAGTGCGGTAGAGCACTTGTTTGATGGCGATGACATCGGGATCGACCGCCGCTTCCTCGATGAGCCGAAGCACCGGTTCGAACGATTCATAAGGATGGAACAACAGGAGATCGGCCGTGGCGATGGTTTCAAACATCGAGGCTCCGGGAGCAATCGCGGGAGAATTCTGCCCGGGCCAGTCGACGTCACGCAAGTGGTCGAAGTCGGGTAAAAAAGCGAGTTCCATGAAAGCTCCGAGGCCGGGAGGTCCATCGACACGCTGGATTTCCTGGGTCCCTGCGCTGGTGGCATCTTTGATCATCCGGGCGAGATCGCGCGGCGCGTCCGACCGGATTTCCAGGCGCACGGTATCTGCAAAGCGCCGTGCGGTGAGTACGTCTTCCATTTCCCCGGCAAGGTCGATGGCGTCTTCCTCCTGCACGGCGATGTCGCCATTGCGGGTGACTCGGAACGAGGTGGTGGCGGTGACGGTTTCTCCGGGGAAAAAGCGTCCGGCATGGGTCGCCACGAGATCTTCAATCAGCATGAACGAGTGCCCGGCGCCATCGAAGGCGATCGAAACACGGCGGCTGATGGTGTCGGGTATGGGAATCACCGCGTAGCGTGTGACCCGCGTCTCCGGGTCTTCCAATCGGCATGCCACGATGATTTGCAGGGCCGGAACGAGCGGAGCATCGCCGGGATCTACCGCCAGCGGAGTGAGCAAAGGGTAAATGAGATCCTCGAAGGTGGCGGAAACCTGTGCGGATTGTTCGACACTGAGGTCCTGTGGCTTGAACGCCTGGATACCCGCTTTCTCCAACTCGGGGAGCAGGATGTTGTTGAGCAGGGCGTATTGGTCCGACGTCATGCGCTGGATGCGCTGGCGCAGTGCGGCCAAAGTGCGGGTAGGGGTGAGTCCGGACGGGTCCTGGGTCTTCATTCCACCCCGCCGCATCGCCATCAGGCCGCCGATGCGGACTTGGAAGAACTCGTCGAGGTTGGAGGCGGTGATGGCCAGGAATTTCACTCGCTCCAGCAAGGGCAAATCCTCGCGGAGGGCTTCATTGAGCACGCGTTGGTTGAATTCGACCCATGAGAGCTCGCGATTGATGAAAGGGATGGACATGCGGTTAGGTGGCTGGGGAAAACTGGATTTGATGGAATGGGTGGATCTCAATTGTCTTCCTCGATGATCACGCTGAGGCCGAAGACTTGTTCGAAAAGATCCGCCTTCGAGGCCATGGCCAGGCGTTCCACGGCGGCATCGGCGAGGCCTGGCAGGCGCAGCCGGAGTTTGCCGGATTCCCGCCGGATTTCCAATTGGGACACGCGTTGGGCGTGGGTGCGCTCCAGAGCATCCGCTACCCGCAGGAGCGCTGCAAGTTTTGAAACGCGGATGCGGTCGTCCGTTGGTAAAGCGGCATAACTGGGGTGATCCAGCACCGGTCCGGAATGGCGGTGGTAACGCGCTACAAGCGCCACGATGGTGACGTCCATGCGGTCCAACCCGAAGACCTCGGAATTGAGAATCAAATACTCCGAGTGCTTGTGGTGTGCGCGCGGGCTGACATAGGTGCCTACTTCATGCAGAATCGCCGCCACTTGGAGCAGGAGTGCGTCGTGAAGCGTGAGTTGATGCAGGTCGGCGAGTTCCTCGAAGAACCTTGCGCAGAGATTCCCAACGTGTTCGCCGTGGCCGGGATCCGATTGATAGCGCTCCGCCAGAATCCTTGCCGAGCGCAGCACCTCCTCGGCGAACGCGCCGGTCATTTCCCGGGAAACCAACAAATCATGCAGCAACCCTTGCTCGTATTCGCTGGCAGGCAGTTGCAGTGCCTCCAACTTGAAGGTTTCCGCAATCGCCAGATTGATCTCCAACGCGGGCAGCAGCGCTTCGGCTGTTTGGTAGTCGAGCCGGAAGCGTTTGACCAATTCCACATCGCTCAGGCGCGCGGCATCCGCAGTGAACTGCCGGAAATTCTTCAGGGTGCACAGATCGCCGGTTTTTGTTAGGAATCCAGCGACCGACTGCATTTCATAACCGATCACCACCAAGCCTTCGATGCTGACATCGGAGTAATCGAACTTGATTTGAGCCAGATTCCCGAAGGCATGCTCGCGGATCACGCGCAGCAGGGTGGGACCTTCGGCATGGGAACCTTCCACGGCCTCCCGCGTCCGGTGGGTGCCCATGCGATAACTCGTATAGCGTGTGATGCGGCCTTTTTGAAACAACAAGGCCCGCGTGTTTCCTGGCCCCACGTGCACGACGAGGGTGTTGTCGCTCCGCATGGCCGGAAGGTGCTGAAGGCGGCGGCGGGTCTTGAGATAAATCAAACGGGTCATTTCCCCATCATCAATGGCAGCCACCTTGAGTCCGCAGGCGATGCGGATGCGGTTCATGACTGTTTCATGATTCTTCGCCTCACTCAGGATGTTGGTTGCCGCGGCCCGCGTGATGCCGTGAGGATCCAGTCCGAGCTCGGACAGGGATTTCTGATAACCCTTGATGATGGAAACCACCCGCTCCGTCGTTGCGAGGCTCACCGAACCCTGACGGAAAATATCCCGGGCCAGCGGTGCAGGCTGTTCCAGAAAATCGATCGGTGTGAGAACTCCGTCGGCCGTGCGTTCCGCTACCATCATGGAGACCGAACTCGCACCGATGTGCAGGGCTGTGACCAGCGACTCGACGGCCGGGCGTTGAGGTTTTGCGGATTTCTGGGTTTTCGGCATCGGGAAAGAAGAGCCTTTCAATCCAGTGTTTTCAATACCGAATGCGATGGTTCGGATGCAATTCGGAAGATTTTAACCGATTTTCGGGTACAGGGCATCCCATTGCGTGTTGGGCGGGCCGGACAGGTTCGTGGTGCTGAAGTTCGCTTGGGATGTCTCACGCGAGTTCGCAGGCGAGTCGGATGGCGGAAACCATGGAGGATGGATCGGCCAATCCCTTGCCGGCGATGGAAAAGGCGGTACCATGATCCGGGCTGGTGCGGGGTTTGGGCAGGCCAAGAGTGACGTTCACCGCGTTGTCAAAATCCAGCAGTTTCAGCGGGATGAGTCCTTGGTCGTGATACATTGCGACCACGGCATCCGCCCCGCCCCGGGCTGCATCCCGGAAGATGGCGTCGGGAACACCCGGGCCGAAGTAGTATGCCTGGCCGCTTTCGTTGAGCAGGCGGATGGCGGGGGCGATGATGCGCATTTCCTCGTCACCGAAGGCTCCGTTTTCTCCAGCATGTGGATTGAGTCCGGCCACGGCAATGCGCGGGCGAATGACGCCGCGGCGTTTGAGGAAAGCTGCTGTTAGGAGTCCGGTACGCTGGATTCCTTGAATGGTGAGCAGGCCGGATACCTTGGCAAGGGGTTCATGAATGGTTGCCAGTGCCACTGTCAGGTGGTCACCTGTTAGAAGCATCCCGAAATCGGAGACTCCGAAGGCATGTGCGAAATATTCGGTCTGTCCAGGGTGGGGGAAGCCAATGTCCTGGAGGCCTTCTTTGGAAACAGGGCCGGTCACCACGGCATCGGCGCGTCCTGACTGCAGTGCTTCCACAGCTTCATCCAAAGCGGCGAGTGCGGCGGCGGCGGATGTGCGGTCCGGCTCGCCAGGTTTTCCTGCATGGCGATTTCCCAGCACTTCGAAATCAAATCCGGGCGGCAGGTTGCCGGAACCCAGAGCGAGGTCCACCACTTCCGGACCGATACCTGCGGGGTCACCCAGAGTGATAACAATGCGTGGCATGCCCGAGTATGGGCCCGAAACCACGGAGATGCCAAGCCGGGAAATCGGAGATGATGGTTCTTATGATAAATAGTTCAGAGGGCTTGCGGTTTGGTTGGATGTGCAATTATGCTTTTCCCCACGATGAAGCAGCGCGATATCCAGCGATCAGTGAGAGTGCAGCGGGTCGATCGCACCGCAGGAGACGCCCCCAGCATCGGGCGGGTCGCCCGGGTTCCGGGAACCGGTCGTCCCAAGGGGATCAAACGGCGCAAAAAACGGGGTGAAAGCGGGAGGGGCTCGCGACTCCGCAGAAACCGGCGAAAGGTGGTGATCACCTGGTCGATCGTATTCATGTTGTTTTCTCTGGGGACCATTGGGATCTGTGTTTTGTTATGGGTGAAACCGAACCGGGCGGATGAAACGCTATCATCAGATGGCAGCATGCTGGCGGCGGGGATTCAGAAACGGGTGCAATCGAAGTTTGCATCGCCGAGTGAGGAGGAATCCCGGTCGATTGTCAGCAAGGCGCTGAAGATCCGTGATCACGCCGAGGTGGATAAGTATTTCCGCTCGGGGCAGGGGGGGCGGGCGGCGGTGGTCGATTTTCTGATCCACAGTGAGGATCGTGAAGGGCCAGTGGATGGACTTGATTGGCTCAGCAGCTTGGATGCAAACAATTTGCTCTTGGAAGGGGTGTTGGTGCGCTCCCGCAAGGGTGAGAAGACGGGAGATCGCATCGCGCTTCTGACTCCCGATGAAACCGGGCGTTGGAAGGTCGATTTCGATGCCTTTGCCAGAACCTGCGATCCACCTTGGGAGCAGGTGCTGAGTCCAGAGACGCAAAAAGCTAGCGTGCGGGTGATTGTGAAAAAGGATCTCTACTACAATGGGCCATTCCACTCGGATGAAGACTGGGATTGTTACGCGATGGCCTCGCCGGATCATGAACAAACGTTGCTGGGGTATTGTCGCCGGGATTCCGCGCAAGCGAGAGCGATGGCGCAGATCATGGCCCATTTGAAAGAGTGGGGGGAGGAGGCGACCATGGCCCGCAGCTTTTTGGAAATTCGGCGCGTCGAGGGAGCCTCAGCCCGGCAATTTGAGATTTCCCGGGTGCTTGCGCAGGACTGGGTGATGGGAGATGCTCCATTCGACGAGGGCTTTAAGTGACCTGAATGTTGTTTCTCCGTGCTTGCATAGCCGGGGGCTGTTTTCCTAGGGTCCCCTCGGAATGGCTCTTGCTTTTGTTAAATTGTTGGTTTTGTGGGTGATGTGCCTGATGCTGTCGCAATGCGGAAGCACGCTGGGACGTGGAAATTTGGGTGGGCCGACTGTCGAGGAGCGGAATGCCAGGATCGCATCCGAGCCCACCGGTGATTTTTACTACGGACGCCGATATTTCGTAGAGAAAACCCGTTTCTGGGGCTATGTGCGGGAGCCCCGCCAGCCATGGAACCGCGCCAAACTGGTGATCATGCGGGAGGATTACAAACACAACCCGGATCGATTCCCGGAGGACGGACCGTCCGCGCAACGCTACGCTTTTGACAGCAACTACGAATACCGCTTGAGAGGCTCCTTCACGGGGCGGGAGGCCTACGATCCGAACAGCAACCAGTTTCTTCCTGAGTTCATGCTCACGGGGTATGAAGTGGTGGATCGGAATCCGGGATGGCTTTTCCGGCCGGATGACCGCTACAACCCTCAGCGAATTACCATGACTCCTCGTTGAGCCTTCGAGGAGCGTCGATTTTCAAAACCCATGAACCGAAACAAGATCCAACGCGGCGTCCAGAGTCGCAATACCCGTGCGGTGGGGGAAGCACCGCTGCTCGGCAGAGTGGGCCGAATGCGCAACGAAGAAGCCCCAGGCATCCGAATAAGGCGTCGTAGCAGTGGGGGTATTGCGCAGCGCCCGAAGCGAGGGGTAAGTCGGATGTCGATGATTTTGTGGTCGTCGATGCTTTTTCTGGTCACTTGTGGAGTGATCGGGACTTCCCTCTTCCTCTGGGTTCGCTCCCAGCGGTCGGTGGCGAATACTGCCGCCGTCAAGAGCATGTTGGAGAATGTGAGAGTCGCCTCCAAGTTCGCATCTCCGAGTGAAGACCAGGCGCTATCCATCGTGCGCCGGGCGCTGGATGTGAAAACCTCCTCTGAGGTCGAGCCTTTGTTTCACCCCGGAGATTGCCGCCCGGAGGAAATCGTGGAATTCGTCAAACGTCTTCACGCTGATGGCGGGAAGACGCAACGTTATGAATGGCTCAGCAGCATGGATGTGGATGGTCTGTTGATGGAAGGAGTGGTGGTCGTGACAGAGCGCAAGGGGGTGCAATCCGAGTGGCTCGCCATGTTGGTGCCCAATGACAAAGGGGTGTGGAAAGTGGACTTTGAAGCTCTGGCCCGCACCAGCCGTCCAGCCCTGCGGGATCTTATCGAAGGCAAGGTGGATCGCTCCCAAGCCCGCCTGTTTGTCGCTGCGGATGTCTATTACAATGGTCCATTCCATGATGAGACCGCCTGGTCCTGTTATGCCATGTTTTCCCCGGAAACCCGCGAGCTGCTCACCGATGATAGCGAAATCATCCGCGGGTATTGCAAAATCGGAAGTCCACAGGACAAGGCGATGGAGCAAATCTTCGCCGGTGGTTCGCAGGTGAGACGGGTGATCATTGAGATTCAGAGAGTCGAAGGAGCCGAAAAAAGGCAGTTTCAGATCACCAGGGTGCTCGGTGAAGATTGGGTTATGCCTCCCAAGCCCCTCGACGAAAGGATCGACTGAAAACAAAAGCCGCCATCCGGTGAGAGAGATGGCGGCTTGTGAGTGACGAATCGTTCTATGGGGAACTCAAGCCCCGATAGGATCAATACGAGGATTCCACGCGGTGGGCGACATCCCGGTAGCCGTAGTCCACCTCGTAGATTTGCTTGAAGCAATCAAGCGCAGAGACTTTGTCGCCGATCTCGTCGTGGATGATGCCCTTTTCGTAGAGCACTTCCTTTTTCACGTGGTCCATCGCGATAAGGTCGGACAAGGCATCCGAAAGCTGCTTGATGGAAAGGTCGAACATGCCTTTGGCTTTGAATGTGCGGCCTAGCAGGAGCAGCACCTTGGTGCGGATGTGCGGATTCCTCGTTGCTTGTTGAAGATGGGGAATGGCGGCGCTGAAATCGCCCACATTGTAGAGGGCGGTGCCAAGCTCGAAGCGCAGTTGGGGATCTGTGGGGTTTTGGTCCACACGGCGCTGGGCCTCCTGAACCTGTTCGGCGAGGCGGTCGGCGCGTCGGGCGTCGAGAGCGGCCTTGAGTTCCACGTTGTTCGGATCGGCCGCGACGGCTGCCTCGAGGGCCTTGAGGTCCGCTTCGATGGCCCGGTCGTTCATGGCGGACGCCTTGGTGGCGAGGGCGACGTCTCCGGCGCTGAGCGAATGGGCCCAAGCAAAGAAGGTGTGGGCGTTGGTCCAGTCTTCGAGCTGCTCGTAAATTCCAGCGAGTTCCTTTACCGTGGCGAGGTGATTGGGATCGGCATTGTATTTTTCGATCACGCGGTCGCGTCGCTCGATGAGCTGCTCCATGGTCAGTCCGGTGCGAGAGGCCTTTTCGAGTTCTTCGAACTCGGCTGAGTTTTTCATCAGCGACTTCATGTCGGCATTTTCATCCCACTTGGCCTTCTGCATGGAGGCCCGTGCTGAGGCGTCCTTGCTGCCCTTGATCGCGGGGCCATCGGTCGGATGGTGCTTGATGATGTCGTTGTAAACTTCGGATGCCATCAAAGGCTGCTCACGGCTCAGATAGAACTCGGCGAGCTTGTGCATCAGCTTGGCATTCTCCGGGCTACCCTTGCGGACGGTTTCCAGCGCGAATGCGGCGGTTTCGAAGTATTCGAGCTTGAGGCAGGTGTCGAAGAGCAGCTCATTGGCCTGATCATTCAAGGGGTCTTTTTCCAATTCCTTTTCAATCAGGGGAAGGGTGCCGGCAGGATCCTTTTTTGCTTGGCCCTGAAGTTTCATGACGCCCATGCCGCCGGTTTGCAGGCCGAAAAGCCCGGCTTTTTTCTTCGTATTGCCGGCGAGTTGCAGTTCGCATTTACGAAGCAGTTTGCGCCCTTCGAGAAAGCCGGGGCTCTCCTTGAGCACGCCCTGCAGAAGCGTGATGGCGTATGAGTGGTTCGATGCCTGAACGGCAGTCAGAGCTTTGAGCCAAAGGGGTTTGAGGTTCGCTGG
>JBBARN010000149.1:0-13423 GCA_040399845.1 Luteolibacter sp. | reverse complement strand
GCGGAGAGACCTAGCGTTCCGGTTTTGTTCCGGCCCCAACACCATTTTCAATATTGCAACAACCCGCGAATGAGTTGTGAACAAGATCAGAATGACTGGGGAAAGTATCGTGAAGGAGTTCGGCGGGGTTTGGTTATTGGGACCGCACGGGGAGTGGTGCCCAAGTTATTCTTCCCGTGGAACCCTTGGCAATCCGGTGAGGAACACGTGTTTTCTAAGGTTGTTCACACTATGAAGAAGAAGATCTTATAGGGTCAAAAATATCCTATTCATCATGAAGCTCTGGAATCGTCAGGATCTTCCCTTGTGAATCGGCTCGATTGGGCTGCTGTTTGGAAACACGTTCCAACTGGAAATTTGGTTTGGGTGGGTTGGGAATTCTGGTGGGTTTCGCTGGAAGGTCTCCTTTGGGAAAAGGAAAAACCCCTCGTGCCGAAAAGTGGCGCGAGGGGCTTTGAGGATTGTGATCCAGGGCTGTGGGGCGTCCTTGGCTCAGAGAAGCATCAGGGCGGGCTGCTCGATGAGTTTGCGGACTTCCGAGAGGAACTGGGCTGCGACCGCGCCATCGACGACCCTGTGGTCGCACGAGAGGCCGAGGTTCATGCGCAGACCAGGAACGATCTGGCCATTCTTGACGACTGGTTTTTCCACTGCGGCACCCACGGAGAGGATGGCCGCTTGGGGTGGATTGACGATGGCATCAAAGGAGTCGATGCCCCAGGCTCCAAGGTTGGAGACGGTGATGGTGCCGCCGTCGAATTCATCGGGCTTGAGTTTCTTGTCCTTGGCGCGGGCGGCGAAGTCCTTGACGGCCTTGGAAATGGCCAGCAGCGACTTGGTTTCCGCTTCCTTGATGACCGGGGTGACGAGGCCATCTTCCACTGCCACGGCGACGGAGAGACCGACGTGCTTGAATTTCACGATGTGATCACCGGCAAAGGAGGCATTGATCGCTGGCACCGCTTGGGCTGCGTTGATCACGGCCTTCAGGATGAAATCGTTCACCGAATATTTGTTGCCGTGGGTCTTGTCCGCTTGGTCGTTGACTTGCTTGCGGAGGGAAATCAGCGGGGCGGCATCCACTTCGACATGCAGGTAGAAATGGGGGATGGTGGTCTTGGACGTCAGCAGGCGGGATGCGATGATCTTGCGCATCGAGCTGAGCTGGATGATTTCATCGCCGTCCTTGGCCATTGGAAGGATTGCGGGTGTTGCGGGTGCGGAGCTTGCCGCCGGAGCTGGGGTCGCGACGCGGGTTTTTGCCGAGGCGGCGAGTGCTGCTGCGGCGGAGGCTTCGTTTGAAGCGGCCGGAGCCTTTGCAGGTGTGCCTTGGGCGGCTTCCACATCGCTGCGGGTGATTCGGCCTGCCGGGCCAGTTCCAGCGACCGTGGAAAGGTTCACTCCTAATTCTGCGGCGACCTTCTTTGCAAGGGGCGATGCGAATACGCGGCCTTCGGAAGTTGGGGCTGCAGTAGGTGCGGGGCTGCTTGGTGCTGCTGCGGGAGCGGCGGCGGATGTTGCCGCTGGCGAAGCTGCCGCTGGGGCCGGTGCAGCTGCGGGTGCCGGTGCACTGTCACCGTCGAGCACGGCAAGGATGGCACCGATGGGTGCTTTCTCGCCGGTTTGAATTAGGATTTCTGTGATGATTCCGTCATCGAAAGCTTCCATTTCCATGGTCGCCTTGTCGGTTTCGATTTCAGCGAGGACATCGCCGATTTCGACGGAGTCGCCGACTTTTTTGTGCCATTTGACAAGGGTGCCCTCGGTCATGGTATCCGAGAGCTTGGGCATTTCGATGTTCACAGACATGGTAGGTTAGGGAAAGGTGCGGAGAGAATGAGAAATCGCGGGGTGAATTCCAGTCTTTTTACGGATGGATGTGGGAACGAAAAAGCGCGGGGAGCTCGAGTCTCCTCCGCGCTTGGAAAATTAATGGGTGGGCACGATCAAGGGGCGATCGGTTTCATGGTCGGGATCAGGCCGATGTGCGGGCTGCCGACAGGACCTTGGGCGCTGGACATCACGCGGACGGACTCCGAGGTGGTGCCGCAGCAGTCTTTCTTGGGGCAGTAGTAGCGCACGCAAGAACCGCAGGGGATACGAACCTTTTTGGTGACGGTCTTGTAGCGGGGAACTTTCTTCTCGACGGTTTGGACCATGCCGCCCTTGCCGCTGCCAGTGTAAACTTCTTCGGTGACGATGTCGTAGCCGCAGGTTTTGACTTGGCGGGTTTCGGTGCGGTAGCCGGCACTTTGTGAGATGCCTCCGAACATCGAGCAGCATGAGGAGAAGCCGAGAGAGAGGGCGGCAAGTGACAGGAGAAGAACGAGGTTTTTCATGGTCAGTGGTAGTTGGATGGAGAGGTTTTCAGAACAGGCAGCAGCAAGACGTCGAAGCCAAAGCAACGGCGGCTGCCGCAAGAGCGAGAATCAAACGTGAAGTCATGTCCTGCATGCTAGGAGCACGACCGGACTTGGCAACCAAAAAGACGGCAAAATCCGGACCGATTCGAGGTTGCGATGCTAACTAGAGGAGACCCATTCAGCAGCGGGAGCAAGGTGATGGCTGGCCAGGGATCAACGCATGCCCAGAACCTTCTCCACGATCCGGCGTGGATTCGGAAGTTGTTCATGCTCAATGTGTGGCGAATAAATTGCCGGGGCATCAATCGAGCAAACGCGCTTGATCGGGGCGTCGAGATAATCAAAGGCCTGCTCTTGAATGATCATCGCAACCATGGCGGATACGCCACCAAATGGCTTGGATTCATCCACCAGAACAACCCGGTTGGTTTTCTTGACGGTTTTGAGGATCGCCTCGACGTCGAGTGGGCGGATTGAGCGGAGATCCAGCACTTCGGCGTTGATGCCGTGCTCTGCTTGGAGAGTTTCCGCGGCGGCGAGTGAGTGGATGACCGAGCGGCCGTGGGCGATGATGGAAATGTCGCTGCCTTCCCGCTTGATGTCGGCGAGGCCGAGGGGGATGACAAAATCACCATCTGCCGGGTCAGGCACTTCACCAGAGGTGCCGTAGAGCAAGGTGTTTTCCATGACATAGACCGGATCGTTGTCGCGGATGGCGGCTTTGATGAGGCCTTTGACGTCGGCCGGTGTGGCAGGCGCACAAACTTTGAGGCCCGGGAATGCGGCAAACAAACCTTCCGGAATGTGTGAGTGGGTGGCTCCGACGCCAGTTCCGCCGTTGGCAGGGCCCCGGACGACGATGGGGCAATTGCAAAGACCACCGGACATGTAACGAACGCAGGCGGCATTCGATACCAATTGGTCGAATGCGACCGAGTGGAAGGACCAGAACATTAGCTCCATCACGGGGCGGACACCAAGCATCGATGCACCGATGCCCATGCCGATGAATCCTGCTTCGGAAATGGGGGTATCCACGACGCGTTTGTCGCCCCACTTTTTCCAGAGTCCTTCGGTGACTTTGTAGGCTCCGTTGTATTGGGCGACTTCCTCGCCCATCAGGACGACGTTCGGATCGCGGGCGAGTTCTTCATCGAGTCCTTCGCGGAGGGCTTCACGGTAGGTGAGAATGCGTGACATGGTGTTCTATGAAAAGCGGATGCTGGGAAAAAGGGCGGATGGATAAACCGGATCAGTCGTTGAAGAAGTGGCTGCCGATTTTTGAGGCTGGCGTTTGGTTGTCGCTTTCCCAATACACATCCGTGCTGATGTCCGCGATGGTCGGGGCGGGGGATTCGTCGGCAAACCGGGCTGACGCGGCGGCTTCTTCTTTCGCGGTCTTGTTGATGGCGTCTGCCCGTTCCTCGGTGAGCACGCCTTCGAGGATCAGTTTGCGGCGGAAGACATTGATGGGATCGAAGTTCTGTTTGTAGTTTTCGATTTCCTCCGGAGTCCGGTATTTCTTGTGGTTCGCATCCGCGACGCTGTGGCCGTAGTAGCGGTAGGTGTCGATTTCGAGCAGGGTGGGCTTGCTCTCAATCTTGGCCCGATCCATGGCGATTTGTGTTTTTGCACGAACCTCGTAGAGATCCGAGCCATCGATCACATCCCAGGCCATGCCGTAGGCTTCGGCACGTTGCGCGAGGCAGCCGTTGAAGGAAGACGAACGCTCTTGGGAAGTGCCCATCGAGTAACCGTTGTTTTCGATGACGTAGACGACGGGGATATCAAAGAGGGCAGCGATGTTCAGAGATTCGTGGAAGGCGCCCTGGTTCACCGCGCCATCACCGAGGTAGCAAAGGCAGCAACCCTTGCGGCCGAGATACTTGAGGCCGTAAGCGAGACCGAGTCCCAACGGGGTCTGTCCTGCAACGATGCCGTGACCACCCCAGAAATTCTTGTCCGGGGCGAAGAAGTGCATGGAGCCGCCCTTGCCTTTGGAGCAACCGGTTTGTTTTCCATACATTTCCGCCATGCACTCGTTCATGCCCATCCCCAAGGCCAAAGCATGGCCATGGTCGCGGTAGGCGGTGATGTAGTGGTCATCCGCACCACCGAGCGAGGTGGTCCCCACGGCAACGGCTTCCTGACCGATGTAAAGATGGAGGAATCCGGCCATTTTACCGCCATTGTAGAATCTCAATGCCTCCTGTTCGAATCGACGGATTCGGACCATCTGGGTGAAGAGTTCGACCTTGCGCTCAGGGGTGAGCGATTGGTTGATGGGCGAAAGGGCGAAATCGAGAGCGGAGGTGCTGGCGAAGGACATTGGCGGCGTGGTGGGAAATCAGGGGAGTGGAAGAAGGAGCGAAAACCAGAGATCAGCGGATCTTGGCAAGTGCCGGGGCGGGTGCTGCGGAACGGTTGAGTGCCGGAAGGCTGATGCGGGAAACCAGGAACAGCGCGGTGAAGAGCACGTTTGCTGCGGCAAGATTGCGGAGGAAGACCCATGATGGAATCTCACTCATAGCAGGACCGGCCCAAACGGATTGATAAAGGCCCGTGAGCGTTTTCGCATAGAGAGGATCACCCAACCATGAGGCACCGCAGGTGATCAGGTGAAAGACAAACGCGGCACCGGCGGATCCCAGAAGCAGGGTGGGAATGTTGCGGGTGGACAGGGATTTTCCAAGAAAGAAGACCGCGAGGATGGCGAGCAGGGTGGTGAGAAACACCGCAGGGCTGGAAGTGTGGCCGATCCCCATGGGGAAGGTGAGTGCCCAGATGCCAAGCGGGATGGCAAATCCTCGCCATCCGGGAGCCAGCAACGCACCGCAGAAGAAGAGGGCGGCCAGCGGTTGGAAGTTGGGGAGTGTTTCCGCGAAGGTGCTCCCGACAACACGGAAGGCGATGAGGAGACCAACGATCAATACGAGTGGCAGGTAGCGGTGCATGGCAGGGAGAGGATTGTGCATTTTTCCCCTTGCGGCTAGGCGAAAATTTCATGCGGGCTGAGGTTTTTTCAGTTCCGTTCAATGAACGTGCAGGCTAGGGTGGGGGATGGATTGGAATGCATTGTTGGAGGTCGCTTGGGAAGCACGGGAACGGGCGCATGCGCCTTACTCCAGATTCCACGTGGGTGCGGCCCTCTTGGCGGCGGATGGGCGGATTTTCCCCGGATGCAACGTCGAGAATCTTTCCTACGGCCTCACCAACTGTGCGGAGCGCGTCGCCATCGGATCGGCCATCGCTGCAGGGGCACGGGAGTTTGTGGCCATCGCGGTGGTGGCCGATACCCGGGTCCCGATTTCTCCCTGTGGGGCTTGCAGGCAGGTGTTGGTCGAGTTCGGGGTGCCCAGGGTGATGCTGGCCAACCGCACGGATCGGGAGGAGTTTTCGATGGAGGAACTGCTTCCCCGGGCCTCGGCCGGAATTCTGGATCCGGCCCCCTGAGTGTTCCACGTGGAACATCATCCGACTTCTGGGTTGGATGGAAAGGTTCTCGGGCAATCCCCTGTTTTCCAAGTATTCCGTGGTTCTCATTTCCGAATTCCGGGTTATGGTGCGCGCCGCCCCATGTTTCGCTATCCCAAGACCTACGATGTGATTGTCATCGGTGCCGGCCATGCCGGTGTCGAAGCTGCCATGGCTGCCGCCCGGCTTGGCTGCGAAGTGGCGGTTTTGACCCAGAATCTTGATACCATTGGCCAAATGTCCTGCAATCCGGCCATCGGCGGACTTGCCAAGGGTCACATGGTCCGCGAGATCGACGCCCTCGGCGGAGCGATGGGACTCAATACCGATGCCACCGGCATTCAGTGGCGCATGCTCAATGCCTCGAAAGGTCCATCGGTCAGAGCTCCCCGAGCTCAATGCGACAAGAAGGCCTACCAGTTCCGAATGAAGCGCGAACTGGAAGCGATGCCCGGGGTGGAGATCCATCAGGGCAATGTGGCTGACCTTTTGGTCGAAAACGATCAGGCAGTGGGAATCACCACCTCCTTGGGTATGGAAATCCGGGCCCGCTCGGTCATCCTCAGTGCCGGAACCTTCATGGGCGGCTTGATGCATGTGGGGCTTCGGAATGAAAAGGGTGGCCGGATGGGGGATGCCACCTCGAATGTTTCGGAGGCGCTCAAACGCCTTGGTTTCGCGGTTGAACGGTTCAAAACCGGAACTCCTTGCCGCCTCAACGGTCGGTCCATCGACTTCTCCAGGTGCGAAGCCCAACATGGTGACCAACCGGTGCCCAAGTTCAGTTTCATGGCCGACAACCTTCAGCGGGAGCCAAATGATCTGTTTACGCTCAATCCTTGGGGCGATCCTCTGTTCCACGTGGAACAAATGCCCTGCTGGATGACCTACACGAACCCCGGCACCCACGAAATCATCCGCTCGAACCTGCATCAGTCGCCCATGTATTGCGGGGTCATCGAAGGGGTGGGTCCCCGTTATTGTCCGTCGATCGAGGACAAGGTGGTGCGGTTCGCGGAAAAGGAACGCCACCAGGTGTTCCTCGAACCCGAGGGACGACACACGCTGGAATACTACGTGAACGGAGTTTCGACCTCTCTTCCCTATGAGGTGCAGCTCGAGTTCCTCCGATCGATTGTCGGGCTCGAACGATGTGAAATCCTCCGCCCCGGCTATGCGGTGGAGTATGATTACTGCCCTCCCACTCAATTGTATTCGACTCTCGAGACCAAGCGCGTGGAGGGACTCTATTTCGCCGGACAAATCAATGGCACGTCCGGTTATGAGGAAGCCGCAGGACAAGGCCTGATCGCCGGCGCGAATGCCGCCCTGAAAGTGCTCGGACGCCCCGCCTTCGTTTTGGGGCGTGAGGAGGCGTATTTGGGTGTGATGGTGGATGACCTCGTGACCAAGGGATGCACCGAACCGTATCGGATGTTCACCAGCCGGGCAGAGTATCGATTGTTGCTCCGCCAAGACAACGCCGACATGCGCCTCACGCCGAAAGGGGCCGATATCGGCCTCGCCACTGGAGAACGTGTCGAGCGGGTGAAAGCGAAGCAGAACGGCATGGAAAAGGCCCTTCGCTGGGTCCGCCAAACGGTCTTTGAAGGGGTGAAGCTCGATCAATGGTTCCGTCGCAGCGAAAACTCATGGGAAATGTTGCCCGAATCACTGCAAGCCGAGTTCGATAAGGAACTCTGGCCCTTGATTGAAACCGACTTCAAATACGAGGGTCATCTCGGACGTCAGCAACTCCAGATCGATCGCATGGCGCGCCAGGAAGGGCGGCGCATCCCTGCATCGCTGGATTTCAACGAAATCCGAGGCCTGAAGAACGAGGCCCGGCTGAGGTTTTCCGAGATCCGTCCGACCACGCTCGGACAGGCGAGCCGAATCCCGGGGATCACCCCGGCGGATGTGACGATGCTGGTGGTGTGGTTGGAAAAATTGGAGCGGACGGAGAAGATTTCATCACCGGCTGATATTGAGGCCCTTTGAAACGCGAAATCTGAAGCCCCGGCAGTCAGGCCGCGAGCGTCTCCTCCACTCCCCATTTCGGGGGGATTTGATCGATATCGATTGGCCGATTCGCGCGCAGGGGGTACCGGATACGTGACTCGCCCCAGACTTCCGCATCCCGAAGGGTGCGTAGTAAAGGGGGTAACCCACCCCGTCTTATGAAACTCCGCAGAAACTCATTGTTGTCCGTCTCCACCTCCCTTGTATTTTCCCTCACTTCATCGGTCTTCTGGCAAGGTGCATCAGCCGCCACCCGCATCAAAGATGACAATGCCAACGATCTGAATCTCTCTACAAGCTGGGTGGGAGCCCAGATTCCAGGTGCCCTTGATGTGGCCACATGGGACGCTAACGTGACCGGAACCAACTCAGCCATCCTTGGTGGTAATCTGAGCTGGGGCGGGATTGCCATCGCGTCACCCGCCGGACCAGTGACCGTGGATGGTCTCAACACCCTGACCCTCGGGACTTCCGGCATCGACATGAGTGCCGCCACCCAGGATTTCACCATCAAATCCAATCTTGCGCTGGCATCTGGAAACCAAGCATGGAATGTCGCCACGGGCAGAACGCTCTTCATCACGAGTCTCACATTCTCCCGCGCTACGGGAGCCACCTTGCTGGTTGATCGGAGCGTCAATACTGGCACCATTTCAGCAGCTCCCACAATGGTCAATGGGGTGCTTCCATGGACATTGGTGAGAAGCGCTGGAACGGCCGCAAACGGAACGGCTGCCGGCTTCAATCTGGGTAGCGTGATTGGCGGCAACATCGTGGCCTTCACCGGAGCTACTGCGGTGACCACAAGTTACCCCGCAAACAACGCCACCGCGAACTACGACTGGTCATCTGCAGGCACTCAACCTCAGATTGGCTCATCGCGCGCTGCAAACACGATTCGCTACACAGGCACTGGTGTTGTTCAAACGACCAATTCCACTCAAACCGAAACCTTCAACGCATTGATCAACGCGGGCACGGGATTGGTGAGTCTTGGCGGTGGTACCCAGGTGATGAATATTCAGTCGGCCACGGGTGAGCTGGTTCTGGGTGCGATGACATCCGGCATCACCATCAACGGCCCGATCATCAATAATGGATCGACTGCCGGCAATGTGACAATCATGGGCGGCTCCGGACAAGCCGTGACTTTAGCTGCCACGAACACCTTCTCAGGCAGTTTAACAATCAACAGTGGCACCTTGCAGGCAGGAACCGGTCAGGGTGCGGCACCAGCAACCAGCAACCTCGGCGCGCTCCAACCCGCATCGAACCGGAACATCATCATCAACAATGGTGGCACGCTTTCCCTCACCGGCGGTAATGTGCTGGGCACCGGAGCCAGCACCAACACCCTTTCAAACAACACCCTCGTGGTGAACCCCGGAGGCGTGTTTCGCACCGGACTCGATGGAGCCGGGGCCGGTTGGTGGAACAAGATCGGCGCGATCAATCTCAACGGTGGAACCATCCGCGTGGGCAGCGGAGCCAACACCACCAACTTCCAAGCCCTCGCTTTGATTGGGACGGTCATTGTGGATGGCTTGATTCCCTCCGCGATTGAAGCATTCGCCGCCTCCAACCCCGCGAGCAACAGTCTTCACCTCGGTCAAAATGCCGCTACCGGGCAGGCGATCACGTTCAACGTGGCGGATGTAACGGCGAACTCCGCGAGTGATCTTACGGTTGCACCCGGGTTGACCAATACTTCTGCAAACCTCACGGCCAGCGGCCTCACCAAATCAGGCACAGGCACTCTCACCCTCAGCGGAGCGAGCACCTACACAGGATCCACCACCATCAACGCTGGCACCCTCGAGATCGGAGCAGGCGGAACGAGCGGGGCGCTTGCTGCCACAGCGATCACCAACAATGCCAACCTGGTTTTCAATCGCTCGGATGCCTCCACCTTCGCGGGCAGCATTTCAGGCGCGGGAAACCTCACCAAATCCGGTGCCGGAGCCCTCACACTTGCGGGGGCGAATACTCATAGTGGATCCACCCTGATTTCCGCCGGATCCTTGGTGTTTTCCAATGCAGCATCGACCATCGGAGCCGTGAGTGTGGCGGATGCCGCCGTGCTCGAAGCCAAAGCGGCCGCTGCGGACAGTGCGGTGTTGAACAGCACTTCACTCACGCTCGGAACCGCAGCGGGAGCCACCTTGAGTTTCAACTTCAACAACCTCAACACCACGGCTCCCCTCATCAGCACCGGTGCGGTGACCACCAGCGGACCCCTCACCGTGGCGCTCTCCGGCTTCGCAGGACTCAGCAATGGAATGCATCCACTGCTCGATTACTCAAGTGTCTCCGGATCCGGATTGCCAACCGGCACCTATCAGTTTGCACCCCGCGTTTTCGGCACGCTGGTGAATGACGAAATCAATACGCTGCTGAGTGTCGATGTCATCAATGATGCCATCATCGCCTGGAGCGGTGTTGCCAGCGATACCTGGGAAACCGCTGTGACGAGTGACGAGACCGGTCCTCACAACTGGTTGAGAAAAGCCGGCCAAACAGCCACCAACTTCTGGGCAAATGATATCGTTGAGTTCAATGATACCTATAACATCGGAGCTGGTGATGTGCCTGTCACCCGGACGCTCGTTGTCATTCCGGGCGTGAGTCCTGCATCGACCGTGGTGAACAACAGTGCGATTGATTATACCTTCGACTGCTTCTCCAACGGCATCTCCACGGGTGCGCTTACCAAGTCCGGTTCCGGAAAACTCACCCTCCTCGGCGACAACACCTACACCGGAACTACCACCGTCAACGCGGGAACCCTGCAGTTGGGTGATGGCTCCGTGAGTGCCAACCTGCCGGCCACCAGCGGCATCACCAACAACGCAGCTGTGGCTTTCAACCCGGCAGGAGACCTGAATTTCAATCGTGTCATCAGCGGCACGGGCAGCGTTTCGAAAACCGGCACTGCCAATCTAACCATTGCCAGTGCACAAACCTACACCGGAACGACGGCCGTGCAGGCGGGCACCCTGACGCTTGGTGCCACACTTGCCGGTCCCATCTCGATTTCCACCGACGCTGTGCTTTCCCTCAATGTGGGGCAGCCCAACTTCACCAACGCAGTGAGCGGCGGAGGCAATATCAACAACGCCGCCTCCACCGCCATCTTCGGTGATCACAGCGGATTCAGCGGTACCTATACCCATAACAACACCACGGTCTCCACTGCCATCAACTCCGGCACCGCAACCAGCGAAAATGCCGCCTATGTTCTCGCCAGTGTGCAAGGTAGCTCGCAAGGATTTGTGGTGGGTGCCAATGGGGACTATACGGTGAAGATGGGCTCTCTCAGCGGTGTCACCAATTCGCTCCTGCGCGGAGGCAACGTCGCTACCGGCACTTCCATCATTGAGATCGGAAATCTCAATACCAACACCGTCATGCTCGGAGCCATCAACAATGGCGCTACCAAGGTCCTTGGACTCACCAAGCTCGGCACCGGCAGCTTCACCATCGGCGGTGCCTGCAATTATACCGCAGCCACCAATGTGAATGGCGGAACCCTGGTCATCAATGGAGCCCTTGGAAATACTATGGTTACCGTAGCAGCGCCGGCGACCCTCTCGGGTGGCGGCACCATTGCGGGAGCGGTCAGTTCCGCAGGCACCATCGCCCCCGGCAATGGTGTGGGCAACCTGACCACCGGTGAGGCTGCAATCACCGGCACCCTCGCCATCGAAGTCAACGGCACCCTGAATGACAAACTGATCTCCACCGGCGCTCTCGATCTCTCCACCGCCACGCTGGCAATTCTGCCCGTCGTTGATGGTTTCACCGAGGCCTCCTATGTCATTGCCGAAGGAACCAGCATCACCGGATCCTTTGCCACCGTGCCGGAGGGATACACCGTCACCATCGTGGCGGGCGGCCCCGGCCAACAGGCGGTGCTGGCACCCGATAGTGGCTATCTGACCTGGTCCGCCGCCAACGCAGGCGGTCAGGCGGCGCAGCTCGACTTCGACCAGGACGGCGTGCAAAACGGCGTGGAATACTTCATGAACGCCGCCGCCGGACAAACTGCCAACCCGGGTGTTGTCGCTGGTGCCGTCACTTGGCCGAATGGTGGAAACATCCCCAAAGAGGCATACGGCACCCAATTCGTCGTGCAGGTTTCGGACAACCTTTCCTCATGGACGAATGTCCCCGTGGAAAATGTCACCAACACCGATGCGCTGATCAGTTATACCTTGCCGACCGGTGCTGCCAGCAAGTTCGTGCGCCTTTCGGTGACTCCTGAATAAAGCGGTCGCTGTTCCTACGGACGATTCCCAATCAAGGCGGGCGGTGTCTTCACAACACCGCCCGCTTTTGCGTAAAAAGGCCATGGTGTGCCCAGTTTGATTCCGTGAAATGCAGGTTTGCCACAGGACGCGGATTGGTTAAACTCGCGATCATGCCTACCCCTCCACGCATCCTCGTTTTTGGCGGCAGCCTGCGCCAAGGTTCATTCAATCAGCAACTCGCCGCCATCGCCGCCGAGGGTGCCCGCAGTGCCGGGGCACTGGTGACGGTGATCTCGCTGCGGGATTTTCCGATGCCGGTCTTCGACGAGGACTTGGAAACCGCGATCGGAAAACCGGAATCCGCCATCAAGCTCAAAGCCCTTTTCCGCGAGCATCACGGGCTCATCATTGCCTCTCCGGAATACAACAGCAGTGTGAGCGCCGCGCTCAAGAATGCCATCGACTGGGTTTCCCGTGCCGATCGCGATGATGAGCCCGCGCTCTCCGCGCTCAGTGGAAAATCCGCCGTGATTTGTTCCACATCACCCGGTGCGCTTGGTGGATTGCGCGGACTGGTGCATCTCCGCTCCATTCTCGGCAATATCGGCATCACCGTGCTGCCGGATCAGGTGGCCATCGGTGGAGCCTATCAGGCATTCCTGGATGGTGGCTCGCTCGCTGATGACAAACAGGCTACCCGCGTGAAAAACCTCGGTGCCACGCTGGCAAAACACCTTGCCAAACTGCTCGCGTGATCCGCGGATCCTTTATCTCATCAATCATATCTAACACATGTCATTTCCCATTCGCTCGCCACGCCAGACTGTCGGTGGTTTATATGTTTTCGGCCGCATTCTCGACAAGATCCGCCTGCACGCCGCAACCGGTGAGCTTCCCGAAGGATATCACCTCGGTCTCATTCCGGGCAGCCGGACCTTTGATGACCGCGTCTGTTGTTTTCTCCGCGTCCGTTTCGAAGACCTCGCCGCCCGCACCTTGGAAGGTGGCAGTGACGAGGAAATCCTGGAATGGTGTTATCAAACAGGATACCGCCCGGATGATGAACAAATCGAAATCTGGAATGGGTTCATCATGAAGCGCGGCTGGCGTGACAACGGTTCCCCCGGACTTGCCAAACAAAAAGCCGATGCCGGTTTTGGCGAGCGCGATGACATCCAGACCTTCTTCGACCTCATGGATGCCGAAGAAGGACGTGACGGCTGATGGCTCGGATTCCCGCCAAAATCCCGGCCATCAATTGGCGACGATGTTGAAGATCTTGCCGGGAATGAAGATGATCTTGCGGATGGTTTT
>JBBARN010000148.1:8408-13467 GCA_040399845.1 Luteolibacter sp. | reverse complement strand
CGGAGTTGCGGTTCCTTGTGATTGCGGGCGGATTCCTTGGAGCCCTTGACGATGAGGACGGAAACATAAGCATTCGGCGCATCGTCATCGGTGAGGGGAATTTCAATCACCGGATTGTCCGCCTTGAGTTGCACTTGGAAGGAACGCAGCACCTTCTCACGCTCCACGGTAACCAGCGCCGTGCCTTCGATGGGGGAAAGCACCAGCACGCGGGCGGTTTCTCCGGGTTGATAGGATTTTTTCTCCGCCACCAGTTTCACCCGCATGCCATCTTCGTAGAGCCATGGGTATTCGTTGGTGCCATAGACATAGATCCGCGTGGCGGTGGCGATGGGCCGGCCTTGGGGATCGGTACCGCGAAGGGTGAGATAGTGCAGGCCATTTGCTTTGGGAGTAATGGTGAACTCCTGCCCGTCCTTGGCGGAGGCGGCGGGATCGAGGGTGAACTCCGATGTCACCACAGTTTCCTCAGTCACATCGTTGCGGGTGGTGGTGGCACCATCCTGCGTTTGTGTTTTGACGGCGGTGTTGATTTCGCGGGTGAGGGTGGCGGTGAGTTTGAGCGCCTCGTTAAATGGCTGCTCCTTGGTATCGATGGCCACGATTTTCAGCGGCACGGTTTCGCCGACGCGGACCAAACTATCGATGCGCGAAATGCCGAGATAGGCGGATGCGGGATGCACCACGGCGCTGCTGCGGGCGGTGAGTGTCTGGTTGTTGGAGTCCGTCACTTCCGATGACACTTCCACTTCGCGCGGCGATGGGAAATCCGCAGGTGGGATTTCCACGGTGATGGCAGCGGAGCCATCCGCGCTGAGTTGGGCTTCACCCTGGAGATTGGAAGTGTGGTGGGTGGATTCGCCATCGTCATCCCGATAGCCGAAGTAATGATACCAATATCCCCAATCATAGGTCTTGTGATTGCCGAATTGAAAATCGCGGAAACGTTCCGGATAGAGGTTCTGCGTGGTGACGCGGCTGTAATGTTTCACATTGCCAGCGGCCACGGGTTGGCCCTGATAATACTTGGCGCTGAGGTCCGCTGTGACGGTGCTGGCACCGATGGAAGGTGCGGCGATCTTCTGGGTGATTTCAAATGCATTGCGGCGGAACTCCTCGACCCGCAGCGGCATTTCGAAGCGGGCATTGTCGAGGATGCGCTCGCGTTCATACCAACCAAGTTCGGATTCCTCCTCCGTGCCGGCCTTGGCGATTTCCTCGGTGAATTCCAGGCGGATGGTGTGGGTGCCGGTTTTCGACGGGGCGAGCGTGTGGGTGAAATCAAAGGAACCATTCGCGGAGATGGTGATGTCCTGAGTGAGGATTTCCTTGTCTGTGGGATCGTGAATGACGATGCGGGCTGGACCGGCTTGTGGAGCTTCCACGGCATTTCCGCGAAGCGTGCGCAGGATGCCCTTCATGCGGACCGTCTCGCCCGGACGGTAGAGTGAGCGATCGGTGAAGAGAAATGCCTGCCGCGAGGATTCAGCCGGGGTGTTCCATGAATAGCGGACGGGAAAATGCCACATGCCGACTGTGGCGAGGGTGGAGTCGAAGGCTGTTAGATATGCATCCGCTCCGGAAGTTGCCAACAGGTGGCGTGCGCTGTCCTTGCGCGGCACGGTGGCCAATCCAGCAGCATCGGTGGAGACGGATTCCAGCGTGGCGGCATCTTCGCCGTGGAGCTGGAGTTTCACATTCGGTAGCGGCGCACCGGTCTCACAAGAGAAGGCATAAACAAGCGCTTCCTTGGGAGTGAATTTCCATGCGAGGCCGATGTCCGTGAGCTGGATGATGGCCTGCGCGTTGCGGCCACCTTGTTTTTTTGCTTCAGGATGAGGAGTGCCGGTCACGTCGACGAAGAGAGCCGCATTGCGGAGGTCCTTGGGCAGGAGTTCGTCCCAGAGCAATGTGATATCTTTGGAAGTATCAATTTCATTTCCAATCACGATCTCCTTGTCCACGAGCGTCTCGCCCGCAACGAGCGACCACGGCAGCGGGGCGGTGGGCTGGATTTGTTTTCCATCGTGACCCATGCCGGTGTAGTGGCGGTATCCCTGATAGGCGCGGATGAGATCGGTGCCGGCAATTTTCTTGATGCGGAGACGGACGCTGGCGATGTTGACCGTCTGGATCTGATAACTGCGCTTGCCGGAGGCGAGCTGGGCCTGGTTGTCCGAAGGCAGGGCGAGTTCGGGATCGAGATGCTCGAAGGAGATATCCTCGGTTTTTTGCGAACCCAGAACAAGTCCGCCGCGCGATGCGAGGGGCGGGCGGAGGGTGACGGTGTATTTGTCCACTGCTCCGAGGTCGCCAGTGATTTCAAGTTCGCGGCCATCCACGCTGGCTTCGAGTTTTTCCGGACGGGGTTCGATGACCAGCGATTGCGAGAGGAAGTCCGCCGGGAGGTTTTCCGCGAGCGGGTGATTGAAGGAAACAATAATCCGGCGTGGCTCGTTGGCGGAGATGGTTCCCTTGATGTCCTTGATGGCAAAGGGTTCGATGTTGCCAATTTCATAATGCCCGTCCGATTGGGTGCGGGCGGTGGCGGAGAGATTGGGAAGACCTTTGAGAACAGATAACTTCCAACCATCGCCCGGCGGCAGGGGGGAAACCGGGTGGGCGATGACCACATGCGGCGCCGGGTTTTCCTGGACGATTTCCGCGGTGGGTTGCGCCCCCCACCGATCCGCCCATGGGCGGGTCTGGCTGGCATAGTAGCCGCCTTTGGCATAGGTGGCGGTTTCGAGCCGGGCTGCTACCCGTGCACCATACTTGGACTCGAAGGAAATGAAGCCTGCGGCCGCAGTGGGATCGAGCGCATCATTGAGGACCATGATCCAGCCGGCCGTGGAGGCGGAATAATCGGACGACCAGCGGTTCTCGGTGGGATTGGCGGCGATGACGCGGAAGTCCTCGGAAGCGATGGTGGCGAATTTCCCCGCAGGGATCGGCGTGGCATCGAGGTGCTTGCGCTCCTTCGGGATGGAGAACGTATAAGTCGTGCCCATGGCGGGCGACTGCGAGGGAACGAACTCCGCGATGTTCTGCGCCTTCCATTTCAACTTGCCCGGCAAGGCAGGAGAAATTTCCAACCAGGTGTTATCGACGGTTTTACCCAGCTCGGTGGTCTCGGTAACGGGCAGGTCAAGCACCAGGTCGATCTTGGATTCGGGTGCCAGGGATGGCGTCGAAACAACGAGACGGGGTGCCGAGGAGGCGGCCATGGCAGTGGCCAGAAACGCCGTGAAGGCGAATGTTTGGGAGTTCATAAACGTGTGGCTCAACGCCGGATCGAGAGTTATACCAAGTTTTGAAAATTGACATACAATTTCCAAAAACGCCCTCGGAATTTTTGACCCCTATCAATCGTCGAAAAAATGCCACCCGATCCGCGCTGTCGGCGTGTCGTGATCGGACTCCCAGTAGACGTCCCGACCCACGTCGGCGAGCGTCGGCGTTGGTCCATCCTCGGCGAAACGGATGGCATCGGCGACCTCGCACTTGATGGCTTCGTCCATGGCCTCATAGTCGGCTTCGGTGAGCCACTGGTTGGCGAACAGGTGCTGCTTCCAAAGCATCATCGGATCCCGCGCCTTGCGTTCTTCGATGTCCTCGGGGGTCCGGTATTTCTTGTGGTTCGCGTCCGCAACGCTGGCGCCGTAGTAACGGTAGGTATCAATCTCCAGCACGGTGGGCTGGAGTTCTTGACGTGCTCGGTCCAGTGCGGTGGAAACCTTGGCGCGGACTTCGTAGAGATCGGTCCCGCTGAAATGATCCCAGGCGATGCCATAGGTTTCCGCGCGGCGGGCAAGGCATTCGGTGAACTTAGACGAGCGGGCCACGGAAGTGCCCATCGAGAAGTGGTTGTTTTCGATGAGATAAACCACAGGCAGCCCGAAGAGCCCGGCGAGGTTGAGCGACTCGTGATAGACACCCTGATTCGTCGCGCCATCGCCGAGGAAACAAACCACTGCACCCGGGATGGACCTTTGTTTGAGGCCGAATGCCAGACCGGCGGCCAAGGGCGTTTGGGCGGCGGCGTTGCCATAACAGCCCCAGTGGTTGCGATCCGGCGCAAACATGGAAAACATCCCGCCTTTGCCGTGGGAGCAGCCCGCTTGTTTTCCATACAACTCCGCCATGCAGGGTCCGAGTTCGAGCCCGGCGGCGAGCGCATGACCGAGCCCGCGCGGGCCGCTGATCGTATGGTCATCCGGCCCAAGCAGCGAGCGCACTCCGGCGGCGATGCTTTCCTGCCCGATATCAAGCAGGAGCCAGCCAGCCATGTTGCCAAAGTTGTATCTCTTCATGCATTGCAGCTCAAAGCGCCGGATGCGCAGCATCTGCCACAGCAGGTCCACCTTGCCCTCGGGAGACCAGTCGGCGTTGATGGGATGTGAGGCGTAATCCATGATAGGCTTCCGATGCTTTCAACGAAGCCTTGCCATGGCATCCTGAATGGCGAGCTGAACGGCGGGATCCCCATAAAACGGACCTGCTCCCGGGCCGCCGGTGGAGAAGGTGGTGAGCAGCAGGAGTTCCTTGCCGCGGAGGACGAAGGCCGGGTTCCCGCTATCGCCGGCGACGAGATTGCGATGATAGGCTTTCTCGATGCTGGGATCATATCCCAGCGCGACCTTGCGCTCGCCCACATAACCGATGCGGTGGAGGGACAGCGTGCGGGATTGATCCGTGACGATGGCCAGTTTCATTGGCACCACATCCTGGGGGCCCGCCATGCGATACCATTTCACTCCGGCGGGCAGCGGGCGGTCGAGCTTGCCCACGGCGATGTCGGCCACTCCGCTGAGAGGAATGTGCAACCTGACGGTGCGGGTATGGATGTTTCCCGCACGGTCGTGGAAAATGACGGGCACCTGGCCCGGCCGGACGAAATGCGCGGCCATCACCACGTGGTTGGGGGAAATCGCCGTGGCGGTGCGGCTGTCATTCCAGGACACACCGGTGAGATCGAAGTTGGACGTCCAATTGTTTCGCCAGATCGATGGGGTTTGGTAACCATACATCGTGAACAATTTTCCTTTTTCCGGCTTGG
>JBBARN010000148.1:0-8308 GCA_040399845.1 Luteolibacter sp. | reverse complement strand
GAGAATGGATGCCGGTCCCCGCGTGGCTAAAGCATTGCGCTTCTGCGGGAAATCGCGAAAGTGTCCATGTCGTGAGCATCTTCCCCATCCGCCGTCTTTTTGTGATTGCCGCAGGCGCTGTGGCATTCCTGTGCGGATCCTGTGCCCCCGAGTATGCCGTGGTGCTCAATCCCACCACCGCCGGGGCCAAGGGCGAGACTTTCGGTTTCCGCAAATGGATTTCGGAAACCCGCGAGCAGGATGTGGTCATCATCGGCATCCATGGTTTCTGCGGCGCATCCGTCGATTACAACAATCTCGGCAACCACCTCTTGAAACACCAACCCGAGACCGGCCTTTACGCCTACGAGGTGCGAGGGCAGGGCAGCGATCCGATCCACGAGCGGCGGGGCGATATCGGGAACCCGAAAGATTGGTATCGCGATCTGTTTGCCTTCACCCAATTGGTGCGGGAACGCCACCCGGACGCCAAAGTCGTCTGGTTTGGCGAGAGCATGGGCGCCCTGATCGCCGCCCACGCCTGGCGCGAGGCTCCTCCGGGCACCCCGCCTTGCGATGGTCTCGTGCTTTCGTCGCCGATTGTCCGTTTCCGCGATGATATCCCGGCCTGGACTCCCGGACTGGTGCAGGTGGCGGCGACCACGCTGCCCTTGGCCCGGATTTCGCTCGATTCCCTCTCCGGCGGTCAGGACGTGCAAATGACCCAGACCTCCCATCACGGCGAGCAGGTGAAAAAGAACTCCTACCACGTCGAGCAGCACACGCTCCGCTTGATTGGCGCACTCACCCGGCTGATCGATGGAATGAACGATTGCGCGGCCGCGTTCCGCTCGCCCGTCCTTGTTTTGCACGGCGGTCAGGACTTTTTTAACAATGATTCCGACGTCCGTGGCTTCGTTGCCCGCATCCCGGCTGCCACTTCGGCCACTTATCGGAACTATCCCAGCGCCTACCACCTGCTCATGTATGATCGCAAGAAGGAGTTGATTTTCAAGGACATCGAGCGATGGATGGACAAGCTGCGAAAGGGCCGATTGAAAAATTAATCAAAAATCCGGCAGGATTCGTCTTGACGGGTCCGGCCCGGTGGCCATTCTTCGCGCCCCGCAACCCCACAAAATTTTATTATGGCCCGTATTTGCAGTATCAGAGGAACCCGCGTCCGCTCCGGCGGCAGAATCCATCGTTCCGGTTTGGCCAAGAAAAAGGGCGGTATCGGTCGTCACGTCACCAAGGTAGTGAAGCGCACCGTTTCTCCAAATCTTCAGACCAAGCGCATCTGGGTTCCCGAACTCGGCACCTACGTCCGCCTCAAGCTCAGCTGCCGCGCCCTCAAGACCATCAACAAGAATGGTGCTTTTGTGACGCTCAAGAAGGCTGGTCTTCTCTGAGGGGTTTCCAATTTTTTCGTCGTCTAGGTTTCAGGACGAGGGCCCGGTGGCAACACCGGGCTTTTTTTGTGCCTCAATCACTCACCCGATGACGCAAGGCACCAGGACGCCGTCGCTCATGCCGTGGATCTTCTTTTTGTCCGCCGGGACGATCGTGGCCAGGCAGCCGCCAAACTTCGTTTCGCCTGCGTCGTCGGTGAAAAAGTAAGGACAAAGCCGCACCCGGCCGGTCATGGTTTCCACTGAGCCGTCGTCGCGGAATACCGGGTGCTCCACCTTGCGGCCTTCCTTGAATTCCTGCAAAATCCATGGTTGTTCGGCGGATTGCTCCAAGGCGGCTGAAAGGCGCTCCGCCCATTCTGCGGATGGCATATCGTGGCCGATGAACACCCCGCGGGAGCCCCAGGCGGTTTCGTGGAAACCACTGACTTTGAGCACCAATTGCCGTTCTTTTTGGCTGAACTCCGCCACCTCGGCCCACGAATGTGCATCCAACCGCGGCAAGGCCGCATGGGGTGGCAGGGGCTCGGGATCCAGCACCCAGCCGAAGGGCACCAGCTCTTGCAAGCGCCGCAGGTGACTGCCGCGCAGAGTCTGTTCCCACACCTTTTTCAAGGCTGGCGACCACAATAAGGCAAGCCAGAGCTTGTCCTCCAAATGGGGCTTGAAGGGTGGAGTCACGCGCAGTTTCCCGCTTGCCGCCGCATCCGCCATCGGGCGTGCCGCCGGGATCGACTCCCAATCAAACATCTCGAAAAACCGATAAACCGCCCCGCCGTCCGCTTGATATTCCTCCGCATCCGCCACCGTGAACGAGGCCCCGAGTTGTTTCACCAGCCACTCCATTTCCGGGCGGTAATCGGCCGATTCCTCGGAAACCAGCACCGTTCCGCCCTCCGGCATCAGCGAGCGGAACCCCTCCACCATGCCCTCGGGCCCGCCCAGAACATCGAATCCCGCTTTGGCATAAGTCCTTGCAAGCCAAGCCGCCACACCAATCCCGCCGGGCACCGAATCCAACTCGGACATCGCGAATCCCTGCTCCGTCAAAATCAAATCCGGCCGGATCACCCGCGGAAACTGGGCCGCAGTCGCGGGATCGCGCTGCAATTTCGCCAGCCACTCGGGTTTTCCTTCATCGAGCAACTCCGCCAGCCAGCCCGGGAGCTTCCCTGCGGCGCTGCGCCGGTAGAGGGCATCGCAGGCTTGCTGAAACCGCGCCAAGGGATGGCCCAACGACATCATCAGGCGTGCCTCGCGAGGACTGATCTTCAATGGCTCAGGCGACCAGCGCCACGCCCCGCCACCAAACAGCCCGCCTTCCGGCAAACCATCGCGCAATTCGGAAAGACTCAATCCCATCCCGCGCCAATCTTCACGCCGATGGCCCGATTGCCAAGCGGGATTCTCCGCACATGCATTCTTGCGGCCCCGGCCACAATCCGCTTCGGTTCTCCCGATTCCATGGCCAAAGCGCTCACCTACCAGTGCCCCTTCTGCGACCAGCAGGTCCGCGTCGGGAAACCCTGCCCGGGATGCGTCAGAAAATCGGCCAAAAAACCAGCCAAAGCCCGAAAATCATGGGAGACGGATCCCTCGGAAGACGGATTGGGCCTCCCGAGCGATGATTTCGACTACGACGACTTCGTCGCCCGCGAATTCGGCAAGTCCCCGCACCGCCAACTCGGTGTGAAATGGTATTGGTGGGTGTTGGGAATCATCACCCTGCTCGCCCTCGTTTTCTGGGCCGTGTGAGGGTGCGGTGTCCGACTCTCAGGCTCCGCTGGTTCCGGTGGGCCGAGGAACCCGGGCCATTGCTTGGCGATGCCGACGCCGGCGCACCGGCAGGTGGTGCGGCATGATGGCGGAAAACAAATGAACAATCGGATAGGCAAGCAGGGCTACAATCACCCCGGATGTGATCATTCCGAGAATATAACTCGCCGCGTTCAGCACACCCACGCCTTTGACCGCAAACTCCACCTGCGAGATGAATTGCGGCATCGGCACGCCGAGAGTCTCGCGCATCCAATGACCCAGGACAAATTGCCCGAACAGGGTTGGCCCTGCCGTCACCGGGTTGGTAATCCAGCAAGCTGCCATCGCAAATGGCACATTCGCCCGGAAACGCATCGCGATTAACGCCGCTGGGACCATTTGAAACGGCATCAACATCATCGAGAAAAACAGGCCGATCGCCAAGCCCGTGGCCACCGTGTCCCGGCAAGGGATCCACAGCGCCCGATCCGTGATCCGCCGCGTCACCGCCCGCCACCACGGCCGATGGCGCAGGTGGGGATGGCGAAGCGACCGGAACGCGCTGCGGACCAATCTCAAATAACGTTTTTTCATCAAGGGCGAGGGACCTGCCCAAAATGCATCGGCATTCCGCAACAAGCAATACAGGTCTTCATCCCTTCCGCAGATTCCCACCCTCGCGATGGCGGGGCGAAAGCATTTCCAGGCCCTGGCGGATGTAGGCGACGGACGACCAGATGCAGAAAAATCCGGCCACAAGACAGGGCCATGCCGGAGGAAGCGGGACGACCTTCAGCATGACCCATCCAAGGGCGAACATCTGCGTGACGGTGCAGACTTTTCCCGTCCAATGCGGCGCAAAGGTGACCTTGCACTTGCATTTCCACAGGATGCCGATGCCGCCAATGATGATGCAATCCCGCAGAACGACGATGCTTGCGAACCACCACGGGAGCCGCCATCCATCGCGCCCCCAATCGACCAGGGAAAGGGTGACGACGCCTACCAACAACAGCGACTTGTCCGCGATCGGGTCGATGAACGCGCCGAATTTCGATTGCTGGTTGAAACGACGGGCAACCCAGCCATCGACCCCATCGGTGGAGGCGGCGGTGACGAACAAGGCCAGCGCCCACCAACGCAGCGCCTCGTCGGGCAGGCCGGCTTTCACCGATCCGCCGTAGGCCAGGGCAAAGCCCGCGAAGACCGGCACCATCAGGATGCGGGTGATCGTGATTTTGCTGGCGAAGGTCATGCCTCAATCAAGCAGAGCCCGCTGTCTTGCGAAACCGAAATTTCAACAGCGCTCGATCACGCCATCCGCCGGGCATCAATAAACGGGCGCGCCGTATTCCTCCTCGTAGCCGCCGCCGGAATCACCGCCGCTGGACTGGATCTTGCCTTTGGTCCACAGGAATGCCGCTTTGGTGTCGCGGTAAATTCCAATGGAGGTGTTGCAGGAATTCAGGGCAAACACCGCGGCAATGAGAAGCAGGGTTTTCATGCGAGGAAGTTTAGCGCCTTCTTTCTGTGGGGGAAGTTAAATTTCAACATGTCCGAAACATCGGCGCGACTCGCCTCAGGACAAGGGCGGCAGGCTGGCGGCAGCGACGGCCTGGCCATGGCGCTTGGTTTTTTCATCCGGCACCACGAGTTTGATTTGGAGTTCCGGAAACTCCTTGGAGAGCACGGTTTCCGCTTCGTTGATGATCATGTTTCCGCCTTCACCCGAGGTCACTCGGCCAAGGATGAGCAGATTCGAGATATCATAATAGTCGGCGTAGTGGGCGATGGCATAACCGAAGTAACAACCGATCGTCTCATAAATCGCCGCCGCGCGGGGATCGCCGGCTTTCATGGCTTCCTGGACCTTCACGAGCTGCTCCGGGAATGGCATGCCCGCGAAGTCAAATCCCGCTGCCGGGGCGAGGCGGGCCACGGCTTGCTGGGAGAAATACAGTGCACCGCATCCATGATCGCCGGACCATTCGTCCACGGGCGACTCGGCGGGATCGCGGAAATCGACGGGGGCGAAGGCGAGTTCGTTGAGCCAGGGTTTGATGTGTCCCTCGGCATCGACATATCCTGCGGCTTCGGAGGTTCCCATCGCCACGCCAAGCACGCGATTGGCATTGAGGCCCATCGATCCCGCGAGGGCGGTGACTTCACCGTCGTTGACGACCTCAAAGGGAATCCCGTTCCAGCGCTCCTTGAGGGTAAAAAACACCCGCCGGATGTGTTGCTCGAAGTCCGACTCGCTCACGCCGCGGAACAAGGAGGCGGCACGCACCTCGTTGTTGACATAAACCCCGGCGGAGCTGCCACCGATGGCATCCACTCGGGGAAGATGGGCGGCGGCGCGTTGCAAGGAATCGTGAATGCCCTCGATGTGATAACTCGGATCACTCTGGAAATAAGGATCCCATACCACCTCTTCGGAAAACACCACCTCGCCATCGATGAGGGCGGCGCACTTGCGGTCCGAGCCACCGAGGTCGAAACCGATGCGGCAGCCACCGAGATTGCGACCCAGGGTCATGACGGTATCGTTGGCTTCCGGCAGGTCCGATTTTTCCAGGGCGACCACATGAATCGGCTCGCCGAATATGCGGCTGCCGATGAATGCCCGATCGAAGGAACGCGCGCCTTTTTCCGAGTAGATTTGGGAAAGGGAGGCCGCGACGTCAGGAGCACCGGCAATGAGCAGGCGGCTGCCACCTTTTTGCCAGAGCAGGAATTTCACATGGCGCTCGATGTAGCGCAGCGTGAGCGGATCGTTTTCCGGGCTGGCGGACAGGATGGAGCCCGACCAACGGAAGGTCGTGCCATCGTGACGGCAAAGCGCGATATCAATCGGGCGGGCGGCGGGATCCGCCTTGGTTTTGGCGCGGTAGGCGCGGTTCCACAAGATGGCGGGAACAAAACCAGGGTCGAGTACAGGACGGAATGCGGGCGTAATGGACAGATTCATGATGCAAAAACAAACAAAGGTTACGCCGCGACAATGACCGCGAATCCCCCAAGCGTCCAAGCAAAAATAACATCAACTCCGACACCAGCACTCCCTCCGGGATCTCCAACAAGAAGCTTTTCATACACAATGACCTAGCGCAAAGCAGTCCCTCCTGTAATAACTGACTTTTCCTGCCTCTTCTCTGAGGTCCCCGGTGGAAGCGGAAAGATTGATCGGTTTTCACAGTAAAGGGGTGCGTCCTTTTTGTTTTTGAAAACCGAATCTCATGCGCGCCTTTGCTTCTATCGCCGTTCCCGTTTTGCTCTCCATCGCCACGCTTGCGGTCTCTGCGGAGCCGGTGCCATGGCAGATTCCGCTGGCGGGAAATTCCTACTTTGTCCAAGGCAGCCCGGAGCGGGGGCGGAGTGAGGGCGTTCGTTTGCAGGATCCGGCGGCGATGCTTTCCACGTGGTTTCATGTGGACCGTGCAGGAGAGCTTAATCTTGCCCTGCGGTTGCGGGTTCCCGATGGGAAATCGACCTTGAAAGCAAGTCTGGCGGGTAAGGTCTTGGTGATCGCAGTGGATGGGCCGGAGTTTCATGTCGTGCCGCTGGGCAAGATCCAGGCAAAGGCCGCCGGATACCTCAGGGTGGACCTGAGCGGAGTCACCAAGTCGGGTGCGGTGTTTGCCGAGATTTCCGATCTGGTGGTTTCCTCCAAAACTCCGGAGATGAAGGCCAGCTTCGTGCGCGACAACCAGGGCAACATGTTTTATTGGGGTCGGCGCGGGCCTTCCGTGCACCTCGGCTATCCGCTGCCGAAGGGGAAAAACATCGAGTATGCCTACAGCGAACTCACGGTGCCGAAGGGCGAAGATGCGATCGGCTCCTATTTCATGGCGAACGGATTCGGACAGGGCTATTTCGGTATCCAAGTGAAAAGTGAAACCGAGCGCTGGGTGCTGTTTTCCGTGTGGAGCCCGCACAGCACGGATCGGCCATCCGAAATTCCGGAGGACTCACGTGTCATTCTTCTCAAAAAAGGAGCGGAGGTCCGCGGCGGTGAGTTTGGCGGTGAAGGCTCCGGCGGCCAGAGCATTTTGGTTTATCCATGGAAGGCGGACACGACCTATCGTTTCCTGACCTCCGTCCAGCCCGATGGTCAGGGCAACACGACCTACACTGCCTGGTTCGGCGAAGTCGGCAAAGCGGAGTGGAAACTCATCGCCTCCTTCAAACGCCCGAAAACCGATACCCACCTCACGGGATTTCATTCGTTTTTGGAAAACTTCTACGACCAGAAAGGTTACCTCGGTCGGCGTTCGCTCCACGGCAACCAGTGGGTGCGCGACACCGATGGCACCTGGCACGAAATCACCACCGCCCGCTTCACCGGCGATGGCACTGCAAGCGGCGGCCACCGTCTCGATTACGCAGGGGGAGTTTCCGGAAACTCGTTCTTCATGCGCAACGGCGGGTATTTCAACGAGCGGGTGACGATCAACCAATCGTTCACCCGTCCGGCAAATCCGGATCGCAAGCCAGAGATTGATTTCGGGGCCTTGGATATACTCTAGATTGATCTCATTTTACGATGCGGAATACTGGTTTTCATTTTATTATACATCTTATTTTCAATGGATTACGGGAAATAATTGTGATTGAAATAAAACTTTTTTCGATGCATAATAGGTGCATCGAATGGCCCGCCCACCTCAAATCACCCGAGAAAACCTCGCCCCGTTGATCCGGGCGCGGGGGCCGGTTTCGGCGACGGAACTGGCGGCGGCCTTGCGGGTGAACCGCACGACAATTGCCCGGAGCTTACCGGATTTTGGCGATGAACTGGTAACCCTCGGGGCAACACGGAGCACGCGCTATCTGCTGCGGCGGGGGATTCGGAATATCGGGAGCCGGTGGCCGATTTTTCGGATTGGCGAGGACGGGCGGGCGGCGGAATGGGCGGAGCTAGAGGCGCTGCACGAACGTTCGTGGCGGGTGAACTGGGCGAGCTCGGCTCCGGAGTGGGCGGGGATTTTCACTCAGGAAAACGGGCTTTGGGATGGGTTTCCGTTTTTTCTCGGAGACTTGCGGCCGCAGGGATTTCTCGGGCGCTTGATCGCGGCTCGGATTTCGCGGCTGCTCCTTTTGCCGGAAGATCCGCGGCGTTGGAGCGACGATGATGCGCTCGTTTTCCTGCATTCCGC
>JBBARN010000147.1:0-13476 GCA_040399845.1 Luteolibacter sp. | reverse complement strand
GGCGAAAGAGATGAGAACGTGGGGACCAAGGTGGGACGGAACGGCTTTTCTTGGGCTGAGTCGTTCGCACCTCTTTCGCCGGTTCCCCCGGCGGTGGAACCCTACCTTTTTCCCCGTTGGTGGAACCCTACCTTTTTGGCGAAACGCCAGGTCGGGCGGTGCTCAGTCGTAACGTTTGATGAGTGCCTTCTTGAGGCGTTCGTATTCCTTTTCCGTGATGATGCCCTGGCTGTAGGCGCGCTGCAGATCTGTTAACTGCTGGCCGACGCTGACTTCCTGGGTGGAGGTGAACTCGGTGCTAGAGCCGCACCCGGTAAGAGCCAACGAAGCAGCGCTCAGAAACAGGGAGGATAACATCAAGCGGAAGCTCATGACCATCGGAGCATCCTCGATGCGGGTGCGTTTTGCAAGGGATTCTCCGGGGAACCCGCCCCATCGGCACTCCCATCCAACTCCGGGATCAGACAAAGAAGTCCTTCATGACCTTGGCGGGATCCACGCCGGTGAGGCGTTGGTCGAGGCCTTGGAACTTGAAGCTGAGCCTTTCGTGTTCGAGCCCGAGGGCATGGAGAATGGTGGCATGGAGGTCGCGGACGTGGACCGGGTTTTGAACGATGTTATAGGACATTTCATCGGTTTCCCCATAGACTTGGCCGCCCTTGATGCCGCCGCCGGCCATCCAGATGGTGAAACAGCGCGGATGGTGGTCGCGGCCGTAGTCCTTCTCGCTGAGGGCTCCTTGGCAGTAAACCGTGCGGCCGAATTCGCCGCCCCAGATGACGAGCGTGTCTTCGAGCATGCCACGTTGTTTGAGATCCTGGATGAGGCCGTAGCATCCTTGATCGACATCCTTGCACTGTGATGCGAGATCGCGTGGCAGATTGCCGTGCTGGTCCCAGCCACGGTGGAAGATCTGCACGAAGCGCACGCCGCGTTCGAGCAGACGGCGGGACATGAGGGCGGAGTTGGCGAAGGTGCCGCGCTTGCGGCTGTCTTCACCATAGAGTTGATAGGTGCTGTCGGACTCACCTGTTAGATCAGTCAATTCGGGCACCGAGGCCTGCATGCGGAAGGCCATTTCATATTGCTGCATGCGCACCTCGATGTCCGGATCCTGGATGGCGGAAAAAGAACGGCGGTTCAGTTCGTTGAGACCATCCAGCATGTTGCGCCGCGTTTCGCGGGTGATGCCGGGAGTGTCCTTGAGGAAGAGCACCGCATCGCCGAGCGAACGCAGGGAAACGCCGGCGAATTTTCCGGGAAGGAATCCGGAACCCCACAAGCGGGAGGAAATGGCCTGCACGTTCGAGTAGGGCGAACTATGGGTGGCGTGCAGCACCACGAAGGAGGGAAGTTCCTCATTCATCGATCCCAATCCATAGGAAAGCCAGGAACCGAGTGATGCCTTGCCGGACTGCATGGAGCCGGTATAGACCAACTGGTTCGCAGGCTCGTGGTTGATGGCATCCGTGTGCATGGATTTGATGATGCAGAGATCATCGGTCATCTTCGCGGTCCACGGCAGGAGTTCGCTCACCCACGCTCCGGATTGGCCGTGTTGTTTGAAATTGAAAATCGTGGGTGCCAGCGGGAAGGCGGCCTGGCCGGAAGTCATGCCGGTGAGGCGCTCGCCTTGGCCCTTGAGCCAACCGTTGAGGTCTTCCTTGAAACGCTTTTGCAGCTCCGGCTTGTAGTCGAAGAGATCCATCTGCGAGGGCGCGCCGATGAGGGAGATATAAATCACGCGTTTCGCCTTGGGCGCGATCTGTGGCACGGTCCCACCCAGGCTCGCCAGGGCATCGGCTGCCGATGATCCACGCTGGCCCAACAACGAGGCGAGCGCTGCCATGCCGAGTCCGGTGCCGGATTTGCGGAAGAAATGCCGACGGCTGTAGGCGGCATTGTGAAACTCCAGGGGATTCATTTCGTCGGGTGCATTCATCGCGGTTCAGCGGGTGATGGTTTCATCGAGATTGAGGACCTGGCTGGCGACCAGCGACCATGCGGCAAGTTCGGAAGCATCGAGATCCTGGGGAGGGGCTTTGTCGCCAGTGGTGATGAGTTTTTTCGCATCCTCCGGATTGGCCCGGAAGGCGGCGAGCGACTTATCGAGGGACTTTCTAACAATTTCGCGCTCCTCCGCATCGAAGTGCCGACCGATCAGGCGCAGCGTGATGGTGTCCAGGCGGAGATTGAAATCCGAGCCTGCCTTGAGGGCGTGGACGGCCATCTCGCGCGAGGCTTCGACGAATTGGGGATCGTTGAGCAACACGAGTGCCTGGAGCGGAGTGTTCGTGCGATCGCGGCGCACGCAGAAAACCTCGCGGGTCGGGGCGTTGAAAATTTCCAACGACGGCGGCGCGGCGGTGCGTTTCCACATCGTGTAGAGCGAGCGGCGGTAAAGCCCCTCACCCGTGTCCTGACGGTAGTTTTTGGTATTCGATTGCGGCATCGCCACGGCTTCCCAGATGCCTTCTGGCTGATAGGGTTTCACCGAGGGACCACCGAATTTGTCGGAGAGAAGTCCGGACGAGGCGAGGGCGAGATCGCGGATCTGCTCGGCATCCAGACGATGGCGCGGGCCGCGGGCGAGGAGGCGGTTGGCAGGGTCTTTTTCCAACTTCTCGGGAGACACCACGCCGGACTGGCGGTAGGCGGCGGAGGTGACGATGAGCTTGAGCATGTGGCGGTAATTCCACTTGGAATCGATAAACTCGGCCGCAAGCCAATCGAGCAACTTCGGATGGCTGGGACGTGCCCCCATGATGCCAAAGTCATCATTGGTTTCCACGATGCCGCTGCCAAAGAAGTAATACCAGGTGCGGTTCATGGTGACGCGGGCAGGCAGCGGGTTGGCGGGGTCGTTCAACCATTGGGCGAGGCCAAGGCGGTTCTTCGGCGCATCCGCAGCCATTGGTGGAAGGACGGCGGGCGTTGCCGGAGCGACCTTTTCGCCCTTGTCGGTGTAAACGCCGCGGGTCAGCACATGGGCAAAGGGTTCCGATTTCTTTTCCTCCATCACCAGGCTCACCGAGCCGCGCTGACGCAGCGTGGCTTGCTCGGTGCTGAGCTTGTCGAGGCGGGTGCGGAGTTCGCGCGATGGCGCATCCACGCTGGCGAGGTAGTGTTTGAACAAGGTCTCGACTTGCTCCTTGCTGCGCTGTTCCGCCGGTTTGGCGAGGATTTGCTGAAGCAGGCTGTTTTTTGCCAGCGATGCGATTTCGTCCGGTGCCAACAGTCGGCGATAGAAGCGGAAATCCTGCAATGCCACCTTGCCGCCACGGAGTGCGGAGTCGTTGTTGTGCCGGGCACCAAGGCGCAGCGGAACTGGCGTCTCGATGGTGCCGCCCACGGTGTTGGGATCGGTGCCGGACTTGACCTTTTCACCATTGATATAAATGGCTCCCGCTTGGTGGCCGGAGATGGCACCATCGAAGGTGAACATGACATGATGCCATTCGCCGGGCTTGAGAGTGGTTTGTGCGGTGGTTTTGTTCGCGGACTTCTCCCAGCTATCGATGACGTGGGTGGCGGGTGCCCCATCGACCATATAAATGTCCCAGCCGCGGTAGGCTTGGGATGGATCCATGCGGGCGATGACCGCTCCAGTCGGTTTGCCTTCGATCCGGATGAACCCGCCGTAAGTAACGCGGTCGGCGCGGGAGAAACTTCCAATGTCGCCCAGTTCGACCTGGCCATCGCTGACGACCGGAGCCTTGCCAAGCGGTGCGTCAATGCGTGAAAGCGTGCTGCTCCATTCACGCGGCTGGCCATCGACAAATCCACGGATGGGGCCATCGGGATCTGACATGGGCAGGTGAATCGAGAGGGTGGAGTCGATTTCCTGAGCCGGGGCGATGCTCGCGTTGGCAAGCCAGGCATCGAATTCCGGGCGGGCCGCCTTGCTGCGGGCGGCGATTTGTTTCTTGGTTTCCTCCATCTCACGGCCGATGCCTGCCCAACGCTCACGATCCTGCGCCAGAGGCACGAACACGTTGGGTGGATGCTCGGCGTCATTCCGATCGAGTGCGGACATCGGCGTGTTGCGGAAGAAGGCGGTCAGTGAGTAAAACTCCTTGGTGGAAACAGGGTCGAACTTGTGATCGTGGCAAGCCGCACAACCGGTGGTGAGTCCCAGCCAGATGGCGGAGACGGTTTCCACGCGATCCTTGGCATAGATGGCCTCGTATTCCTCGCCGATGGCACCGCCCTCGCCGGTGGTGGCAAGACAGCGGGAAAATCCGGTGGCGACGTGTTGGTCGAGCGTGCGGTTCGGCAGGAGATCGCCGGCGATTTGCTCGGTGGTGAATTGATCCCACGGCATGTTGTTTTGGAAGGCCTGGATGACCCAGTCGCGATAGGGCCAGATGGCGCGGTAGTTGTCGATGTGGATGCCGTGGGTATCCGCGTAGCGGGCTGCATCCAGCCAATGACGGGCGAAGTGCTCCGCGCTGGCTGGGGTGGCGAGCAGTTGGTCGGCAGCTTTGTCGATCGCGGCTTTGGGATCGGTGGCGTGGGATTTGACGAAGGCATCGAGATCCTCAGGCGTCGGGGGCAGACCGGTGATGTCGAGATGCATGCGGCGGTAAAACCGGGCGGGGCTGTCCTCGGGATTCGGCTTGAAACCATTGGCATCGAGTTTTTCTGCGATGAAGTGATCGATCGGATTGGCCGCCCAATCTTTGCCTGCCTCCGGGACGCTTGGCTTCTTGACCGGGGCAAAGGACCAATGGGGCTCATACCCGGCTCCCTGCTCGATCCACCGCTCGATGAGGGCGATGTGTTCAGGCTTGAGCTGTTTGTGGCTCTTGGGAGGAGGCATGATGATGTCCGGATCGGCGGATTTCATCAGGGAAACGATCAATGATTCCTCCGGTTTGCCCTTGATGATCACCGGGCGGCCATCATCGCGCAGCACGAAGGCGTCCTCCACCCGATCCAGCCGCAGGGGCGCATTCTTGGGTTCGCGCGTGCCGGAGTCCGGGCCGTGGCAATGATAACAATACTCCGAAAGCACCGGCTGGATGTGCTCATTGAAGGAAACCGTCTCCGGCAGCTTAAACGATGGAGCCGCGGGTGCCTGCTCGACAGGAACTTCAGCGCTGGCAGGACCCGACGGTGAATCGCACCCGGCGAGGATGAGGATGCAGCCAAAGGCGATGGAGGTGTATGCTTTCATGCGGCAGGATAGGCGCGACTCCTACGCAAACCTTCGTTCGGGTTTATCAGGATTCAACACGAAGCTGGCGAAGCATCCTGCCATTCGAGCGAATCACATCCCGATACCAAATGGCGGAGTCCTTGAGGGTGCGGCGCTGGGTTTCATAATCCACATGAATGAGACCGAATCGTTGTTTGTATCCTTCCGCCCATTCAAAGTTATCCATGATCGACCAATGGAAATAGCCGCGAACCTCGACGCCGGCCTCGATGGCGACCCGAAGCGCACCGAGATATCTGGTAAGAAAATCAATGCGTTGCGGATCGGCCACCGTGCCATCCATTGCAGGCCAATCCGATAGTGAAATGCCATTTTCCGTGATGACCACCGGCAATCGGTAGCGCTCGTGGAGGAATGTCGGCCCCCAGCGCAGGCTGTCCGGCACGATCGGCCATTTGAAGGCGCTGAGCGGTGTGCTCATGGGGTGGGGCACACGCAGCGGATTCCCATCCGCATCCGCCTTGATCAGGGTTCCCGAGTAGATGTTTGCTCCATAAAAATCAATGGGTTGTGAGATGATTTTGAGATCCTCATCGGGAAACGAAGGCATGGCCGAGCCCGCCGCCGCGATCCCATCTTCCGGATAGTTTCCAAAGACCACCGGATCGCCCCACCACGTATTGGACCAAAGATTGGCGTGCATGCCCATGCTCGAGGCATCCCCGCCATGACAGGAGCCCATCGAGGCGCGGGCTGCGGCGATGTCTTCGATGGATTCGCTGGCAGGAACGGACGTGACTCCCACCGGTGCCCAGCCGATCGTGGCGGGCCGGAGGGCATTCGCACGCAGGACTTGAACCGACTTGCCGTGCGCAAGAAGGACATGATGCCCCGCCCGCAAACATTCCGCCAGGCCCAGCTTCAATCCGGGCGCGTTGGTGCCCAAGGCATGGCCGAAGCCGATGAAACACTGCGGCTCGTTGAGCGTGATCCAATGCTGGACCCGGTCCGAAAGCCGTTCCGCCACCACCTTCGTGTAGTCGGCAAACCAGTCCGCGCTGTCGCGATTCAGCCAGCCACCACGGCAGAAGAGCTCATTGGGATAGTCCCAGTGAAACAAAGTCGCCCATGGACGGATGCCCGCAGCACAAATTTCATCGACCAACCGATCATAGAAATCCAGCCCAGCCTCATTGATTTTCCCCGTCCCCGCCGGAATCACCCGGGGCCAGCTCACGGAGAATCGATAAGCCTGCGCCCCGATCTCCCTCATCAGGCCGACATCTTCGCGATACCGATGATAGTGATCGCAAGCGACATCGCCGTTATGGGAATCGAGCACTTTGCCGGGTTGTTTGCAAAACATGTCCCAGACACTCTCGCCTTTGCCGTCGGTTGCCGACGCCCCTTCAATTTGATAGGCGGCTGCCGCCACGCCCCAGGTGAAATCATCAGGAAAGTCCATTGGTGCAACCGTGGGACAACAAACACCTCACGTCAATCCGTCGCCCGCGCAAAGGCCTCATTCACAAATCCTTCGCTGCGGATCACTACGCCGTCCGTGAAATCAGTTAGAATCAGCGCAATTTGCCTCCGGTTATGTCAGCGGAGTTCCGATTGTGATTCAATGAGCCGTGACCACCAGAGTCATTTTTCTTTCAAGGCTGATTCGTTTTCGGGAAATGAGTGGTTTGAAATTACTGGAACGGGCAGAACTCGCAGGGGCAGCGCGTTGACAGCGGGGGGTGTCGGGATTTAAGTGTGGGCCATGACTCGAATGCGTTGGACCCTTGCACTGGCGACTTTGCTGATGTCGCCTTCGTGCATGCTGATGGATCCATCGAGCCAGTGGCAGTCGGCGGTGAACCGGCAGGCGAACCAGCTGGGATACCGGAACTGGATCGTGATTGCGGAGGCCTCGTTTCCCGCGCACAGCCGGCCGGGGGTGAGGCAGGTTTCCGCGCCGGTGGAGATTCCGGAGGCGGTGGACTACGTGTTGCATGCGCTGGAGGAAACCGAGAATGTGAGGCCGCGGGTTTATTTGACCCGCGAGTTGAGATCGGTGGAAAACGATTTTGCCCCGGGCATCGAGGAGCTGCGCAAGAAGATCCGCGATTCGCTGCATGGGCATGAGCCGACGGAGTTGGACCAGCAATCCTTGCTGACCTTGCTGGTGGATGCGAACCGCAGCTTCGACGTGCTGGTGATCCGGACGCAGAGCGCGTTGCCGTATTCGTCGGTGTTTCTGGAGCTCCAGCCGGGGTATTGGGATGCGGAATCGGAGACCCGCTTGCGGGATCGGATCGAGCAGGAGCGCATGCAAAGGCTTGTGCGTCCCTTCCCGTGATGCTCATGCTGCACGCGTGAGCCGCAAAGACGAAGAACTCCGCAGTGAAAGAGAATCCGCATGGGTCGGCGATGCCGTTCTGGCGCTTTTTGCCCGTCAATTTGTGCTGCGCGAGCGGAACTCGATGGACGGCGAGTGGTTCACGCGCCTGACTTCCAATGATTTCCTCAGCGCTTTCGGGAATCCCACGCGGGTCGAGGCGTCGATCGGGAAATTGTATCAGGAAAACGGGCTGGAGGCGGCGTTTCAGTGGATGGATGAGAATCTGGTGCCCTTGTTTCGCAAGCAGATCGCGAACAAGCGCTGAGGCTTGTTGGTGTTGCCGGGTTGTCACGGGTGGGGAAACGCGCTTGAGTGATGGCCATGGCGAGGGAACCCGGGCGCTGGACGTTGGAGGACTTGGTCGATTTCGAGCATGAAATCGGCCTTTCTCAACCCGTGCCGGCAGCACTGAAGGATCAGGTAGCCGCCGCAGCGCTGGGGCTGGATGGCGCGGCCGCGAGGCGAGCGGGATTCGCCGTGTGGTTGGAAGGGTTGCGTGGCGAGAAGATGGGGCGGCGGTTTTTGGCGGCCTTGTCGATGGTGGGAGCGGGACTGGCGGTGTTGATGTTCGTGGCGGGGATTTCCGGGGTGCTGGGGATTCTCGATCGCGCGCGGGCCGGGGTGAATGTGAGTTTGTTTCTGGCCATCCTGATCGGCGGGCAATGGTTGTTGATGGGGCTGGCGATGGCGGGATGGCTGCTGCGAGGCCGTGCGGGCAGTGCAGGGATTGGCATCGTCCCGGCGCTGCTGGGGCGCTTGGCCCGGAAGATTTCCGGCGAGGACGCAGCGCCGTGGTGGGGGCGGCTGGTGCACGAGGGCGGGGCGGCACGCGAGGTGTTGCTGTGGCGCACCGCTCGCACGGTGCAGGTGGGTGGCATGGCCTTTAACATGGGCATGCTTTGTGGCTTGGCGGGCTTGGTTTTGCTGCGGCATGTCGGGTTTTTCTGGGAAACAACGACGGCTGAGGCCATGGCGGGCATTTTGGAAACCAGCACCCGGTTTCTCAGCGCTCCGTGGTCGGGGTGGACGCGGGGATTTGTGCCGGATGCCGAGGTCATCGCTCGTTCGCGGTGGATGCCGGGCAGCACCCTCGGTCCGGGACCCGCTGAGTGGTGGCGGTTTTTGCTGATGGCCACGCTGGTTTGGGGGCTCCTGCCGCGCTGGCTGCTCTGGGCCATGGCTTGGCGGGCGGAGCGGTCTGCCTTGGCGAGGCTGGAGTTTCAGGCGCGCCCGCATCGCATCCTCTGGCGGGAACTCACGGGAAACGATCGCGCCGAGGCCAATGACAGGCCGCTCGATGGCGTGCTGGTGCTCGATGTGGGCGGCAGCGGGATTTCCCAGGAATCCTTGAGGCCCTTCCTGTTGAGGCGTTTGCGCGTGCATCCCGCCGCGTGGCACCCGGTGGCCGTGATGGATACGGGGGCGGAGTCCGAGGCCGGGCGGGCCATGAAAAACTCCCCCGCAGGCGTGGTCTTGCTGGGTGAGGCTTGGTCGCTCTCACCACCCCGGATGGCGTCGTTGCATGCCCGGCTGCGTGCGCACACCGGCATGGACACCCCCATTCGTTTCCTCGTGGCCAATGCCACCCCACAAGGCGAGCCCAGCCCGGCCACGCCGGAAGAACGGCTGGAGTGGGAACGATTCGTGGATTCCCTGCGCGATCCGGCAGCGGAGGTTTGTTTCTACGAGGCGCTTCAACCGGTGTAGAGCTCACCAAACACCATCGTCCCGCTGGACGTTTGCAAGGTGCTGACCACGATCACTTCCGCAGTCGTGCCGATTTTGGAAACCGCGTGGTTGACGACAATCATCGTCCCGTCCGGCAGGTATCCCACTCCCTGGTGGTCTTCCTTGCCGGTGCGGACCAAGGCGAGGCGGATGCGCTGGCCGAGGGCGACGGCGGGTTTGAGCGCTTCATCGAGCTCGTGGATGTTGAGCACGTCCACGCCTTGCAGCTTGGCGACTTTGGTTAGATTTTCCTCCACCGTCATCAGGCGTGCCCCGAGCAGGCGGGTGGTCTCGATGAGGCGGGAGTTGAGGGTTTCCGACTCCTGGGCGCTGCGGGTATCGTGCACGGAGACTTGGATGGATGGGTCCTTTTGCATGCGTTCCAGACAATCCAACCCGCGCTGGCCACGCTGGCGGGTGCCATTGGAATTGGAATCGGCCATGGCTTGCAGTTCGTCCAACACGAATCGCGGCACTACCAAGCGGCCATGCAGGAAACCCGACTGGAGGATGCCAATCACCCGGCCATCGATCACCGCATCCGGATCCAAAACGACCGGTTGGCCGGTGGAAGCATCCTGGCGAAAGCGCACATAGGGGATGATGAAGGCGAAATCATCGCGATTTCCCCGTAGCGACAACACCGCCCCAAGGAAACCAAGGCTCGCGAACAAGGTCACATCCAATGCGAGCCGCAGCGCGTTGACGACGACCTCGCTGTTTTCCTTGGATTCGAGTTGATCCCGGAAGGCGAGTTCCAGCAGGTTGGAAATCTGCACCCGTGTGAGCAACCACGCACATAACAATCCCACCCCGAGGCCGAAGGTGGCGGTGGAGAATCCGCGAAGGGTGAATCCCTTCATGAGCGACTCCACCCAGATGAACAGGGCCGCCACGCCCAGTCCGCCGAGGATCCCGGTGGAAAGCGGAATTTCCAGCATCGTGCCCCGGGTGCTCAGAGCGATGGCAACGCCGGCTGCTTCACATACCAACAGGTAAGTGAGGCGTGCCACATTGACGGATGGAGGAGAACCCATGGAGTTGATACGTTGGATGGTCGCTCATCTTACCACTCCGGGGCAAGGGCAATCCCACACGATGATATCACAGGCCATCAGGATCATCGAGGCCCGGGTTGGCGACCTGCCTAGGCTTCAGCATCAGGAATAACAACAAACTCACCAGAATCAAACCAGCGGCAATTAGCGGCGCCATTTGCGAACCGGGGCTCGTGCTGGTGATGGCCGAATGGATGCGACTGGAAATCAACAACAAGCAGACAAGCGCACCCATGATGGGAACGAAAAACGGCACCTCGAAACCACCCTTGGGCTCGCCCTTGCGAAGCTTGAGCAGGATGAGCGCGATGTTCACCACCACGAACACCGAAAGCAGCAGTAGAGAGGTGGCCTCTGCGAGTTGTTTGACGCCACCGAGGAGGATCAGGCAGGTGACGATGCAAAACAGAACGCCGATGGCAATATGTGGCGTGCGCCGGACCGGGTGGACTTTTCCTAACAATGATGGCAGCAAGCCCTGGCGGCTCATGCCATAGATCAGGCGCGATCCCATCAGATAGTTGAGCAGCGCGGTGTTGCCGATGGAAAACAGGGTGATGAACAAATACACCGGGCCGATCCCCGTGAACCACGGCGCGGCGCGTTTGGCCACTTCCATCAAGGGCGCGGGACTTGCCGCAAGCTCGCGCCACGGCAGAACGGACACCGCCGTGACGGCAACAGCCATGTAGATCAACGTGGCACCGATCATTGCCCCGACGAGCCCGAAGGGGATGTCTTTTTTCGGGTCTTTTACTTCCTCGCTGACGTTGAGGATATCCTCGAATCCGATGAAGGAAAAAAACGTGAGCACCGCTCCCTGTAGGATGACCAACACGCTGATCCCTGCAAGGCCGGTGCCTACGGCGGTTGGTGGCACTTCCATCAGATCGACGCCGCCCCAGAATCGGGCTCCGACTGCGACGATGAAAAGCAGCCCTCCCACTTCCACCAGCGTGCAAAACAGATTCGCCCACATGCTTTCCCGGATTCCGCGGTAAACCACGCTGCCAAGCAGCATCACACCGAGGATCGCGATGATTTTCACGGGAATTCCCAGCGCGAACTGATTGGCGATGTTTTCCGCGATGGCGAGGGAGCCGGTGGCCATGCTGGTGAGTCCGCTCATCATCACCGCGATGCCTACCACATAACTGAGCCATGGTTTCCGATAGGCACGGTGCGTGACATAGGCGGCACCGCCGGCTTTGGGATAGCGGCTACCGACAGATGCGTAGGAAAGTCCGGTGGTCAGCGCAGCGATCATGGCTGCGACAAATGCAAGCCACACGGCATTGCCCAGCATGCCCGCGGCCTTGCCGATGAGGACATAGACGCCGGCTCCAAGCATCGAGCCCATGCCATAGAACAGGACCTGCCAGGGGCCGATCGTGCGCTGGAGATCGTGCATTTCGTGATCGGTGGAGTTTGGCATGGTTTGTTCGATCTAACAGATATTGATGGATGTGATCATTCCCTCGCGCGCGACTCGCGACTGCTTTCCCGGCGGTTGGCATCGCTGCGGAAACAAAGTGCCACGCCCACGGTGACGAGCGCCCCGAACATGATGCGCCAGGTGAAAGCAATCATAGGCAGCCAATCCGGATTCTTATAGAGCGGTCCGCCGAAAATCATGCCCCAGACGTCATTGGGGAGATTGGTGAGGAAGGCGACGGCGACAAATCCAGAGATCATCCCGATGACATTGCCACGGCAATTTCCGCGAGTCTTGGTGAGCATTCCGATGAGGAAAACTCCGAGCAGCGAGCCATAGGTATAACCGAAGGATCCCAGCACGATGGGAATGATGCGGAGTTCGGGATTTTTCAATTTCACCCAAGCGGTTCCGACGCCGATGATGGCAAGGAAGATGGCGAATCCCACGGTTGAGGCGCGTGCAGCGCGCATTTGTTGGAGCGACGTGGCATCGGGTCGGAAGACGCCCAGATACCAATCCTTCGTGAAGGTTGTGGCCAGTGCGTTGAGCGCGGTGGAGAGCGAGCCCATGGCTGTGGCAAAGAGTCCTGCTGCAATCAAGCCGCGCACGCCGGGAGCGAGATCGTGCACCATGAACCAGGCGAAAATGCCGGGGTCACCCTCGGGTTTGTTGGCGGGATAGAGTTCATAGTATTTCCAAACCAGAATGCCGATGGCCAGGAAACCCACGACCACAGGCAGGTCCACCAAGCCGGAAACGATGACCGCACGTTGGCCGCGTTTGGCATCCTTGGAAGTGAGCATGCGCTGGACCATGTCCTGGTCCGTCCCGTGAGTGGCGAGGGTGGTGAAGATGGAGCCCAGCAATGCCGCCCAAATGGTGTATTCCTGTTGCAGGATGAATTTCACCTGCTCACCGAAGCCCAGCCCCGGGCGAATGCCGGTATCGATGGCGATTGGAGCTTGGATGGAGGATCCCAAGGCTTCCCAACCACCGGTTTTGCCGAGCAGCCAGAAAAACACATAGAACGCCGCGCCGAACATGAGCGTGATCTGGATGAGATCCGTCCAGACCACCGCCTTGATGCCGCCAAAGGTAGTATATAAAGCGGTGAGGCCGGTGATGACGATGACGGCTCCGGCATAAATGATGAGCTCCTGTGTGAAGCGTTCTTCCTTCGACATCGCAAGGAATTCCGGATGGGCGACTTCCCATGCCAGCACGAGCAGGATGGCGGCGATGAAAATGCGCGAACCCGAAGCCAGCGAGCGAGTGAGCAGGAAGACCAGCGACGCCACCCGCCGGGTGAGCAGGCCGAAGCGGATTTCCAGGAATTCGTAGATGCTTGTGACGTTGTATTTGTAAAACGGCTTGATGAAGATGGCCGCCACGAGAAGCCGTGCGAGGATGGTGCCGATGACGAGTTGGGCGTAGAGGAAATTGCGCTTGGCGAATCCCTCGCCAGGCGTTCCGAGAAAGGTGCCCGCAGAAATTTCCGAGGCGAGGATGGACGCCAGCACCGCCCACCATGGCATGGAGCGATCGCCGAGCGCATACGATTCCATCGTCTTCTGGCCGCGCGCGGCGTAGAGACCAATGCCAATGATGACGGCGAAATAGACGCCGATGATGATCAAATCCAAGCCGAAACCCGCCATGCGCGGACGCTAGGGAAGTCCCCGCCGAATCCAAGTTCCAAGTT
>JBBARN010000146.1:2975-13777 GCA_040399845.1 Luteolibacter sp. | reverse complement strand
TGACCGTCCAGGCTTCCGAGATGAAACCGTGATCCTGGTTGTCGCGGCTTGTCACATTGGAAACCGTGCAACCGTTCCGGACGTGCACCCCGGGATCTCCGCACTCGGAGGCTGCGCTGTTGTGCAGGGTGCTGCCCATGCCAAGGTCAAAGCCCGTGCTTCCACACAAGCGCACTGCGCAACCGCCCACAGTGCTGTGGTGGTTGGTCACGATGCCGCAGCCCTGCACATTCTGGACAGTGCTGTCCACCACGCGGCCGTTTTGATTCACCTGAATCCCAATGCCATTCATGTCACTAGCACTGCATTGGGAAATCACGGTTGCGTCCTCTCCGTAGATGCCACTGTGGGAACCGGGAGCTCCCGGATTGCCCGGAACCCACTTGCCGCGCACCCGGCTATCTGCCACCTGGCTGTTTTTTCCAACCTTGATGCCATAGCTGGTCGCATCCGAAACATCCACTCCGGAAACCACGCTGTCGTTTCCCAGGATCACTCCCTGCGACCAGTTTCCGCGAATGCGGCCATTGATGACCTTGGTGCGGATGAAGTTGCCCGTCAGACCACTTGATCCGATGGCGACGGGTCCGCTGCCACTTCCCGTGTAGCGAATCTCGAAGCCACCAAGATCAAGGGTGACGTTGTCGGAGCTGATCACGATGTGCTTGTCCAGGTTTTCGGTTAGATAATAACGCCCTGGTTGGGTAAGATGATAATACCCGAGTGTGCCATTGAGGTTGGTGTTGCTGACAGAGCGGCTGGGAATGTGTTCGCCTGCATCGATTTGCATCAGCGTCTTCATCGAGGGCGTGGGATTGCCGGACGAATCGAGTGCACGCTCGTTGGTATAACTGTAGGTGGCTCCGGGAGGAAGCAATTGACCTTGGCCTCGCACCGTAGCAGGTGCGATGATCATCATTGAGAGGGCGGCGACGAGGGGGAGTCTTTGGAGTGTGAATGTGGTTTTCATGGGATGGAGGCTATGGTTGCTGACTGAAATCTCCCGTCTTGATGTCGTGGAGGGAGCTTTCAACGGGGGATGCACTCATTTTCCGCACGCGTTACAGGCGAAGTGAAAATTTCTCAGATTCTCTCACGCGAAGCGGAGGTTCCCCGGATGCACATGCGGGTTTTCCGATTGAGCCATGGGCTCCGCTCATTGACTCCTTGCTTGGAGTTCTGTTTCGAGCGGCCTATTTCGTGCGCGGTGACAGCGGATTTCCGGCGGATGGCACAAGCGAGGCATTCGGAATGATCTGGCCGTCATCTGACAGCATCCAGCCCAGCGAAGCGGGTAGGGGAGTGTTGGCAGGTTTGACGGTTGCCAGGGCCGCCAACCTAACGGAGCCTCCTTGAGCAAGCATCACCAGCAGTTCATCCGAATCCGCTATCCAATGCATGCACCCAACCTTGCCGGGAATTCGGTTCGGCAGCGCAAGGTCCAATCCCGTGCTGGCATCGTGCCATTGCACCTTGCCGTCGGCGGTGGCAATTGCCAGTCGATCTCCCACAGGCGAGAAGGCCAATGAGGTGACGGTCGTCGTCGAGAATGTCTGCAAATCACCCCGGGTGGTATCGGAAATGGTGACCCGCCCGCCAGCCGCGCGCGCCATTCGCCCGTCGTCGCGGATGGCCACGGCGGTGATCGGGCTGCCAGTGGGGTTGGATTGCCAGTTCAACGACTCGGACTCCACCGGAGCAAAAGCATGGCGTCCATCGGGTGTCCCCAGCGCGAGCCACTGACCCGATGGAGAGATGGCAAGCGCACTTGGTTTCGGCCACGGCTTGCTGCGAGGATCCGTTTTTTGGTCAGCGATGATCAATCCGTCCCGCGACTCGCGATCGGCGAAGAGGATCCCGTTCCGATCGGACATCGCTGCGAGTCGGAAAGGCCCGTCTCTGAGATGTTTGCGAACTCCTTTGAAAACGAGCGTGCCATCGCGGTGGAACCTTGTGGGCTGCATGGAATCGCCATCGCCAATGCACAGGAGCCCATCGTTGACAGTGGTCGTTTCAATTTCGATCGGCTTTGCCGGATGCATCCGAAACCAGCGGAAGCGCCGTGAGGGTTCGTCCAGCGCGGCAAAAGTCAGGCGATCTTCCGATGCGGCGGTGAATTCCCCTCCCACAACACCGGGGAGTTGCCAGGAAGAAACATTGTTACCTCTTTTGTCCAGAACGCGGAGATCTCCGCCGGGCGCAGAGAATACGGCGCAGGAGTCGCCAACGGGAAGGCACCAGCGGGCAGCTGTATTTGCTGACTTTTCCCGTGCTGGAGACGGACGTGGCTGACGAAGGTCGAGCCACGCCAGTCCTTGCGGATCCCGCAAGACTAGGGTCTCCGGGTCGTTTGTCAGGAACAAATCGAGGACCGCTGCTTCATGCAGCACTTCCCGGGATGGGTGTCCCTTTTTCATGATTTGAATCATGCCATCGCGCCAAGCAGCCGCGATGGTCGTGCCGTTCGGAGAAATCGCAAACGCGGAAATGGGTGCGGCACGCAATTTATCAAAGGACGCGGCCGTGTCGGATGCTTGATCGATGACTTGTATCTGCTCCCCTGCGGAAACGGCCAGCGTATCGCCGTCGGCGGAAACCACCATACTGCTTGTAGTTTGCACAAGAGGGATGATCTGCCAACCGCCGCTCGGGTTACACCATCCATATCCATTGGCTCCAGCCGCTGCCAGATAGCCGGAGCGGGTCATTTGGAGAAAACGCAGCCCTACAAGTGGACACTTGGTTTTCCCGGCATCGAGCACCTCGCCCTCGTTCGTGATGATCCATGGTTCCTTGGCACGGGTTGGAATGGTTGTTTGTTTCCATCCTCCGCCGAGAGGTGCTGTCCAGATGGCCAATCCTTGTTCGTCAGCACCTCTCACTCCGACCCACTGTCCGTTCGGCGAGATTTGCATGTCGCGCCAATTGCCCTTCGGCAACGATTCGCTCTCACCGAGAAAGGCAACGAGATGCATTTGGGCGAAGGCGCTTTTCAGGAATGTCTTCGCCCGTAAATGGTCCGGGTTCTGCCGCAGGCATTCCTGCCAGCGGAGAATCCCCTCCAGCGGAGAACTGCCAATTGCGTTGCGGCCTAACAGGAAATTCTGTTCGGCTGATTGGCGGAGATTTTCCGCGGCGGCTGTTTTCAGATCTCCGAGTTGCTCGCCGATTCGGCGGTTTTGAAGGACCACTACCGCCATGGCGATGGCCAGTGCAAGCAGGGAGGTGGCAAGTGATACAAATGACCACGGATGGCGGCGTGCCCATTTTCCAAGAAGATATAAATATCCCGGGGATGCGGCACGCACCGGTTTTCCCTCCAGCCAGGCCTCCAGGTCCGCAGCCAGTGATGCGGCATCCGGATAGCGGCGCTCCATGTCCAAGGCGGTGGCCATCGCTGCGATCCAGCGCAACTCGCGCGGCACCGGCTCGCCTTCCGGCAACACGACCCTGATCGTTTCATTCTCCGTCGAGACATGAGGACGCTGCCCGGACAGAAGTTCCCACAATACGGCTCCTAGGGCAAAAACATCCGAACGGGTATCTGCCGCTTGTCCCCCTGGCGTGGAGCTCTGGCGCTCCGGTCCCATGTATCCCGGGGTGCCTACCATCTGATACATCCCCGTGAAAAACACCCGGGTGATCAGTGGGCCCTCCAAAGCCTTGGCAATGCCGAAATCGATGACCTTGGGCTCAGGCGTGCCATCGGCACCGGTCGTGACGAGAATGTTGGACGGCTTCAAGTCCCGGTGAATCACGCCCCGATGGTGGGCGTGGGCTACGGCATGGCAGACCTGGGCTAGCAATCGAACCTTCTTTTCCGCGGTATCGAGGTCGGGAAACCGATCAATGGTAGTGCCATCCACCATTTCCATGGCGATGAAAGGTCGGCCATCGTCCGTCTCGCCAGCATCGTGAATGCGGGCGATGTGTGGGTGGTTCATCAGCGCGAGCGCCTGGCGTTCCTGCTCGAATCGGGCCAGCAATTCGCGCGTGGTAAGGCCCTGCCGGAGGATCTTCAGTGCCACCCGCCGCTGGATCGGTGAGCATTGTTCCGCCTCATAAACAATTCCGAAACCTCCCTCGCCCAGCGGCCGGGTCAGGTGATAGCCTTTTACCAACGGAAGCTGTTCATCCAGATCCGAATCCACCTGCACCTTCGCATCCTGATCGAAAAAAAAGGCGGCTTCCAACAGTCGGGCTGCCTCTTCCGGGTCGATTCGTGCCGTGGAGTTGTCACTCATTCAATGATGACGCAAGGAAAGGATGAGTGCGCGGATTTCATCCTCGATTTCTGCCTCGCTGCCTACCGTGGCGGCCACATGGCGATAGAGGAGATTGCGAAAACGCAGCCGCAGACGATGCAGCGCCACTCGTGTGGCTCCCGCGTTGAGTCCGATGGATTTCCCCAGCTCTCCAATTTCCTGCGCGTCATCGCCTGGCAGCAATCCAGGTTTCAGTGCGTCGAACAGATCGGCCTTTCCCTGAGCGGAAAACTCGGCCCGTAGTTCATCCATCACATTTCCGATCAAGGCGATGGCCCATTCCCGATCGAAATCCTGATGGGATGCATCCGCCGCAGCGAGGTCACCCACGCCACCCTCCTCGGGGCTGGCATCCAATGACATGAGGACCAGTCCACCGCCACGAAACTGGGCCGAGCGTTCACGCCGCACATTGGACAGAAAATGATTGAGCGCGGTGAGCAGATACGAACGAAGGCGGCCTTTCTCGCGGTCCACATCGTCAAAACTGCCTTTGTGCACAAGCCGGGAAAGAAAATCCTGGGTAATATCTTCCGACTCATGGGGGCCGAACCCTCGACGCTCGATGCAGATCTTGAGAGGACGCCAATACATCCGCAGCACTTCATTCAAGTGCTTCAGAGCGTCGTCGTCCGTGCCTCGACCATGGAACAACAACGTCCACGGAGTATGCGGCATCAAACCGCTGTGCTCGGTGCCAAGCGGGCGGGAAGGGGATGGGGGGAGTGATTCATTCATCGCAAAACCGCGGTTTTTGACCACGGCAACTTGATCCGCAACAAGGGTCGGATCAAGTTTCATCTGCATGCGATGTCCGAAGCACAGCAAGCCCGCACCTGCCGGGGGAGGCTGCATCGGGATTGTTAGAAAAGCTGCGCTGGCGGTCAACATGATGGGGAATTCGTTCGGGAGACCCCGGAGATAAAAGAGGATCCATTCCGGGATACACGTTCTTCGCAACGGTGTTACACGAAATTTCCGCTGCCGGTCTTGAAAGCTCTGTTGGCTCACCTTGGGTGGGCGAGTTTCCAAACAAGAAAGCAAGCCACCCGTCCCTCGTGGCCACGAAAAGCCCCCCGCCTGGCAAGGCGGAATCGATCAAACAAAGCGAGCGAAAGCTCCGTTTACTCCACCGTCCAGGTTGAGTTCCCATGCAGCAGTTCCTTCCAGGTGCCTTCGCCCTTTTTGGCTTGGGCTTCCTGGACTTGCTGGTGGATCAACGACTCGTAAGTGGGTCGTTGGATCTTGCGGATCACGCCGATGGGCGTCGGGAAATCAGGCATGCCGAGTGAGGCAAGCATCTGGAAATAGAGTGGGCTCGGATGATCCGGTTGATGGGTGAGAATCTCGCCGGGAGCAGCCGTGGCGGCATCGACGATCTCGGGAACGAGGCCATTCAAACGGATGCCCTTTTCCTTGTTTTTCCCGAACAACAATGGCTTGCCGGCTTCGAGAGTCAGCATCTGATGGTCCCGGTTTTCCTTGGCATAAACCGGATCCCACGCGGAGTCGTTGAAGATGACACAATTCTGGAAGATCTCAACGAAGGAAACGCCCTGATGTTCGTGCGCGGCCTTGAAGGTTTCCACCATGTGTTTCGGATTGTTGTCGATGGTGCGCGCAATGAAGGTGGCCTCCGCGCCGAGCGCGAAGAGCAGGGGATTGAGCGGGCTGTCCACGGAGCCGGTGGGTGTGGTCTTGGTCTTGGTGCCGACCGGTGAGGTGGGGCTGTATTGGCCTTTGGTGAGTCCGTAGATGCGGTTGTTGAACAAGAGCACGGTGACATTCAGATTGCGCCGCAACAGATGCATCAGGTGATTGCCGCCGATGCTGAGTCCGTCGCCATCGCCGGTGACGATCCAAACGGACAGATCCGGATTGGCCACCTTGACGCCCGTGGCCACTGTCGGCGCACGGCCATGGATGGTGTGGAAACCATAAGTTTGCATGTAATAGGGGAATCGGCTGGAGCAACCAATGCCGCTGATGATGACAAAGTTCTCACGCTTGATGCCAAGCTCCGGCAAGGTGCGCTGGAGCGAGTTGAGGATGGCATAATCGCCGCAACCCGGGCACCAGCGGACATCATTGGGAGTGACGAAGTCCTTACGGGTCAGCTCGGGCACGGCGGGGATGTTTTGGATTTCTGTGGCCATGGGTTTTCAGGCGTTGATGAGTTGAAGAATGCGCTCGCGGATTTCGCTCACTTTGAAGGGGCGGCCTTTGATTTTTGTCATCGAAATGGCATCGACGAGATAGTTTGCCCGGATGATGAGGGCAAGCTGGCCGGCATTGAGTTCCGGAATGAGAACCTGATCGAATCCCTTGATGAGATCTCCCAGATCCGGGGGCAGGGGGTTGAGATAGCGGATGTTGGTGCTGCTCACTTCAAATCCTTCCAGGCGCAGCGACTCGACTGCGGAAGTAATGGCACCATGCGTGCCGCCCCAACCGATAACTAACAATTTTCCGGTTTTTTCGCCAGTGACGTGGAGTGGTGGCATCGTTTTGGCCACGGCTGCCACCTTGGCGGCGCGCAGGCGGGTCATTTCACTGTGGTTGTCGGAATCATAACTGATGGCTCCCTTGCCATCCTTTTCCAATCCACCCAGGCGGTGCTCCAGTCCCACTTGACCCGGAATGGCCTGGGTGCGGGCGAGGGTTTCCGGATCGCGGGCAAAGGTCACATACGCTTGGCCCTCCTCGGCAAAGGGTTTGATGATTTCCGGCAGGCTGTCTTCGTGCGGGATGTTCCATGGTTCGGAACCATTCGCGAGATATCCATCACTCAACAGGATGACTGGCGTAGAAAACTCCAGAGCTATGCGGATGGCATCGAAGGCCGCGCGGAAACAATCAGAGGGTGAGTTCGCCGCAATCACTGGCAGCGGACTTTCGCCATGGCGCCCGTAGAGTGCTTGCAGCAGGTCAGATTGCTCAGTCTTGGTCGGCAAGCCAGTGCTCGGGCCGCCGCGTTGCACGTTGACGATCACCAGCGGAAGCTCGGTGGAAATGGCAAGTCCGATGAACTCGCTCTTCAAACACATGCCCGGACCGCTGGTGCCCGTCACGCCGATCTGTCCCGCGAAGCTTGCACCAAGAGCCACGCCGATGGCGGCGATTTCATCTTCCGCCTGCACGGTTTTCACGCCGAAGTGCTTGAAATTCGCAAGCGCCTCAAGAATCGATGAAGCGGGCGTGATGGGATAACCGGAAAACAACAGGTCGCGTCCTGATTTTTTCGCCCCGGCGATGAGTCCCAAAGCAATGGCCTCGTTGCCGGAAATCTTGCGATAGGTGCCAGGTGCCACTTCGGCACGGGCGACCATGTATCGGTTGCGGGTGGTTTCGGTGGTTTCGCCCAAGAAGTATCCGGCCTTGAGCACCTTGATGTTGGCATCGGCTACGTCGGGAAGTTTGGTGGCCCACTTGGAGTTGATATAATTGATCGTGGGCTCAATGGGACGGCCATAGACCCAATAGGAAAATCCGAGCGCGAAGAAATTCTTGGTGCGCAGTTTCTCCCGATGGGTGAGGGGACTGTCCTTGAGTGCCTCGACCGCTAGGCCGGTGATATCAAGAGAGATCACTTCATATTTCTTCCGCAAGTCCGCATCGTCGAGCGGGTTGGTCTTGTAGCCTGCCATCGCAAGATTTTCTTCGGTGAATGCAGCAGAATTCGCAATCAGCAAGCCTCCTTCCGCCAGATCCTGCAAGTGTACTGCAAGCGCCGCCGGATTCATGGCCACGAGCGCGTCCGGTTCATCACCCGGCGTGAGCACGGCCTGGCTGCCGAAGTGGACTTGGAACGCGGAAACACCCGCAATGGTCCCGATTGGTGCGCGGATTTCTGCCGGATAATCCGGAAAGGTCGCGATCGCATTGGGCACGGTGACGCTGGTGTCGGTGAAACGCTCGCCGACGATTTGCATTCCGTCGCCGGAATCACCGGCAAAACGGACTACCACAGATTTCATCTCGCGGAAACCGCGGGTGGCTTGTGTCATGGGTTTGGGATTGAATGGTTTTCAGGAGTCTGAAGGGATACTCCCCGTGCCGTCAATGTCCGACCGCCAAATTTTCCGGGGTTTTCGAAACACTTTGAAAGCGGTTGGCGGGTGCATTTTGGCATCATATGCGTTGTCAGGAGATCCCCAGTCAGGCATGCTCCGGGGCAGATGGAATTCCTCGAAAGCATCAAACAAATCTCACCTCACGCGGAACCCATCCTCGTCATTTCCATCACCGCCATCCTTGGGTTGCTCATCGGCAGCGTCAAGGTGCGCGGCATCAAACTAGGGGTTGCGGGCATGTTGTTCAGCGGGCTCCTGCTCGGGCATTTCGGGTTCTCTCTGGACCCGCACTTGCTCTCGTTTCTCAAGGAATTCGGCTTGGCCTTGTTCGTGTTCACCGTGGGCTTGCAACTGGGGCCCGGATTTTTCAACTCCCTCAAGAAAGACGGTCTCAAACTCAACGCGCTGGCCATGACCATCGTCCTTTCCGGGGCCTTCCTCATCTTTGTGATGGGGCGTTATGTGCTCGGTTGGAATGCCGGAGCGCTCGCCGGAATTTTTTCCGGAGCCACCACCAACACCCCCTCGCTCGGGGCTGCCCAACAGGCGATGAGCACCGCTGGAAAAGCGGACCTCGCCAGCCAGGCAGCCATGGCTTATGCCGTCGCCTATCCGTTTGGCGTGATGGGCATCATCCTCGTCATTGTGCTCTTGCGGGTCGTCTTCCGCATCGATCCGAAAAAAGAACTCGCTGAGCTCAAGGAGCAGATGTCACTGGGAGTAAGGGAACCCAAACGTGCCTCGCTGCGCGTAGAGAATCCCAATCTCGAAGGTGTCCCCATCCGCAACGTTCCCGGCCTCGGCGATGACGGCGCAGTCGTTTCCCGTATTCGCCGCAAAGATGAATCCGAGGTGCACAGTGCGACCTCGGAGACCGTGCTTCACGTCGGCGATGTGATCCTCGCCGTAGGCACCGTCGATCAATTGGAACGTGCCACTCTTTCCATCGGCGTCCGCGTCGAGGAAGACCTCCGCAAGGCCCCGGGCAACATCATCGCCAAGCGCATCATCGTCACCCACAAGGACATGATTGGCCAAACCATCGCCGGCACCCGCATCAGCGAGCGCTTCGGCGTCACCGTCAGCCGTGTCAGCCGTCAGGACATGATTCTAACAGCCATCCCGGATCTGAAACTCCAGTTTGGCGACATGCTCAACATCGTTGGCGAGGAAGCAGCCATCAACCAAGCCGCCAACGTGCTTGGAAACTCGGTCCATCAGCTCAATGAAACCAGTTTCGCCTCCATCTTCGTCGGCATCACCGTGGGGATCCTCTTCGGTCTTTATCCCTGGCCGCTGCCTGGAATGCCGGTCCCACTCCGCCTTGGGCTTGCTGGTGGCCCACTCATCATTGCGATCCTGATGGGCCGCCTTGGCCGCATCGGCCCGCTCGTGGTTCACATGCCCATCAATGCGAATACCGCTTTCCGCGAGCTTGGTATCATCTTCTTCCTTGCCTGCGTCGGCCTTGGTGCAGGTGGAAAATTTGTCGAAACCGCCTTCTCCGCCACCGGCCTGCAATGGATGGCCATGGGCGCGGTGGTCACTACGGTACCCCTCATGCTCGCCGGATTCATTGGCAGGAAGTTCATGAAGATCAACTACCTCACGCTCACCGGTGTCCTGGCCGGCAGCATGACGGATCCCCCGGCGCTTGCATTTTCGACCAAGCTTACAAATTCCGACTATCCATCGCTCGCCTATGCGAACGTGTATCCCCTCACCATGCTGATGCGCATTCTCGTTGCTCAGATCGCGGTGCTTTGGCTCTGTTAGTAGGTGATTGGACGGATTGCCATGAGAATCAGAATTTCTGGAAATACTGCTTAACGAGCCGAATTCAGTTCCTACGGTGTTCCCAATGTTCTCGATGCCTGGCCCGAAATTGCAGTTGATCTCCATTTTACCATTTCAAGGCAGAAATTGCCTTTCGTCACGGCGCATCCTGTGCCGTGATGGGGCCAAGCTTATCGGCTCCTTTCCATTCAATGATCACTGGCGAAATCAAATCCAAAGTTGACCGCATCTGGGACACCCTCTGGTCCGGCGGCATCTCCAATCCGCTCACCATCATCGAGCAACTCACCTATCTGCTCTTCATCAAGCGCCTGGATGAAATCCACACTCTCAAGGAAAACAAGGCGAACCGCCTCAAGAAACCCATCGAGGATCCCATCTTCACGCCGAAACAGGAAGGGCTGCGCTGGTCCCGCTTCAAGGAAAGCTCTCCTGATGAAATGTTCGCCACGGTGCGCGATCAGGTCTTCCCGTTCATCAAGACCCTCGGCAAGTCCGCCAGCGGGGAAGGGGACAGCACCTACAGCCATCACATGAAGGACGCTACCTTCATGATGCCCAAGCCCCGGGTGCTTGCCCATATCGTGGACCAGCTCGACTCCATCGACATGTCCGATAGCGATACCAAGGGCGATCTCTACGAATACATGCTCGGGAAAATCGCCAG
>JBBARN010000146.1:0-2875 GCA_040399845.1 Luteolibacter sp. | reverse complement strand
CCGGACATCCGCTACAAGGACTCGCTGTCCGAGAACGATGAGGACGACACGGAGAAATACTCACTCATCCTCGCCAATCCGCCCTTCGCGGGCGGCCTCGATTATGAATCCACCGCCAAGGATCTCCAGCGCATCGTCAAGACCAAGAAAACCGAACTGCTCTTCATGGCGCTCTTCCTGCGCATGCTCCAGACCGGTGGCCGCGCTGCGGTCATCGTGCCGGATGGCGTGCTCTTCGGCTCGTCCAATGCCCACCAGCAAATCCGCAGGATGCTGGTGGAGGATCAGAAACTCCAAGCCGTCATTTCCATGCCCTCCGGCGTCTTCAAGCCCTACGCCGGCGTCTCCACCGCCATCCTGTTCTTCACCAAGACCAACTCCGGTGGCACCGATCAGGTCTGGTTCTATGACATGCAGGCCGATGGCTTCTCGCTCGATGACAAGCGCACCCCACAACCCGACAAGTCCGACATTCCCGATGTTCTGAAGCGCTGGAAAAACCTCGCCAAAGAAAAATCCCGCGCCCGCACCGATCAAAGCTTCCTCGTGCCCAAGGCCGACATCGTCGCCAACAACTACGACCTCTCGCTCAACCGCTACAAGGAAGTCGTGCATGAAGTAATCGAGCACGATTCACCGAAGAAAATCCTGACCCGCCTCGCCAAACTCGAAGACGAGATCACCATGGGTAGAAAAGAACTGGAGGGGTTGCTGGGATGAAGTGGCCAATCGTAGCTTTGGAAGACGTATTTGCAGTCGCAAGGGGCGGTTCTCCGCGTCCGATTGATAGCTTCATTACGGATGATCCCAATGGTGTGAACTGGATCATGATTGGCGACGCTTCCGAGGGCTCCAAATACATATCCTCCACCAAGAAGAGGATTATCAAGGAAGGTGTTAAAAAATCGAGGATGGTTTCAGCGGGCGACTTTCTACTCACGAACTCGATGAGTTTCGGGAAACCATACATCCTTAAAACCTCAGGCTGCATTCATGACGGATGGCTGGTTCTAAGCCCCCGTCACGACCAAATTCATTCAGATTTCTTCTATTACTTGCTTGGTTCAGACCTAGTTTATTCAAATTTCAAGAAGTTGGCTGCCGGTGCAGTTGTGAAGAATCTGAATTCGGAGTTGGTTCGCGGAGTTCAAATCCCCCTCCCACCCCTCGCCGAGCAGAAGCGGATTGCTGCAATTCTGGATGCGGCGGACGCCTTGCGGGCCAAGCGCCGCGAGGCCCTCGCCCAACTCGCCGCCCTCCTCCAATCCTCCTTCCTCACCCTCTTCGGCGATCCGGTGACTAATCCGATGGGGTGGCCAACAACTTCTCTCATCGATCAATGCGACGCGAAGAGAGGAATTAGTTACGGCGTTGTTCAACGCGGCTCCCATGTTCCTATGGGCGTTCCGGTGATTCGCATCAGGGACTTAACAGGAAGCGGCATCGACCCTGATGGGTTGATTCGATGCAGCAAGGAAATTACCTCAACCTATCGTAGAACCATTCTTCAGGGTGGAGAACTCGTCATTTCGATTCGTGGAACGGTCGGCCGTATAGGATTGGTCCCTCCTGAACTGAAGGACGGCAACATCACTCGGGAACTGGAATTGATTCCACTCAAAGCCGAAGTCGTTCGCGAGTTCGTCTTGGAGCTTCTTAGAACCGATTAAGTTTTTAGACGTTTAGCTGATGACGTGAAAGGGATCGCCCAGCGCGGGATCAACTTGAAGGATCTGCGAGAGCTTCCAGTCATACACCCTCCGCTTCCCCTCCAACAAAAATTCGCCGCCATCGTCGAATCCATCGAGCGCCAGAAGACCACGCAGCGCGCCCACCTCGCCGAGCTGGACGCCCTCTTCGCCGCCCTCCAGCACCGCGCCTTCCGCGGGGAACTTTGAAACTGTCATGTATCTGATGTATGTCGATGAAAGTGGTGATGCGGGTTTGGTGAAATCACCAACCCGTTACTTCGTGCTGTCCGGTCTGGTGATTCACGAACTGCGCTGGAAGCCGCTGATCGAGGAGCTGATTTCCTTTCGCCGCGACATCAAGGCACGCTTCGGCTTCAAGCTACGCGAAGAGATTCACGCTGGCAAGATGCTGACAAGTCCGGGAGACCTCGCTCGGATCCCGAAACATCAACGCCTCGAAATTCTGCGTCGCTACGCGGACATTCTTGCCGGGTTTCCTGACCTCTCCGTCATCAACGTCGTGGTTGATAAGCAAAACAAACCACCGGGGTATCTCGTTTTTGAGAAAGCGTGGCAGGCGTTGATCCAGCGCTTCGAGAATACCATTTCAGCGAGAAACTTTCCAGGGCCGCGCTATGCCGACGAGCGGGGCATGCTGTTTCCGGATGCAACTGATCAGAAGAAGCTGAATGCCCTTTTGCGTCAGATGCGGAATTACAATCCGGTGACCAATCAAGCACAGCATGGGCCGGGCTACCGGAATCTCCAGCTCAGGACGGTTATTGAGGATGCCAATTTCAGGGATTCCGCGACGTCTTACCTGATCCAATCCGCCGACCTTTGCGCTTTCCTGCTCTATCAGCAGCTTTCACCATCCATCTACATGAAGAAAAAATCGGGTCAGAATTTTTTCAACCGCCTTGACCCCATTCTCTGCCGTCAAGCATCACCACGCGACCCGCACGGAATCGTCCGACTGTGAAAAAGTAAGGGGATCCTTGCGGATCCCCGGTTGAATCCTACTACCCAGACAAGCCAGTGTTCAGATCCGCTCAAAGGATACGGCTGACGCCCGGATCTGCAAGCACCAAGTTCATTTTTTGTGGATCGGTTGAGTCGGCCCCGGAAGATTCCAGAGGTGCGCACAGGATGATCATACCCTTGCGAGCTTCGCCAAACTCCGC
>JBBARN010000145.1:0-14023 GCA_040399845.1 Luteolibacter sp. | reverse complement strand
AACGGTTCGGTGGCGGTGCGAATCTGAAGGGCAGAATCGATCTGAAAACCCGAAGCGAAGGTTGGTCGTGAAAGTCGTAACAGCCCTACCATTCAAATTTGAGGCACTCTGTCTAGAGAAAAAGCTACAATCTAGATCTGGCAGCGATTATGGCCCCGCCTGCCAATCGCCCTGTTCTAATTGTCGCTGGACAGGAGTTGCCATCTCCTGATTTCCTGTATTCCTTCCCGCCATGTCCGACATCAAAATCACACTTCACACGACCGCCGGAGACATCGACGCCACCATGTATGCGTCCAAGGTGCCGCTTACTTGCGCGAGTTTCCTGAACCTTGCGCGCCGTGGTTTCTACAACAACGTTGCCTTTCACCGGGTGATCGAGGGATTCATGCTGCAAGGCGGCGATCCGACCGAATCCGGCCGTGGCGGCCCGGGATACAAGTTTGCCGATGAGTTCCACCCGGAACTCCGCCACCGTGCGCCCGGCGTGTTTTCCATGGCCAACGCCGGCCCGGGAACGAATGGTTCGCAATTCTTCATCACCCATGCTGCCACTCCCTTCCTCGACAACCGCCACTCGGTGTTCGGCCAAGTGACCAATGGCATGGATGTGGTGATGAAAATCACCGGCAAGAACAATACCGGCGAGCGTGGCTGCAAACACAATGGTGTGGGCGACAAAATCACCTCGATCACCATCCACGACGACACCACCGCGCTGTTCGAATCTCAAAAGGACAACGTCGAGCATTGGAACAGCATCCTCGACCGCTGAGTCGAGGGTCTTGGCCGGTTCCAGCCAATCTTCCATCCCCACCACGCCCCTCCGGGCGGGTGGGGATTTTTTGATTCAGGCTGCGGAAGGAACGCGTGGACAAGCTGGAGGAAATTGTAATTGCGGAATTCCGACTCCCGGGGATGGTCAACGCAATGCCAAGTTCCGACCTGCCACCACCTCCCCTGCCCAAAGACCTTGCAAGTCAGGGCATTCCATTCCGTGTGAAGTTGCTGAGCTTGTTGATTCTCATTTTCCTGCTGAGCGGGTCTCTCTCGTTTCTGGATGACACACTGCTGCTTTTCGAGCGAACAGTATTCACAGCATCGAGAGTTCTCGTATCCTGTTTGATGCTGATCGCGGGCATGGTGGCGTATATTACCGTGGCCTGTTTGCCGGGAGTGCCCAAACGCATCTTCCTGACCATCGCGCTGTTCATCCCAGTGAGCAGCGTCGCCGCCTTGCCACTGCTGGTTTATTTTCACTCTCAAGCCGCGTGGATCGCATGGGGCATATCGTTGCTTCAGCTCGGTTTCGGCATCTGGGTGGTGTATCATCTCAAATCGAGCTTGCGGATTTCATGGCCCTTGATTTCAGCCTCGCAGGCGGCGGATTGCCGTTTTCGATTCGGGCACTTCGCTGCAGTGATGCTTGCCGGATTTTTCCTCGTCATTCCGTTGCTGCTCGCGGGCACCACGTTATCCGCAAAGCTTGCGATCCATCATTTCACCGATGGATTTGTTAATCTCCGGACCACAGGTCTCGCCATGGACGTTCGGGAGTATGTGCGGGACGATGGTAAAAAGATCACGCTCATCCCCATGTCCCATGTGGGTGAGCCTGAATTCTATCAGGAGCTCTCCAACTCATTTCCAGAAGACGCAGTGGTGCTTTTGGAAGGGGTGAGCGATAAAAAGAATCTTTTCAATGTGCAAGGGAGCTACGCCAAGATGGCCGAGGCCGCAGGGGTGGTGGAGCAAAAGACCCACTTCAAGCCCAAGGGGCGTCTCGTGCCTGCGGACATGGATATGAGTGAATTCTCAAATGAGACCCGCGAACTGCTCAAGGGGGCCATGTTGATCCACTCCAAAGGCATCACCGAGGAAACCATGCCCATCCTCATGAAACCCACGCCTCCGGATCTGCAAACGAGGCTGATGGAAGACATCCTCACCAAAAGAAACCAGCATCTCCTCACGATCATCGAACGCGAACTGCCCAATACCCGGGAAATCATCATTCCGTGGGGAGCCGCCCACATGCCTGAGATTGCCGCTGAACTCCAAACCAAAGGATTCAAACCGATCTCCTCGCGCGAAATGATCGCCATCCATTTCTGGAACTGAGAATTCTCGATTGCCGATTTTTGATTGCAGATTGTCGATTGGGCGGCCCATCTAACAGCGCCTTCAATCTTCAATCGCTCCCCTACTCCTTCGCCACTCCGGTTGGCATGGCACCGAAGGTCATTTCACAAAGGCCGATGAAGGCCTCCTCCACCAGACTTGGCTCGCGCTTGGGTGCGTGGAAGACGCCCCATTCCCGCTCGATGCCCGGCCCATCGATCAATACGACCTTGAGGCTACCTTCATGAATTTCCCGCGAAGCAACCCATGGAGCAACGATCCCTACCCCGATCCCGAGCTTGGCCATTTCCTTGATGGCCTGCATGTCACCGAGGACCAGCGGTTTCTTGCCCCGGCCACCTTCATTTTCGAGCCACTCTTCGATCAATCGATGCGTTTCTGTGGCTCTTGCATAGATGATGAACTGGTGATCATTGATCGTGGCCTGCACGTTGGAGCCATCCACCGCCCACGGATGAAACGGCGAGACAACAAAGGCAAGCCGGTCCTTGAACATCGGCCGGTATCCATCATCACCACGCCCGCGAGGCTTCAGACCGACGACCAAATCGAGATCCGAACAGGATAGACGATCCAGAAGATGAGTCGTGTCCCCGGCTTCGATCAAGGGCTCGCAGCGGGGAAAACAATCGCGAAACTCGCGCAATACGGATGGAATGAGAAAGTGGCAAAGGGTGTGAGGGGCTCCGATCCGGATGCGGGTCTGGCCCCAACGGCGCAGTCCGTCGAGATCGCGACCGGCTTGCTCCAACTCGAAGATCACCCGCTTGCAGCGCTTGAGGAGCAATTCACCCTCGGAAGTCGCCACCACGCGCTTGCCGCCGCGATCGAGGAGTTTGCATGACAACTGCTCTTCAAGAGTTCTCAGCGAATGGCTGACAGCGGATTGCGTGACACAGATTCTCCGGGCCGCCAGCGTGAAGCTGCCTTCCTCGACTACGGCAACAAATGCCCTTAGTTGTCTCAAATCGGGAACCCAATCCATGATGAACCGCTTTCATTGAAAGTGAATTCATTAAAAAGCACAGCTTATGCCAAAACTCCGCATTTGGCATTCTACGCGCTTACGCCGCGCCATGGATGACTCCTCCGGCCAGCGACAGAGCAATCGGTTCCCAATCCGCCTGGGCTTTGTGCCCTTGAGTGATTGTGCTCCGATTGCGGTTGCCAGGGAAATGGGGATCTTTGATCGGTATGGGCTCAATGTCGCACTTTCCCGAGAGTTGGGATGGGCCAGTGTGAGAGATAAGATCTATTATGGTGATTTGGATGCCGCACAGTGCATCGCTGGCATCGCATTCGCGCTTGGGATGGGCTTTACGGAACTCCGTTGTGAAGTCGCCGTTCCCCTGATCCTCAACCTCCATGGCAATGCCGTCACCCTCTCCAATGAACTCAAGCCGGCGGACATCGGCCGTGGAGAAGGCCTCAAGGACTACCTGCGTTATTCGTGGAAAAAAGATCGGCCCTTCACGCTTGCCGCCACCCATCGATTTTCATCCCACCATATCCTTCTCCACACATGGCTGCGGCGTCACGGACTGAGCGCTCCGGACGATGCGGAAATCATTTTCCTGCCTCCTCCGCTGATGCCGCGCCATCTCAAGGCGGGACATATTGATGGCTACTGCGTGGGTGAGCCGTGGAACTCGGAAGCGATCGTCGCCGGAACCGGATGGTGCCCTGCCACATCCGTAGAACTCTCACACGGTCATCCCGAAAAAGTCCTGTTGGTTTCCGGACGGTTTTTGCAGGAGCGCAAGGACGAGTGCATCGCCTTGGTGGCATCACTGCTGGATGCCTGCAAGTTGTGCCAGGATCCGGCGTTCCGGAATGATCTGATCACCATTCTTGCCATGAAGGAATACACCGGAGCCTCCCCCGAAGTATTGCGCAACAGCCTCGGCGGCCAATTCCATAGCGGCCCGGAATTGGTTCACGGCGACTCGTTCCATATCTTCCATGGCGATAGCGTGAATCGCCCCACCGTGGAAAAGGCATCCTGGGTTCTTGCCGGTCTCCGCGCCATCGGTGCCCTGCCGGATATCACTTGCGGGTCGCTGTCCAGAATCTATCGCGAGGACATTTTCCACACCGCCCAGCTTTGTAGCCAAGGCGCTTGAAACAGTCGGTGTTGAAAATCAAATACAAGTCCCCGTTGGGAACACATCGGATGAATGGCAGCTCGCTTTTTCCATCGCCCGGTGACAGCCTGCATGCAGAATCGTCTCGTGATACTTCCCATCGATCAACTCGGCCGCGGCCTGCGTGATTTGCGCATCTCGGTGACGGACCGCTGCAATTTCCGCTGCCGTTATTGCATGCCGATCGAGAGTTTCGGGCCGGATCACGAATTCCTGCCGCGAGAGGAATTGTTATCATTTGAGGAACTTGCCCGCCTCACCCGGCTGTTGGTGCCTTTGGGAGTTCGAAAGGTCCGCCTCACTGGCGGAGAACCCCTCATGCGCCGCGGGCTGGAAGATCTGGTCGCCATGCTGGCCAGCATCGAAGGAATCCACGACATCGCCATGACCACCAACGGGGTTCTGCTGGCACACCACGCGGAGGCCTTGGCCTTGGCAGGTCTGTCACGTGTTACGGTGAGCCTTGATGCTTTGGACCCTGCCATCTTCGCTCACATGAACGGCATCGGTGCCAAAGTCGATCGCGTGATCGCTGGCATCGATGCTGCCACGAATTTCGGACTGCCCGTAAAGATCAACGCCGTGATCCAGCGGGGAGTCAACGAGTGCCAGATTCTTCCCCTCGCCCGATGGGCCAGCGAACGAGGCATCGATCTGAGATATATCGAATACATGGATGTTGGGGAGACCAATGGATGGAAGCTCGACGATGTGGTTTCAGCTGAGGAAATCATCAGGATCCTCAGATCGGAGTTCACACTTGATGCCCGTGAACCGGCGTATCGGGGCGAAGTCGCGAATCACTGGGTGCATGCCGATGGTTCCACGGAGATTGGAATCATCACCTCGGTGACACGTCCGTTCTGCCGTGACTGCCAGCGCATGCGGATTTCAGCCGATGGCAAATTATTCACCTGTCTGTTTGCCAGCGACGGCCACGACCTGCGTGGGATTCTGCGCGGCAACATGGAAGACCAACTGATCGCAAAGACGATCGCATCGCTATGGACGATGCGCGCCGACCGCTATTCTGAAGAAAGGGGCATGGCTCACCACCCCAAGGCAGAGATGAGTTATCTTGGCGGCTGATATCCCGCATGGATGGATCAATCCGGCAGGCGGACGGTCTCCAGTTTCGGCGAGAGCAGTTGCATCACGAGCAAGGCCAACAGATACGCGGATGCGGCGATACCGAACAAGGGCACATAACCACCGGTATTGATGATGAAGCCGACCTTGGCGGCAAGCAATGCCCCACCAAGGCCACCCATGAGACCGCCGATCCCGACGACACTGCCGACGGCGCGGCGCGGGAATTGATCGGAGACGGTGGTGAAAAGATTGGCGCTCCAGCCTTGGTGGGCGGCGGTGGCCAACGCGATGAGACCAATTGCCAAGGTGATGTTGCTCGTCATGGAGGCGAAAACAATTGGCACAACACAAAGCGCGCAAATGAGCATGGTCGTTTTCCGAGCCCGATTGACACTCCAGCCCATGCCAATGAAACGGGTGGCCAGCCAGCCGAAGAAGATGCTGCCGCCGTCCGAAATCAGATAGATGACCAGGAAGGGAATGCCGACCTGTTTGAGGTCAAGCTTGGTGGTGAACTCCGGATTGCTGTTGAAGAATGTGGGGAGCCAAGTGAGATAGAACCACCAAATGGCATCGGTCATGAACTTGGGAATCGCGAATGCCCAGGTGGCACGGTATTTCACGAGTTCGCGCCATTTCACGACTTTTTCGGCTTCAGGCGGGCCGTCCTGACGGATGAAGGCGAGTTCCTCGGGCGAGAGTTTGGGGTGTTGCTCGGGAGATCGATAAACCGCAAGCCACCAGAAAAGCACGAACACACCAATGGCGCCGGTGGCGATGAAACTCGCGCGCCAGCCCCAGTGGGCGATGATGAAGGGGACGCAAAGTGCGGTGATGATGATCCCGACGTTGGCACCGGCATTGAAGATCCCGGTGGCAAAGCTGCGCTCCTTGCGCGGAAACCATTCGGAAACAGTCTTGATGGCTGCCGGGAAGTTCCCCGCCTCGCCGACTCCGAGGAGGCCGCGGGCCCAGGCCATGCCACTCACAGAACTCACCAAACCATGAAGGACCGCCGCGAGACTCCATCCACCGATACTCACGGTGTAACCGCGGCGGACACCGATGCGGTCAATCATGTAACCGGCCAGCAGGAAGCCGAAGGCGTAGCAGTATTTGAAGATCGCATCCAGGAAACTCATCTTTTCCCGGAACTGAGCCATGTCCGCAGCGGTGAGCGGCTGGTCCAGAGGTTTTCCCAACATCTGGTGCTGGAATGTGGTGTCCAACATCGTGAACGAGAAAACGTTGCGGTCGATGTAGTTGATGGTGGTGGCCAGGAACAGGACGGCGCAGATGCGCCAGCGGTAACGGCCGATCTTTTCACTTACGGGTGAAGCGGACATGATGGGAACTAACGGGTTTTTGGATGGATGCCGGATCGGGAAAAAACCCCAAATCCTCCTGAGCGAGGCTGGCTGTTGGATTGTCCGCTGACGAGAAGATATTTTGGAATCCGGAGACTTGAGGTGGCGGATGGATGGGTTCCGAGCAGACGGGGCCAATGCTCGACGATTGCATTTCCCTGGCCAAACCACAGGATCGACAGTCCCTTCTTGCATGAAGTGGATCGATTTCATAACTGGTGATGGCATGTGTGAGAGACGCCATTTTCTGCGAACAGGTTTGTTAGGCGGTGGGTTTTGCATTGTGGGTGGCCGACTGGGAGGAAAGGAGCCCATCTCGCGGGCAAAGGCCCTGGCGGAGTTTGCGAAACGCAACTCGCTGAACCGGGAGGCTGCAGAATGGGGGGAAATCGCGGCGGCCTTGGGCCGGAGCTAAAAAATTTCCGGAAACCCTCAACAACCGGATCGAAGGGGGGCGAATGCGTCGATGGCGCGTGTTGACGATATCGGGCCGGGCGTACAGGCTCCCGGAATGAACGAGTCACCGCTGGTCGGAATCATCATGGGAAGCACGTCGGATTGGCCGACGATGGAACACGCTGCACGCACCTTGCGCGACTTCGGAGTGAGTTGGGAAGCCGAGGTCGTGAGTGCCCACCGCACGCCGGATAAGTTGGTTTCCTACGCCACCGAAGCCCGAGGCAGGGGGCTCAAATGCATCATCGCTGGGGCCGGTGGAGCCGCGCACCTACCGGGCATGACGGCCGCCATCACGGACCTGCCGGTGCTGGGAATTCCGGTGGAATCCAAGGCGCTGCAAGGAGTGGATTCCTTGCTATCCATCGTTCAAATGCCCGCCGGCATCCCAACCGCCACCTTTGCCATCGGCAAGGCGGGAGCCGTGAACGCCGCTCTTTTTGCCGTGGCCATGCTCGCCAACGAGTCCCCCGCCCTGGCGGAAAAACTCGCGGCGTTCCGTGCCCAACAGTCCGCGACCGTCAAGGCCGCGGTGCTTCCTGATCTCGCTTGATTCCATGTCCAAAATCCCTGTTTCCGATTCCGTTTCCGTCCCCATCCACCCGCCTCACTGCGTCGTAGGCGTCATCGGTGGTGGTCAGCTTGGACGGATGATCGCGCTTGCCGCCCGCCGCATGGGTATCCGCACGGCCATCTGGACCGGTGGTCTGGAAGCCCCCGCCGTGGAGGTGGCGGACGAGGTGATCGACCTTCCCTTCAACGATCCCAAGGCACTGGATCATTTCTGCGCCGTTTCGACGGTGGCGACGGTCGAATTTGAAAACATTCCCCGCTCCACCCTGGAAGCCGTGGCCGAACGGCTCCCGCTGCATCCATCGCCCGCCGCCGTGGCGATTTGCCAGAATCGCGAGCGAGAGAAAACATTCCTCCGCGAGAACGGCATTCCCTGTGCCTGGTTCCAAGTGGTTTCAAACCCCGCCGAACTGGCTGCCGCCATGGCCGAACTCGGCGGCCCCGGCGTGCTCAAAACCGCGGATTTCGGATACGATGGCAGTGGCCAGATCAAGCTGCAGGGAAATGAAGACGCTGCCGAAACGTGGAAAACCTTCAACTCGCCGCGTGGTGTGCTCGAGGGCTGGGTGCCGTTTGAAAAGGAAATCTCCGTGATGGCCGCGCGCGGAGCCGATGGTAAGATCGTGACTTACGATCCTGCCGAGAACCGCCACCGCAGCCACATTTTGGACGTATCCATCGTGCCTGCCCGCATCCCGCCGGAAGTGGCGGACCGAGCAGCGGCGATTGTCCGCAAGATCATCGAGGCGCTCGATTATCGTGGATTGCTGGGGGTGGAATTTTTCCTCAAGGCGGACGGTTCGTTACTCGTCAACGAGATCGCCCCTCGCCCGCACAACTCCGGCCATCACACCCTCGATGCCTGCGCCACCTCGCAATTCGAGCAGCAGCTTCGCGCCGTCATCGGCCTGCCCGCCAGTTCGCCGCGCCTGCTTTCACCGGTAGTCATGTTGAACTTGTTGGGCGACCTCTGGCCGGAGGAAACCACCCCGCCGGACTGGACACCTTTGTTTGAGGACCGCGAGGCATTCCTCCATCTCTACGGCAAACGCCACGCTTCGTTGCGTCGAAAAATGGGCCATGCCAATGTTTTGGGCCTCACCAGCGAGGATGCCCTCTCCCGCGCGGAAACCCTCAAGAATCGCTGGCTCGCCGCCGCTGCCCACCGTCGGGTGGACTGACCATTCCTTCGCAGGTAACCGCTTTCCCCTTGATCCGTCCGCTTGGTTTTTTTGCCATTCGGACGATGATTTTGGAGAATTCAATTTTTGGTATTCGTTCGGTTCTCGCGTTGGGTGGCGGCAGCGTTGGACTCATCACCGCACTGAGGATTCGACTTTTACTGCCTGGACGGAAGCCTGATCTCGGCCGCGCCTGGGATGAAATCCGGGATTTCCCCGCCTTCCATTACAAATTCAATACCCGGCTGGACACCCCGTTTTGGACGCATTGCCGCGAACACACCAGCCTCGGTGATTTCGAGGGCGTTTATCAGGCGTATCGACGATTTGGCCCCTCCCCGGAAGTGGTCCGGGCGCTGCCCCATCGACCCAATGTCTATGGCATCGAAGGCTATCTGGCGATGCTTGTCGGGATGAGGGTGCCTCACGAAAAACCTCACATCCCCACCGCAGCCGAACGCGAAACTTGGGAGCGGCACCTGCGCGCCATGCGCGTGAAGATGGCCGCCGCCGTGAGCTCAGAACAATTGCTCGCCGCCATTCGAAGCCCCCACTGGCAGTGGACGTGAAGCCACGGAAACCAGGCAATCAAACGGGCGCTAGAATTGCTTGTTTGATTGGCATTTTTTCGGGTCCCATAAGGTTGATTTTCTGGCACTTCTGACATTCTCATGGTTTGCAAAAGCGCGTCGCCCGCCTCGCCTCTTGCCGAATGCGCCGAACCTGCTTTCATCGCGCCGCATCAACCCAAGATCACTCGATTTTCCACTGATCCATGACCCACCATCTCGACACCATCGCCCGCGAAACCGGCATCTCGCTTTCCTCCGTGGCCTCCACCGCCAAGTTGCTTGCCGAGGGCGGCACCGTTCCTTTCATTTCCCGTTACCGGAAAGAACAAACCGGCTCGCTCGACGAAGTTCAGATCACCACCATCCGCGACCGGATGCTCCAGCTCGCCGAGTTGGACACCCGCCGCTCCTCCATCATCAAGTCGCTGGAAGAACGATCTCTGCTCACACCGGAACTTAAAAAGAAAATCGATGCGGCGCTCACGATGACGACCTTGGAGGACATCTTCGCGCCCTTCCGTCCCAAGCGCCAGACGCGAGCCACCAAGGCCATCGAACGCGGGCTCACGCCACTTGCCGATTGGCTGCTGGAAAACCAGACCGCCGATCCTGCCGACGAGGCCTCCAAGTTCGTGGATGCGGAAAAGGAAGTGCCCACCGCCGCCGATGCGCTGGCTGGAGCTCGCGATATCATCGCCGAACGCGTGGCCGACGATGCAACGCTGCGCGGTCGGGTGCGGAAGATTTACGAAGAGGAAGCCACGGTTTCCTCCAAGATCATGTATGGCAAAGAAGAGGAAGCGGATGCTCAGAAATTCCGCGACTACTTCGAGTGGAGCGAGTCCTTCAAAAACATCCCCTCCCACCGCATGCTCGCCATCCGCCGTGGGGAAAAAGATGGTTTCCTCCTGATGCGGGTGGAAGTCCCTCTCGATCGAGTTACCCAACAGGCCCTGCCGGATTGGGTGAAGTCGAATGGAGAGGGAGCAAAACAAGTGTCGCTCGCCGTGGAAGACGGTTGCAAACGCCTGCTCATGCCATCGATGGAAACCGAAGCCCGCCTCATGGCCAAGAAACGCGCTGACGAAACAGCAATCAGCGTGTTCGGTGAAAACCTGCGCGAACTTCTGTTAGCCTCGCCACTCGGTGAGAAGCGCCTTCTTGCCATCGACCCCGGCTTCCGCACTGGCTGTAAAACTGTCGTCTTAGATCGCTCCGGCAAGCTGTTGCATCACACTGTGCTCTATTGCACCGCCGGGTCTAACACCCAACTCTACGAAGCAGCCGTCGAGGTCACCACGCTCATCAAAAAGCACGACATCGAGGCCATCGCCATCGGCAACGGCACTGCCAGCCGCGAGACCGAGGCCTTCATCAAAAAACTCAAACTCCCCTCCTCCATCCCGGTGGTAATGGTCAATGAGAGCGGTGCCTCGATTTACTCTGCATCCGACGTCGCGCGGGAGGAATTTCCCAACGAAGACGTCACCGTGCGCGGTGCGGTTTCCATCGGCCGCCGCCTGATGGACCCCTTGGCGGAGTTGGTGAAAATCGATCCCAAATCCATCGGCGTGGGCCAATATCAACACGATGTCGATCAGCGCGCTCTCAAAAACAACCTCGATGACACCGTCATCTCCTGCGTTAACGCCGTGGGCGTGGAACTCAACACCGCTTCCAAGCAACTCCTCTCCTACGTGTCCGGCCTCAACGCCACGCTCGCGGAAAACATCGTGGCCTTCCGCAACGAAAACGGCGCTTTCCCCTCGCGCGATCAACTCAAAAAAGTCCCGCGACTCGGCGAAAAAGCCTTCGAACAAGCCGCCGGTTTCCTCCGCGTTCGCGGTGGGGCACATCCCCTCGACTCATCCGCTGTCCACCCGGAACGCTACGCGCTCGTCGAACAAATGGCCGCTGATGTTGGCTGCAAGGTCGAGGAACTGCTCACCAACGACGCCGCCCGCAAGAAGATCGACCTGAAAAAATACGTCAGCGCCGATGTCGGCCTGCCCACCCTCCAGGACATCCTCGCCGAACTTGCGAAACCCGGCCGCGATCCTCGCAAGCAGTTCGAGTTGTTTTCTTTCCAGGATGGCGTGGAAAAGCCATCCGACCTCCAGATCGGCATGAAGCTCCCCGGCATCGTCACCAACGTCACCGCCTTCGGGGCCTTCGTCGATGTCGGCGTCCACCAGGACGGGCTGGTCCATGTTTCCCAGCTCTCGGATCAATTCGTGCGGGATACCTCGGAAGTCGTCAAAGTTGGCCAGAAAGTCCACGTCACCGTCATGGAAGTGGACATCAAGCGCAACCGCATCGCCCTTTCCATGAAGTCCAAGCCGGACCTCGATGGCCAACGCCGCTCGGATCCAGGCGATCGGGGAGGCCCGGGAAACCGCAACGTCCGCCCTCAAGGTGGCGGGCAGCGTCCCTCCGCCGCTCCCACCAACGACTGGTTCTCCCAAGCGATGCAAAACGCAAAGAAGAAGTGAAATTCGGGATCAACCCGGTTTCCCAGCGTTCCGCCCTGCCGAGTCCTCAGCGGCATTCCGATGCCGAAAAGGGTGCCTCTGGGTGTCAAAATGCAGCATTTTGGACCGAGAACCCCTTCGCCTCCAAGATTATGCAGCGCTTGGGCGGCCCCGGGCCTTGACAGGGTCCGCCCCGGAAATCAGTCTCCCCGTCCGTTTTGTCCGTTGGTTTGCGTTTTTTACCGATTTCAGGGTTTCAATTGCACTTTGTGCACTGGAATTTCTGAAGTTCCCGCACATGTTCCGCCGCAGTCCGGATTCCGGAGCGCCTGCATCCATTCACCAATTACTCCACATCATCCACATCCATGTCCGTTTCGCAGACATCCCCGCTTGGCTGGCCAGCACCTCAGGGCCTTTGGCATCCTTCGCACGAGAAAGACGCTTGCGGCGTCGGTTTCATCGCGCATTTGAAAGGCAAGCGGTCGCATGACATCATCGTGAAAACCCTCACGATGAACGCCAACATGGACCACCGGGGAGCCAGTGGCTCGGACCCAGCGACCGGTGACGGCGCGGGCATGCTGGTGCAGATGCCGGACAAATTCCTGCGCAAGGAAATGGTCAAAAAGGGCATAGAGCTTCCCGTTGAAGGTGAATATGGCTCGGGTGTTGTTTTCCTCTCGCCAGACCCCAGCGAACGCGAGGCGGCGATGCAGGTTTTCGAACACGTGATTCGCGAGGAAGGCCAGACCTTCATCGGCTGGCGCACGGTGCCGGTGAAAAGCGAGATTCTCGGAAAAACTTCGGGCCGCTACGAACCGTCGATCAAGCAGGTCTTCATCGGCAAGAGCGCAGACATCACCACGACTGAAGACTTCGAGCGCAAGCTCTACGTCATCCGCCGCCGCATCGCCTACTGGATCCGCAACAACGAGCTACCGAACAAGTACAGCGACGTTCACGGCAACAAGTCGAACTCCTTCCCCGGCGCATCCTACCTCTACATCACCAACCTTTCGTCGCGCACGATGGTTTACAAGGGCATGCTCACGCCCTGCCAGCTTTCGGAGTATTTTCCGGATTTCCACGACCCGGATTTCGAGTCCGCGCTGGCACTGATGCACACGCGTTTCTCGACCAACACCTTCCCAAGCTGGTCCCGCGCGCACCCGAACCGTTTCATCGCCCACAACGGCGAAATCAACACGGTGATGGGCAATGCGAACTTCATGAAGGCGCGCCAGGCACTTTGCCAAAGCCCGACCTACGGAGACAAAATCAGCCAGCTTTTCCCGGTCATCAACGAAGATGGTTCGGACTCCGCCCGCTTCGACAACGCCCTCGAGTTCATGCACTTCGGCGGTTATGATCTCGTGCACGCCGTGATGATGATGATCCCGGAACCATGGGAGCGCCACACGATGATGGATGAGGACAAGAAGGCGTTCTACGAGTTCCACGCCTGCATGATGGAGCCTTGGGATGGTCCAGCTTCGATCACCTTCTCGGACGGCACCCAGATCGGCGCCGTGCTCGACCGCAATGGCCTGCGCCCGAGTCGTTATTATGTCACCGATGACGACCTCGTCATCATGGCCTCCGAAGTCGGCGTCGTGCCGGACCTCGATCCACTCAGCGTGGTGCAAAAAGGCCGCCTGCGTCCCGGTCGCATGTTCCTCGTGGACATGAAGGAAGGCCGCATCGTGCCGGACGATGAAGTGAAAAAGCGCGTTTACTCCGCCAAGCCTTACAAGAAGTGGCTGGATGAAAACCGCGTTTTCCTCAAGGACCTTCCCGCTGCCAAAGCACCGAAAACCGTCGAGGAAGAGCGCGTTCTCGAGCGCCAACTCGCCTTCGGTTATACCTACGAGGATCTCCGCATGCTGCTCGGACCAACGGCTTCGTCCGGTGTGCAACCGATCGCATCGATGGGCAATGACACGCCGCTTGCCGTGCTTTCGGAAAAACCGAAACACCTCTATCAATACTTCAAACAGATCTTCGCCCAGGTCACCAACCCGG
>JBBARN010000144.1:0-14122 GCA_040399845.1 Luteolibacter sp. | reverse complement strand
ATTCCTTGGCCCACGCGTGATCCCGATCACTCCGGTCCAGATAGGCAACGAGAGGACCGGTATCGACGATGATCCCGCTCATGAGCCGAATCCTTCGAGGAGTTTCGGATTGGATGCCAAATCCCCCAACCCGCTGTGATCCTTGCCACACAGATCGGCGCTTCGATCATAGAGACTGGGCGCAGACTTGCTGGCGACGATTTCGAGTTTTTCCTCCAAGGCCTCACGCAGCAATGCCGAACGACTGGTCCGCTTGGCGCTGGCCACGGCATCCATCCGGGCAACCAGTTCGTCGGGAATTTTCAGGGAAATCGTTGTCATGCGGGAAGGGTATTACCATTTGCGCAGATCGGCAATACAGAATCGTTGGTTTTTGGAAGCCGTCTCGATGGATGGCAGTGAAACGTCTCGCATGAATTCAGAGAATCGCCTAAAGTGAGCCAATGAAAGGAAAGGCGTTGGAGATCCCCGAAGAGGTTTTGACTTCCGCCAAAATCACCAGAGCACAGATGGAATCCGAGCTGAGACGCCGATTGGCCGCAGCGCTTTGCACGGAGGCGGTGATCGGTGGGGCAGCGGCATGCAAGTTGGCCGGGCTGGGCAAAGTGGAGTTCCAACATTGGCTTGGGGAGCATGGCATCACTCAACCGCTCGATGGTTCGGATTTTGAAATCGAACGCGACAACCTCGAAGCATGGATCAAGAGCCCCTGATCATCTGCCTTTGGCGAACGGTCTGCCATTCACCGGAACGTTAGGCCTTTTGGCCTCGGCACAGGCTGGGGGATTGCCGCCTTGGCACCAGCGATCCATGATCTTCGCACCCGCGCCAGGTTTTGGATCAAATCCGAACTGGAAAGGGAATTGCTTCTCGAGGCTGGCGAATCCGAATAGGCAACGCTGTTTCCAGCCCTCGAATTCTATCTTGGTCTTCATTTGGAAGAGGATCGGCCGAAGGGTGGGATGCCGAGGGAGATGCGTTTCAAGCGGACGGCTGAGGGAGCGACGTCGAGGTTGGCTGCGGCTGCGGCGTCGGTCATTTTGCCAAGGACGGCGATCTCCTTGCGGGTCCAGTCGGTGAGTAGCTTTTTCGGGCGCTTTTGGGTGCAAGATGGGATGTTAAGTTTGCCGCGTTTCCAAGCGACGGAGGCTTTGTTGATTCCGGTTCTGAGGGCGACCTCGCCGTCCGGCATTTTTCCGAGGAGGGCGATTTCCTTTTTCGTCCAGTAGTGCCAGGTCTTGGATTGACGGGCGTAGCACTTGATACCGCGGGAGACCCGCTTTTGCTGAACGGAGAGGGTGTTCATGCCATAGATTCTGGCGATTTCACCGTCGGGAACCTTGCCTAGCAACGCAAAGATGGCAGGGGTCCAGTGAATGGTTTTGGGAGGACGCGATGCGGGGATGCCGAGTTTTTGGCGCTTTTTGAGAACGGTGCCGAGACATACGCCGAGTTTTCTGCAGAGGGCGGCATCTGACATCGTTCCGAGCATGGCGATTTGCCGACGGGTCCAGGGGTAAGGCTTTCCGGTTGGTGATGGCTGGGGGTTCATGGGGAATGTGGCCAATGCATTGCTTGCGAATTCAAAGGGATGAATCCCGAGGCTGGCGAGCTTTGAGTTCGGCGATCTCGGATTCACAGAATAGCACCGGTTTTCCGTCGCTCATTCCCCACCCCAACAACTCTCCCACCACCCATCATCCTGGAAATGAAGATGAATCAACAGGAGGGAGCAGAGAAAGCAGAGAATCAATGAGTTATCAATTTGCGCCCTTTCACTCTGAAGGTGACATGGAATGTATGTTTATTTTAGGCACAATGGGTTGAGTCTCTGCTGCCTCCGCTTGCACCTGTTCAAACCCAATTTGATTTTTAGGATGATGCGGATATGACCCAGCAGATCGGAATCGGGCGAAGTGCAAGATGGGTTGAGCCATTGGCCCTTCTGCTCGTCGGCCGTTCCGTTTCAATTCTGCCACAGGATCAGAATTTCGGGGTGGCCGAGGGTTCTGAGGTTGGATCAGATGCGCACCCTTCCTGCGCCCTCTTTGGGGCGCGGGTGTTTTGGGACGTATTTTCCAGGGTGCCAGCCTTTGGTCTGGCACCCTTCGCTATCACCGTTCACGCCGTTGGAGTGCTGGGAGGAGTTTGCGGCGGAATGAATTCCGCGCTCCAATTAGGGATGACGACGCGGTAGCGCATTTCGGCGTCAAAGGGCTTCCCAAACACGGATCACTCTGCAGCCCTTCATCCCACTTCCGCATTGCCACCCCAAGCCATCCCTGAAAGCCTCCGCCCGCGCCAATGATCCGCCTCATTCCATTTTACACTCCTTCCATCCGGCTCGCGCATTCGCATGGAGGCTGATCCCCTTTCGATGCCCGATTTCCAGCCTGCCTCTGCCGCTCCCGGCCTGCCTTCCCATCTGACCTACACGGAGCGGATGAAAGGTTTCGGTGAGGCGATCGATGAAATCCGCACCCGGGCCGAGGCGGATCTGGGGAAGCGGGATGTGGCCCGCGTCCGCCGCTTGAATGAGTTTTCACGCGGGATGGAAGTGGTCGGGCGGGCGATGATCCATTTCAGTGTCGAGCCCATCAGTTTTCTAACAGGCGTTGGCGCGTTGTGGATTCACAAGCAACTGCAGGCGATCGAGATCGGCCACACCGTGCTGCACGGAGTCTATGACCAAATCGAAGGGGGCGGGCGTTTCAATTCGAAGAAATTCACCTGGGATACGCCGATCCATGAGGGAGCGTGGCGGCATGGGCACAATGTCGAGCACCACCATTTCACCAATGTGGCGGGCAAGGATCCTGACATGACCTTCGGTCCGGCCCGCCTCACGGAGCGAACGCCGCACAAGTGGTTCCATCATTTGCAATTCCCGTTTCTGCTCGCGATTCTGGCACCGAATTTCACGTTCTTCATGAACCTGCATTTCACCGGCCTTAACGACCTCTATTTCGGAAACGGCCGGGCCGATGAGCACCATGGGGCGACGGACCGCTCATGGAAAGCAGTCAAGGCGGTGCATCTCACCGCGCTGCGGAAATTCGCGCCTTATTATATCAAGAACTACCTGTTCTTTCCGCTACTCGCCGGATTGATGTTCTGGAATGCGACAATGTTCTGGAAGGTTCTGTTAGGAAACTGGATGGCGGAAACGCTGCGTGACATCTATTGCGCGACGACGATATACTGCGGCCACACAGGTTGGGAAGTTGCGGATTTCCCCGAAGGCACCCGGGCCAAAGGCAAAGGAGAGTGGTATGCCATGCAAGTGGAGGCCACTAACAATTTCGAAGTGTGCCTGCCGATCTCCATCCTTTGTGGCGGGCTTGACCGCCAGATCGAACATCACCTATTCCCGAAAATCCCACCGGACCGCCTGCGGAAAATCGCACCCGAGGTCCGTGCCGTGTGCAAAGCCCATGGTGTGAACTACCGCACGGACACGTGGTGGGGAACGCTAAAAAAAGCGCTCGTCCACATGCGGAATCTCAGCGTGTGCGAACTGGGCCGGGCGGCAGTTTGACGGGCGCGGCTCCCAGTCACTCAAAGAAAGCCCGAGTGAAAATGGGGCCAGGATTTCGGAGAGGTTTTGGCATCCGCCAAGATCCCCCGGGCACAAATGGAATCCGAGTTGCGTCGGCGATTGGCAGCGGCGATGTACACCGAGGCGGTGATCGGTGGGGCAGCTGCATGCAAGCTGGCCGGATTGGGTAAGGCTGAGTTCCAACATTGGCTTGGAGAGCATGGCGTCACTCAACCGCTCGATGTTTCGGACTATGAAATCGAACGCGACAACCTCGAAGCATGGATCAAGAGTGCCTGATCATCTGCCTTCTGCAAACGGGTTGTCATTCACCGGAACTTTAGGCCTTTTGGCCTCAGCAAAGGTGCACGGGGCTCTTAAGTTCCAGATTTTATATTGCCAGTTGAACTGGCCTCCTTTAGTGATTTGAAGTGTCCCGGACCAATGTCGAATATGCGTCAATTCCCCAACCGATCCGTATCTGGTATATCTGGATGGATTTTTTTGTTACTGCTCGCAATCGTCCCGGCTTTTGGCCAAACGAGTTGGGTTGCCAGCCATCGAACTGGCAATGAGGCGAGGTTTCTCATGGGCAGCCAGATCGCCCGGTATGACCTTGCCACAAGATCCTGGCTTTCAGCACGTGTTTTGCCGCGTGCCGGTGCGACTGCGATGGCTGGTGACGAACAAGGGACAGCAGTGGCTTATGGCACGGCAATCTACCGATCCGGAATTGATTTTTCGGGCGAGATCCTTCTTGGCAACACGACCTCTAGCATCGAATCGTTGTTTTTTGATGGGAATCTTCTCATCGCCATCCACTCGCAGGGCACCACGGGGAGGATAACAATTTTCGACCGAACCAGTGGAACTCAGCTCTCAACAGTCAGCAGGATTGGCAATCCGATTTTCACAGCCTTGCGCCGAATACGAATCGGATTTATGGCCTCGCGACTGTAGGAAGTGCGTCGGGAGCCATGACTGCAAGCTACACGGATTCGGGCGTGGTCGGGAATCCGGCCCGTGGCACCCAAAATACCACCACGACCAGCGCCACAAAAACCTGGGTATTTCCTGAAGAAGCCCGAATGGCGAATACTTCCGGAACCATCAACAGCACACCCGCACTTGCAGCATTTGCCAGCTTTTCAGGCAGTATTGCTGACCTCGCGTTCAACGGGGATGTCCCTGTGGTTCTCCGCGGCGGAGAGGTGATCGCATTCACCTCGAACTTGCAGGAAGCAGGTCGTGGTGCGGTCGGTGTTTCCACGGGTGCCAAGTTATATGTGACCGCCAGCGATGCCTTTGTTTTCTCACCCGCGGTTGGCAATCCAGCGGTGAATATTCTTCCGCTTTCCTCGCTCAACGCTCCGGCCACTGGTACTCCAATCAATCCTGCCGGGCTGCCTTTCGCGATCGACCGGGCCTTGAAGGACAGGGACGGAAACCTGTTGCTCTTCAGCAAGGCCCAGATGAGTCTGTTCCGTTGGTCTCCTGCGGCGCGCCAATACACAGGCAGCATTCCGCTTGATGGTGTCCCGATGCTGGCAACCTATTCGAAGGAAAATCACACCGCGTATTTCGCCTACGACACCAGGGAGGTGCGAAAGATGGACCTTTCACCGGTGCAACCGGACGAGACCGCCTTCGCCACCCTGCTAGGGACACCGAATGCCCTGGAGGCCGCCGGAGACATGATTTTCACGGCCGATCTTTCGGTGACGTCGGGAGTGCATTCCGTTTTCTCACAAGCCGGGGTGAAAACTTCAACCCGGTCGGGTTCATATTCGCAAACTTGGCAATGGGATCCGGTAAAGCGGCGGATGTATTACTTCCGCAGCAACCTAAGCCCGGACAATCTGGCATACACCACCATTGATGCGTCAGGCCAGCTATCCATTCGAACGGAATCTCCCTATTCCTCCGGCGTCGGTGTTGCGGCACCGATCCGGGTAAGTCCAGACGGTTCGCGGGTAGTGAATGGCAGTGGTGTGGTGTTCGAAACCGCCGGTCTGACCAAAGCGGCTTTTCTTGCCAACAATTTCTCCGATGCGGTTTGGTCAGGAGGAACGCTGGTGACCATCAGATCGTTAAACGGAGGCACCCAATTGCAAACCTGGGAAGGCAGTCAGTTTCTTCCCGCCGCTGCGGTCCGCCAACTCGGCGGCACACCTGTCGGCCTGTTTGATACGCCTCAGGGACTTGTCGTGATCACCACGGTGGAAGGAGCGCCGCGCTTCACTTTGTTCGATTCGGCGTTCAACACGGTTTTCGCTTCGCCGGCGCGCCCGGTGGCGCCCTCAGCGCTGGCAGTGAGAGGGCGCACGGCAAACTCGATCACCCTGCAGTGGCAGGATATGTCTGACAATGAGGATGGTTTCCGGATTGAATACCGGGCGGGTCTTGGCGCTTGGCTGGCAGGTCCCGTGGTGGGGTCAGGCATCACCAGCGCGATGGTTTCCAACTTAGCTCCCGGGACGACGTATGAGTTCCGCGCGGCGGCCACGAACGGACCACTGATATCAACGAAAACTTCCGTTATCTCCGCCAAGACCCTTGACTCGCCGGCCATGCCCGCCGGCGAACCTTATAATCTGAGGGTCGGCCGGGCGTTCCATGACCGCATCGTTCTCGAATGGCAGGACAACGCGCTGAACGAAACCGCATTCAATGTTTATCGCTCGTTGGTCCCAACTGAGCTGGGGACCCTTCTGAGCGCCCCGGCAAATTCGGTTTCCTTCACCGATACCGGTCTAACGGCAAACACGCTCTATTACTATCGAATCCAGGCCGTAAACGGCGCGGTGGCGGGCGATCTCTCGGCGCAGATCAGCCGTCGGACATTGACCGTGCCCGCGGTGCCTTCAGCTCCTTCCGGCCTGAACGCCGTCGCCACGGGAGCCCAATCGGTGGTTCTGGGCTGGAACGACACCTCGACGAACGAAGACGAATTCATCATCGAACGCGGGGTTTCTTCCGCAAACGCTTGGACCGAACTCGGGCGGGTGGGCTTCAACGTGAAAACCTTCATCGACGGCACCGTCATTCCGGATGTCACCTACAGCTACCGGGTAAAGTCGTCCAATGCAACGGGCGTCTCGACCTCTTCTAGCGTGCTGGTGCAGACCCCGAAAGTAGGCGGAGAATTCGCGGGCTATTCCATGCGCGGCGGCGATGTCTATTATTTCGCATTCAAGGGCCCGGATCGCATTGAACGCTATAATCTCCTAACAAGGTCATGGCTTGTTCCGGTTCCCCTCCAAGCTCCTGCGACTGGAATCTGGGTGGACGAAGCGGGAATCTTCGTCGCGGAAGGCCGCTCCATCGTGCGGATCGGACTGAATGGGAGCAACAGGACGCCGCTTGCCAACAGCGAATATGTCGCCACGTCCGTTTTCACGATCGGAGGCGTGCTTGCATATCAAACTTCGCGAACCTTCTTCACCCTGGACAAGCAGACAGGAAATCCACTCGCCAGTTTCGAAAACGGGTCCACCGCACTTGGTGGAATTGGATTCAGCGTCTCGCCCGCGCAACGCAAAGCCTATTACCGTCCGGCCACTCAGAGTTCGGGCGAAATTCTGTCCATTGAGGTCGGAGTTGATGGAAAACTGATCAAAGGCAGCACGGGCGGCTACCGCAGCGACTATCAGACGGGCACCCGGACGTTTATCTTCCCGGATGGCAACCGGGTCGCGGATAATAGCGGCACGACGTATCACAGCGCCACCCTGACTTACTCCGGAAATCTCGGCGGACCTTTCACCGACTTGAGTTTCCACGGAGCAACCGTGCCGATCATTCTCCGCGATAACAAAGTGCTGTCTTATGGCAGTAATCTGTTGGAGACCGGATCGTTTTCACTTGATGCGAACGGTCTGAGACTTGCCGTTGCCGGAACAGACGCGGTGGTCTTTTCCGTGGACGGAGCCGCCGTGAACGGACTCCGAGTTCAAGCGGTGCCGCTTTCCGAAATCAAACCCCAAGTTCCGGGACCGGCTGTCAATCCACGCGGGTTGGCATTCACACCGGACGAGGTCCTCGTGGACAAGGATGGTACTCTCCTGCTATTTAGCAAACTCCACAAGAGCTTGTTCAGATGGGCGCCTTCACAGTTCGGGTATCTTTCCACGCTGCCCTTGGTGGGTGAGCCTGCGTTCTTCGGATATTCCAAAGAAAACCATCACGCCTACTTCGCTTACGACAACCAGGTGATCAAGGACATGGATCTCGCCGCTGCGAATCCCGTGGAGATTCCCCTGTGCAATCTTCCCACCAAACCACGCGGATTCACTTTGGCCGGGGAATTTCCTTATGTGTTAGCTGGGAGGGAACTGATGACCTTCTCCGCCAGCGGAGAGGTGATCACTCCGGGCTATGCGACCAACTCCTCCGGCGAGCCAAGCATATGGGAGCCTGTAAACCGCCGCGTTTATCACTTCCGAGGAGGAAGTCCAGATGACCTTTGTTACGAAACTCTTAATGCGACGGGGCTGATCACCGGAAACGGAGAAACCCCCTATCATGGCGATTTTTCCGCTATCAAACCGATCCGTGTCCGCCCAGACGGCTCAAAAGTGGTGATCGGTAGCGGGGTCGTATTCAATGCATCCGATCTAACAAGGGCAGCATCGCTGGCGAACGGCTTCACGGATGCTGCCTGGTTCAACGGTCAGTTGGTATCGGCGCGGCTCAACAACGGCGTGACCCAGATTCAGACCTGGATCGAGCCGCAATATGTGGCGGGTGCCACTGTTCGCGAGGTTGCCGGCACTCCAGTGCGCTTGTTGGCGCTCGATACCACCCGGCTGGTCTTGATCAGCCTGATCGCGGGAGAACCTCAGTTTACGATTCTCAACACCCAACTCCAACCCGTCTTTGTTTCAAATACCAAGCCGACGCCTCCTTCCGCATTGACGGTGACCAACCGGACGGAATCCTCGGTGTCGCTCTCGAGGCTGGATCTTTCAGGCAACGAAGACGGCTTTCGAGTCGAGTATCGCACACTTGCCGGTGAATGGACCACCGGAGCTTCCACAGGCGCCAATGCGACAGCAGCCAGCGTTGCCGGGCTTCCAGTTGGCACCAATCTGGAGTTCCGTGTGGTTGCCACTCTGGCGGATCTCACCTCCATCCCGTCGCCGACGGTGAGCACTTCAACCCTAACGGACCCGAACCAACCCATTGGTGAACCCTATGGTCTCAAGATCACCCGGATTTTCGACAGGTCGATTACCTTGGAGTGGCAAGATAATGCCAACAATGAAACCGGCTTCAGGATCCATCAATCCACCACCCCATCCGGAACTGCGGTCACACTGAACGTGCCTGCGGGAACGACTTCGTTCGAATGCACCGGTCTCACGGCAGCCTCCCCTTATTTCTTCAGGGTTCAGGCCATAAATGGTATCGTGGCAGGAGATTTGTCCGCACAGGTCAGCGCCACCACCACGGCCGCCAATTCGGCACCCGTAGCTCCAAGCAACCTTGCCTCCACCTTGGTCACTGCGACCTCGGTGTCATTGACTTGGAAAGACAACTCCACGAATGAGGAAACCTTCGATATCGAGCGGGCCGATTCCAATATGGCGAACTGGACCAAGGTGGGCAGCGTGCCGTTTAACGGTGTCACGTTCACTGACAGCACTTTGTCTCCTTACAAATCCTATACCTTCAGGGTGAAAGCGGTGAATGCCAACGGGAGTGCAATTTCCAACACCCTTTACGTCGCCACGCCGAAGATCGGGGGAAACTTCACCGGCCGCACCATGCGTTCCGGAGACATCTATTATTTCGGATTCAACACACCCAATCGCATCGAACGCTACAACCTCGCATCAAGAACCTGGCTTTCCCCCGTGGCTCTTGAAAAGGAAGCGACCGCCCTCTGGGTGGACGAATCCGGAATCTTTGTCGCTGAGGACCGTGCCATCAGCCGCTTCGCCCTCGATGGCAGCGGCAAGACCCCATTGGCAAACGCGGAATCTACCGTTGGCAACATCTATACCATCAATCAGCTTCTCGGCTATGCTTCTGCCGGTGCTCTCATCAACATCAACAAACAGACCGGGGCTTTTATATCCACCCTGAGCGATTGGCGTTACAGTCTGTATGGGTTCGGCTACTCCGTGATTCCGTCGCTCAATCGTGCATTGTTCCTGCGGGGTAGCTCCCCTTCGGATATCTGTTATGCGGACATCGGGCCGAGTGGAAATCTGATTGGCGCCTCCGACAGCCCTTACCACGCCAACTACTCCGTCGGGACCCAAACCTATCTGTTCCCCGATCAAACCCGGGTGGCCGACAATTCAGGAACGATCTATTCCACCGCAAACCTCAACTACAGCAACAGCTTCGGAGCTCCATTCACTGACATGAGTTTCCGCGGGTCGAATGGTGCGATCCTCCTGCGGAATGACAAATTGCAGTCATGCAACAACGCCCTGCTGGAAACCGGATCCTTCTCCCTGGGTTCAGCCGGGGTGCGCGTCGCGGTTTCCGGGGAAGATGCGGTTGTGTTTTTCGAAGATTATGCAAATGGCCGCGGCCTGAGAGTTCAGGCTGTCCCGCTCACCTCGATATTGCCCGGCGCTCCCGATCCGGTGGAGGATCCCCGCAGGCTGGCATTCACCGTCGATGATTCGTTTGTGGACAAGAACGGCACGCTCCTGCTCTTCAGTAAGGACCAGCGCAGCCTGTTCCGGTGGTCTCCGGACATAAAGGACTATCTGCCCTCCATTCCATTATCAGGAGGGCCGGCCTATGCTGACTATCGAAAGGAGAACCATCGGATCTTTGTAGCCTACAACAATCAGGTCGTTAGAACAATCGATCTGAATGCTGCGGTTCCGGTCGAAACACCGTTCGCAAACCTGCCCGGACCTCCCCTGGGTTTGGCGCTGGCTGGCGAGTTTCCGTTAGTCTCCACCAGCCCAGCCGTGACAATCTTTTCACCTGCCGGACAAATCGCCAGCAACGATTCGACTCTAATCTTTTACGGACAGCACTTCGGCTGGGACTCGAACAGACGCCGCATGTATCATTTTCAGGTGGGATCCATTTCGAACGGCCTCCCCTTTGACACCATCGACTCGAATGGAAAAATCACCGTCAGTGATGAGGTTTCCTATTATACAAGGCTCACCGGCACGAAGCCCATCCGTGTGAGCTCGGACGGCTCGAAAGTAGCAGTGGGAAGCGGGCTGGTCTTCAGCGCGGACGGTCTGACAAATCCGATCAATCTCGCCAACGAGTTTACCGACGGAGTGTGGTTTGGCGGAAACCTGGTGACCATCCGCCCGCAGCTGGGTCAGTGCCAACTTCAAGTTTGGAAGGGAAATCAGTTCGTGCAGGAAGAGGTCACCCGTTTGTTCACCGGCACACCGGTTCGACTGCATGTTTTGGACCCGACCCGTTTGGTGTTGATCTCGATGGTCAGTGGCGAGCCTTGTTTCACATTGCTAAACGGAGCCTTGGAGCCCACCTACATCTCGCCCGCGAGACCGGCTGCACCATCGGCTTTGGCAGTGACCCATCGCGGAACGAACACCGTTGGTCTCAGGTGGCAGGACAACTCCAACAACGAGGAGCAGTTCGTCATCGAATACCGAACCTCATCCGGCGAATGGATGGCTGGTACATCGGCTCCCGCGAATGCCGCGGAGACAAGCGTCTCCGGACTGGCTTCCGGAACGACCTATGAATTCCGTGTGTTCTCCAAGTATGGAACGCTAACGTCCCTGCCCTCGTTCACCGTCAGCGCTCTGACACTCGCCCGTTCCGACCAACCTGTCGGTGAACCTTATGGCTTGAAAGTCACCCGTGTGTTCAGCAAGGCGATCACCATCGGGTGGCGGGACAATTCTAACAATGAATCGGGCTTTCGAGTCTTCCAATCCTCCACGCCTGACGGCACGGCGACCGAGATCATGCTTCCCGCAGGTTCCACTGAATATACCAGCAGCAACTTGGTAGCGGCCTCGACCCATTACTTCCGGGTTCAGGCGGTGAACGGTGCCGTTTCCGGAGACCTGTCTGCACAAGTGAGTGCTACCACCCGCAGTTCCGATTCGACACCGGTGGCTCCCTCACAATTCACCGTGACCGCGGTTACTCCCACTTCCGTGAATTTGGGTTGGAGCGACAATTCATCCAATGAGGAAACTTTCCGGGTCGAGCGCTCGACCAACCCGGCCACAACTTGGACCGAGATTGGAAATCTTTCCTACAACACGGTCACCTTCATCGACAGCACCGCCGTTCACAACACCTCTTATTCCTATCGGGTAAAAGCCGTGAACGCCACAGGAAGTTCGGCTTATGTGCAACTCACGACGCAGACGACCAGCGTCGGAGGCGCATTTACCGGTCATTCCATGCGCTCCGGAAACACCTACTATTTTGCCTTCAGCAGCCCCAACCGCGTCGAGCGTTACGATCTGGTGGCGCGCAACTGGCTGACTCCGATTCCCCTCACTACCACCGCCAGTGCCTTGTGGGCGGACGATTCCTATTTGTTTGTGGCCGAGGATCGCACGGTGGTCCGGTTTGCTCTGAACGGCGGCAACCGCACTTTGATCGTGAATGCGAGTGCCACCATCACGAAATTGTTCACCATCAAAGACGTGCTGGTCTTCAGCACCGCGAGTGGACCGTATACTACCACAAGTAGGCACACGGGCTCTTAGCTCTCCAGCTTCACACCCACGTGGAATGGCGATGCGTTCACGGTCGCTCCCAGTCTCAACCGCGCCTTCTACCGGAAGAGCGGCACCAATGTCGGTTTCATGGAAATCGGAGCGGATGGAAATCTGATGAATCAGGCCAAAAATTGGCAGACGGGTGCCTATCCCTCTGGCAGTCGTATTTTCGTGTTCCCCAATGATGGCCGCGTTGCCGACACCTCCGGCAATGTTTACTCCACCGATTCCCTCAGCTCCACCAACGTCCTCGGAGCCGCCTTCACCGATCTGGCCTTCCATGGTGTCGATATTCCGATCGTTCTGCGAGGTGATAGGCTGGTTGCGTATGACAACCGGTTGATGGAAACCGGCAGTTTCACGCTCTCCGCAAGCGCTCACCGGGTGGCGGTATCGGCAACAGACGCCGTTGTCTTCACACTTGAACCCTTCACAACGCGAGGACTCCGCGTGGACCTAGTGCCCCTTTCTCTTTTTTCCAATTCCCAGCCGGGCGAGGAAATCAACCCACGCGGCCTGGCATTCACTCCAAATGACATATTCCTGGATCGGGACGGGAATCTCCTACTGTTCAGCAAGTCCCACCTATGCGTCTTCCGCTGGTCATCCCAGACCGGAAGATTCCTATCCACCTTGCCGCTCGTCGGCTCACCTAAGTTTGCAGCTTTCTCGAAGGAAAAACACCGCGCCTATTTTTCCTACGAGTCAGGAGTCGTCAGGGAAATGGATCTCTCAAGCATCGCTCCCGCCGAAGTTCCCTTGATCACATTGCCCCAGTCCCCGCTTGCACTCGCCATCAACGACGAGTTCATCACAACCACTCATCAGGATTCCACGTTCTCCAATCTGGGCCTTCACTCCATCTTTACTTCCGCTGGCGTACCAACCGAAACCAGGACGATCACAGAAGTCGAATCGCTCTGGGAATGGGAACCCGTCAAACGACGCATGTATTTCCTGAAGAACTCCGCGAACTACGGGAGGAATCTCCTTTTCCAAACCATCGACGCCCAAGGCAAGGTTTCCGGAAATGGTCAGACTGCCGCGAGTGTGGTTTCCGCCCCGGGCATGCGCCTCCGTGCCAATCCCTCCGGCAGCCGCGTGGTAATCGGCAGCGGAGCCGTGATCGAAACAAACGGCATGACAACGGTGGCCACCCTGCCAAATCCATTCACGGATGCCATGTGGCGGAACCATGAGCTTCTAACTATTCGACCTGTCGGTGAACAAACGGAGATTCAGCGATGGGATGCCAACAACTTCAGCTTGATTCCTTCAACCCACCTCTTCACGGGCACACCCCTGAGACTCATCGCCTTGGATCCCCTCAGGTCCGTGCTTGTCGCTTTGGTGGGAGGAAAGCCTGTATTCTACGTGCTTGATGCGAATCTCACGCTGGCTGCCTATGACTCCTGGGGCGCTTCCAGAACCCTGCTGGGGCCCGATGGAGCCTTCGATGTCGACCCCGACAACGACGGCCTCGATAACGGCCTCGAATTCGTACTTGGCGGCGAACCGAATCCCGCCAACCCCGGATCCAACTCGGTCGCACTTCTTCCCCAAGCTTCGCAATCCTCCGGTAACCTAACATTCACCTTCAAGCGCAAGGACATTTCGGAATCCAGCGTTGCCCTCAAATTCCAGTGGTCCACCGATCTGTCTTTCCCGTCGCCCGCTAATGAAGTGCAGGTAGGCACTACGGATTCCACCACTGACGCCATCGTAGTCGATGTCACCGAGGATGCACCGAATGCCGATACCGACACCATCGTCATCACCATCCCCGCCTCCAAAGCAGCCGGTGGGAAGCTCTTCGGTCGACTTATCGCGGTCGAGGCACCTTGATTCTGGCCTTCAACAGAAACAAACACCGGCGGCCTTTGCC
>JBBARN010000143.1:0-14248 GCA_040399845.1 Luteolibacter sp. | reverse complement strand
TGACCCCAAACACACTTTCCCCGCCCGGGCCTTCTCACAGTTTCCGCGCGTTACACCCATCATGAACACCCCATTCCAAGCCCCCCGCACCAACGACCTTCTTTCCCGCGTCAGCCAGGATGTCTCTTTGCTTCGGCAGGACATCGGCCGCCTGTTTTCACACACCACGCGCCACACACTTCCCGAGGGTGTGCGCGGCCTCGCGGACACGGCAAAAAACCACCTCGCATCCAGCAAGCTCTACTCGGCCGAGCATCTCCGCGTGCTTCGCGATCAGGCAAAACAACCTGCCGCCGCATGGATCGGCGGCGCCGTGATCGTCGGACTGATCGCGGCGGGCACCTACCTCTTTCTCAAGAGCGATTGCTGCTCGCAGGCCGCGTTTGAAGACGATGAGGAAGCGGATAGCTGAAATTCAGCAACCCGCCATTCAACGCTCCGCCCATTCCGGCAAGTCCGCCTCAAACTCCATCGGGAGACCGGTGCGCGGATGCTCGAATGCCAGCTTCCATGCATGCAGTTGCAGCGGCGGGGATTCGGTGTCGAGCGTTTGGGTATCGCCGATTTTCTGGTCCGGCAAATACGCCGGATCGCCCACCACCGGATGGCCGAGATGCCACAGATGAATGCGGATCTGATTGGTCCGGCCGGTTCCCAGCGTGGCTTCCAACACCGCCGTGCCATCGGCACAGCGGCGGATCACGCGAAAATCCGTGCGCGATGCCTGCCCGTCTTCCTCATCCACGGCATGCGTCCCCAATGTTTGTGGCGCGGAGGAAATCGGTGCCTCGGAGAAAAATTCATCTTCTAACGGATTGCCTGCCACCCGGACGATGTATCTTTTGTCCACACGCCCCTCGATGAACTGCCGCTGCAACAAGCGGCAGAAATGACGAGTCCTCGCAAACAACACGATGCCCGTGGTATTCGCATCCAGACGATGCACCGGCCGAGGAATGTGCGGTGCCTCACAGGCGAGATTCATGATGTGCTGGAGCGTATTGCGATGGAATCGCCCGCTGGCATGCATCGGCAGCGGCGCGGGTTTTCTAACAACAATCACCGCCTCATCCTCATGAATCACCCGGATGTCCGTGGCCACCGGCGGCTCGACGTCTGGCGGGAAAATCTGCACCACCCGCTCGCCAGCCCTCACGATATGATCGCGACCGCGCACGACTCCGCCATAACTCACAAAGCGCCCTTCCGCAATGCGCCGCTCCCATTCCTCTGCGGCGATCTGTGGAAACAAATCCACCAGCACCTCGATCAATGGCCGCCGGTCCTGCGCGGCGGGAATGTTCACCGGCCTGCGGTTTTCCTGCGCGATCGATCCCGGCAACGGATCACAGGCTGCACGCAGTTTCGCCTCACGCGAGGCAATCCGAGCAGAAATCAACTCACTCTCGCCCTTGAAACAATACGGACAGCTCTTGCCTTTGACATATCTCGGATCCTCCTGATCCCTCACTTCCAGCGGTGCAAGACAAACGAAACAAATCGCATGATCCGATTCACAAAGCGCCGGATCCACCCCCACGCGTTGGTCGAACACAAAACAATCTCCATCGTAGTGATCGCCCCCGCATTCCTCGAAGTATTTGAGGATACCGCCATCGAGTTGATAGATATTGCGGAACCCTTCCAGTTCCATGAACGGCCCGGCCTTCTCGCAACGGATGCCGCCGGTGCAGAACATCACGACCGGCTGCTCCTTGAGCTCGTCCGGCAACTTTCGAACCGCATCGGGAAACCCGCGGAAGGTCTTGATGTTGGGGTCGATGGCTCCCTTGAAGGTGCCAAGTTTGACTTCGTAATCATTGCGCGTGTCCAGCAAGGTCACCGGCTTGCCTTCATCCAGCCAGCGCTTGAGCTCCTTGGGCGCGATTTTCGGCGACGTGTAATCGGCCGGTCGCACCGCTTCCACGCCGAAGGAAATGATCTCCTTTTTCAAGCGCACCAGCATCCGGTTGAAGGGTTGCGCATCGCTCAGGCTAATCTTGGGCGTGAGATCCTCCAGCCCGGGAATCGCCCTCAAACGCCCCAGCAAGCGGTCAATCGACTCCGCCGCCCCCGCGACGAACAGGTTGATGCCCTCCGTGCTCAGCAGGATGGTCCCCTTCAATTCCCACTCCTTGCAGGACGCCTGCAACTCCTCACGCAGGACCTTGAGCCCGCTCAGCGGGGCGAATCGATAAGTGGAAATGTTGGTGACCGCAGACACAGCGGGAGGACAGCACGAAATGCACAGCCCGGGCAAGCGATGACTTCAGCAAGGAATTTGGCGACATTGCAGATGAACTCCGTCAGTTCCAGAGCCCTCGCCACGGGCGAACTCCGAAAAAGAAACTCCGAAAAAGAAACTTGCCGGATTCGGGCCCTTACTGTAGTGATCCCAATCAGTTGCAGGCAAGCGTCTCGGAAATAATTTCCAGGCACACCTCGCGCGACGATTTCCGGCCAAACAGCCGCTCAATGATTTTTCAGGAACGATGCCCCTACGCAGTAAAAACCGGTCACTTGGATCGGTTTGACTTCGCCGTCTTCACGTTATGACCCGGCGTTTGCTCGATCGTTCCGCATCCCTCTTCGCACCGGTTCAGCGTGTCGGCTCAGGCTGTGCATGCGCTGGTGCGTCGCATCCACCCATCGGAGGACAAAGCCATCGCTAAGCCACAAAGAGACCAAAACAGGGGTCGTTTCCGCGATATGACGCGGATCAACGACCGAATCCGCGCCCCCAAAGTCCGCGTCGTCACCAGTGACGGCCAGCAACTTGGAGTCATGAGTTCACGGGAAGCCCTCGCGAAAGCGCAGGCCATGGGACTCGACCTCGTCGAAATCGCCGGCCAGGTGGACCCCCCGGTTTGCAAGATTGTCGATTACGGGAAATACAAATACGAGCAGGCCAAGCTGAAGAAGCAGAAGTCGAAGAGCGCCACCCGCATGAAGGAAGTGAAATTCCGCGTGGGCACCGGCCAGCACGACTACAACATCAAGCTCGGCCGTGCGGAAGGATTCCTGGACACCAATCACAAGTGCCGTTTCGTCCTCCAGTTCCGGGGCCGTGAAAACGCCCACAAGGACCTTGGATTCGTGGTGCTCAACCGCATCATCGAGGACCTCAAGACGATGGCCCAAGTGGACCAACCACCCCGCCTCAACGGCCGTGCGGTGGCGATGATCCTCTCGCCGCTTCCTCAGCACCAGCGCAAGCGGAAGTTCCATCTCTTCCATGGTGAATTGATGGAAGAAGACGACTTCGAGGAAGACGAAAGCGCCGAACCGGAGATCGACGACGAAGTGCCGGACGAAGTGCCCGATGAGGCCCCTGAAGCCGCGCCTTCCGCCGGGGAAGCCAAATCCTGAGGAAATTCCGGTAGCGCCATGCTCTACCTCTTCGACATCGACGGAACGCTGGTGGATACCGGCGGTGCCGGCATGGCGGCCTTGAATGAGGCCACTGTGGAGTATTTCGGCTCGGATGGCCCACCGCTCGATCTCGCGGGGGCCACCGATCTTGGAATCGTTAGGGAAATCTGTGATTTTTTCCAAGTCGAGGCAACGCCAGAAAGGATCGCTGAATATTTCGCCGTCTATCAGAAGCGCCTCGACTGGAATCTTGTAAACGGTGGATTTCCCGGCCGGGTGATCGACGGGGCCCCTGCCCTCTTGCAGGAGTTGGCCCATCGCGGTGGAACCACACTTGGCTTGCTCACTGGCAATACGGCGGGTGGTGCTGCGGCGAAAGTCAGGCACTTCGGGCTCGATGGCTATTTCAAGTTCGGTGCCTACGGTTGCGATCACCACGACCGCAACCGATTGGGACCCATCGCCCAACAACGTGCCGCTGCCCATGCGGGCCGCTCGTTTTCAGCGGATCAAACATGGGTGATCGGCGACACCCCCAAGGACATCGCCTGCGCCAAAGCCATCGGCGCACGCTGCCTGGCCGTCGCCACAGGACGATTTTCAACCACCGAACTCGAAGCCTTCGGCGCGGATCAAGTGGTGGCAACGCTCGATCAGGCACTTGGCCTGATTTGAGGAAGCCCCCGGAGATTTTCCCATCGCTTCCCGAATGGTTTGCGATAGGATTCCAAACATGACCTCCGGTAGCGAAAATGAGCATCGGCAATTTTGGCAGACCCAAGCCCGCTACGTCAGCAGGCGGGTAAATCTCGGATGGTGGTTCGAAACCATGACCGCGCCCTTGTTGGGAGCCGCGATGATCGGGTCGGCCGCCTTGTTGCTGCTCCGGCGGGAGTTTCCTGAAACCCCATTCTGGATGCTGATTGTCGGAGTGACAGGACTGCTTTTTTGCGTGGCAATCGCAAGCTATTGGCGAGCCTCAAAACGATTTGAGAAGGCCGAGCAGGCCTTGGTGCGAATGGAAGCGACCATGCGGCTCAGAAATGCGCTCTCCGCCGCCAGTGCCGGTGTTGCTCCTTGGCCTGGGCCGGTCGCGAAGGTGGACGCCGGTTTGCGCTGGCAATGGAACCGCCTCTGGGTGCCCATGCTCGGAGCGCTATCCCTTCTCGCCGCCGGCTTGTGGATCCCGGTTTCCGCCACCACCGCGGCCACCTATGCCGCACCGGAGCAGCCGCAGGCCTGGAGCCAGTTGAATACCGAACTCGATTTTCTCGCTCAGGAAGAGGTTGCGGACGAACCTTACATTGAGGAAATGCGCAAAAAGCTCGATGAACTCCAAGCCCAGGAAGAGGAGCAATGGTTCAGTCATTCCTCCCTCGAGGCCACCGACAGCCTCAAGGAATCCCACCGCGCGGAAACCGAACGGGTCGAAAAGGAACTCGGTCGTGCCGAAAGTGCAATCGAAGCACTCGGAAACAATCCCAACGGCAATCCGGCAGAGCAGGCCCGCCTCATGGAGGCCTTCGATCAGGCGGTGGAGGGCCTACGCAACGGAGCCATGAAACCCAACCCTGAGCTGCTCGAGCAAATGCAGAAGCTGGACCTGAAGAACCTCGATCAGCTCACGCCGGAACAACTCAAGCAACTCGGCGAAAACCTCAAAAAACACGCCAAATGCATGGGAAAATGCAACGGTGAAGGAAAAGACCAAGGCTTGGCAGATGGCAACGGTGAAGGGAAAAAGGCCGACGATGAAGTCGAAGGTCTCGGCAAGGGTGGAATCAGCCGTGGCCCCGGCCACGATCCGAATCTGCTCGGAGAGGAAAAAGAAGCCGTGCAGACTGGCGAAACATCCCCTCTGGAGACCCGCGATCTATCCAAGTCCGCACCGGGCGATTTGCTCGAACTTCAGGAAAACGAACACGATGTGGATCAGTCAGCATCGCGGCTTTCCGCTGGAGGAAACACGGATTCCACCGGGACAGGCGGGGATCGAGTGTGGAAGGAATCCCTCGACCCAGCCGAACAACGGGTGTTGAAGAAATTTTTCGAATAACCCCCTCATTCCGGGTAGCTGCGATTTTTTATCGTGTTTTCCTCCGATGGCCTGCTTGACTGCCCCCGCACCCGAAATGCCCGACAGTTCCGCAGAAGACACCTTGTTGCTCGTCGATCCCGATCTGGATTTCCTGGATTGGGCCACCAAACATTTGGCTGCGAAGAATCTTCGCATCCTGCGCTGCGACAATGCCGCAAATGCCATCAAGGTCGTTGAGAAAACCCGAGTAGGCGTGGTGGTGGCGGCGATGGAGATGGAGCCCTTCGATGGCATGGAGTTCCTCGGCCGCGTGCTGCAGCAGAGCCCGCAGACGCTGGTGATCCTGACCACCGGTTTCCCAACCACCGGCCAAATCATCGAAGCCACCCAGCGCGGTGCCCACGACGTGTTGCGCAAGGAGTCCCTCGCCTTTGAACTTCGCCCCGTCGTCGAGTCTGCGCTCCAGACTCAGGATGACCGCCGCAGCGCCGATCAACCGATGGCGGAAGCGCCCAAGCACGACGGTGGCCGCGTCAAAATGATCGGCGTTTCCCGCGCATTGCAGGAAGTTTTCAAGCTGGTGGGACGGGTCGCCCGTTCCGATGCGCCCGTTTTGATTGCCGGGGAAAGCGGCACCGGCAAGGAGCTCGTCGCCAAGGCGGTGCACGAATACAGCCCGCGCCGCCAGAAGGAGATGATCACCATCAACTGCGGTGCCATTCCGGAAAATCTTCTTGAAAGCGAACTTTTCGGCCACGAAAAAGGCTCCTTCACCGGGGCCATCGCCCGCCGTGCGGGTCGCTTTGAACAAGCGGATGGCGGCACTTTGTTCCTCGATGAAATCGGCGACATGCCGCTGACCATTCAGGTAAAGCTCCTGCGGGTGCTGCAGGACGGTTCATTCTCCCGCGTGGGGGCCAACGAAACAATCACCACCGACGTCCGGATCATCGCCGCCACGCACAAGAACCTGGCGGAGGAAGTTTCCGCAGGACGTTTCCGTGAGGATCTCTACTACCGCCTCAACGTCGTGGAAATCCGCATTCCCCCTCTGCGGGAACGCATCGAGGACGTGCCTCTACTCGCCGAGTTTTTCCTCCAGCGCACTACCAAGAAGAACGGCATGGCCCGCATCCGCATCTCTGCGGAAGCGGTCAACGCGCTGCAATCCCACACCTGGCCGGGCAACGTCCGCGAGTTGGAAAACACAATTGCCCGCGCCTGCGCTCTCGCCTCGTCCAACATTCTCCTGCCCGCAGACATCCCCCTGGCCTCCGCCCCAGGAAGATCTCCGGCGTTTCTGACAGCCTCCATCGATCAACTGATCAACATCGCCCCCACCGGCGAGAATCTCCTCGATTGGATCTCGCAGGAAATCGCCAAGCGGGCTTTGGAACGGGCGGATGGCGATCTCAAGGAAGCCTCCACCGTTCTCAATCTGCCACTTCCGGAGCTGAGAAAACTGCTTTCCCGTTAGACTTCATCTATCTGTTAGATATCATGTTCCACCTCATCGATCACCCACTGATAGCCGACGAGTTGGGTCGCCTGAGAGAACCGTCCTGCCCTTCTCCCGAGTTCCGCCAGCGCATGCGGCGGATTGCCTCGTTGATGGTTCCGGCAGTGACTGCCAGCTTGGAAACCAAGGTGGTTTCCTGCACCACACCTTTGGAAATCACTTCCGCACGACAATTGGCCAGGCCGATCGTGCTGGTTCCGGTGCTTCGTGCAGGATTGGTGTTCCTGGATGGTTTCCTGGACATGATTCCTCAAGCTGCGGTCGCCCACATCGGGCTGGCACGCAATGAGAAAACACTGCTTCCAGAGCCCTACTACATGAAGCATCCGCCGGTGCTCGGTGATCAGGAAATCATCATTTTGGACCCCATGCTCGCCACTGGCGGATCCGCAGTGGAGGCCGTGCGCAGCATGATCGAGGCCGGGGCCAAACACCTGCGCTTCGCCTGCCTTGTCGCCGCTCCCGAAGGGATTTCCACCCTGCAAACAGCCTACCCGGAATTGCCAATTTTCGCCGCAGCGCTGGACCGCTGCCTCAATGACCGCGGCTACATCCTGCCGGGGCTTGGAGATGCGGGCGATCGCACGTTTGGCACCTGCGCCTGATTTCCGAGCATCCGTGCTGGTCAATGTCACCTGCCGCCTTCAGAATCGGCACGTCGGATGAATTCCCGTTGGTTGTTTCACTCTCTGCTGATCGCAATGCCCTGCTCCCTCGCGGGGCAGGACTCCGCTGCGGACATGCGGAAGGGCGATGAGGCCATGGCCAATGGGCTTTGGGAAATGGCAGCCCTCCACTACGAGGCCAGCCTCACCACGCAGAATCTGGAGTCCGCCGATAAAGCCCGCCTCGCCGTCCGGCTCGCCGAGGCAAGGATCCGGGAGGGAGAGTTGTCCAAGGCCATGGAAATTCTGGAAGAATCCATCGCCCGTGATCATCCGGAAACCCCTTTCTGGACCGGAATCGTTCTCATGAGACAAGGTCGGCTGAAGGAAGCTTCGGAATACCTTTCGCTCCAACTCGAAAATCCCGCCCGCCCCTTGCGCACGGAAGCCGCCTTCACTCTGGCAAAAATTGAATATGCGCTCGGTCAGAACGATCAGGCCCTGACCACACTTTCGTCCTTGGTGAAAGAAGCACAAGCTCCCATCCAAGCCCGCACGAAGCTCCATCAAGTGGAAATCCTACTCGATCTGGATCGACTTGAAGAAGCCCGCGCCACCCTGCCCCCGGCTGCGGAGATTCCACAGTCAGAGAAGGCTTTCGCGACCTTTTTGGAAGCCCATCTCCTTCTCAAGGAGAAGCGCCCGATCGATGCCGCAGCCAGTTTTCAATCGCTCATCGACCAGCCCGAGGGCCAGTCGCTTTCCCGCTATCACGCCGCCGCTCTTGCTTTGGCAGATGCCTTGAAAAACGCGGGAAACACGGAAGGTGCCAGTTCTTTTCTGCTCGGATTCATCCAGAGTCATCCAGACTCGCCACGGCTCGAAGACCTGTTTTCGAAACTGTTGGAATTGCTTCCCAAGGCCCCGGTAAAGACCGATCCCATCCTCGAGAAACTCGCCCAATGGATCACACCCTCCGAAATTCCGGCGACCGGCCTTATTGCTGTGGCCGACTCTGATGCCACCGGCGGATGGCCTACTCTCGCGGTAACCAACGATTTTCTGGCGCAGACGCTTTTCACCCGTGCCATGGGCCTGCAGGCGGTCGGCACCCCGGAGGCCATGGCCCTTGCGAGCCAACTTCGCTTGAGACTGAGGGTCGAGCAGCCCACGCACCACTTGGCTGGCAAGGCGTTGTTTGAAGAAGCGCGGTCGGCACTCACCAAAGGCGAAACCACCCGGGCGATGGAGATGCTCGAAAGCCTGCGCGAGAGCAGCTCCTCACCGGAACTCCGGGGGCTCGCTGCATTCATCGAGGCCCAGTCGGCTCACCGCACGGGCGATGATTCAAATGCCGTCCGCCTGTTCGATGAGGCGGCTAGCGTTTTGCGCGAGGCCGAAGCGACCACCGCACGGCTCAACGCCGCGCTCCTCCGTCTCATTCTCAACGAGGCCGACACCCAACCCAAGTCTGGCAGTAACACCAAGACCATTGCCGTCCAGTCCCCGCAGGTGGATGACCCCGCTCTGTCTGCGGATCTTGCCTTGGAGCGCGCGCTTTCCAAGCCCCAGCCGGACGCCCGAAGGACCGCCATCGAGGAGTTCCTCTCCCAATTTCCGCAACATCCCCGGATTCCAGAGGCCAGGCTTGCCGCCGCGAACGCCGCCCTGGTGAGCCCCACCCCGGACTTGTCATTCGCCCGCGCCCAGCTCGACACGCTTGCGACCACTCCGGACCTTCTCGCCACCCTCAACCCCGTCCAGATCGCCCTTGCCCGGCTTCGCATCCAAGACATCGGCGGGGAAAATCAGGCAGCCATCACCAGTGCCCGGGAAATTCTCGCCCAGCACCCAGGCGACCCCGCCACCGCAGAGGCCGCACTGGTGCTTGGGCGGAATCTCTTCCAGATAGCCAGCTACAACGATGCCCGCCTGGTGCTCGAAAAACTCGCCGCCACCGATACCGATCCCGGCCGCGCCCAAGCCGCCTGGCTGCTCGCCGCCCGTTCCGCAGCGCTGGTTCCCACCAGCCAGAGCCAGCAGGAGGCACTGATTCTCTTTGACAAGGTCATCGAATCCAAAGGCTCGCTCACCGCCATTGCCCGGCTGGAAAAAGCACGCCTGATGATCGATATGAATCGGCTTGAGGAAGCCATCGCGTTTCTCAGGAAATGGTTCGAGTCACTGCCCGCCACCGATCCCCTCCACCTGCCAGCGGGACTGCTCCTCGGCGAGGCCATCTACGCCCAAGGCAGCATCAAGAACGACTCACTCAGCGAGGCCCTCGCCGTTTATGACCAATTGCTCGCCCAAAAGGAAAACAACGCCGCCATCTTCAACCGTCTGCAATACCTCCGGGGCCGGACTCTTGAACAAATCCCCGATCCCAAGGACCCGGGCCGCAAACGGGAGAAAGAGGCCTTCATGGCGTATTATTCGGTTCTGGAAACCACCGACCCTCCTGCCGAATGGCATTACTTCGAACTTTGCGGTTTCCGCGCCCTAGCCTTGCTGGAAAAATCCCAGCGCTGGCCGGCAGCGATTGCCTGCGCACGAAAAATCGCTTCTTTCCAAGGCCCGCGCGCTGAAGAAGCCAGCACCCGCGCCGCACAACTCCAACTCAAACACATGATTTGGGAAGACAACTAGGGGGCAAATGCTGAAAAACCGAAAATCTGATAGATATCATTTATGCTTAACTTATTGATCACTGGAAAATCCGGACGCATGGGCCAGGCGCTGCTTCAGGCAGCCTCGGCCGAACCCCTCGTGAATGTGAGCGCCACGCACGATGCGGGCGAGGATCTTGAGGCTGCATTTCTCACTGCCGACTGCGCGATTGATTTCACCGTGCATTCCTTCACCCGATCCGTGGTGGAAGCGGCCTTGAAAAAGAACGCCCGCCTCGTGATCGGCACCACCGGCCACACCGATGAGGAACGCGCCTTCATCCGTGAAGCCGCCAACACCATCCCCATCGTGTTTGCCTCCAACTACTCCGTCGGCGTCAACACCCTGTTCTGGCTCACCCGCCAAGCAGCACGCATCCTCAAGCAGGACCGCTTCGATATCGAAGTCGTGGAAATGCACCACCGCCACAAGATCGACTCCCCGTCCGGCACCGCCCGCACCCTTTTGGAAATCCTCAACGAGGAAACCGGAACTTCCTATCAGGACGACATCACCCACGGCCGCCTCGGAAATATCGGTCCACGCAAGGCGAGGGAAATCGGCATGCACACCCTCCGCGGCGGCGATGTCGTAGGAGATCACACCGTGCTCTTCGCCGCCGATGGCGAGCGCGTGGAACTCAGCCACAAGGCCTCCTCCCGCCTCACCTTTGCCGCTGGCGCCGTCCGCGCCGCCGTTTGGCTGCAAGACAAACCCGCCGGACTCTACGACATGCAGGACGTGCTCGGCTTCAAATAAGTCAGGGATCCTTACAGCCCTCAGGCATTCACTCGCCGCAAGGCCAAGCCCCTACGCTTGCTCCTTCCGGCACGTCGCAGGGGGCTATTTGAAAAAAATTTGAAAAAGGCGTTGACAACCGGACCTGGAAATGATTACGTCCCGGCGTCGCGAGACGCAGGCGGTCCGATTGAAGTTCCTTTTGGGTTTTTGGGTTTTTCCCGGGGATAATCGATCGGGCCGCTTTATTTTTGTATTTATGGATCGGGGTGATCCGGTCCCCTCCCCAAGGTTTGGTTTCGATCAGGAGTTGTTCCAACTCTGTTGATGGCGCTCGATCCCAGCTCAGAGCCCTCATTGTTTTCTTATCGATCCCTTGGCAGCTTTCGGTGAACTTCACCAAACTGAGGAGCAAGACCATTCGTGATTGAGCGGAATTGATGGTAAGACCGGATGGATCAACGCCAGTTCCATTCGCTCGGGCGCGGGTCATCATTGACCATTCCCAAGTCAATGGTTTCCGCCACGATCTCCAATCTCAGGCCCCGAGATTCGGATCGTAGTCTTTGGGGGCGCGGACGATTTTTTCGATGCCGTGTTTGGTGACGAGATTGCCACCGGAGGAGCGGCTCTTGATGCCGAACTCGGCGAAGTGGAGCGGGCGGATGAGGTTGCGCATGCGCAGGCCGGACTTGAGGTGAACGAGCAGCATCTGGGCACTGCTTTCCTCGTTGGTTTTGTGCACGGCAAAGTAAAGGACGCGGGTGCCCGGTTTGCCTTTGGTGAGATCGTATTCTTTATCTCTGGTCACCCCACCGACAGTGAAGCGTTTGGCGAGAATGGTGCCGTCCCGGCCATCGCGATAGATCATGGAATAGATCAGATCCTCATCCTTGCGGAAGATCGCCACGCGCAGGGGCTTCTGGCCGACGAAGACTTTGTCGGCGACTTTCATGACGCGCATCTTCCCATCCTGAGTGAAGGAAATGATATCATCAATGGTGGAACATTTCTCGACGGGTTCGCCGTCTTTCTTGAGGCCATAACCGGCAAAACCATTCTTGGCATCCAGATAGAGCGTCTCCGTGGCGGCAACGACTTGCATGCGGTCCACGCGATCGAAGGACGCGATCTCGGTGCGGCGTTCCTTGCCCTTGGCATACTTCTTGCCGAGTTCCTCGAACCACTTGATGGTGAATTTAGTTAGATTGCGAAGGTGTTTTTCCGTTTCGTCGATCGTTTTCTCAAGACCCTTGATTTCCTCGTCGGCCTTGAAGGAATCGAACTTGGAAATGCGCTTGATCTTGATTTCGGTTAGACGAACCAGATCGTCCTCGGTGACCTCGCGTTTGAGGAGTTTCTTGAAGGGCTTCAAGCCGTCGTCGATGGCTTTGAGGACCGCTTCCCAGGTGGTGCATTCTTCGATGTCGCGATAGATGCGGTTTTCGATGAAGATCTTTTCCAGCGAGCTGAAGTGCCATTTTTCGGCGAGTTCGGCAAGTTTGATCTCCAACTCCATTTGCAGCAGGTCCTTCGTCTGCTGGGTGGTGCGGCGGAGGATGTCGGACACGCCCATGAACTGCGGTTTGCCATCGACGATGACGCAGGCGTTGGGAGAAATGGTGAGTTCACAATCCGAGAAGGCAAACAGTGCGTCGCGAGTGGTTTCCGCATCGGCACCGGCGGGGAGATGGACGAGGATATCGGCGTGGGCAGCGGTGTTGTCCTCGATCTTGGCGATTTTGATTTTCCCCTTATCGGCTGCGGCGACGATGGATTCCATGAGGGCACCGGTGGTGGTGCCGAAGGGAATCTCGGTGATTCGGAGCATGCCTTTTTTCTCGGTGGAAATGCGGGCACGGACGCGGACTTTCCCGCCACGGAGGCCATCGCGGTAATCGGATGCGTCCATGATGCCGCCAGTGGGAAAATCCGGCAGCAGCGTGAAGGGCTCATTGCGGAGGACGGCGATGGAGGCCTCGATGAGTTCCATGAAATTGTGCGGCAGCACCTTGCAGGCAAGGCCGACTGCGATGCCCTCGACGCCTTGTGCAAGGAGGAGCGGGAATTTCACGGGCAGCGTGTCCGGCTCCTTGCGGCGACCATCGTAGCTGGGCAACCACTTGGTGGTCTTGGGATTGAAGACGACGTCGTTGGCAAACTTGGTGAGGCGGGCCTCGATGTAACGCGGGGCGGCGGCACCATCGCCGGTGAGGGTGTTTCCCCAGTTCCCCTGGGTATCGATGAGCAGGTCTTTCTGGCCGAGCCCAACAATGGCGGCACCGATGGATTGGTCCCCGTGAGGGTGGTAGTTCATCGTGTTTCCGACAATACCCGCGACCTTGTTGTAGCGGCCATCGTCGATTTCATCCATCGCATGGAGGATGCGGCGCTGCACGGGCTTGAGGCCGTCGTAGAGGTGGGGAACGGCACGCTCAAGGATCACGTAGCTGGCGTAATCGAGGAAATAATCCGAATACATCGCTCCGAGCGAGGCATGTTGGTCGGGGTCGTGCGTCATCTTGGGCGGATGCTTAGAGCGAGGGCGGCGCGGGTGCAAGTCCCGGGTTTGGGGAGTGCGGAAGCAATAGGATCGGAGGGTGTAAAAAAGAAGCCGCGAACCGGTGAAACCGGCCGCGGCTGGGGATCATGTGTCTGAGGAGGCGACCTTACTCAGCGGCTGGCTTGTCGCCCGGTGGCTTTTCGCCTGGGGGTTTGCCGCCTGGGCCTTTGCCTCCGGGACCACCCGGACCGCCTTCACCGCGAGGAGGGCGTGGCATTTCGGCACGTTCGTCTTGGCTGAGTTCGCCGTCGCCGTTTTTATCGTAAAGCTTGAGCATCGCGGCCTTGCGGTCTGCACCGGCTTTCTCGCGCTCTTCCTTGCTGAGTTTGCCGTCGCCATCGGTGTCGTATTTTTTCATCATCTCCTTGCGGCGCTCTTCGGCCTTGGCCTTCATGGCATCGCGCATTGCCTCGCGTTCATCATCGGAGAGTTTGCCGTCGCCGTCCTTGTCGTATTCCTTGACCATTTCAGGAGGCGGTCCATGTGGACGATTCGGGCGTTTCTTTTCGCCTTGGGCGGAGGCGATCATGCAGGTGCCCACAAGGGCAGCCAGCGTCGCAGATAGTGTGGTTTTCATGATGGTCTTTGTTTTATTCGTAGGAGTCCGCTCTGGGTCTCGCTTGCCAATAAAACTCCGCTGGCACGAAAAGGTTGCGGCATGAACGCCGGAATGAGTTGCCACGCCCGTCCGGGCCGTCTTGGATTCCCGCGCACATGGCTGAATCCGAGGCACCTTCGAAATC
>JBBARN010000142.1:4546-14266 GCA_040399845.1 Luteolibacter sp. | reverse complement strand
CCAGAAAGGTGTGCGGAGACTGCGAGTCAGGCGCACTGGAAGCGAGAGCGGTTGGATGGTTGGGGTCTTCATGGGGTCTGGTGGACGAATTAAAAAGCGGTCAGGGTGCGGAAAGGGGGCGAAAAACGATCAGTCGATGCGGGCAACTGGGCTCAGAGGCGTAAAAAACGATTTAATCCAAAAATCAATCAAACGAGAATTGGCGGTACCAGAAAGACTGGCACGATGTTTGCTGAGTTGAGTGGATGATTGGTTAGACATGCTATAGAAGCCTTATTTTTCAACGCCTAACGAAAGGATTGAAAAATAATATTTGGCGTTGGTTGATTGGCTGGCAGATGCGACTAACAAATTGCTAGGACTGAAAGGTTGGAAATGATTGAATTACAAATCCATGTAATCACATAGGAATGATATTTGCCAAGACATTTATTGTTGTTTTCCGAACAAAAACGCGATTCTAGCAAGTGTCATTGAGGCTGAATTTCAAGGGATTGCGGAATTCCTGATATTTTAGTTTGCTTGATTATCAAGGCTTAGGCCTAGGAATATAGCGAATCTCAACGACACAACTAATCCTAATGTCAGATCTTTTTCACTGAACGACAGAACAACCCCCTTCGGAGTGGTGAATTTTTTCGGGAACCCAATGACCGAGGCTTCAGCCAGGAAATCTAATTATGCCGTTCCCAGCACTCTCGCAAGATGCGACTTTGGGGAGTTAAAGTGAAAGATCGGGTGCGCTCGGCAGAACGAAGCGGGAAGATCTGAGAGGATAAACAAAAGCCGAAGTCCCTCACAGAAACTTCGGCCTTTAGAGTTAGAGGATTGGAATGATTAGTCGTTACGACGGCGGCGGAAGAACAGACCGAAGAAACCCACGAACAGCAGCATCAAGCGGCTTGGCTCAGGAACGACGACGATCACACCATGCGTTCTGAAGGCGGAGGTGTCCCAAGCGAAGCTTGTGGATGAAATGTCAGGAAGATCAAAGTCGCCGTGAATACCGCCCGTTGAGAAGCCCGACCCAACATTGAAGGACCCAGAAAGCAGGCCGGTCCAATCCATCAAATTGAAGATCTGCCCCCTCGTTAACGATCCCGTAACGAGCGAGTTTGAGGAAATCGACATGATTCCTTGGCCAGCTAGAGCCCCGCCATTATTGGTTCCGAGGGTCAGAGCTCCACCGCCTAGAGCAAGATGATCCACTTGGTTAGAACTAGGGGCGGCAAACCAAGCCGCCGGTGCTGAACCAACTGTGCCATCATTCGTAGAAGACAGCGACGTAAGATAAGAGGTCGCGTTTCCATTGTAGGCAGCAAAACCAGCGTCAAATCCTGTGTGGGTTGTAATGCCCATCTGGACCTGTGATCCTGCATGGACAGTAAGGCTGCTCGAAGGGGCTAATGTCAGCGTCCGGTTTGCAGCAGAACCGTTGTCTCCAGGAGCTAGGATGCCTTTGTTTGCCGGATTGCCGCTTTCGCCGATTACGGCTGCCCCGCCGATGGTGCCTGATCCAGATAGAATGGCGGCGTTTGCATAAGTTGCACCCGTTTTCATGACCGTGACACTTGTCGTCCCTGTGATGCCACCGACACCGGCCACTCCGACCTGCAGATTGCCGTCAGAGACAGAGGTTGGGCCGCTGTAGGTGTTGTTGACATTCAAAAGGGTGGTCCCTGTTCCAGATTGGGCGAAGCCCCCTAAACCTGTAATGGCCGCAGAACTGAATTCAACGCCTTGGGTGACGAGGTCGCTTTGTTTGACCGCAAAGGTGGCCCCGGCGCCAACGCTGATGGGGCTAGTGGTGGCCATGCTGCCCGAGGCCAACCCACTACCGAGCTGCAATGTGCCGCTGCTAACGACAGTGTTGCCCGTGTAGGTGTTGGTGCCTTCCAGAATGAGTGTATTGGTTCCAGCACCCGCCGTTTTCGTGAGACCTGCGCCACCGTTGATCTGGGCCACGTTTTGCAGCGTTCCGGATTGGGCGTTGAAAGTGACCGTGGGTGTGGCGGCACCGATGTTATTCCCGCTCATGTTCAGCGAACCGCCATTCAGCGTGAGAGTCGCTGAGCCCACGCCTGTGGTGGCTCCTTTGATGATGTGACCAGAGACAGTCACGTTACCGCCAGTGATGTTCAGGCTGCCGTTGGCGGTGATGCCTGCGGCGACCGTGTTATTTCCAAGGCGGACCGCAGAGGCAAGTCCGGCACTATTGGCGATGGTGACGGTGCCAGCGGTGATGTTCACGATGCCATTTGCGACATCTGTGCCCGTCACAGCCGTGTCGGCTCGACCGATATCGAGACCGCCTGTGCCGATCGTCGTGGTGCCCCCGCCGATGTTGAGCGTGGAGGTCCAAGTGTTGTTTGCGACGGTGGTGCTTGCAGTGCCACCGTTGTCACCGACCACCACTGTGGTGGCGTCCAGCGTCCCCAAAACGAAGTTGAGGATGTCGGAGCGATCTGTGTTCCGGTTCTGGCCGCCAATAGTCAGTGTGCTAAGCGACAGACTCGCGTTCACGTTGGTCAAATCAACGACATTGCCCCCAGAAGAAATGGCACCTGTGGCAGCCGCGCCAGTGCCGATATTCAATGCAGCACGACCGGTTCCTGCTTTGTCGGTGATCGTCAAGGTGCCTCCACCTCCGCCGATGAAGCCGGCATCTCGGCTCCCGTTGCCAACATTGATGCTGTCCGCTTTGAGGGTCGTAGAAGTGCTGCCGAGATAGAGTTCGTTGCGCTGGCCTGCTGCGCCGTTGTTTGTGGGGCCGCCACCCACCGTGAGGGTTGTCGCCGTCAGGGTGCTGGTGGCCGCCAGACGCAGGGTGGCATCCAGGTTGTTAACGTTGGTGGTGCCAGCCGTGAGGTTGGGATTAACCGTGATGACGCTGCCGGTGCCAGAGAGGTTCACGTTCATGGTGGCCAAGCCGCTGAAATCCGCTACGGCGATGTTTCCGGCTCCGCCAGTGCCGTTGATGCCGCCCACAGTGAAGGCTCCCGCGGCAGCCGTGTTGGTGACGTTGAAGGCTCCCAGGCCACTTACCACCAGCCTTGTAGTCGTATTGCTGGTAGCGCTGCTGCCGATGATCACGTTGCCACTTACCGTGAGGGACTGGCTGTTACCGATGGTGATGGTGTTCGCGCTGGAGCTGCTGGTCTGCACGGTCATGGTTCCGCCAAAGGTGGCGCTGGCAGTTGACAGGTCGAGGGTGCCTGTGGTGGCGGTGGTATTGGCGGACCCAAAGACCAGTGTGTTCGTTACAGCGGCAAGGTTTTGGTTCGTTTTGAATTCGAGCGTCCCGACGTCGATGGTAGTCGCGCCTCCATAAGTGTTCAGGCCGCCGAGGGATAGCGTGCCGGCACCCACCTTGGTCAGGCCGAACGTACTCGCACCGTCGTCAATCACTCCATTGACCGTCAGGGTGTTGGCGGTGGTGGTGATTTGGGTGGTGGCCCCAAGGGCGACGGCTCCGTTACCCATGTTCATGCTGTTGGTGCCGGTAAAGGTGTAGTCGCTGTTCCAGGTCTGGGCCACATTGGAAGCGAGAGTCATGCTGCTGCCGGAGGTGTTGTTCAGGGTGCCCCCATTGATGGTGAAGGTGCCGGAGCCGAGAGCGTTGGCATGCCCAAGGTTGAGATTGGTGCTGCCGGCCATGGTGACACCGCCTGCAGCGCCAGAGTTGTTGCCGTTGAGGTTCAGAGTGCCTATGGAGAGGTTGGTCAGGCCGCCATAAGTATTGGCACCGCTCAGCGTGAGCGTCCCCGCACCTACTTTGGTGAGACCAAAGGTTGAAACCCCGTCACCGATAGCCCCACCGACGGTGAGAGTCTGTGCGGCGACCGTGGCGATGACGTTGTCCCCCATGGTGACGGCACCAGTGCCGAGGTTCAGTTGGTTTGTGCCGGTGAAGGTGAAGTTTCCGTCCCAGTTCTGCACGTTGTTGCCCGCGTTGGCGATGACACTGGCTCCAGTGTTAATGGTGGTGCCTGCCCCGATGGTGAAGGGGCCGGTGCCGAGAGCGTTATTATGGCCGATGATCAATGAGCCTGCTGCGAGGTTGATGCCGCCCGCGCCGCTGTTGCTCCCGCTCAAGGTGAGGTTGCCAGCGCCGGTTTTATTGATGAGATGGTTGACAGCCACAGCACCGCTCACGGTCAAAGAGGATCCATTAGCTCCGCCGCCGATCACTTCCCAGGTTTGGACTGCGCCGGTAGCTACCGGGGCGCCGATGCTGATGGCACCCGCGTTGGTGGCCACGGCGATGCCGTTATTGGCGCTGACCGGAGTGAGCGTGAGGGTGCCACTGGTACCCTGATTGACAGCCACGGAAGTGACGCCGGAGGGATTGGCGGTGAATTGGAGGCTGTCTGCGGTAAAGTTACCGTCCAGCGTGGTGGCGATGGCGGGGCCTGTGGCGTTGGTGTTGCTAAACACCAGCGTATCCGTGGACGCAGGGAGCGCACCGAGGTCGGTGGTGCCAGTGGAAGTGGTAGCCCAGTTGGTGGTGAAGGGACCGGCACCATTTAGGGTGCTCCAGGAACTGCCTCCCGGCGTTTCATCCCCATGCCAGTAAACCAAGTTCAAGGTGCTGGTGGTGAGGCGCAAAGTCTGATTGGAGTTGATGGTGCTGAAGTTGTAGTTCAGGCCGGAAGGGGCGATGCCAAGCACGTAATCGGTGGCCGAGAGGGTGCCAGCGCTGACGTTGATGAGATCGTAGGTGCCCACCCCCAAGCCACCGAGGTTGTTGAAGTTCAACGAGACGGTCGGGGTGACGTTGGCGGTGCCGGTGAGATTGAGGATGTCATTCACCGTCGGCGCATTGAGGTCAAAGCCGAGTGAGCTGCCCGTGGCGAGCGTGAGACCATTGATGGCCATCGCGGTGGTGGCTCCATCGTAAAGGTTCAAGGTGGCTCCGTTGGCCACGTCGATGGCTCCTAGGCCCGTCGAAGTGAAGCCGGCATTCAGGACGCCAGCGCTGACGGTGACGTTGCCGCCATTGAGGTTGGTTGAACCCGTGACGGAGACGGTGCCGAGGCCTGTCTTGGTCAAATTGGCTGCTGTGGCGGTGGTGATGCCACCGAGTAGATTGAGGGTGCCACCGGCGTCCGCCGCGTTTAGCGTAGCGCCGCTGCTACCGATCGTAACGACCTTAGTCACAGCCAAATTAATGCTGGTGCTGCCGGTGTAGTTGAGAGTGCCACCGTTCAACGTAATTATACCGGAGGCATTTCCGAGATTGTTGGCAGCAGAGAACGACAAGGTACCAGCGGTGATGTTGGTGACGCCACTGTAGGTATTCGCTCCGGAGAGAGTCACCGTTCCTGCGGTGGTTTTGTTCAGGCCCATACTGCCAGCGAGGATGGCGCTGGCCGAGCCGCTGCGCATGTCGTAGGCGGCGTTGGAAGTCAGGGTGCCTGTGGTGCCGGTGATGGAACCGCTTTGGAGCGAGACGGTGGCCACCGTGTCATTGAAGGTGGCGACATCGAAGGTGCCGCCTGCAATGGTAACATTCCCGGTGTCCGCGAGGGCATTGGCAACTCCAAGAGCGACGGTGCCGGCGCTGATCGTGGTGCCGCCGGTGTAGGTGTTGGTTCCGCTTAAGGTGAGGATGCCAGCGCCGGTCTTGGTGAGTCCGCCGGAGGTATTGCCGCCGTTGAAGGAAACGGCCCCCAGAGAGGCCTGCGTGGTGTAGACGCTCGCATTATCCACAAAGCTCACCGTTAGCACATCCGTGTTCAGGTAACCCGTGCCTGGATTGGTGATGGTGATGCTCCCGACCTTGTAGGTGCCGTTACCGCTGCCATCATCGACCATGTTAGCCACCGCTGTGGCTCCTGCGCCCGTGCCGCCAGTGATGCGAACAATAGGTGCCCCAATATAACCGGTGCCTTCCGTGCTCACGGCGATGCTTTGCACACCCTCGCCACTCGGAGCCTGCAACGGTGAGGGAATGGTCGAGTTAAAGCCGTTTGTGTCCACAGTCAGGCCACCGGAGTAGATGAAGGCTCCACTGTTTGCTGTGAGGGTGGTGTTGGTATTGTTGATGTTGATGAGGCTTGTGGAGGCCTGATTGGTGATGATCGTGCCGCCATTGAGGTTGATGTGAACGAAGTTGTTCGTGGCACCTGTGGTGGTGCCATTGGTAATGCCGCCGGAGGCCATACGGATCGTGCCACCTGTCAGCACGTTGAGCACGTTGGTCATGTTGTCGCGGGCAGCGTTGTCTCCGCGGTTGGTTAGAAGTGTGCTGCCGTTGGCTGCGACTAGGGTGCCGGTGCCCCGCACATTCGTCACCGAAAAGGCTCCAGCGTCATTCACCCCCATGGCAAAGTTTGTGCCGGAATTGTAGATGCCCCCCTCAATGTCGAGAAGAGCGCTACCGGAGCCGTGGCCGACAGCGGTCCAAGTTCCGACATTCACCGTGCCGCCTGTCTGACGGAAGATGCCCGTGCCGGTTGTGGCGTTAGTGGAGAGGGTGAGCCGATTCATGTTCACGATTCCACCACTGATCTCATAGTAGCCGTAACCTGTGTTCGCATTCCCGAGGCCGAAGACGCCATTTGCGTCCGCTGCCGTCAAAGTGACCGTTCCGGCGCTTTGATAGCCAGCACCGGCAGCGTTGGTCGTATTGCTGCCGAAGTCCATGTCCGTGGTCGTGATGTTTGCCCCAGTCCCGATGAGCAGCATGCCGCGTGTCGTCGCTCCCGATCCCACGGTGAACTGGCCCGCTCCATTGGTCGTGGTGCCGGTGGTGACGGCGAGGCGACCGCCGTTGACGGTGTAGTTACCCGTCATGGTGTTGTTGCCAGTGAGTGTCATCATGCCAGTGCCAACTTTGACAAGGCCCAGGCCGAAGGAACCGCCGTTTTGAAGCACCCCGCTGAATGTAGTGCTGGCATTATTGCCGCCAGTCGTCAGGGCCCGCCCAGCCGTGCCGTTGAGGTTGTCAACCGTTCCCGCACCCGCAAGCGAACCCACGGTGGCTGCGAAGTTGTTCAGCCGCAGTGTTGTTCCTGCGTCAACAATGTGCGCGGAGGTGGTGTTAAAGCCGTTTGTTGCTCCCGCCTGGAGAACACCCGCGCTGACGGTCGTGGTTCCAACATAAGTGTGAGCACCGCTGATGGTAATCGTTCCAGGACCTGCTTTCACAAGGTTTGCAGTGCCGCTGATGATGCCGCTGGAGGTCAAATTGGTGGCGCTATCGGCCACGGTCCAAGTCTGGTTTGCACCGAGAGTGATAGGAGCCGAAATCGCAATCGAAGCAGGTGCTCCGGTCTCGATGTTGATACCCGCGCTAGCCACAGTCGGAGTGAGTGTGAGGCTTCCGCCGACACCTGGGGCGATGCCGATTGAGGTGAGCGGGCCGCTGCCGACTTGGTTACTAAAGGTCAGATCGCGAATGCTGAAGGCTCCGTCGAGGGTTGATGCCAGCGAAGCTGCGGTCTGGGTGCTGGTGGAGAAGATGACGTTGCTGTTAAGGCCAGGAGTGCCGTTGGCGTTGGTGCCGCCGATGTTGGTGGCAAAGTTCGAGTTTATACCGCTGAAACCAGACCAACTTGTGTTCGCGGATCCGCCCCAGTAGATCGCTCCTGACAGGGCGGCCGCAGTGAGCCGGACGTAAGTGGGATCGGTGCTCAACGAATAGCTGAATCCACCACCGCCTGCGAATGAGCCGATGGAATAGCTGGCCGTGTTCAAGCCGCTAGTGGCGGTGAGCAGGTCGTAGTTCCCGGTGACGATACCGCCGATGCCGTTGAGGTTTAAGACGACAGAATTGGCCGTGGTGGCAGCGGCCGAAGAGGCGAACTGGTCAAAATTAGCTAGGCTCCCGATGTCGAGGCCCAGGGTGGCGGTGCCAGCACCAGCACCGAGATTGATGGCTCCGCTAAGGGTGATAAGCTGACCCGCGGCGTTCAACGTGTTGAGGGTAGAACCGCCAGCCACGCTGAGCGTGGTGCGGTTGCGGGCACCACCGGCGGCGTCTCCGCTGATGTTTAGGATGCCCGCGCTTACATTGGTCGCGCCAGTGTAGGCGATGCTTGCGCCGCTGAGGGTCAAGGCAGACGTGGCGCTGTTCTGGGTGATGTTGGTGACGTTGCTGCCGATGTCTGCACTAATGGTCGTGGCACCCGAAGCTGTGCTCGTGTTGCTGATTGAACCGTTAGGATTGATCGCCGCCGTTGCCAAGGTAATGGTACCCGTGGTGGCATTGTTGCTGATGATGACGTTGCCGGTTCCGGTGATGCCACCAGTGATTTGAGAGGCACCGGTGGTGCCTGACTTGGTGAGGATCAGATCCTTGGCAAGGGTAATGGGTCCACTCAGCACGATAGCACCCGTCGAGTTGCCCAGTGTGATCGACGCGGCGCCGCTACTGCCAGAGACTACGCTGATCGGATTAGCACCATTGCTGGCTGCGTTGACGAAAACGATCGCCGCGTTCGCACTACCTGAGGTGTCGCCCAAAGTGATCGGATTCGCGGTCGCACCAAAGGTGTTGGCATTGTTGCCACCGATGACTGTGCCTGCCCTGACAATCAGCCCACCATCGAAAGTGCTGGCGGCTGCTCCCAAGGTCAGTGTACCATTTCCCACCTTGGTGAGTGAAAACCCAGTGCCGCTGATGGCGCTGGCAGTGGCAATGTTCCCTGCACCGCCGACGCTGGCATTGCCGGTCAGGGTGATGCCTGCCGTGGAAGTCAAAGTCCCTGCCGTGGTGCCCGCTACGTTGTTGACCCAAGCGCCGGTGCCGGAGATACCGGTGCCTTCGAGATTGAAGGCAGCAATGGTTTCCGCACCGGTCTGCTGATTGTCAAAAACGCCGCCGGACAGGACGATGAGGTTGCCGATAAGACCGTTCGTGCCTGCGCCCGTATTTTGAAGCGTTCCGCCAGAGGCCACGGTGACGTCACCGGTCCACCGACCGGTTGCATTCAAAGTAGCTGTGCCGGCATTGATTGTTAGCGTACCCGTGCTGGCGTTCGCCCCACCGATGGTGAGGATACCCGCTCCTTGCTTGATGGTGGCAAAGTTGGAAGCGTTTGTTATCGCACCCAGAGTCAGATTGGCACTGGCGCCGACATCGAAGATCGGCGCACCCGTGAATGTGGTCGCGCCAAAGGTGAGGCCGGCGGTGCCGCTCGCCACGTTCAACCCCGCGGTCAGGTCCAGCTCAAAGGCACCGATGCTGAGCGTGCCCAAGGTGTGAGTGATACCAGCATTGCTCGTGGCGCGGTTGGAGACGATGGCGGCATTGCCGGAGATGGTGGTGACGTTCGCTGCGATGCTGTTGTCAACAGCGAGGTCGAGTGTGCCGCCCGCAAGATTGAGGGTGTTCGCCGCCAAGCCGAGCGCTTGGGTGCTGGCCGCTACAAGAGTGCCTGCGGAAAGGTTGGTGCCGCCGCTGTAAGTGTTGATCCCGCTGAGCGTCATCGGGCCGGTGCCGGCTTTCGTGAGAGCGAAGGCACCGCTCACGACGCCGCTGACGGAGAGGCCATTGGCCGAATTGTTCGTCCATGTCTGCGCCGCGCCGAGTGCCACGTTCGCGGCGATGGCGCTAGCAGGCACGCTTGCCGCCATGATAATGCCGTCCGCGGCACTGGCAGGCGTGATGGTCAAGGTGTTGCCATCTGCATTGAGACCCAGGCCATTCGTGGTATCGGCGATGGTCAGGGTCTTAATCGTCATGTTCCCGCCGAGCACCGTCGCGGTGGGGGC
>JBBARN010000142.1:0-4446 GCA_040399845.1 Luteolibacter sp. | reverse complement strand
TGGGCGTGGTTCCCGGCACCCCGTAAATGTTAACCCGGTGGGCTGCGTTGGTAATGGTGGCAGCACCAGTCACATTGATCTGCGCACTCGTAACCGTAGAACCAATCGAGCCGCCAATGACGGTGCTTGCGCCACCGGTAATGCCGAGGGTGCCAGCGACGACAAGCGGGGCATCCGTCGCTGCATAATAATTGAGCCCACCGCCATTGACGGTGACTGCACCGGAGCCAAGACCTGCTGCATTTGTCACCACAAGCGAGCCACCTGTGACTGAGGTGGTGCTGGTGGAAGCGTTGGTCCCAGAAAGTGTGAGCGTGCCCGTGCCGATCTTGGTCAGAGAGATGTGACCGCCAGTGCCGCCACCGACCACGATATTCCCTGTGACATGGACGTTGCCAGCACCGCTCACCGTTAAGGCACGGACCGTGGTGGCGTCTGGATCCCCGCGCAGTCCACCACTAAGCGTCAGCATGCCTGCGTCCGATTGGATGCGCCCCGCGCCATTGTCCACCGTGGCCTGCCCGCTGATGAAGTTGTTGCCCGAGATGTTACGGATGGCACCGTTGGTACCGATGCCAGTGGTGTTATTGAGCGTGATTGCCTCATTGGTGGTGATGCCGCTGGTCAATTCCAGAGCAGCATTGGCTCCGATCGACGTTCCGCCTGTGTTTCCGCCCAGCGCCCCACCGTTGCTGATCCGGACCGTTCCAGCACTGATGGTAAAACCTCCAGTGCCGGCAAAAGTGTTGGCCACGTTGAAGTTGAGTGCACCTGTGCCATTCTTCGTGATTGTGGGGTTGCCGGAGCCAGTCGTGACCAGCGCATCATTGAAGGTGATCACACCCGTGCCCGCGGCCTCAAAGGTTATGGCACTGCCCGTGGTGACCGCGGTCGCCACGCCCGGCCTATCAAAGATAAGGGTGGTGCCGGTGTCCGCCTGAATTTCACCAGTGCCCGCCAGAGTCACGAGGCCACCGTAAGAGTTAGTACCGCTAAAGTTACGCAGGGCACCGTTGGTGGAGACGCCAGTGCCTAGGATGCTCAGGGCCTCATCACCAATGGACATCCCGCCGGAAAGCTCAACTGCCGCACCGTCAAGAAGTGTGACCCCGCCTGCGGTCGTGCCGAAGGCCGCGCCGTTCGTGACACGCAAGGTACCCGCCTGCACCGTCGTGGTGCCAGTATAGGTGTTGGCTCCGGTAAGGATGGTGGTCGCAGCCGCAGCCCCATTCACGAGGAGATCCACCGCACCGCCCGCGTTGTTGGCAATGACCGAGTTCACTGTGAGGGCGCCGGTCGCGTTGCCATTCGTGAGCACGAGGTCGGCCCCGGCCAAGGCTCCCGTCGTGAGGGTTCCCGCATTGCCAAAGTCACCCACCACCACGCCACCCGCCGCACTGCTGCGCAGAATGCCGCCCGTGGCTCCGAGGCGCAGGGTGTTCCCCGCCCCGATGGTGAGCGTGCGGGCCGTCGTATCCATGATGCTGATGGTGCTTAGGTCCGTGGTGCCAACCGCCTGGATGACATTACCGGTAGAAGAGCTGTCCACTAGGAGGTTGCCAGTCGCGGTGTAACCACCCAGAGCGCCAATATCCGTCGCCGTCACGTAGGTTAAGTCACCGGTGAAGGCCGCGATCTGGCCTCCCAAGATACGTGCATAGGCAGCACCATTGTTCACCGTGGCGAGGGGGCCGAGGACAGCGTTCGCGCTCGTGGTGTTGATCGCCCCCGTGGTTGGCAGCACGAAGTCTACAAGCGCCCCAGAGGTGATGCTCAGCGCCCCGAGATTCAGCGTCATGCCGCCACCGGCCCCGGAGGTCGTAATGATCTGGTGCCGTGTGCCTGCGCCGGTGATGCTGGTGCCGTTGAAGGTCTGGATGTTGGCCACCGTGTCCCCTGTGAGGGTCAGGGTCTGGGTGCGCGACGCCGAGGTATTGTTCATCGTCAAGGCGGACGACGCAGAAATGAGGTTATCATTGCTCCCGCCCACCGCTGAAAAGTTAAGGGTCAGTCCACCACCGGTGCCGGAGATCTGGGTGGCCCCGGTGTAGGTGTTGTTGTTCGTGATCGTCATGGTGGCCGTGCCGATCTTGGTGAGTGCCAGCGTGCTAGTGCCCGCACCATTTTGGATGACACCACCCCACGTGAAACTTGTGTTGTTCTCACCGAGAGTCAGCACACTGGCATCATTCGTGGCTCCGTTGGTCACCAGTCCGGTGCCCGTCATGTTATTGAAGCTTTCATCCTGTCCCTGGAGGTCGAAAGTGCCGTTATTGGTCACGTTCACAGCGGAGAAAATCTGGTCACCATTTGCTTGTCCCGTGGTCAGGCGCAGGGTGCCCGTGGCCCCGATCGTCGAATTCCCGCCCAAGGCGCGCACACCGCTGCCCCCCTTGTTGAGTTGAACGACTCCATTGTTAACCACGACAGCTGCGGCAGAGTTGTCTGCGGTTCCTGCCAAGATAAGTATGTTTGCACCTTCCTTGGTGATAATCGAATCACCAGAACTACCGTTAGCTCGGCGCACTCGGCTTAGAGTAATGTCACCGGTTCCATTCACTGTGAAGGCTCCTCCGCCGTCGAAGTTAATGTCTCCCGTAACAGCAGCCGCTGTGGCGCTGCTGTTAGTCAGAATGGCGGTGGCTCCGCCAAAGGCATCCGCAAACGTTGCTGCGCTAGGGCCGAACTGCTCAGCGACGTTGAACCCATTCAAGTCGAGCGTGGCACCTGCAGCGACGATCGTGTGATTTCCGTTGCCGGTGCCGCCGAGCGCACTGGCATTCCCCAGCTTGACTGAACCTGCGCTGACGGTCGTAATGCCAGTGTAGGTATTCGCTCCACTAAGCACCAGAGTGCCCGCCCCATTCGTCGTCAGCCCCGCCGCTCCCGCGAGGATGGCATTAATGGTTGCCGTGTGTCCACTGGTGGTGACGCCAATGGTCGGGGTGGTGCCCGCTAGAGTGATCACGTCCGCCGCGACGTTGCTATTGAGAATGTAGCCATCTACATTGAACGTCAGTTTATTCGCCGTGATACCCGTGCCGGTGTTGATGGTGATTGTGCCAGGAGTGCCACCAAAAATTGCATCATCCGCACTGGTATTCCCCCACAAGACATTGTTTACCCCGAGATCCGTGGTCCAGTTGCCATTGGCAAGATTCCAAGTGCCTGATCCGCCCGTAATCGCGCTGTCGCCCGCACCAACTGTACCAGGCGTGATATCCCAGACAAACGTCGCAGCCTTGCCGGACTGGATCGACCAAAGGGAAAAACACGCGATCAATAGAGCTGTGATGGATGTCTTCAAATTGGCTCGAAACCACTTGAGCAGCGGGCTGCCATTTATCACGGGAGTGGGCGGGTTAAGCGGTGTGTTCATATTAAGCAGAGCGGTGAGGCAGGGCGACTGAAAAAAACGGATGAAATGGCAGGAAGTTTTTGAGAATCAATTTTTGCTGTTGAGCGAAATTTTCAACAAGACCGAAACGCTGGAACGCCCATGCGACAAGGGATTCAGCGCGTTACTCAGACGGAAGACAGAGCACGAATTCAATTCGATGTTGGTGTATAGCGACATTTTTCGGATAATCAACCTGTCGAAATCACCCTTTTTGGGCAGTTGACAATATTTTTTGCAAACTTTTTCACACCTAACCCTCATTCGCGCCGCTGAGTTTTGGACAAGGGAATGAAATGTAGGGAGGCTAAAAAAAGGCCCGCTCTCCAGTCGGAGAGCGGGCCAGGCGGTGAGTCGGTAGATCCCAACTACCTTGAGTTAAGATTCGTCGTCCTGAGAGTGGCGATCGTCACTACCGATGGGCTTTGCGCCGCTGAGCTGGAGCGGGCGGCCCATGAATTCTTTGCCACTGAGTTCGGCGACGGCGCGGCGGGCTTCTTCAACCGAGCTCATGGTGACAAAGGCGAAGCCTTTGGAACGCTGGGTGCGGTTATTGACGACGACTTCGGCATTACGGACGCCACCGACGCCATTGAAGAGCTCAAAGAGGTCGCTCTCAGAGGCATCATAGGAAAGATTGCCGATGTAGAGGCGATCTGTTTCGATGGAGGAAGGATCGACGGGGGTGTTTTCGCGACGAGGGCCACGGGGCTCACGAGGTGGGCGTGCGGCGGAGTCACGCTCGGCACGAGCTGGGCGTGGACCACGGCCATTGGCGGATGGCGGTGCACTGCGCTGCGCCTGCGGAAGGGTAGCGGGCTTACCGAGTAAGCCGAAGGTAACGGCGCTCAGGAATTTCTGAAAGCCAGTCTGCTGGGGCACTCCGCCACGCGGGGTAGAGGTGCGTCCACTGGAGTAGCCGCCGCTCTTGTTGTTTCCGCCTGGGCGGCGATTGCGGCGGCGATTGCCTTGGCCTTGCTGCTGTGTGTTAGTATCTGACATGGGTCGTTCGTTCTAGGTGTCTGTGGGGTTGGAGGCACCACGCAAGG
>JBBARN010000141.1:2045-14479 GCA_040399845.1 Luteolibacter sp. | reverse complement strand
CTCATCGCGCCGTGTCGGCCTTCTATGCGGTTCTTCTCCATAAGCTCGCGGTTTTCTCCTAGCCTTCCTTCCCCGGAAAGGTCACCCTTCTCCGAGTTGGCTTCAGATGGTAGTTTCTTCATTTTCATGTTCTGGTATTCCTACAGGGGACTTGAACCCCATTTACAACGTGCCCATGCTGGGCACACACAAGCCACTCCATCCAACGGCGGGCAACGTCCCAGTTTGAATTCGGGCTTCCCTCCCCCGCCGTGGATGAGCTAGACGTTGGGCAAAAAATATGACTTGCAAGGCGGCGCTAGTAGCGTACGCTATCCCGCATGAAGACGATTTCAGCCACACTAGCACGTTCGGACCTCTACAGGGTCATTGATTCGACGCTCGAAGCTCATGAACCGATCCAGATCACGGGTAAGCGTGGTAACGCTATATTGATGTCTGAGGCAGATTGGAGAGCAATTCAAGAGACGTTACATTTGGTAAGTATCCCCGGAATGCGTGATTCTATCCTCGCGGGCATGGCTGAGCCACTTGAGAAGTGCAGTAGGGACATAGACCTATGAGCTACGAACTGGTCTATACCCGGCAAGCTAGGAAGGATGCAAAGAAGCTCAAGGGTACGCCACTCGCAAAGAAAGCGAAGGAACTCCTTGAGATCATTCAAGAGAATCCATTTGCCGACCCTCCACCATTTGAGGCACTGGTAGGTGACTTGAAAGGTGCATACTCGCGACGAATCAATATTCAGCACAGATTAGTCTACGAGATTCTCGACGATGAGGCGATTGTGAAAGTCTTGAGGCTATGGACGCACTATGAATAAGAAGCCGAATCGGGTCGAGGTGACGGGATTGCGCCCGTCACCCCTCCCACACCACCGGACATGCGGGTTTGACTCCGTGCCTCCGTCCATGCAGCCAGGCTTCGCCGGTTTTCAAAGCCGCCACAGCGGCAGGGCATTGCATCCGGCGGTTCCAATCAGACGATGGGGGCAGGCCGTGAGACTCCCCCGTAATGCAGTTTGATCCAGATATCCCTCATCTCGGGAACTCCTTGTTCCTTCAGCCAGCGGTCGGTCAGCGCTTTGCAGACGATGCTGCTCGTGCTGATGCGCCATAGTCCCTTGCGACTCCGCGTTGCCATGTGAACCTTCTTGGGGTCCGCCCCCAATTTCAAAAGGTTCCGCCTTCGCGTGCGCGGTCTTTTCCATTGTTTATCCTCCCTGCGGGACGATCTGCGGTATCGCTGCGCGTTGGAGAGAGGCCGCTATCGCGGCTGGGGCAGTCCAATAGTATAACCTCACACGCCTTCTCATCCACGAGTCCAACTCCAGCACTTCCCGGTAGGTGTGGCTGATCCCGAAGTATCCCATCCAACCGTTCGCGAACTTGCGCAGTTCGATGATTACATCTTCTACGCTGTGCCCACGGTTGCGGCGGGTGATTTCCTTCACTCTTTGCTTGCACCGCTTCAGGGACTTTTCAGTCCACTTCACTTTTCCCTGTTTGCTGATTTTGAACCCGAGGAACTCGCACTCGGCGTCTCTGGGGTCCGCGCATTAGAACATCATCTCTGGGGTGAGTCCCGAATGGCGCTAACTTAAGGGTCATTTGGGACGATTTCGATGACCGGGAATCTTCATGTCCCGGCGTGGTTTTGTCAGGAGATGATAGTTCTTGGGCCGTCGTTTTTTCGCGCGCGGTTCCTCCCGTCCGGGCCGGTGTGGAACAAGGTCGTTGGAAATGACTTCGAACATTGCTCCAAGCAGTGCTTGTTGTTTGCGCGGCATGCCGCGCATGGCTTCGAGGCTTGCGGATATCTTATCTGATTTTCAGGGGTGCCCGCCGATGAAAACCCATCTCGGAAATCCCCAAAGCGCGTTCAGTGAGAGCCATTCGGGTCGAAACCCATCTATCACGACTTCGCGAAGGCCGGGGATCCAGCGAGGTGATTACTTCTTCTTGAGCTTGGTGATCCGGCCGGAGGTGTTCCAGTCCTGGACGTAGAGATCGCCATTGGCGGCGAAGCCGACGCCGTGGGGGGCGGTGAAGAGTCCGAGCTGCTGGTCCTTGGGCTGGACGCCGAAGTTTGCCCACTTCTTGCGGTCCGGATTGTCGCCGAGGAAGGAAAGGGGAGTTCCGGTTTTGTCGAGGATGACCACGCGGGCTTCGAGTTCGGCGACGGCAAGGTGCTCGCCGTGCCATGAGAAAGAACAAGGAAGGCGAAGATTGCTGGCATGCACGCCGATCCAGTTGCCTTCGAGGTCGAGGTGGCAAAGGCGGCGGTTCGCGCGGTCGGCCACGAGCAGGCGTGGCTCGCCGAATCGGGTATCGATGGTCAGACCGTGGCAGGTATTGAACTTGCCGTCGCCGTTGCCTTTGCCGCCGAAGGTTTTGATGATTTTGCCCGTGGCATCGAACTTGTGGATGAGCTGCGAGCCGTAGCCCATGGCGGCGAAGATCGAGCCATCCGGGGCGGCGGTCACGGCGGTGAGGCCGTTCCAACCGCCGGGCACTTCGCCGGTGTTGGCATTGGGGATTTCCAGAAGGAGTTTGCCATCGGTATCGATTTTGCAGACGCGGAAGGGCGTCGGAGTGAGGCCCTTTTTCTTGCGGGCTCCATTGCCGTAGCCGTTGTTTTGCGCGCCGTAGATGACCGTTTTTCCATCCTCCTGGCGCAGGTCCATGGCGTGGAAGCCCTGGCATTCCGGCGCGATGGATTTCACGAAACTGCCATCGGCCTCCCAGACGATGATGGCCAGTTCAGAATCCGTGCTGAAGTAAACTTTTTGATCGGGGCCCACGAGCACGCTGCCGTGGGTGGGTCCGAGAGCCGCCCCTTCCGGCAACTTGCCCCATCCAGGCACTGCTTCATAGGTCCAAGCACCGCTACCGGTGATCACGGGCGTTTGGACTTCTGCGCCGGGCTGGGTGCCATGCTCTGGATGGGCGCTGAGCAGGGTGGGAATCAATGCGACAAGGGCGAGTTGCTTTTTCATGATGGATAGGTGTTGAAAAACTAGAGCGAGCGGCCTTTGGCAAGCTTGGTTTCCCGAAGAAGGGCAGGCGAGGATTGCAAGCGCCTGCAACCCTTTGAAAATCAAGGAAAGCGAACTCGCGCCGTCACGGGAAAATGATCCGAGACCATGGGTTCATCCCGATCGCGAATGGCTGCATCGAGCAATTTTGCGCCCGGACTGACGAGGATGTGATCCACTTTGAGAGAGCCGTCCCGGGTTCCTTTCCAGAAATGCAGGGTGGTGCGCCGGGCTTCGTCCGGGTGTAGGGTGGCAAAGGCGTCCACCAGTCCTGATCCGCTGCCTGTCAGGTAGGTCATTCCCGGATTCCCGGCCGTGGCGTTGAAGTCGCCGAGCACCACCAGCGGTTCGGCTGATTTTTTCCTGCCCTGGATCCTTGTTGCCATCAGTCGGGCGGCCTTTTCCCTCGATCCTTGGTGGCGATGATCCCAGTGAGTATTGAACACGTAGAATCCCTGTTGGTTGGAACGATCCACCAGACGCATCCAAGTGGCGACCCTTGGGATTTCATTTCCCCAGGTCTTGGAGCCCGGGACTTCCGGAGTGTCGGAGAGCCAAAAGGTGCCGCAGTCCTGGGAATCCAGCTCGAAGCGGTCCCGACGATAAAAGATGCCCGAATATTCGCCCTTTTTTCCGCCATCATCTCGGCCCGCGCCGAAGAATTCGTAGTCCGGCAGCGAGGCCCAGAGGTCGGCGGCTTGCCCGTGCATGGCTTCCTGCACGCCCATGATGTCCGGAGATTCGTCGCGGATCATGGCCACTGCGCCGATCACCCGCTGCCGCCACGCCCGTGAGCCGGGATCGCCGCTGTTTTCATAGCGGACGTTGAAACTCATGAGCTTGAGTTCCATGCCGCCCTCCTCGGAAACCGGCACGGCTTTCGGCGGGCCGAGGGCGCGGCTGCGCTTGCAAGAGGTCGGCGGGAGAAAGCAAACCGCTGCGATGCACAAAAAAGCCGCTACCTGGAGAAGGGAGCGGCTTGTTTGGAAATTGGATTTCAATGGAAATCAGTTCGCTTCGGCGACGACATTCACGCGGCGCGACTCTTGGTCGAACTTCACGCGGCCATCAATGAGGGCGAAGAGCGTGTGGTCGCGGCCGATGCCCACTCCGAGGCCCGGATGCACTTTCGTGCCGCGCTGACGGATGAGGATGTTGCCGGCGATGACGGCTTGGCCGCCGAATTTCTTCACGCCGAGGCGCTTGCTGCGGGAATCGCGACCGTTCTTGACGGAGCCTTGTCCTTTTTTATGGGCCATGGAAGTAGGTGGGTAAGAGTTTGGGGATTAACCGGCGATCGAGGTCACCTCGAGCGTGGTCAGGCTGCGACGGAAGCCCTTGGTCTTGTGGAAGCCCTTGCGGCGCTTGAACTTGAAGGCCACGCCTTTGGGGCCGCGGTATTGGTTGACAACCTTGACGGTCACCGATGCGCCTTCGACGGTCGGGGCACCGATTTTCACGGACTCACCTTCGCCAACGATCAGCGCGTCGAACTTGATTTCGGAATCCAAGGCGGCGTCGAGCTTTTCGACGTCGAACGTGGTTCCTTCGGAGACGCGGTATTGTTTACCGCCGGTTTTGATCACTGCGTAGGCCATGGCCGTGTTGAGAAATGGTTGATCCGCCCCCGTGGGCGGACGGGGAGAACACCACGGAGCTCCCCACCACGCAAGGTTTTTTTGCCCCCCGGGGCGGGTTTTTGCAAAAAATCTGGGGAAATGGGCTCGGGGACGCATTTGAGGGACACGCGATCGGGCTGAAATGCTGGGATTTGAATGGATTGAGGGATTGGAAAATGGCACCTGCGGAAGAATGCCAGCGACAAGCGTGCCAGTCAATCGGGCACAGCGTTCACAGTATAGTAAGCGAGTTTGTTCTGCAGAGGAGAGCCGTCCGGGGCTTTGCACTCAGGCAACTCGAAGCGGAACACCCGCCGCGGGGCGAGGCCGCCGGTGCGGAAGGTGATGGAGCTGGCGTCGCTGGCGGTGATGACCGGTTTGTGGGTTGCGGTTTTCTCGGGTGGGCTGCCGTAGGTCCACTTGGATTGATAATAGGAAGATGAAATTTTCCATTTTCCCGCATCCTTGAGCACCGCGGGGATGGGGCCGGTGAAGGAGACTTTGAAACCATCGGGCGTGATCCGGATGCGGTCGATATCGAAGGGCGTGGGGCCGAGGACGGAGACGCGCTGGAGCCCCTCCGCCGGCACGCCCCAACCGCGGACGGTTTGGCCGAGGTAGAGGTGTTTGCCATCCGGGCTGAAACGGGCGCGGTGATTTCCGGAGCGCAGGCCCCTGCCATTGATATAATGCGTGCAGGCTCCCTGCCAGACGCCGCCGACCTTTTCGAGCATGAGCCGGGTCACCCGCGTGCCGTTGTTGTCGGGCAAAATCATCTGCCCTGCAAATGGCTGTCCGGCGGGAATCTGCATTGGCTCCCCTGCGGAGCGGTTCATCTCCTTGTGCGGGATTTCGACGGCGGCGGATGTCCGGTCCTCGTTGTATTCATCGAGATGCTCGCGGTAGTAGGCGAGCGGGTCCTTGCTTTTGGTGAACGCCGGATCCCACACAAGGCTGCTCGGGTGGCCGTAAAATTTGCCTATTTCTATGTGATAGAGTGGAGTGGTGGCTCTCCAGTCGCCCTGATTGTCGCCCGACCATAGTTCGCCCGCCGGATCCTGATAGATGCCATTGGCCATGCGGAATCCGGATGCAAAGGGTGTGATGCCGCCCTTTGCATCGCAATGCAGCACCCAGCCCTTCCATTTCACCGATGCATAATTCCGCCCGCGCCGGCCTTCCGGCGAAAAGGTGCCGAGCGTGTGCTCGAAGGTGGGTCCGGAATACGATGCCGTGCCCACGGCGATGAAATAACCACCCTTGCCATCCCGGGTGAGGGCGTTGGTTTCATGATAGTTTCCACTGAGTCCCCAGCCGTGGGCAAAACGGACGAAACGATCCGCCGCGCCATCGCCATCGAGGTCCTCGGCTTCGGTGAGCTCCGCCATCTGCGTGATGCGGATCTTGGAGGCGCTGATCACATCGATGCCGCAGCCGTTGTCGAAACCACTGGCGAAGAGTTTCCAATCGAATTTCGCAGGATCTTCAGTGGGCTTCGCACAAAACACATCACCGCGACGCAACACCACGAACAAGGTGCCATCCGGTGCGAAATCAATGGCACCCACTTCCGGCGGTGCGCCTGCGGGGAGTTGGATGGACTCGACGCGATAACAATCCTTGAACTCGACTGCGAGAAGGGATTGAAACGCCAAGACGCCAAGCGCGCCAAGTTGATGATAGAAAGAAGTCATGGCTCTCACTCGGGTTTTTCGAGGGATTGGATGTATAGCACGAGCGATTCGTATTCCACATCGCGCAGGGAAAAGGGCGGCATGTAGTTCGGCGGATAGCCTTTGACGAGTTTTGCGTTTGGCGACTTGATGGATTCCAACAGATAACTCCGATCTGCGATGACAGGTTTTTCATGCCCCTCGATTTCCACCTTCGAGCCCGCAAGTTTCCCGACGGACGGGCCATGGCTTTTCGAGCCATCAATGCTGTGGCAGGCGGCACAGCCGTATTGATTGAAGAGCATCTCGCCGGCGTTCACGCTGGCTTTGGTGATCTTTTTCGCGTGCTCATATCCTTGAAATTTCGCGATCTCCGATCCTGTTAGATTGAAAACCAGTTTACCTTTCCCCTCGCCCGGAATGCCGCGCCAGGTGAGTTTGCGATCCGATGAACTTGCCAGCGTGACCTCGCAGGAAAGCGGAACCGAGGATGGTCTAACCGAAATCGTGAATGGAACCTCTCCCGCCCGATATTCAAAAACCGGCACGCCTTTTTCCAATCGATATCCCACATAAGTCCGGGCGCCGATTTCCGAAATGCTCTTGCCATCCACTTCGATGGGATCCTTGCCGGAGGTTTTCCAGAACAAGGTGCCCACCAGCCTCGGCACATAATCGAACGACTGCCGCGATCCCCGCTGTTGATCGCCCCAATACGGCGTCATGTCCACAAACCCGCCCTGCCATGCGTAGAGCAAGCGGCACTCGGTGGTGTCGAACACATAGGAAAGCGCTGGCCCGAAATTCACACCCACGGCTGCGACCAGCCCGGGGATCGGCTTCACTTCGCCGGACACATCGCGACCGATGTCCGGGTTGTATTTCGCCACCTTCGAGGCCGTATCGTGCTGCGCGAACACCGCCGCATCAATGCCCGGCTCCGGCAAGTAGCTGCGCAGCACCAGTGGCCGCTCGATGCTGCCAAGCGGGAGATTGTCGTAAGTCACCCGCGGCTCCGCGGAATGGAGCTGGAGCGTGAGGGCGATAAGGGTTGGGATCGACTTCAAGGAAATCACTGCGCGCATTATACCGCGTTCATCGTGAAATCTTTCCGTGTGTTCCAATCACGGCTCAAAAACGAAAATCGGGCTTTCCCCATGCCCGATTCCTTGGAGACTGCGCCCTATCGCCATGTTGCAAACCACCGAGGAATTCCGCCGCGACCTCGAACGGAAGGTCAGGGCCGAGGCGCGTCACGGTTGGGATCAGGCACGGAAGCGCTGGGAAAAACCCTTGCCCGAGCGCATCGCCGCCGGGCGGGCCATCGGCGGACTGACGATCTCCGCGATTTCCACGGTGGGAAAACAGCGGCTCGTCCACTTCGAGCCCTCGCTTCACGACATGGCGCTCTTCCGGGACGGCGACCGGGTGAGAATGAGCCTGAACGAACCCGATGGTCCGGATTTCATCGAAGCGGTGTTTCTGGGCCTCACGGAAAAAGGGCTGGCCTTGATCGTTCCGCATGAAGCCGACGTGCAAAAGCGCGATGGCTGGTCGCTGGACGAAGGCATGTTCGATCTATCCGATTTCTATCTGCGCGCACTTGATGAAATAGCCACCACCGCCCATGGCCGCGAGGTGGTGCTTCCTGCCCTGCTGAATGGCAGGGGCGAGGAGATTGATCTGGAGTCATACAGCGGTTTCAGCGAGCAACTGGAAACATCCGGATTGGATGAATCACAAGTCGATGCCGTGGCAATGTGCCTTGCGGCGGAAAGATATCATCTCGTGCAGGGACCTCCCGGCACCGGCAAGACCTTTGCGCTCGCCCAACTCGTTGCGAAACTCGTCGAACAAGGCCAGCGGGTTCTTCTAACAGCCTTCACCCACCGCGCCATCCATCATGCCCTGAGGAAAACTTCGGCACTGGTTGATTGCCCGGTATTCAAAGTATCCGACCCCTTTCCCCATGATGCGGATGGGATTGTTTTCAAGGACAGTTTCGATGATGCCGGCCTACTCGATCATCCAGGTCCATACGTGATCGGTGCCACGCCCTTCGCCTTGTTTTCCAAACGAGCGAGCGAAGCGCGCTTCGATGTCGCGGTGATCGACGAGACCAGCCAGATGCGGGTGGAGGCGGCCATCATGCCGATGCTGCGGGCGCAGCGCTGGTTTTTCTTTGGCGATCGCCAACAGCTTCCTCCCGTGGTGCTCCGTCCGGTGGAGGATGCGAGCGAGGATTCCGTGTTTGCCCAACTCTCACGCAATGGCGGTCACACCATGCTCAAGACCACCTATCGCATGAATGAGCCGCTCACCCGCTGGCCTTCGGAAAATTTCTATCAGGGAGATCTCATCTCCGCAGATGATATCGCCGTCCATCGTTTCGTCATGAAATCCGGCCCGCCCGGCCATGCGCTGCTGGGCCCCAATCCATCCATGGTGCGCGTGGAGATCGATCACGAAGGCAACCGCGTCTCTTCTCCGGAAGAAGCGGATGAAGTCGCCGCGCTGATATCAACAATGCTCGAAGGCGGCATCTCGCCCGGCGAGATCGGAGTGGTGGTGCCATTCCGGGCGCAGGCAGCGAGGTTGAGGAACCTGTTGCGCTTCGGGCGCTTCGCAACATGGCCGGACATCGACAAGCTCACGGTGGATACGGTGGAACGCTTCCAAGGTCAGGAGCGCGAAGTCATGATCGTATCGTTTGTCGTTTCCGAGGATGCGTTCATGGACCGCATCCATGGGTTCCTCACCTATCCCCAGCGGCTCAACGTGGCCGTGACCCGGGCGCGGACCAAGGTGATCCTGGTGCATTCGAAAAGATATAAGAATTGGCTGGAGCGAAATGCCGCGCATGATGATCATTCGGCGGTGGCCCTTTCGCTTTTCGAGGCCGCGCAGTGACATGGCACGCATCATTCCGGCAAAACCCAGGGGCAAGCCCAGCAAGGCATTTTCCGCCTTTTACAAGGTGCTGAAAACATTGCCCGACGACTTCACGGCGTGGCTTTCATTGGAAAACAAGAACCCGACGCGTCCCCACGTGTTTCTCGTCTGGCGGGAACGGCATGCCTTTCTCGTGCAGGTGGCGGAAACCACCCAGCAACTCGCGGAATCCGCTCTGCAAGGCGACTTTTTCAAGCAGGCGGAGGCATTGCGACCGGAGGATCTCGGCAGGATGGAAAACGAACAACTTGGAAAGTTCGTGGCCCGATCCACTGATCTGTTAGGTCCTCTGGCGGGAAACATTCCATTGAAGCGGCTCGTCGTTTTCCCCAACGTCAGCGAGGGCACCGTGGACGAAGTGGTGATGCTGCGCGACGACGTGGCGGACACTTCCTATCTAGGCCTTCACCAGATCCATTCCGCTCATTTCGCAAGGCGGCTCGAAGCCCTTGCGGCAGACGCCATGCCCGAGCCTGGTCTGCACCACCTGCGCCGCGCTTTCACGCCCGAATCGGAAGTACCGGAATCCTTCGTCGCCCGCACGCCGATGGACCGCAACACCGCGCCCAAGCTGCCTCCGTGTTTTCTCGACTTCGATCAGGAATGGTGTGTGAAAAACGATCTCGACTTGCAACCGGTGCACGAAGAAATCGCCACCGAGACCCCGGCCTCCGTGCGCCTTGTCACCGGTGTGGCGGGCAGCGGGAAGTCGCTGGTGCTGCTCTACCGCGCTCTTCTGTCTGCGAGACTCCATCCGGATGCCCGGGTGCTGGTGCTCACCCACAACAAGCCGCTGCGCTACGAATTGGAACGGCGCTCCAAACGCCTCCATCAACTCCCGGAAAACCTTTCCTGCTCCACGTTCTTCCAGTGGGCGGCGGCTTGTCTCGGCAAGTGGCCGGAACAGATGTGGTGGCCGCGCGATATCGAACGCCATGTCTCGCGCCTTAAGGAATCGTTTCCCTCGCTGGAGAAACTTTCCATCACGTTTCTAACAGATGAGATCGGTTGGATCAAGGATCACCGATTGATGAAAAAGGAGCTCTATCTTCAAGCCGACCGGGCAGGGCGTGGCACCTCCCTCCGACCCCACCAGCGTGAGGACATGTGGAGTCTTTTTCATGCCTATCAACTGGAGCAGAAAAAACACAACTCTACGGATTGGCATAACATCGCACTGCGATTTCACGAAGCGGCGGTGACCGATCAAAGCCTGCCATTTCCCTGTTATGATGCGGTGTTCGTGGATGAGGCTCAGTTTTTCGCCAAATCATGGTTTGAAGTCGTCAATGCTTCCCTCAAGCCCGGCGGTCACCTGTTTCTCGCGGCCGATCCCACGCAGGGGTTTCTGCGTCGGCGCCAATCGTGGATCGCCGCCGGCATCGAGGTGCGCGGGCGGACGACGAAGTTATGTCATGCCTATCGCAGCACCCGCGCCATCCTGCAATTTGCCCGCGAGTTTTATGAAAGCCGCCGCGATCCGGATGAAACGGAAAGCGATCTCAATATCCCGGATGACGACATGTTGTCATCCATCACCGATGAAGGCATCCCGCCGGAAATCATTCAGGTGCCGGGCCCACAGGAGGAAATCGCCCGCGCCGTCAACGAGGCCTTCGCCCTGCGTGAGGGAGGCCTGCTGCCCGGCAAACTGCTCATCCTCCAGGCCAACAGCAGCCTGGAGGCTCCTTTGCGCGCCGTACTGGAACGAAAACTCGGCCCCAACCAGGTGCACGATGCCAAATCCGGCCTTGTCCCCGCGACGGCGTTTTGCACCGTCACCACGCTCAATGCCGCCACCGGCCTGGAATCTCCCGTGGTGATGCTCCTGGGAATGGATCATCTACTCGAAAGCGAACAGGACGAACGTCTCTCGGAAGAGGAACGCCGCGATCTCCGCCGCGATCATACCCGCATGCTCTACATGGGATTCACCCGCGCCGGACAGAGGCTGGTGGTGCTGCGCTGCGGATCGAGGTGACCGCTTTTTGATCCGACTCCGCATTTTCTGCCACAAGCGCTGCGCGGTATTGCGCAGGCCATGCGGAGATCCGGGGTGGGGAATGTGGGATGGTTCATCACTTCCATGGCTGCCGTCAAAAAACCGAACCTCGACTCCGTCACCACGATCAATGACGACGGATCGCGCTATTTCCTGCATCCGGCGGATGTGAAGGGGAAATGGGTGCTGGCACGGCGCGTGGTGGGGGTGTTGCTGATCGGGATCTACGTGCTTCTGCCGTGGATTCCCATCAATGGCAATCCGGCGGTGTTCCTGGATGTGGAAAACCGGATGTTCCACCTCTTCGGGCTGACGCTCGTGCCGCAGGATTTGTGGGTGATGTTTTTCGCGATCAGCGGGCTTGGTTTCGCCTTGTTTTTCGGGACCTCGCTGTTGGGCCGCATCTGGTGTGGCTGGGCTTGTCCTTACACGGTGTTTCTGGATCACGTGTATCGGCGGGTGGAGCGCTGGATCGAGGGCGATGCCCCGGCACGCCGTGCGCTGGACAATGCGCCGGTAACTGCGGGCAAGGTTTTCAAGCGGGTGCTCAAACATGCCATCTATCTGGCCATCGCGGCGCTGATTGCGCATGTATTCCTATCCTACTTTGTTTCGCTGCATCGTCTTTATGGTTTCATGAACGATGGACCGATGGAGCATGCCACGGCGTTTGGCATCGTAATGTTTCTCACACTGGTGTTATGGTTTTGTTTTGGTTATTTCCGCGAGCAGTTCTGCATCATCATGTGTCCTTATGGCCGCCTCCAAGGGGCTCTGACCGATGACGATACGGTCAATGTGGGCTACGATGAAAAACGCGGCGAACCTCGCGGCGCGAAGGGCAAGGCGGAGGGCGATTGCATCGACTGCCGCCGCTGCGTGCAGGTGTGCCCGACCGGGATTGATATCCGCAATGGATTGCAGTTGGAATGCATCGGCTGCACCGCCTGCATCGATGCCTGTGATGACATCATGGAAAAGGTCGGCCGGCCGAAGGGACTGGTGCGTTATGATTCCTTCAATGGCTTTGCCGGCTTGAAGCGGCGTTTCCTGCGTCCGCGGATTTATGCCTATTGTTTCCTCGCCTTGCTCGGTGTGGGCGCGCTCACTTTTGTGGCATCCAACAAGGCCCGGCCCTTCAATGCCACGGT
>JBBARN010000141.1:0-1945 GCA_040399845.1 Luteolibacter sp. | reverse complement strand
GTTTCGGACATCGTGCTGCAAGTGCATGCCAATCCCGGCGATGTCACCATTGACAAGACCATCCGCTTTCTCGGCCCCAATCCCCAATCACTCAAAAACAACCCTGCTTCCAAATGAACATCATCAACTCATTCCTGTCCCGCCACCCCTGGATCTATGTGGTCCTTGCCTTCCTGGTTCTCATCACTGCGTGGTCATCGCTGATTTCGATAGCGGTGAAACACACTCCGCAAGTGATCGAAGTGAGGAAGTAAAATCATATCTAACAAAATTATCATCCAACCATGACCACTGCCGCCGCCCTGCTTGCCGGAATGGCCACGAGTCTGCACTGCGCCGGCATGTGCGGGCCGATCGCCTGTGGGCTCGGCACCCTTGCCAAGAGCGAGGGCGAACGCCTCACCGCGGCTTCCCTGTATCATGGCACGCGTCTGGTTTCCTACGGCATCATTGGTGCCGTGTGCGGAGCCTTGGGTCAGCAGCCTTTGAAATGGTTTTTCGATTCGCCCGCCGCCTTGCTGCCCTGGGTGATGGTGGCGGTGTTGTTGGTGATGGCTCTCGGTTTGGATAAAAAAGTCCCGCGCCCGGCGATTCTCAACCGCTTCACGGCGAGGGCTCGGTTCAAGGCCTGCAAGCTTTCCGCGTATGGCGGGGCTTCGGCGATGGGCCTGCTCACTCCGTTTTTGCCATGTGGTCCGCTCTATCTGGTTTTCGGTGCGGCACTGCTGGCAGGCTCCGCTGCCAAGGGCGCGGAGTTCACTTTGGCATTCGGTCTCGGCACGGTGCCCTTGCTGTGGCTGGCGCAACACCAATTCCACCGCATCCGGGCCAAGCTCACGCCGCTGGCGATGGCGCGCATGCGCCGCGGTCTGGCCTTGGTGACGGCGCTCATGCTGGCTTGGCGTCTACACGGCACGCTGCCACCTCAATTGCGGGGTGAGGAAAAGGCCGATGGCAAGCCGGCGACGGAAGAACTGCCGTCCTGCTGCCATTGAGCGGAGAAAATTCGGGGATTTTACCACATTTGCCGTCGGTTCTGGCATTCCCCGTGCAGCCAAGCTTGATCCGCTGGAACTTTGGGACAAGCATGCCGCAGGCCCGGATCGGGTTCTGCATTTGATTTTCCATGAACATTCCCAAAACACCACCGGACAAGGCTGCAATCGCCGAATTGGAGCCTTTCGCGGGATTGGGGATGGACCGGATCTTTGTAGTCAGCAGCACGCGGCAGGCAGGCATCGCCCTAGAAGAACTCCGGAGTGCGGGAGAAATCGGCTTTGATACCGAATCGAAGCCCACCTTTTTCAAGGGCCAGAAATCCGAGGGTCCGCACGTGCTCCAGTTCGCCACGAGGGAGAAAGCCTTCATTTTCCAATCCCACGTCGCGGAGAGCCACGCGGCGATCATCGATCTGCTCAAGGAAGCGCAGGTGATGAAAATCGGCTTCGGTCTCGGCGGCGATCTCACGCAGATTTCCAACCGCTTCGGCATCCGGCCTTCGTCGATCGTCGATCTGGATCGCTCATTTCGGAAACTCGGATATCGCAACGCCGTAGGTGCGAAGTCGGCGGTGGCGATGCTACTCCAGCAGAATCTCACCAAGTCCAAATCCGTCACCACATCCAATTGGGCGGCGCACGAACTCAGCGAGCGTCAACTCATCTACGCCGCCAACGACGCCTACGCCGCACTGCTCATCCATCACGCCCTGAAGGAATCGCCACCTGCGGCCTGACTTGCGTTTTCCGTTGTGGCCCGCCGCGGGCGGATGGCAGGCTGGGCGCAGCAGAAATCATGATGGCGTCCTCCAAAATCCCTCCCGAAGCGCCCGCAGGCATCGCCTTGTTTGATCTCGATGGCACGCTCATCGCCTGGGATTGCCAGCTGCTCTTCCGCCATTACATCCTCCGCAAGGAGCCTTGGCGCGGGGTTTTCCTGCCGGTTT
>JBBARN010000140.1:0-14550 GCA_040399845.1 Luteolibacter sp. | reverse complement strand
ACGACCCGTTCGTCTATCGGTTAGGACTCCAGGTTTTCATCCTGGCAAGAAGGGTTCGACTCCCTTACGGGTCGCCATTGTGTTTTTTAGCCTCCGCCCCAAGCGGGGGCTTTTTGATTTCAGGATCTTAGTTCTCTTCGCCCATCCTAGTGACTGCCTCTGAAAAAGCCGATTCCCTGCGACTCCGAAAAGGAGGTCGCGCGATTTCCGCTCTGACCGCCTACGATTATCCCACTGCCCGCTTGTTGGATGAATGCGGAGTGGATCTCCTGCTGGTGGGCGACTCACTGGGGATGGTCGTGCTTGGATTTCCCGATACCACCCATGTGACGCTCGACCACATGCTGCACCACGTCGCCGCCGTGGCCCGTGCAAGACCCCGGGCGCTCGTGGTGGGTGATTTGCCCATTCACACCTACGACACGCCGGAGGAAGCGCTGCAGACCGCACGCCGCTTGGTGGAAGTGGGTGCCGAGGCGGTGAAGCTCGAAGGAGGAATCCGCCAGGCGGAAAAAGTGAGGGCCATCACTGCCGCAGGCATCCCAGTCATTGGTCATCTTGGCATGTTGCCCCAACGGGTTGTGGAGGAAGGCGGCTATCGCAAAAAAGGCAAAACTCCGGAGCAGGCGGATGCGATCCGCGAAGGGGCGGATGCATTGATTGCTGCGGGGGTGGCCGCGATTGTTTTTGAATCGATCGTTCCTGCTACTGCCAAGCTGCTTTCGACGTCTCTCGCCGTCCCCACCATCGGCATCGGTTGTGGTGAAGGAACTTGTGATGGTGAAATCGCAGTGATTACGGATCTGTTAGGTTCCTATCCTTGGTTTGTGCCTCCCTTTGCCAAGCCCGAGGCGGACCTTGCGGGTGCCGTCCGTGGCGCGGTTTGCCGCTATGTTGCTCGGGTTTCGGGAGGCTGATCCGCTTGGCGCCCTTGCCGGACTTGCCCACCCCAAAGACTCTGCGGTAGTCGGAAGCTTTGGCGCTGGATTTTGGGCGGATCATTCCCAAATCCTTATCCCGGAGCTGGCGCTTTTCATCGCCGCCTCGCTCTGATATTCCCACCGCCTTGCTCGCCTACTTTCACATCCCGTTCTGCCACCGCGTTTGTCCTTATTGCTCTTTCTACAAGCACACCCCGGGTTCCACACCCATTGGGGCCTTTGTGGATGCGCTGGCGATCGAGTCGAAACAACGCATTCTTTCCCCGCTTCGCACGCTCTATTTCGGCGGTGGCACGCCCAGCATGCTCTCGCCCTCCCACCTGCGGCGCTTGTTCGGCGCTCTCCATGAAATCATCGATTTCTCCATCCTCGACGAAGTCACCCTCGAGGCCAATCCCGCGACGTTCGATTTGGAAAAAGCGGAACTTTTCCGCGAACTCGGCGTCACCCGCGTTTCCCTCGGCATCCAGTCGTTCTCTCTGCATGTGCTCGCGACTCTGGGCCGCGAACACAGTCCCGAACAAGCGTCCGAGTCGGTTTCCATCCTGCGGCAGGCGGGCATTCCGCAGGTGAATATCGACCTGATGTTCTCGATTCCCGGGCAATCGGAGGCCGATTGGAAACACACGCTTGAGCACGCCGTTTCACTCCAGCCCGATCACATCTCCGCCTACAATCTCACCTATGAGGAGGATACCGCCTTCTTCGAATCGCTCAAACGTGGTGAGGTCGCCATTCAGGAGGATGTGGATGCCGGTTTTTTCCATCTGGCGGATGAATATCTAAGCGAAGCCGGATTCGATCACTACGAAACGTCCAATTATGCCAAAGCCGGGAAACATTCCACCCACAACCAGGGTTACTGGCAGGGCGAAGATTATCTCGGGCTGGGACCATCCGCAGTTTCCACTGTGGATGGCGTCCGTTCGAGAAACATCGCGGATACGGCTGCCTATGTGGGTCAAGTGACTTCAATCGGCCATGCCACCGCCGAGGCGGAGGTTCTCGATGATGAAGCGTTTCGCTTGGAGCGCATCGCACTGGGACTGCGGACCACGCGTGGGATCGCGCTTCGACTGTTAGATCCAAATGCCCGCAGCCGCGCCGAAGGTCTTGCCGAACAAGGTCTCGCCCGGATCGAGGAGGACCGATTTGTGCTCATCCAGCATGGCCGGGCGCTCGTCGATCCGATTGCCGCTGAGTTGGTGTGATACCGGCGCGGGGCCATTCAGGTTCTATAACAATTCGAGCACCTGTTGCAGGTGTTCGTCGGGTTTTACCTTCGGGAGCACCGCTGTTATTTTTCCATCCGGCCCGATGATGAAGGTCGTTCGCTCGGTGCCGAAGTAGGTTTTTCCATACATGCTTTTCTCGACCCAGACGCCGTAGGCCTCGACGATGGCGTGGTCCTCATCGCTGAGAATCGGGAAGGGGAGTTCGTGTTTCTTGATGAACTTCTGGTGGCTCTTGATGGGATCGATGCTCACGCCGAAGACTTTTGCCTTGGCGGAAATTTCCGACCATCCATCGCGCAGGGCACAGGCTTGTTTGGTGCAGCCCGGGGTATCGTCTTTCGGGTAGAAATAAAGCACCACCGCGCTGCCTTTGAGATCGGCGAGCTTGACGGTGGTGGTTTCAGAGTAATCACCGCCGATGGCAAGGGCTGTGAAGGCGGGGGCTTTGCTTCCGGTTTTCGGGTATTGGCTCATGTGAGTGTGTTAGACCCAGAACATGAGTGCGAATCGATGGAATTCAAGTGGCCCAATCCGGGAATCAACCCTTCTTGTCGAGATTGGCCTTCATTTCCTCTTCGGTCGGGGTCTTGGAGGCGACGCCCTCGGAGGGAACTTCGAGATGGGCGATCCAAGCGATGGCATTGAGGACAATGCCGCGGTGGTCATCGTGTTGCCAGTTCTTGTGGAAATGGCCGCCGGTGAAACCAAAGGCGCGGCCCTTGCCAAATTTTTCCGGGCGCTCATAAGCCCACATCACGTGTTGGGGTTCCTTGCGCTCAAGCACCGCAGCCCGCACAGCCGGGTTGCCTTCGTGGGGGCCGTCTTTGCGTTTGAGGGTTTCCGGTCCGGGCAGGTCGCTGAGGATGGGGGTGACGCCCTCCATGTTTTCGCGGAAGCGCATGTGGTAATACCACTCGTCGCGGATCTTGAACTCGCCGATGCCGCTGCTGATCGGGTGCTTGGCGGGCTTGAACGAGGCGTCCCAATGCGGATTGACGGACCAATCGGTTTCAAAGTAGCCGCCGATGAGGTCGAGGAAGGTGTTTCCCGGGTCACCCTTGGGGATTTCCACGCCGTAGTGGATGCAACCGATGCCTGCGCCGGTATTGGCGATCTGGCGGAGCTTGGCGAGGTTCTTCATCGCCGGGTGACCGCCGCCGCCGTCGGCGTAGAAGATGACAGCGTCAGCCCCATCAAACACGGATTCATCCTGCGGCCAACCGTTGGTGACCACCACGGTTTCCACGGGCAGGCCGCTTTTTTCGAGGTGATCGGCCAGCAGCATGGATCCCGCGCGGTGCTCGTGCTCGCCGGGGGCATGGCTCGGGCGGCCAGCAACGAAGACGATCTTTTTCTTGGCGGACGCGGCAGGGGCGGGTTCGCCGGTGCTTTGATTCCAGGCGGCAATGGCGGCGATGCCTGCGCAAGCGAGCGGGAGCAACAAGGAGCGGGAGAATTTGGGCATGGCAACGTTACACTCCGATCCAAGACTGCTTTTCAAGGAATTAAACCGGCGGAAGGGAAAGATGGGGTTTTACCAATCTTCGTTGGCTGGTGCCGCGCGTTCCAACGCGCCGTCCTTGTCGCTGGTCTGGCGGTATCCCCGGGTGCTCGTCGCGCCGATCACCCGGATCGCGCCACGAGCCAGCGCGGGCTTGAGAATGGTTGCCGCGTCCATGCTACCGCCGGCCGGATCGGCCTCAAGGAGCGTGGTCGTCTCGCCCACATGCAAATGAAAAGGGAAAATGCGGTGGCGTAAGCCGCTCCTCTTTCTCCCCTCACAGGCTCGGCGGACAGAAATTTCCATTCTCCTCATCAATGTTATATGAGAGCACGGCGGCGTCTCCCACAACAAAGAACTTCTCTTGGCATTTCAAGGGTGTCTCTAACATCACTCGATCGAAATTCCGAAAAATGAACTGCGGAGATCCGCCATGTGATTCCATTGAATTCGGATTCACACATTTCCCAATTACCGTATTTCGTCACCCACTTCCAATTGACGAACCCGCGCATTTCATTGGAGGTTTCACTCGGAATCGGAAAAGTTTGGATCATCCGATCCTCGTTACGGTCCATTTTCAATAAATGCCTCTCCGGTTCATGGATCAACCTGAGCTGGATTTTAGCCACCCAAGCCACTGTTTTCATGCAAGCACTGCCAGTCCGATTGTTTCACGCCAGTCTTTCCGGAATTTGTGCCGGGCTGCTCCTGGTGCTGTTGTTTTTTCATCTTCGTGGACGTTTTGTGCAGCGGCTTGTGGTGGATGAACAAATCACCCATGTCGATGCTCCGCTAGATCCGGCTCAGGGCCCCGTTGCCAGCTCTCCGCCATCCGATCCTGACCGGGACCGCGACGGCATTCCCAACGAATGGGAGCAGCTCTTCCATCACGATCCTGACAATGTGGCGGACGCTGCGGCGGATTTCGACAACGACGGGCTGACCACCCGGCAGGAGTATGAAGTGCACACCCGAACTGCCGGGATTGCGGGCAATCCTCTCGGCAAATGGGCCAGCGAAACTCTCCTGCCACCGGCTGAACTGGGCATCCAGTATCTCTACCCTCGTGACATCAATCGCCACGGCGAGGTCCTAGTTGACGCTACGATGGCTTCCGGCGATGAATTGCGCACCGGATCCATCTTTGTGGACGAGGAAAGGAATTGGAGGATCATCGGTAAATCATCCTCGCCGTCCGGCCATACCAGTTCTAGCGATCTCAATGACATGGGCACGGTGGCTGGCACGTGGTATTCCGATGACTGGACTGATACAGGTGGCTTCCTCTGGTCTGCGACCGACGGTGGGCGGGAATTGTTCCTCAATGGCAGGCAGGCCATTCCGTCGAAGATTAACAACTCCGGAGACTGGGTGGGATACCAGATAGATGCAAATCAAAATTGGCGGCCAGCTTACGTGATGGATGGGATGAACGTGCATTTGGACAGGGATTGGTGGCCTTGGATCTGGTATCAGGACATCAACGATTACGGTGAAGCGCTTGGTTCTTACCGGACCGCTGACTATCTGAGCGATCATGCATTTCTTGCCTATGCTTACTGGCTCCACGATACGGGATTGGAGGGTTCCGCCCCGAGGTTCGATCCCGCCACCTCCTCATGGAGCACTGCGACTGCCATGAACGAACGAGGTGAATTCACAGTCGGTTCGAGTGGATTCCGCAATGGTGACTGGGTTTACGCCGGGTATGTCTATGATGGAGAATTTCGCGAGATTCGGAGTCATCGTCTCGAAATGTATCGGGCCTTCCCTTCCTCTGTTTCTGACGACAAGACCGTGGTCGGCTACGCAGCACCCTATTCATCGAGCAGTAACGTTTACGGATTCATTCACCGTGAAGGAGTCACATTAAGCATAGATGAACTCATCCCGGAGACGGATTGCAACTATGGCGTTTTCATCAGCTCCGATCGACGTCTCCTCGCATCATCGGTTGGCGGCCATGGGATCATCGTCATTACCCCGGATCAGGATCACGATGGGGATGGCATGCCCGATGATTGGGAGGCTTTCTATTACCTCAATTGCAACTCCGCCGCCGACGCATCCGCTGATCCCGACGACGACGGCACCAACAACCTCGGTGAGTTTCTTCTCCGTAGTAATCCCAACGCCGCCCCGGTCCTTGATTCTGACGAAAACGAAATCGACACCCGTCCTGGTATCGACACCGACGGTGACGGCATTCCCAACGTCTGGGAATGGAATAACGGCCTGAACTACAACGATGCCTCCGACGCTCCCCTCGACTACGACCGCGACGGCTACACCAACCTTCAGGAGTTCCGCCTCAATACGGATCCGCGCGGAGCTCCTTCTTATCGAATGCGTGCGCTTGGTCCCTTTCCCGGAGCCTATTCCGCACGACTTTCATCAGCCACGCTCGGCGACGGCAGCCTTCCGGACAGTTCCGGCACATATCAATCCGGCAATATCCTCGAATCGGTGCATTTTTCGGCGACTCCTGCCGGGTATTTCAGTAGCAATCGCCCTGCGACATGGTCGGTGTCCCGTGCCCAGGATACGGGCGATTTCTCTATGGCTGCGGGCAATGCCCCTAGCTCTCCGACTTTGTTAGCGACTTCCACCTCAGGTGCCACACTTTGGCGCGTGAATGGAATTACTTCCCAATTCCTTTTCTGGCCGTCTGCAACCGCAACGCACGAGACTCTTTCCGGGTCTGTGGCGACCAACAACATCAAACTGCTCAGCAACGTCAAAATCTCTCCTTCTGGCACCTATGTGGCCGCGACCCGTCAACAAGCGAGTTCATCGAACTCGACGGATTTGATTTTATGGAAGATGCCAGCGTTCACTTCGGACATCGATTCGCGCCCGATTTCGCTCCCATTGCCGCCCGGGGCCACGCTTTCTGGAGGACTTCAGGTCAACGACTTCGGACAGGTTCTTGGAAATTGCCGCCTGCCTTCAGGGCAGATGGTGCCCGTACTTTGGAAAATTTCCTCCACGGGGACCGGTGTCACTCTATCCACCTTGCCATCTTTCAGTGTTGGCGCAGATGCGACTGCAACCGGGATCTCCAATCAAGCGCTGCCGTGGGTGTGCGGAAATGCGACACTCGCCAATGGCCAAAAGCGCTTCGTGGTCTGGTCCGCTGCGGAAACCCTCATAGAAATCCCTTCACTTCCAGCTTCCGGCGCTTCCTCTGCCACATTGATCGCGCGCAACGGCACGGTTGCTGGCGTCTCAGAGGTGCTTGTTGAAGGTGCGATCATGCACCAAGTCTTCATCGCCTCTCACCATGCTGCATCCTCCACATGGAAACTTCAGCCTCAGGGGGAACCGCTGGTAAATCCTCCACTCCTTTTGTCTGTCAACGACCACGGTGAAATCCTCGGTTCCACCGCAGAGCTTGAGCCCACTGCCCGGGTCATTCCCACCCTTTGGAGGAACGGCCTCTCCCACCCGATTGCGGACTGCATTGCCAACACCACATCTGCGACTCTCGAAAGCTCCACCCAGCTCAGTCCTCACGGCACCCTGCTCGCTACGGTCTGGCAGGACGGAGAAGAAATCACAGTTCTCCTCGTCCCTGACCGCGACACAGATTCCGACGGCCTTCCAGACGAGTACGAAAATCGCCACGCTTTCAACGCATTTGTCAAAAACAGCCCCGGTCGGGATACGGATTCCGACGGACTCAGTGATCTTGACGAATACCGCAATGGCACGGACCCGCACAATCCTGACACCGACCGCGACGGCATGAACGACGGATGGGAAGTCTCTTGGGGGCTGCTGCCGATCGATCCATCTGATGCGGCCCTCGACCCCGACGGCGACCGCGTCCCGAACTTTCGAGAAGCGAGTATCGGAACTGTCCCCACAGGTATCTACAAGGTCCTTCCGTGGGCACCGGAGACTCCGGTGGAGAACCCGGAATTCCTTGCCGCCGATGATGCCGGAAATCTCATCGTCGCCGATCTTCATCTCGAAAGCCGCACCACTCCGGATGGCTACACCGAAGAGGAGGGCTGGAAGAACATCTGGCTTTATCCCGCCGGAGGAAATCCGAGGGTAGCTCTTCCCTCATCCACATGGTTGCAACGCTCCAGCACATTTGATTACTACTACGACGATTTTAGCTCCGGCAAGATTCCCGAGTATGCTCTGGATCCAGACACGGGCATGGCGAATGGCTGGTTGCGTGAGTATGAAATACACAACACGGAATACGATTTCTACTACAGCGATCAGACCTTCCTCATCCCCAATGCTGCTACGAACGTGGCACCTTCCGCCTGGCTGCCTTGGCAGACAATCGAGGCCGCACTCCGGCAACATCCCGATGCTGCCCTAGCCGAAGGAGCGGTGCTTGAAATTTGGCCGCAAGCCGTCTCCTCCTCAGGCACCCGGCGGATTCACACCTCAAACTATCCTACGTGGAAATCTTTTGTCCTCGATCAGCACGGCAATTACCAATACACCCTGCCGGAAGGGCTGTCCTTCAGTCTCATCAATGACCACGGCGAGGCGGCAGTTCTCACTTCCCGCCTCATCCCCGCCGTCTCTGACCAGCCAGCCTTCACCCAGTGGGAAATCCAATCGATCAGCCATGGCGGCACTCTCTCCGATCATCCGCTGGTCGGATTCGAGAACGCCCTCGGCTCATCTCTAAGGCTCTTGCGTCTATCCAATGATCGCAAGCTCCTGTTTTCGTTTACGGAGCGCACCGACCAGCTCAACAGCGTCACGCATCATTGTTTGCTCGACCTCGCTACCGGCGCAGTCTCCCGGCTCCGCAGTCCTGCTCTAGGCGCGGAAACGATCATCTCCCTCTCGACCTCAAACTCCCGCCTCCTCGGCTCCGGACCCAAGCCCTTCCAAATCACCCCGGACGGCACCTGCATCCGCCTCGATGCACTCCGCATCAAGAACACTGCCACCGCCACGCCCACTCCCTTTGGCACCATCTACTCCAAAACCCTTACCCCCCACCACATCACTTCCGACGGGCGCATCACCCTCACCACGACGAACACCCAGAATCAGCAGGTCATCCTCCAGATCGTTCCTCACAACGATGCGGATGGTGATGGTTTGCCGGATGACTGGGAAAAGGCGAATGATCTCGACGGGCCGGGTGATAAGGACGGTGACGGGCTCACAAACGCAGAAGAATTTGCCCACGGAACCAATTCGTTTGAGAAAGATTCGGATGGCGACGGGATCTCTGATAGAGATGAAATCCGTAGCGGACTGAACGCCCTCAACCGTGATCAGGATGGAAACGGTCAGACCGATGGCTACGAGGACTGGGATGATGATGGCTATATCAACCGCGAAGAGGTGATGTGCCGAACAGATCCCAATGATCCCACACGCTATCCTGATGGCTCGCCAGAACATGCCGACCCGGATGGACCTGGTGGCCTATCTCCCATATTTTCGATCCGTAGCTATCGCTTCGAGCTGCAGGAACTGGATTCAGTTCGCAGGGCAGTATTTTCGAAACCGGGATATAGAGGATTTGTTGACGGTGCCTTGAGTCATGGGAGTCCTCTGATCCCTTCCGATCCGGGTCTGGAGTTGGCTGCCAATAACCGTCCTAATTTCTATTTGAACATGGAAACCGTGGAGGAAGTGGATGACTCAAAGGAGTGGAGTTTGCTAGGCGAGAGTTATGCAGATAAAGGAGTAAGGGTTACTACCGAAAAAACCATCAGAGTTGATGGAGTATACACATCAGAATATGCTGAATCTGGGTCCGTTATTCATTCGTGGACATTAAGGAATGAAACGGGATGGGAAAGTGGTTCAAATCAATGGACTTTCCCAAACTCCCTTTACGGAAATTTCTGCGAACTAGGTGATTCTCCGGAGAAAGTCATATCGGATTCGGTGAAACGCATTAGTCATTCAATTGTCGATGAATATTATAGTTGGGATTTCGTAAGTCTTATCGATTATCCCAATGCTTCAGGGGTAAGGCGGATAAATAATACAAAAACCATCACACTCTCTGAAATCTATTCGGATGGCCATCTGATTGCTGATCTTAACGATGAGCTGGCGTCCACGGTCTGGGAAAATCCAGGGCAGGCGGATGGAGTTTCTTCTTCGTTTTTGTGGGATGAGCCAAGCCAGCATTTTTCGGCAGGATTCAGTGAGTCAAAGTATCGTGTGGTATCGACGGAACCATCAATTCCAGCTGGGGCCACGTTGAAATTCATCTGGAAGGAAGTATTCCTTCCACAAGAAGGTGAGGGAGGCGAGTGCAGGGCGGAGTGGTTTGAGGAAGGGGGAGTTAAAATCACTTCAGGTCCTAATGCCGGGCAATTCCGGACTTCTGGCCGACACCTGAAACATCCTGAAATGCCCGGAACTGTCATCCCTGGCAACAATAACAATGGTATCGAGGCACCTGATGAAATGGCCTGCCTCAATCCAGGCGAAACTTCGCGAATTTACCGGGAGGTGACAAACGCTTCTGGCAACACGAAAGTGATTGAGTCAGTCCAGCGGGGCGAGCCCATCAGATTTCAGGTGGATTTGGCCGATCAGAAAAACAACCCAAAATTGACCGCTTCGGATGTCTCGATGGTAACGCTCTGGGAGCGCAAGAAAGACGGTGAGTGGGTTAACCATAATCTTCCATACAATATTCCCGCTGAGCAAGCTGCCGGGGTTCTATCAGATCCCGGTAGTTACGTTCTGCAAGGCAAGAAACCGGGTGCAGTCACCCTCCAGATTACGGCGAATGGAGTCGTTCGGGACGAGGAGGAAGTCCAATTCCGAAGGATGGATGTCGATGTGGACTCGAACAATTCCGGAGCTCTGGAAACTAGCCCCGAGGAGGAGAAAGTCGAATCCGACCCACGGGAACCTGGCAAGATCCTTCTGGATAACGCTTCGTCAGAATCTGACGAAAACGGCATTCCCCTCCACCCGGAAAAACTCGCGGGACTCAAGGTCCAAACCGCCAATCTCAAGGCCGGCGTAGGGGTTACTCTCAACTACCCTGACAAAGTCCTCCGTATTTGGAAAACGCCGCCAGGTCAGCTCCCGACACAAGCCGATCTCCTCTCACCCAACCATTCCTACACTCTCTCCGAACTCGGCCTATCCCCGGGCTCAACCGCAGAGTTTTCCATTCAATCTCTTGGCACCACTTCAGGACTCATCACCATTGGTGCTGCTTGCGGGGAGGCCATAGATGAAGTGCTGATTAACCTCCTACCCGTGGAAATAGACTCCAGAGACAGGGCTGTGGAGGGGTTCATTCCGAAAATTGATCTATTGAAGCCTTTAAAAATTGGCTTCAGTAGCGGGAGCAAGAGTTACGGTATATACGACATCCCGCAGTCTGGATCGTCGAACGACGTTCATATTTACAACAGCGTTGATGACATCTTCAGCGATAGCGAGGCCGAGCAATACAAGAACGGTTCTCTTTCGCCCAAGGCATGGCAGCAACAAGTTGTCCTTGTGCGCGATGGGAATGGCGTCAGATTCTACACTGTCGCGGACAACCTCAGTGAGTTCAAAGTCACACTCTATTCTGGCAATCAGCAGGTAGGCGAGGTGAAACACCAGCTCACGGAAGACAATGACTTCGGGCGGGTCATCGCCGCAGCCAATGGCTTCATCAAAGGTGATGAACCTCCACGAATCACGGGATGGAGCGGCTTTCCAACCGACAACACGCAAGAGCCACCTATTCTTCCTGCACTCACTGATGATCAGTTGGGTGATGTCCTTGCATCTGCGCCATCATCCGTCGCATCTATCTACGCTGCTGCTTCCGCCGCCTCCTCGAGCAGCAATACGACCTCGCAAAACATGGCCCCGAACATAAGCGCCGACTGGAAGTCCGATCCCTACCAGTTTGGCAGCTTTGTCTTAGCCGTTAAGAGTGAGGCGACTGAATCCGAATGGACGGTATTTACCGCCGCGCTTCAGCGGGTGGAGTACGATCCTAGCGCGCTGTTCAATAACGCCGCTCCTCCAACCGGCGGAGGTGCCCCTCTAGAGGCTGGAGCAGCGTCCTATTCCAACCCTCCGCCGGGTCAGTCGCGCAATGGTCTGACGATGCCCTCGGAAATCTCCAATCGTGGACTTGTCTCGAAGGCGTTGATGTGGATCATCAAGAAGACCGTGCTTACTCAAGCGGCTGTTGGTGAAGGTGTCATCTTTGGAATGTGGGATGGCATCAAGGGAGATGTTGAAGGGGTCGTTGATCTCCTGACGCTCCAGCCGTTGCGAGACTTTATCCAGTTTGTCAAAGACCCCTACCGCGCTGCTGGTGAGCTGTATAAAATCTTTAGCTACTTGAAGGACAACGGCTGGGATGGTGTGAAGGCTGCGGCAACTTCGATGTTGCAAGAGTTCATGGGTCAACAGCAAGCCCGCCTGGATTGCATTTTGGGAGCACCTGATGTTGAGGACCCAACTTACCTCAATGCCTACCTCGCAGGCTATGCCGTTGGGTTCATCGGTGAGCAAGTTGTTGTAGCTGTGTTCACCGCAGGAGTTGGAAAGGTTGGGTGGATCGCAAAGGCGTTTGAGATGGGAAGCGGCGCCGCAACGAAAGTGTTGCACGCCGCGAGGCAGGTCGGGGGAGCAGTCGCGGAAACGATGCACAAAGCCTCTAAAGGTGGATTTGGTGATTTCGCTCGCGTTGCCCGTTCCGCGGATGAGGTTCGCGCGACGCGAAGGAGCGCCTCTTTATGTGGATCACCCACTGGTTGTTTTGTTTTAGGAACTCTCGTCCTGATGGCCGATGGTAGCTATCGCCCAATTGAAAACATCCGCCATGGTGCCGTTGTGCTAGCTGATGACCCCTACGATAATGAATCGGCCAAACCCGCCCGTGTGCGGTCGCAAATTCAGACGCATAACACCACGCTACTCGATATCCGCTATGCAGATACAGCCACGCTTACGTGCACCGTCGAGCACCCGTTCTTTGTAGTGAATAGAGGCTGGGTCATGGCAACCGACTTGAGGAGCGGCGACCAGTTCATAGCGCCCGATGGCCGAACGTTCAAAGCGACCTCGGTGACGGAGCGCAGCGGCCAATTCGCCACCTACAACTTAGACGTGGAAGGGCCTGACACGTTCTTCGTCACACCTAATTCGTCAACACCTCCGATTTTGACCCATAATCTCCAAGGTGAAGAGGGTATGTATGGATACTTGCCTGCTAGCGGACAAGTTGGTACAAGCCCAATGGTTCGGCTAGATGGCACGCCGATTATTGACCCAGCTACTGGTCTGCAACGATGGACAAAGAACCCCATGCATCATTTTCACTTTGATGCTGCGGTGAAGGCAATGTGCTCAGATGTTTCCGATTTGCCAATGGCGTGGAGTGAGGAATGGCTTTTTGAGAACGGAATGCCACCGCGAACGGCTTTTCCCGGAATCGAACTTACCTACGAACAGCATATTCATGGTCATCATTGGGGTGAGAACTGGTTGCGGGCAAATGGATATCCAAACTCGAGACGCATGACCGCGCCTCAATGGCAAGAACTATATTCGAAAGGATTGATGAACGACCTCGCAGAGGAAATCATAAAGGGCGCAAACAGCAGAGGCGCTAACATTACAACGGACAAGATTAGCAGACTAAAAAATGCTTCAATGGGCAGAATGACAGACTTTTTGCGACGCCGATCTTGCGCGGGCCTTTAAAATCAACAAGTATGAATCAAATTACAGAACAAATTATTAAGCTTTCGGGTCCACTATTAAGATACCGAACGCAAGAAGAAGTCGGCAGACGAGCAAATGAAATTGTTGCTAAACTTCCCAATCTTCCTGCTTCCGCAGTTGAATTCTTTTCTTTGATCTCTGGAGGAACTATGTTTGGCAATAATGTAAGTGTTCCGGCAGATCGATTTTCCTACTTGGTTGATGATGTTGCGCCACTAGCTTCTGTGAATTGTGAGCTGAAAACAGCAGGAATTGGACTGGAACAAGATGAAGGTGAAGATTACTTTTCCAATGCGTTCATACTGTTTCGCAGTCCGGTCGAGTTCCAGTTTGTTTGGTGCATTTCGTTGAATCCGGGTGTTTCCTTCGGTCAAATCTTTCTCACGCACGTTTTTTTCGGTGAGCATCCTGGCGATGCTGCCCGGGTCTGGGCTGAAAGTTTTGATGGGTGGCTCGAAATGGTTCTCGACGACTACCTGGCGTATTTGTCAAATCCGGACATGGTCCGACAGAGAATCGCGAAACGCGCCTCCTTTCCAACATTGGAATGGAGTTAGCTCGAAGCAACTTTAGTTTAAGAAGCGGTGGGGTTATCTCTGGGGTACCAGTCCCCGCATCGGAACAAGTTTTTGGGGTCAGTAGTATCAGATTGAATCAAGGTGTTTCTTTGATTTTTTCTCAAGGTTGGATTTGAGCATGAGAAGGCTTGCCAGGTCGATAGCTTCGATTTGGCCGGGCTGATTCTGGACCTCTTGGAATGGTGGCTTCCGGGACGGATGGTGGAGACGGGTGCGGGTGGTGGCAGCCACCGGTTGCAGACCGTTTTTCAGTCGGTGCTCGCCCCCTTTGCCTGGCGGACTGGTGTGACGTGCTCTCGACTTTTTGTCGGGGCGGAGTATCTTTGAGCCATGTTCCGGCCTGCGGAGTTCTTAGTATCTTCTCCGACAGGTCGGATCGGGGGCGACCGGTGTCTTGGCTTACTGACCCAAGCCGTCGCGTTTCCACGCGGCATCCTCGCATGAGCCATCCGGTCGCCCCGTCTCCGTTTTGTCAGTCCCGTGGACGGTTCATTTTGTTAGAGGCCGTGGGTTGGTGGGAAGGTGGTTTTATTGGCGCTCTGGAAGATCAATGCCGTGAAGTTCCAACATGACCTTGCGCCAGAAGCCCA
>JBBARN010000139.1:9788-14771 GCA_040399845.1 Luteolibacter sp. | reverse complement strand
CGCCGCAGGGAATCCAAGGTCTCAATGTTCGCCGTCGCCATCACAGCCCCACCCTGCCTCACACAAGGAAAGCGTTCAAGCGAACACTTTGAGGTCCACAAGAGAAGCCTGTAGCGTCGCTCTATGAGTGTCGCAGCCCCTGAAACCGCGCAAAGCTCCCCCCGCGACTGAACAGCCACCCAAGCCGGAACGCCCGCCGCTGTCACCCCATTCCCTCCAACCCACCTTCCTGTCGCCGTGCTGCAGATTTCCAAGGGAATTCAATTCCAGTTGCAGGACGATGGTGGCCTTCGATTTGTCACCAAACGCCTGTCCATGGGCCATCCTGATTCCGTGAGCCGACAAGTGGCCAACGTGGAGCGCGACCGTAAGCTGAAAAAACGAACCGTGGAATTGGGGAAAGTGTGACAATGCGAGGACTGGAACCAGAGAAGGATTCCAGCGCCTTTGAAAGGTGGAATTCGACGTTCTCAGGAACTAACAGCGAAAGTCGGGCGAACCCTGTTTCCCTCGGGTCTATGGCGGGAGGGCCAGTCGGTAGAATGCCGAGTCCGAATCTGGTGATTTATCGACGGTCTTGACAATTCCAATGGAGTCCGCAGTTGCGGTGGCGATGGTATGCCATTGGGTCAGATTGAATGAACGCTGGATAGGATACTGGCGACCTGGAATGCCGTTGAAGACGATTTCCACCGAACCATCGGGGGCGCGGGTGACTCTGGGTTGATTCGTGCCCGGTCCTCCCGAGTCGGGGGGGGCACCAACGGTAGCGGAGATGAACGCCACGATTTCGCCACCGCGTGCATCGGTGATCGTGATGGGAAGTGTGTCCGCTCCACTGAAGCCGGCCGGGGGTGTGAAAATCCATTGACCGTTCCCGGAGGGCAGGATGGTCCCGTTGTTTGCGGAGTTTGCGGCAAGTGTCACCGTCATCGCGTCGCCCTCCCGATCAGTGGCTTTGGCGAGCAGTTTGGTCGAAGAAAATGTCACGGGTCTCTCGAAAGAGGTTGAAATGGCATATCCGGAAAAGGCAGGAGACATGTTGCCGATGCCGGATAAATTAAGCTGGAACGAGGTGTTGGTCGGGTCGTTGCAGGGAACTGCGAGCGTTGCGTTGCGAGTGCCGGTGTTCGTGGGAATAAAACGTACATTTAAGGGGAGGACGGCATCCGAGTTGAGGGTTGCCGGGAAGTTGCCTGTGGGAAGTTGGAAATCGGAGGCATGGAGGCCGCCCGAAACCAATGACCCAAGGGACAAGCTTTCCTCACCTTCATTGCGGATCAGGAATGAGCGCGTGACTCCGCTGCTTCCACTGGATGCGAGACCAAACGAGATGGTGGAGAACTCTGTCACGCGCATTCCATTGGAAGATTCTAACGAAATAGCGGGATTGCCCCTCTCCAGTCGGATGACGGAAAGGTCACTGTCGAAAGCGCCTTTCGCAGGGCCTGCAAGAACCAGCTTGCGGTCATTCTGAAGGACTACGGAACTGGCGGAAGAAGCACCGGTTCCCACGCTGACTGTAATCTTGCCTCCCGTGAAAAACGATGGATCCATCCGCCCGTCGGACATGAGTCTCACCGCTGCGACCCGGTCGAAGCCTCCGGTGTTTGCCCATCCGGCGGCGATGATCTTGTCGTTTGGTGCTATCACCACCGACTTTGCGCCGTCGTTCGTGCCGAAAGGAATGGTCTGCCACCCCGCTTGACCGAAGTTAGTGTCGAGAGCCCCGTTCGGCATAAGACGGGCCATCAGGAAATCGTAGTTCAAAGAGCTGCCGGTCTGTCCTGCCAGGACAATCTTTCCGTCGGACTGGACATCCAGCCCGTTCCACATGACGGAGGATCCGGTGATCGTCTGGCGGGCGATTCCCGCGGTGCCAAAAGTGGAATCCAGCGTTCCATTTTCAAGAAACTTGAGAACAAAACCGATATAGGTCGCACTGCTGGAGATATAGGCATAGCCTGCAACCAGGATCTTGCCGCTTGGCAGGATACGCATTCCATAGGCATAATTGTAGCTGGATTCGACTTGCTTCGTGACCTTTCCGCCATTTCCGAACGAGGAGTCCAGTGCGCCGTTGGGGAGGTAACGGGCCAGTCCGACGTAATTCCCCGCCGTTCCACAAGCAAGAATCCGACCATTTGCCAGAGGGGAAACCGCGATGATCTGGTCATGACTGCCCGACATGTCAGTTAGGACGATGCCGCCGGTTCCAAAACTGTTGTCCAGCAAGCCGTTGGAAAGGTAACGCACGAGGAGGAAGTCGGATAGCGAAGGGTTTGCGGCTCGGCCCGCCGCGATGATACCACCATCTTCTTGGATGGCAGTACAGAACGCGGCAGCACTCCCTCCGGTCGTCGGAGTTAGTACGATGCCGTTGTTTCCGAAGTGTAGGTCGGGAGTGCCATCCGGATATTGGCGCATTACGAGGACATCGTTACTGACGCCATTCGAACCGACTCCCGCGATGACAATCTTGCCATCAGGCTGCATTGCGGCCGCCCATCCGGTTTCACCCGGTCCTGGGATGGTGAAAACCTGAAAGCCGTCCTGAGAAAATGACAGATCGGCAAGGCCGGAGCTGGTGATGCAGGCAGCGCATGACACGATCTTCGTGTTGGATTTTATGACAGAATATCCAGCAATCACGATGGAACCGTCCGGTCTCCTTGCTGCTCCCAAAGCGGATGCATTCGCGGTGTATCCGAAGTTAAATGCGGTCCGACCGTTGCTGGCGAAACTCGTATCCAATACTCCTGCAGATGTGTATCTCGCTGCTGCAAAAGCCCCTCCTCCGGCAAGCGTGATGTTACCGTTTGCGCCCAGAATGACGGAATTCGCAGCCCCGGCGGTTCCATCCGTGACGATGCCGTCATCCGAGAAAGTTGTGTCGAGAGTCCCGTTCGTATTGTAGCGGGCCATCGCGAACCCGCTCGATGTGAAAGTGGAAAACCCGGCGGCAATGATTTTGCCATCGCTCTGGATGGCCAAGGCTTTCGCGTGATTGGTGTAAGTACCCACCGTAGTGGTCAATTTTCCGTCACCGGAAAAGCTGGTGTCGAGCGACCCGTTCGAGGTGAACCTTGCGAGTGCGAAGTTGTTGGATGATTGTCCAGCAACGACGATCGCACCATTGCCCTGGACTGCGATAGCGTAAGCTTCATCGGTGCCCAGCGAGGTTCCGAAATCCACCTTCACCAGACCGGAGCCATACGAGTAATCGCGCGAGCCGTCAGCCAAGAGGCGAATGACGGCGAAATCGGTGTTGGTAGTCGTTAGCGAACCGGCCGCCAGGATCCTGCCGTTGCTTTGAAGGGCCAAGGCATAGAGCTGATCGAAAGTGGAACCGATATCGATCACTGCCTTGCCGTCACCTGAAAATGAAGTGTCGAGGCTGCCATCAGCATTGAGGCGGGCAAAGGCGAAGTCATAGGAGCTTGTGGCGGCGGAACGCCCTCCAATCACGATCTTTCCGTTGGGTTGTATGACTAGGGATGTGGCGACATCGCGGGAATTCCCGAAATCGATCAACACCTTGCCTCGGGTTCCAAAGGTGGAGTCGAAACTTCCGTCGGTATTGAACCGGATTACGGAAAAATCGGAATTCGGCAGGTTGGGCCCACTGAACCCGGCAATGATCGTCTTTCCATCTGGCTGGACCGCAACTGCATTGATCTGCTCGTAGACTGCCGCAGGACTATCCGACGAATTGACGTTTGTAAGAGCGATTCCTCCGTTTGCGAAAGTGGGATCGAGCCCGGTCGCCGCACTGGATTTGTAAGGTGCCGAGACGCCAAGCAGGACAGCAACACTACAGCCAAACTTTGGCAGCCATGAGCGGATTGCCTTGTGAACCAAAGACATTGGAATCCGATGCATGATGGTGTTTGATTTCATGATGAAGTGATAACCAGTGACGATACTGCGGTGATACGGTTACTGCTTCGTGCGATTCTGTCTTCTTCAAAGCAATAGACAGCTTACGAGTCCGAGGAGCGGAAGTGAGGGTTCTGGTGCCGCTTCTACCCGAAGGCTCCACGCATTGAGAATCATCGTGTTCCCCGCAGCCATATCCGCGATAAAGAGCGTCCACTGCCCATTGGGGGCGAGCCCGTCGAACGAATCCCAAAAAGCGGAGCGGGCATTGACTTCGGATACAAGGGGTGGATCCACATTTCGGCCATCCACCGCATAGGCTCCCGTGACATGTCCTGTATCCGGAATCGCGGTGTGGATATCCGGCAGATTACTGCCGCCGAGGGAGACAAGCATCGAAGTAGCACCGGATCCATCGGGTTTCATTGCAGACCTTCCGGGACGATTCAACAGCACTGAAAAACTGTCTCCGTGTGCAAGATAGGCGTAAACGGCACCCGACCAGCCACCGGACTTGTCGATCAAGACTTCGACAGAGCTGATGACTGTTAGCGGGTGTGAGATGGAAACCACCGAAGTGACCCCTCTGGGATCGTTGCCTGGAATGGTCATGGGAATTCCGGAGGTCTGAACACTCAGAGCCGCTGACGAAATGGCAGGAATCAGCGATAAAGGTATTAGGATTGTGCAAATCCCGAAAGATGAGAATGACTTCTTGGGGGGGAACATCGGAACGACTCCTTTGAGAGAAGGGCAGTTAGGAACCCGTTTTGGTCTCGACTGTCAAACCAAATTGTTACGGAGTCTCTCGGGTGCCCGGATTGAAATATCTCCAGCTTGACGGGAGCGGGCGAGACGTGTAGGCAGCGTCATGGTTCTACCATTACGATTCCAGCATCTGGGGGCGGTGTATCATGTCATGGTCAGTGGTGACCGGGGAAAGATGGTGTTTCAAACCGACGATGAAGGTATGGTTCTCCTGAAGCGGCTGGAAGGAACTGTATTTTCGATGAAGGCTATTTCAGTTGCTGTAATCCTCCTTTTTTTCACGCCGTTGAGTTGGGGAACCGATTGGATTGCCAAGCGTCTTTCCATGGGCCATCC
>JBBARN010000139.1:0-9688 GCA_040399845.1 Luteolibacter sp. | reverse complement strand
AACCGTGGAATTGGAGAAAATGTTACAATGCGAGGACTGACCCCAGGGAGGAATAGTAATCCTCCTTTTTTTCGCGCCGTTGAGTTGGGGAACCGATTGGATTGCCAAGCGTCTTTCCATGGGCCATCCTGGCTCCGTGAGTAAACGAGTGAGCAACTTGAAGCGCGCCTGGGAACTGGAAAATACGAACCGTGGAATTGGAGAAAATGTTACAATGCGAGGACTGACCCCAGGGAGGAATATAAATACTGATAACTTAGGATTTTCATTAACAAATAAAATTAGAGATTGTATTTATGCCCAATGCGATGCTTGCAAATAAATGTTTGATTTGTCTTATCATGGCGTCAGTAATGTCAATAAGCATTACCCTTTGTGATGATGAGCCTTTGATTGAATTCGGCTCGCTAGCAAAGATCAACGAATCGGCGGGAGGAGACGTCTTGAGTCTCAAGGATGCCTACGGGAAAAACGTGAATATTCTTCAAGGAGCCGAAAAGGTGGAAGCGATAAAGTTGGGTGATTTTATCGGAGGAAAGAACAACGAGGATTATTTCGGTTACGGCACTGTTGGAGCAGCAGTAGTCATTAATCCTGAGGATCTTAGGTTGTTATTTAACGATAACCATATTGCTCCCTTTGCAACTGGAAAAGTTGCCCCTATTTTCGCACTTGTTTTTCATGCTAAAGGAAAGAAATCTACGTTATTGGTTAGTGGTCCGAGTCGGCGAATCGGTGCAAAGTTTTGGGTATTAATGGAAGTTGATTCTGGATTGTTAGTCGCGGTCGATAAAGAAGCTTCTAAATGTATAACTAGTGTTTCGAAGAGCCTAGGCTTAAGTGAGTGATTGTGAGGTGAGCTAGAGTTCTGGACCATCAACCACTAGAATAAGCACCAGATGAACCAGAAACCAGTAAGCCCCCGAGCGTCCGCCATTTAAAAAACCTCGGTTGTGGAACGCGCTCCGCCAGCATCGCGGCATGTCACGTCACTCGGGGCAATCCCCGCATTAGAACAATCGTAGCTTGAGCGGAGCGGGCGCGCCGTGTAGGCAGGGTCATGTTTCGACCATTGCGATTCCAGTATCCTGGGGCTGTGTGCCATGTCATGGCACGTGGCGATGGGGGAAAGGTGGTGTTCAAACCGACGATGATCGTTTGGTTTTCCCGAAGCGGCTGGAAGGGACTTGTGGGATGAGAAGGCCATGGAGGCGATTCGCCGGGGTTGGTATCTTGGCAAGGAAAGCTTCAAGGACAAGCTGCTCAAGAGGTTGGAAAAGCCAATCTGGCTCGGAACGAGCTGGACATGCAAAAGGGGGGAACGGCGGGGTTGTCCGCTCAAAGAAGCACGGCGTGCTCCCTTGATCGCCCGTTTTCGGGCATGATTTGCGCTTTCGGCCGGCAGGATTCTCATTCTGTCACTAGTTTGTTCTCGCATTCGCTGGTCGTTTTCCCCATCAACTCATTCAATGGACTCCGCCAAATCCCGTCGTTTTGCCATCATCTGTACGGTCTGTGTCATCCTTGCCCTCTGTGCATTCCTGCTGCGCAGCCAGCATCGCCATGAACCATCCTCATCAGCTACCGTACAGGGTTCCCAGCCACCAGTCACGGAAAACCCAGCTCCTTCACAGCCACGCATTGAAAAGGAATCCCGCAAAATAGCCCGCGCGGGCAACCCGGTTGTGGATTCCGAGGAAACCTGGAATTTCAACACGGATGGCCAATCACTTGCCATCAAGCTCGCCCTCGACGAGGCCGCCGTCCAGCTCGCGGATGGCAAGAATTCAATTGTGCCACTCACCCCGCCGGCCACGGAGGAATCCCTGCCGGCCCGGCTCGCCGACTTGAAAGCTGATGGCGAAGTGCTGCCCGTCGCCTATGTGGTCGGCCGGGAACGATCCAGCACGTCCCGCCGCATCGTCACACCCGATCTGCGGGTCCAACTCGACGATGCCGCCGCCGAACGAATCGCCGCCACCCACGACCTCGTGGTCAAAAGCCGGCCCGAATATGCACCCGGCTGGGTGATCATGGGTGCTGCCAGCCCATTCGCGGCGCTGGATGCGATGGTCAATCTCCGCGCTGTTCGCGAAGTTGCCTCCGCCGATGTGCTGCTGGCAGTCCAAAGGAGCCTCCGGGCCATGCCGAATGATACCCTCATTGGAAACCAATGGCATCTGAAAAAGACTGCGGCATCCACCGCCGGCACCGACGTCAACATCGAGACCATCTGGAACTATCCCTCCGCCACCGGCAGCCGCGGCGCCGGCATCAGAATCGGCGTCGTCGATGATGGCATGCAGACCAACCACCCGGACCTTGTAACCAATGTCGATACCACCAACGACTTTGACTGGAATGGCAACGACTCCGATCCCAATCCGGGAACTGGGGATGATCACGGCACTTCATGTGCTGGAAATGTCGCAGCAAAGGGAAACAACTCGCTGGGAGTCGCCGGCACCGCCCCGGATGCCACCTTGGTCGGCATGCGGCTGATCGCTGCTGCAACTACCGATCTCCAGGAAAGCCAGGCCATGGCCTATCTTCCGGACTTGGTTCATATCAAATCCAACAGTTGGGGCCCCAGCGACACCGGCGACCTCCTCGATGCTCCTGGCAGTCTCACCTTGGCCGCTCTCAAGAATTCCGCCGAAACCGGCCGCAATGGCAAAGGGAACATCTTCCTCTGGGCCGGCGGCAATGGAGGGGGGGCTGCCAATGACAACTCAAACTACGATGGTTATGCAAATTCCATCTACACCATCGCGATTGGCGCCATCAACTCCTCCGGTAACCGTTCTAGTTACAGCGAACCCGGCAGCAATCTCCTGGTCTGCGCCCCATCCAGCGGCGCAATTGGAATTACCACCGTGGACCGCACGGGCGCCAATGGCTACAACTCCGGAGATTACACCAGCACCTTCGGAGGCACCTCGTCCGCCACCCCTACCGCTGCCGGGATCGTCGCGCTGATGTTGGAAAAGAACCCGAACCTTGGCTGGCGCGATGTTCGGGAAATCCTCATCCGCTCTGCAAAGAAGTTCAAACCCACCGATTCCGACTGGGTGACCAATGGCGCGGGTTTCCCATTCAACCATAACTTCGGAGCCGGGTTGATCGACGCCACCGCCGCCGTAAATCTAGCGAATGGATGGACCAACCTGCCTGCCCACACACAAACGACCTCCACCCAGTCCGGCCTCAATGTCAACATTCCCAATAACAACACTACAGGCATCACCCGCTCCTTCAATCTCTCCGCCTCCAACATCCGGGTGGAGCACGTTACGGTCAGAGTCGCCATCAACCATTCCGCACGCGGCGAGCTGGCGATCTCACTGACATCGCCGGGAGGCATGACCAGCCGGCTCGCAGAGGTCCACGCGGACACCAACCCGAACTATCAAAACTGGACCTTCAGCTCAGTGAGAAACTGGGGCGAATCCTCCACTGGCGTTTGGACTCTCAAGATCGCCGACAGTTCCAGCACCACCAACACCACAGGCGGCACCCTCACCTCTGCCGTGCTGACCGTTTTCGGATCATCATCCATTCCCGTCAATCCCGCCCCTCTCGTCCAGATTACCCAGCCAACCGGCGATCAGATCTTCAGCCCCGGAACCAGCCTGACGGTCAATGTCAGTGCCAGTGATCTTGTTGGCGGTGGCGGACCGGGCACAGTTTCTTCGGTCTCGCTCTTCGACAATGATGTGCTCGTCGGCAGCGATGTCTCTGCACCCTACTCCTTCACCTACAGCCCGGCCCTTGGTTCGCACGGCCTCGTCGCCAAAGCCACGGACAGCGAGGGTGCTGTCGGCACCTCGGTCTCGGTCAACTTCACGGTAGCCAACCAGACACCGGTCATCACCGCTGCGGCCTTGTCGGCAACCGGCCAGCAATACAGCGACACGCCCCTGACCGTTTCCTCCATCACTTCCACCGATCCGGAAAACAATCCGCTGACTTATACTTATCAATGGCAGTCAAGCGCCAACCAGACGCTTTACACAGACGTTTCCGGAGAGAACTCCCCGACAGCACCTGACCTGCCCGGCACCCTGGTGCGATGCGTGATTGTCGCGTCGGATGGAAACACCTCCAGCGCACCTTTCACCACCGCCTCGGTGAACCTCCTCGCCCGTCCCGGCACCAGTGCCGTGATCGGAGACAGTTATGAGTATTCCAGCGGTTTGGTCCTCCGTGGCTCGGATGCCAGCATCACCCGGACGGCGATCATCCATGAAATCAGCCAAGGACCTTCCGGCGGAACCGCGGAGTGGATTGAGATCCTCACCCTCCGCCAGGGCAGTCTTGCCTTCTGGGACATTCAGGATGAAGAGGGAAACACCCTGGTGTTCACCGATGACGCCGTGTGGAATGATATCCCTGCGGGTACCTTGATCGTGATTTACAACGGCGACTCCCGGGATCCGCTGCTGCCTGCGGATGACCTCAACCCTGCCGATGGACGCATGGTTGTTTCCAGCACCAATGCCGCCTGTTTCGATCTCGAACTCTCCGACGGCTGGCCCCCACTCGGAAACAGCGGCGATTCGATCTTTCTGAATGATGAAAACTCGGAGGAAGTTCATTCGATTTCCTACGGCAACAGCGTGGCCACCAACCCCAATGTGGGCAGCGTCGGTTCTGGTAACTCGGCATTCTATGCCGCCGATTCCGACGCTGGAGCCAACGTCGCAACGAACTGGATGGTGAACTCAAGTTTATCGGCAAGGACCTCCCGCGCCGCAGGGGATTTGTATATCTCGGAATATGTGGAGGGGTCCGGTAACAATTGGGCAATCGAAATCTACAATCCCTCGTCAGCCAGCGTCAATCTTGATGCGGCATCGTATAAATTGGAATTTCACGCCAGCACCAGTTCCACGCCGACTTTCACCGCCCTTCTCACCGGAAATATCGCGGCAGGCTCCACCTATGTGGTGAAATACAGCTCCGCCTCGGCTGCCATCACGGCCCAGCTTTCAAGTCCAAATGTCAGATTCGATGGAAATGACACTGTGGTGCTGCGCAAGGGGACCACCCTTGTGGACTGCATCGGTCAAATCGGAAACACCCCCGCGACATCCTGGTCTTTCAACGGGGTCAGCACCCGGGATCAAACGCTGCGCCGGAAATTCACGGTGACCCAAGGGGATGTGAATGCATCCGACCTGTTTAATCCGTCTCTGGAGTGGGACAAGTTTGCGATCGACACCTTCAATGGCTTGGGAAGTCACTCCACCATTCAACCGCTGACCTTGACGATCAACCCTAGCACGTTTGCTGAGAACGCGGGATCTTCCGCTGCTTTTGGGACCGTGAGCATCCCGACAGCTTTGGCAAGCCCACTGGTCGTGACGCTGGATTCTCCGGATTCCTCCGAGGTCACGCTTCCTGCCTCCGTGACGATCGCGGCCGGCCAGACAAGCAGCCCTGCCTTTGCGTTGGCAGCAGTGGACGACACCCTCATCGATGGATCCCAAACAGTGATCCTAACTGCGAGCGCGGCTGGTTTCGTCAGCACTACCGCGACGGTCATTGTGACGGACAGCGAAGCCGCACTGGCAGGCGTGACTCCCGGTAGTCCCAACTCGCCTGCGAATCTGACCTTCGTCAACAACCTCCGCAGTGGTGCATTCAATGCGCCGGCCTTGTTCCGATTTGGCACGGGCGCATCGGTCCCCACCGGCCTGATGATCGATCCCGATACCGGCATTGTTTCCGGGACGATCGAGGTCGGCAATAATGCGGGCAATTATCTGATCGTCATCGAACGTTACAACACACTGGGAGATACGGTTTCCCAATCCTACACCCTTGCCCTTTCCCCGCCGGCAGAGAACACCTATCAGGCCTGGATCGCCACCCAGAATGTGGGAGTGTTGACCGGCTTCCAGGACGATGCGGATGGCGACGGCCTCGCCAATGGGATCGAAAACTTCCTTGGCACACCAGCCGCGATCTCGAATCCCGGATTGTCGCAGGTTTCCTCATCACCCGGCATTCTGGTATTCCGTCACAGCCGCTCGAACACCCCGGCAGTGGACACCAGCGCAACCTACGAGTGGTCCACCGATCTCGCCGAGTGGCATCCCTCCGCCGCGACATCCAACAGCACCACCGTGACCATCGGCACCGAGACCATCGTCGAAGCCAGCGCTCCCGACAACGACCTCATCGAAGTCACAGCCACTGTCACCGGAGTTTCTCCCAACCAAATCTTCCTCCGCATCAAGTCCACCCAACCTTGAGCCCCACTCAAGCACCAGCAAGGGGCTGCAAACCCGCCCTTGCCGGATTGGCTGGAGGCAAGCGAGGATTCCTGTTGAGCTGTCCATGGAGCGGTCTTGCCTCGCATCACGAAGGAAACGGGCCGAAACCACTCAGAAACTTGGAAAGGTTTTGAAACGTGTAATCTGATCCCATTGATGCGTAGATATAAAAACACCCGCTTTCCAGTGAAGGAAAGCGGGTGCTGGAAAAACTTAGTTTGAGTTCAAGGCGAGTGGTTACCAGCCGCCGCCGCCGCGGTTGCCACCGCCGCCGCCGCCCTTGTAGCCACCACCACCGCCGCCACCCTTGTAGCCGCCGCCACCGCCGCCGCCTTTGTAGCCACCGCCGCCGCCACCTTTGTAGCCGCCGCCGCCACCACCGCCGCCGCCGCCGTAGCCACCACCACCGCCGGGGCGGGATTCTTTTGGCTCGGATGCGTTCACACGAAGTGGACGTCCGTTGTAGTCATAATCGTTGAGAGCCTCAACGGCTGCATTCAACTGCGATTGGTCGCCAAGCGTCACGAATGCGAAGCCCTTGGATTGTCCGGTCTCACGATCGGTAATGATTTTAACCCGTTCGACAGGGCCGTATGCGGCGAAGAGTCCGGTAACGTCTCCTTCAGTAGCGGTGTAGGGCAGGTTGCCCACGTAGATGTCCATTGTTTTCAGTTCTTATAACGCCAATTCATTCCACACTTTCTTCGACTGCGGCGTTAACCTTCAACAAAGCGCGCTCCCACCACCAAATGGCTTGAGATCGACCGTCAGGCTGCGGCACGCCCGTGCAGAAGCAAGGTTTGTTTTTTTTCGCAGCTGGAAATCACCCGCAATCCCTAGCCGCGTATGGAACGCAGCCGATAAAATAATTCGAAGATTCCATTGTGAGGCGGATCAACGGAACTGATTTTGTTCCTCGCGATAGATATAATCCGCCGATGCCAGCTTCGCCAACAGGAGTTCCGGATCGAGATTGTGGGTTTTCACAAGGTCGTCGAGGGAATCGCAGTGATTCCTGAGCTCGGTGTTGATGAGGCCGACCAGCAGGTGGGGATCCATCGTGGCGAAGTCCGTGAGGTTCATGCGGGAATCCTCCCACCCCGGGCGGCCTTTTGGCAAGACAGAGCATCCCGTGAACACGGTGAAACGTAGATCTGCCGAGCGACGTTTTCTGGATGCTGCTTTTCACCATTGAAACTCATGTCATGAACTCCCGTTTCACCCGCCGCCAAGCCCTGATGGGACTTGCCGCAGCCGCCGCGCCAGCCATTCTGCCCGCTCGTTTGTTCGGAGCGACCGCGCCCTCCAACAAGATCCATCTGGCAATGATCGGCACCGGACGCCAGGCCTATCACACCAATCTCCCCACCCTCCTCGCCATGTCAGAGGTCCGAGTCGTCTCGGTCTGCGATGTGGACCGCCATCGTGCAGAGGCGGCCAAAAAGAAGATCGATGAGCACTACGGCGACACGGCATGCAGAATCCACAGCGACTACCGGGAGGCCATCGCCATGCCGGATCTCGACGCGATCATGAACTCGACGCCGGACCATTGGCATGCGATCATTTCCCTCGCTGCCATTGCCAAGGGACTGCATGTGAGTTGTGAAAAACCCCTCACCCGTTATCTAACCGAAGGTCGGATCCTCGCTGATGCGGCCAAGGCGAAGGGCATCGTTTTCCGGACGGACACCGAATGCCGCTCCCACTCCTACATGACGCGCACCGCCGACCTGGCGATCAATGGTTATCTGGGAAACATCAAACGCTTCGAAGTGGGGGTGCCCAAAGAAATCCACGGTGACCTTGGCAAGGCGGATCCCATGCCCGTGCCCGCCCATCTGGACTACGAAATGTGGCTGGGTCCGGCGCCATTCCGTGAATACACCCTCGACCGAGTGCATCCCGCAGACTTGGGAGGACGCCCGGGATGGATGCGCATTCTCGATTACTGCGAGGGCATGGTTTCCAACTGGGGCACCCATTTGATCGATGTCGCCAGCCTGATCAACGGCAGTGAACGAAGCGGCCCGGTATCGGTGGAAGGCACTGGAAAGTTTCCGGAACCGGGCTCGGGCCTGTGGAACACCCTGCTCGAGTTCCAACTCCAATATCGATATGCCGGCGGTGTGATTCTCGATTACAAGATGGATGTGCCCTACCTCCGCGTGGAGGGCGACGAGGGCTGGATCCAAGCACATTGGAACAGCAAGGGCGGACTCACTGCGAGCAATCCCAAAATCCTGAGGACCCCATTCAAACCCACCGACAAGCGGGTGCCCACACGCAGCGACAAGGCGGATTTTATTTCGGCCATCAAAAACGGCACTCCGGTGATGGCGGATGCGGAAATCGGCCATCGCACTTGCTCGATGGGCCAGATCGGACACATCGCGGTCACACGAGGCAAACGCCTGGATTGGAATCCTGAAAGCGAAACCTTCGCCAATGATCCCGAGGCCAATGCGATGCTGAAAGGCAGCTACCGCGGCCAATGGAAGCTGGAGGCGTGAGCCAGCGCCGTGGTTCATGGGATTTGGCGGCACGAGGTTTCCTCCGTGTCCGGGTTTCCCAACCCTGAATGGCCGGGGGATGGGGTGGCTTCGGGGAGGACAATCAAATCCAACCCTTTACAAGCGGGAAAATCCCTGCCAAACCCCGTCCAATTTAGCCGCCATGGCGCGCCGAAAACCAGCCTCTCACCATGCCCAAAGACACCTCGATCCACAAAATTCTCGTCATCGGTTCCGGCCCCATCGTCATCGGCCAAGGCTGCGAATTCGATTACTCCGGAGTCCAAGCCTGCAAGGCGCTGAAGGAGGAAGGCTACCAAGTGGTGCTCGTGAACTCGAATCCGGCCACCATCATGACCGACCCGGAATTTGCGCATCGCACTTACATTGAGCCGATTACGCCGGAAGTGGTGGAAAAGATCATCATCCGCGAGAAGCCGGACGCCCTGCTCCCCACCCTCGGCGGCCAGACGGCGCTGAACACCTCGATGTCCCTTTTCAAGTCCGGCGTCCTGGACAAACACAATGTCCGCATGATCGGCGCGAATGCCGACGCCATCGACAAGGGCGAGGACCGCCTGCGTTTCAAGGAAGCCATGCTCAAGATCGGGCTCGACCTGCCGCTCTCCGGCGTCGCCCACACCATGGAAGAGGCGAAAAAAGTCGCCGAAACCATCGGCCGCTTCCCACTCATCATCCGTCCCGCCTTCACCCTCGGCGGCCAGGGCGGCGGCATCGCGTACAACCGCGACGAATTCGAGGAAATCATCACCCGCGGCCTCGACCTCTCGCCGGTTTCAGAAGTCCTCATCGAGGAATCCCTGCTCGGCTGGAAAGAGTTCGAAATGGAGGTCATGCGCGACTGCAAGGACAACTGCGTGGTCATTTGCTCGA
>JBBARN010000138.1:0-14911 GCA_040399845.1 Luteolibacter sp. | reverse complement strand
ACAGCAGCGGCTGGAACGAACGAAACCTCCACCGCTTCAGCACAAAACCGGAAGTGGCTGGGACAGGCCTGCTTTACTACGGATTCAGATGGTACGACCCGGCAACGGGAAGATGGCCGAGCAGGGATCCGATTGAGGAAATGGGGGGGATGAACTTGTACGGGTTTGTGGGGAATAATGGCATCTTAAAATATGACTATCTAGGAAAAATAACTTGGGAAGAACACCTAAGAAATTTAGGCGATAGTTTGGAAAAATTAAATGCCGACATGAAAAGGTGGCAAGATGCCTTGGAAAAGGCAGAAAAACGACTAAGAGATGCATGTCTTTCAGATCAGGCTAGGGAAGCCTTGATAGATAATATAAAACTGTTAAAGAGCCGTATTGCAGATGTCAGCAAAATAATTATTAGAGTGACTGAACGTATGAATGCAATTTTAATCATATTGGATCTAACTATACAGCAATGGATGTTAATGGAGGATCCCTACCGAGGAACAGGAGGGCCGGGCGTACTCCAATCATGAATTCATTTAATAAAATAATTGGGACTTGGAGGGACTACGAAGCCTCTCGGGCTGATGATCTATCAATAATTGCGAAAAACCTCCCAGAAAAATCGAATTGGAAAATACCTTGGAATCATTTAGAATACATTTATAGGAATTTTGGTGGAATGGATGATGATGTTTATGATAACGATTTATTCTCTTTTTGGAGGTTTGAAAAAGCATTGGCTTGGTCCAATCTAACGAAATTTAAATCGCGTGATCTTTGGCCTTTTGGAGATTATGGTTACGAATTAAACATTTATGCTGTTCGTAAAGTTAACGATAAAGAATATGGCGTTATTGTGGTATCGGATGGTGCTGAGTTCGAGTGTGCTGAAAATCTAGAAGTGTTCTTTGACTATTTTTCGAACAGTCGAGAAAAGTTACATATTTTCTCATAGGCATTAATCTTTAGGGCAGAAATACGGTGTCCACCTGGTTAGTAGGATGACTCCTTCTGTTGTCACCTGTAAGTTCAAAAGGCACCACCCGTGGTCACGTCAAAGTGCAAATGGGCCGGACATACTCCTCTCTTACGTCAGTCCCCGCTGCAGAATAACGAGGCTTGTTAGAGGCCGTTCGACTTTGTAGAGATCTCCGACTCACGCCTACACCTACGATCCGGCCGGGAATCGGAATTCTTCCCTCGCATTCGGCCAGAATACCTCCTATGCTGCCAACAGTGTGAAAGAATACACGTCCATCAATGGCGGTGGCTTCCAGGTGTCCAACACGATGTATGATGACATCCTCCTCCGCCAAGGCTACGGAGGACAGGACGGAGTCGCCGCCCTTTGCAATCTTCCCGCTCTTGAGTCTTCAAGTCTTGTGTCTTGCGTCTCAATCACGGACATCCACAACCGCCTGCGCAGCGCCTCTTCCATCCTCGATCCACGATCTCTCCCACCTACGACAGGCCAGATGGGGCGGTATCCGGTTGACATTGATCGAGCGGCATCTGCGTGTCGGAGGAATTGAGCGTTAGGAGACAGTTGCGGGTGGTGTGCTTGGATGAAGGGATTGGATGGGATGCTGAGGGAGAAGAAACGGATTGGGTTCGTTGACTTCTTCGGAGATTTCGGGAGCCAAAAACGACCTTGCCGGATTCCGGAAATCTAGTGACACTAGTGGCAAAGGTTGGCCCAATGATTCACTCCACCAGCAAAGTTCCGCCTTTCCGCATCGTCGAGGTCGATGATGAGGGTTGGGCTGCGTTCAAGGCCATGGAGGCGCAGCATCGGCGGGAGTATGCCTCCAGCCCCGAAGCTGTGGCAGATCATGAGGCATGGGTGAATGCTCCTCCGGTTCCAGATGACCAATGGGGAAGCAGCCCCACGACAGGGGGCGAGCCTCCTTTTCTCCCCAGTCCGACTCATATTCCATGGCAAGAACGGTATGACTGGGCACTGGAAAACCCGAACGGATGAACCAATCTCAGATCACGCTGGAAGATTTCCTCCCCGCCCTGGAAGCCCTGCTCGAAACCGAAACGGAATACTGCCTTGTAGGAGGGCTTGCGGTGGGAGTCTGGGCCGAAGTGTTCCTGACTCCAATTGAAAAGACCAGATTCGAGCTGCCCATCCGAAGCAAGGACATCGACATCCGGGCGGCAAAAGCCGATGCGATGATGTTTTTGAGAAATCTCCAAGAAAGAGGATATGGAATTGGGACTATCTGCAAGCGGACACCCAAAATCACCACTCAATCCTTTCCCATAATCGCAGCACCTATTGTGCTTCCCGACTCCCAGATCAAAACCACGATGGAGGCACTTTCCGGCATGCCCTTGCTGGACACCACCAAAGATGGCGTTCTCGTTACCCAAGGAACTGCCATGCGGTATGGCAAGATCCAGGTGCTCGATCCCTGTTCGTTGATGATCTGCAAGCTCAACGCTATCCAAACCCGTCCGCCCGGGGAGTCCGAAAATGATCTAAAACACAGCACGCTCCTCAGTCTGGTCATTCCCCGGTTCATTCAACGCACACTCGAAAGGAACCAGAAGAACCAAGACCGATACCACCCGCGAATCGACGCTCAACGCCTGACAGGGTTTCTTTCTACGGAGCCATGGATGAGCTTGATCCCGAAATTCGAACGGGAGGCGATAATCACCGCCTGCCGACAAGCCCGTGGCGATGAAGGAACCGACGAAAGATAGGAGGGGAGAAATCCTCAAGGGGGCGATCCAACGATGGAGGAATCCAACCTTCCGCTTGATTCGCTCAGTTGAGCATTTCACCGGTTGACGGCCCTGCGCAGTGAGTCGGGTCGTTCACGAGGTTGCCAAATCGGTTTTCATCCTCCATCTTAACGGGGTCCGGATTCCCGGGTGAAAAACCATCCTCTCCATCCACTAAAACCATGGCCAAGGTAGCAATCATCGGCGCAGGCAGCCTCGTCTTCTGCAAAACCCTCATGAACGATTTCCTCGCCACGCCGGCACTGGCGGGCAGCGAGTATTCGCTCATGGCGCTCACCCACACCCGGCTCGACAAGATCCACTCGTTTGTCGAGCGCATGATCGCCGACAACGGCGTGGATGCCACCGTGACCAAGACCACCGACCGCCGCGAGGCGCTCAGGGATGCGGACTTCGTGGTGGTGATGATCCAGGTCGGCGGAGTGGATGCCTTCAAGGTGGATTACGAGATCCCGATGAAATACGGCGTGGACCAATGCATCGGCGACACGCTCGGACCGGGCGGCGTATTCCGCGCTGCAAGGCATATCTGGGCGCTCATGGAGATTGCCGAAGACATGCGCGAACTCTGCCCGAACGCGCTGCTGCTCAACTACGCCAACCCCATGGCGATCTGCTGCTGGGCGCTCGGCACCATTCCCGGCCTGCAATATGTGGGACTCTGCCACGGCGTGCAAACGACCATGGACCTCATCGCCTCCTACACCGGCAAGCCGAAACAGGAAATCGATTTCATCTCGGCCGGCATCAATCACATGGGATGGTTCACCAAGCTCGAACACAAGGGCGAGGATCTCTATCCAATGCTCAAGGAGAAGTTCGAGCAACCGGAATACTATGTGAATGAAAAAGTGCGCGGCGAGGTGCTGCGGCATTTCGGCTATTTCATGACCGAGAGCACCGGCCATCTTTCCGAGTATCTGCCATATTTCCGCAAGAACCGGAAAGCGCTAGATACCTATTGCGACGAGCCTTCCTTCGGCGGTGAAACCGGCGCCTATTACAAATATTGCGCGGATCTGGCGGAGAAGTTTTCCGTGATGGATCCCTTGTCCATCGAGTCCACCGAGCTCCAACCGCGCAGCGCGGAGTATGCTTCCCACGTCCTCGAAGCGCGGGAAACCGGCGTGCCCTTCCGCTTCAGCGCGAATCTGCGCAACGATGGATTTATCACCAATCTTCCCGATGGTTGCTGCGTGGAAGTGCCGACTTATGTGGATCGCCTCGGACTGCATCCCACCACCGTCGGCAAGCTGCCACCGCAATGTGCGGCGCTCAACATGACCAACATCAACGTGCAAGGCCTCGCTGCCAAGGCCGGGCTGGAGGGTGATCCGGAAGCGTTAGTGCAGGCCATCGCGCTTGATCCACTCACCGCCTCAGTGCTCACCCTGCGCGAGATCCGCGAGATGGTGAGCGAGATGCTCGAAGCCCAGCGCCAGTGGCTGCCCCAGTTCGAAGGCAAATCCGTGCGACCCACTCCGGCGATCGAGATTCCCAAGGACATCCAACCCGTCGAAGTTCCTCTCGATCCTGCACTGGCCATCGCCAACCGCTTCGGCAAACTCGCCCAAGCGTGAGAAGGTTCATTCTGAACCCGGTTTCCGGCGGACAGCATGTCCGCCGGGGACAGTCGCCGGAATGCCGACGCCCCTTACTTGCCCTCACTTCTTCGGACGGCCGTAGCCTGGGAGCGGGCGGCCTTTTTCGTCGAGCTTGTTGACGGCCCAGAGCAGGCCTTTGGTTACAAGGTCGAGGTAACGGGCATCCGCCACGGTCTCATTGTTGTGACCGATGGTGGTGTTGAAAACGCGTGTTTTCTTTTCCCCATAAAGATTGGTCCAGATGACCACCGCTTCCTGGCCACCCTGTTTGCCGGTGGCGAGAGGCGTGGCGTTGTCGAAGAGGCGCACGTTGTTATACAATTCCTCATTGATCGTGGTCCAGTCCGGCAGGCCCATGGTGATCGGGTGATTGCGGTCGGTATAAACAATATCGATGGGCTTTTGGGGTCCGTGGCCGCTTGACTGCAGGCCGAGAAATTCAAACCAGAGCGAAGCGCCGGTGCCGAGCGTTTCCACCTTCTTCTTGTGATCTCCGGTGCGGTAGCTGTGCATCGCGCAGTGCAGGTTTACGCCCGGCATGCCATCGAGGTGGGGCTTGATCACACCGCGCACGACTTCCTCGTCCTTGATATCCGCCGCGCATTCGTCGTGGATCACGATGTCATAACCGTTGGCATAATCCGGATTTCCAAAGATGGGCAGCGGCGGTTTGGTGCTGCCATCGGGCACGTGGATCTGGTCCACGATGGCGTTTGTGCGCTCCTCGATGCCCTTCTTGAGGATTTCCTTCTGGGTGGCGTAGTTGTGGCAACATCCGCCGGTGATGAGCATCACCTTGAGAGGTTTCGCCTCTGCCGCAGCAGGCAATGAGGAGGCAATCAAAAAGCAGGAGGCGACGGCAAAGGACAATGGGTTTTTCATTCTTCGTTTGAGGCTAGCGGCACCCTACTCGCTGGCAAGGAGATTGAAAAACGACATTCATTTCCGGAGTTCCATCACTTCGGTGCAATTTCTCAGGAAAATCCTCTTGCACGACTGCTGAGTATCAAGGCAACCTCGTCGCACAGCTCTTTGCATTCGCAGGGGGCCGCTCCAATATGGCGGGGCGTGGCGCAGTCTGGTAGCGCGCCTCGTTCGGGACGAGGAGGCCGTGGGTTCGAATCCCGCCGCCCCGACCATTGTTTGGGAATTTTTCCCATCCCAAGTTCCTTTCTCGCTATTGGAACATCGGATTCTTCACTGGATTCTTGGGTTTTTTGGACGCCTTGTTTTTCACAAGTCGTTGATAAGCAAGATGGATTTTTGGGAATTTGCTTTTGTCGTAATTCATAACAACTGTTGTTATGTGCTTTTTCCGCCGCGTGCCAAGCTGTGCATGAGGGTTTTTCCGCACCAAGAATAGAAACGGGTCAGGCGATGCAAAATCACATGATCTGTGCGCAAAATCATCTTGCAGGACTAAAGATTCGGGTATAAAATTTGAAGGTTATTGACTAACATTAGCGTTATAACCTGCCGCTTATAATTTAAGGTGTCAAAACCTCCCCGCCTCCGTGCGGACGACCATTCAAAACCCTTTAGTCCCAGACGCAGCAAAGCCCATCGCTCCGCCGGGGATCGTGCCTCAGTATAAACCCCCAGCGACGTGAATCGCCGTTCCTTGTCAAAATCAAAAGTCCAAACAGCATGAAACCAACCAAAAAACCATTATTTCCTACCAACTCGATCCGCTATCAAGGCTCACGCCCGTGGCTTCTCGCCTTTGCAGCGGTCCTTACCCTTGGCAGCCAATCCGCATTTGCCCAGTTGACTTGGAACTCAGCAGGTCCTTCGAACAATTGGAGCACCGCCGCTGGGAACGCAAACTGGAATCCTGGTGGAATCGTTTGGACTCAAAATGAAAGCGCAGTCTTCAGCGTCGGCCCGGAGGCGGTCAATGTCACCACTGCCAATACCTTCAATGACATCACCTTCTCCATCTCCGGCTTCAGTCTCACCAGTTCCGGCGGTGGTTCGCTGGCCCTCGCCAATGATCTTGCAAGTACGATCACGGTCACCAATGCCCCTGACAGTGCCTCAATCGCCGAAAATCTTGTCAACAATGCTGGCGGTCCCAGCGCTCTCACCAAGGCAGGCCTCGGCACTCTGACCCTCGACGGCACCTCTGCCAACACCTATTCAGGGGGCACCATCGTCAGTGCCGGTACCCTCAGTTCCAGCCAGGCGAGCAACATCGCCCTGCTCGGTACCGGACCCGTTTCTATCTTGTCCGGCGCGACCCTCAACCTCACCAATACCAGCGGTACCGGGGACACCACCGTGGCCAACGCGGTTCTCGGCTTGGGTTCCATCACCACCACAAGTGCCACCCGCGCCATCACCATGACGGGTGATATGAGCGACTTCAAGGGAACCCTCAACATCGGCACTACAGGCGGTGGAAAAATCTCCGTCACTCCTTCTGTCGCGCTGCATCCCTCGGCGTCGGTCAACATCGCCTCCGGCGCCACCTTTTTCACCACTGCCAACAGGGTCTTTACCAACAGTTTCAGCCTCGCCGGCTTCGGCAACACGGAAAACCGCGGGGCGCTTCGCATCGATAGCGGTTCCGTGATTTCCGGGAACATCGCCCTCACTGCGGACGCCTCCATCGGCAACAGTGGTGTCTCGGCATCCACCATCAGCGGCACCATCAGCGGCACCGGCTTCGGCATTCGTGGTGCCACCACCGGCAGCCAGCCGATCATCCTTTCCGGTTCCAACACCTTTACTGGCAAAGCGACCCTCGCTGGTGGCAATGCCTTCAGCGTTTCGTCCATCAACAACGCAGGCAATGCCGGCAACCTCGGCACCAACGGCACCATCGACTTCGGTATCACGACCACCGGCGGCACCCTGATCTATACCGGTGCAGGCGAAACCACCAATCGTATCATCAACCTCGCCGGCACCACCGGCGGTGGCGCCATCACCCAGTCGGGTTCCGGACCGTTCAAGATAACGGGCGGTGTCACCGCCACCGGAGCGGGATCCAAAACCCTCACCCTGAACGGCTCCACTACCGGAAGTGGCGAGATTTCGGGTGCCATCGCCGATAACTCAGCCACCAACAAGACAGCAATCACCAAGGACGGCACCGGCACCTGGACACTCTCCGGCACCAACACCTTCACTGGCAACGTCACCGTCACCACGGGTGCACTAGTTGCCACCAACAGCAGTTCGCTCGGGTCCGGAACCAAGACGCTCACCCTGACCAATGGCACCAGCGGAAACTGCAACATCCGCCTCGATGGCAGCGCCGGCGCGATTTCCCTGCCCTCCACCTTCACCTACACGGTCAGCAACCAAACTTCCAACGGTGCCCTCGTCAACGTCGCAGGGAACAACACGGTGGCGGGCCAGATCAACATCACCTCCGGTGGCGGCGGCTTCCTCACATCCTCGCTTGGCGGCGACCTTAATATCAGCGCCAACATCACCTCCACCACCTCCGGACGGGCGGTCTTCCTGTCCGGCCCATCCACAGGAACGGTTTCCGGTGTCATTTCCAATGGTTCCACCCCAGGCATGCCGCTCAGCAAGGATGGTACGGGCACATGGACACTATCCAATGCCAACACCTATACCGGTTCCACGACCGTCAATTCCGGAACTCTCAATCTCACCGGCTCCCTTGCCGGATCTGCCATTGCCAACGGCGGCACCTTCAACCTCGTCGGTACGGTGACGGGCGCAGCCAGTGCCAATGCCGGCACGCTCAAGCTGAATTTCGCTTCCGCCGATACCGGAAAACTCAGCGATGCCGCAGCCCTCACCCTCGGTGGTGGAACTCTTGAAATTGCGGGTGGCACCCATTCTGAGAAGGTCCTCTCCACCACCCTGTCCACCGGAAAGATCAGCAACATCACCCGCACCGGCGGTGCCACCGGTTTCCTGAAACTCGGAGCCGTCACCGCCAATCCGGGCTCCCAGGTGATTCTGGATGCCGATAACATCGCCAGCACCACCAGCGCCAACGTCAATGGCGTCCTCCCTTGGGCACGCGTGCTCGTCGCCGGAGTGCCCAGCCTCGCCACCAACAGCGGTGTCAGTGATGGCGACGGCGGATCATTCATCACGGCCTTCGGCGGAGCAATCAACGTGGACCGCCTCGGTGGCGTTATTCCCGACAACATTGCCAACAGCCTGAAAATCATCGAAGCCGGCATTTCGGGAAACATCACCCTTGCCGCCTCTCCGATTACAAAAGCAAACTTCCTTGAAATGAGCGCCACCGGTGGCCCTGCCATCATCGACCCCGCCTCAGCGACGGACGTGCTCATGATCGGCGACGAAGCCGGAGGCACCATCTGGCAATCAGCCGTCGCCGGAGCCCTAACCATCGGAACCTCGCCCAACGACGGCATCCTCACCAGCGGCAACACCGAATCCGCCACCGCCACTGCGCTCACCCTCCTCAACGACAGCACCACCAACCCGCTGACCATCCATTCGTCGATCACCAACAATGGCAGCACCACCCCCGACATTGTATCCATCAACAAGGGTGGCGCGGGCAGTGTGATCATTACCGGCAACAACACTTTCACCGGAAATGTGACTGCCGGCTCCGGATCACTGACCCTGTCGGGAAACAACTCGTTCACTGGGACCCTCGCTGTCAACAACAGCGGCACAATCGTCACACTCAGCGGCAACAATTCCAACCGCCCTGCCGGAACCACCGGTCTGACCATCGTCGGCAATGGCGCCACTCTCCAGCTTCAGGCGAATGGGGGAAACACTTCCTCAGGTCTCTCAACCGCACTCTCCGGAGAACAGACTGCCAACTCCCCATTGTCCCTTACCAATGGCAGCTCGCTTCAGTTGCGTTCGGATTCCTCGGTCACGTTTGCAGGAACCAATAACGTCGCATCCTTGAACAACGCCACCGTAGGCATCGACGTGGATCGCATCGGTGCCTCCGCCACCAACAACACACTTACTGCCGCAGCCGGGGTGATCCCCATCGGCAATGCGGTCACTCTCAATGTGACGGGAGCCAATGGCTACTCGCTCGCACTCGGCACCATCCGGAGTGTCACCGGCGGAGCCACCGCCCTCACACTCAATCCCACCACGGCAAATCTGTCGATTGCCGGCTACCACAATCACAACAACGCGGCGAACAGCAGCACACTGATCCTTTCGGGAACATCCACTGGCAATACCGTGAGTGGCGTGATTGCCGATCAAGGGCCTGAGTCCACCGGCACCACCGGAAAGGCAGCCCTCTCCAAATCCGGCAACAGTACCTGGACGCTCAACGGTGTGAACACATTCACCGGCAATACCACCATCAGTGCGGGAACACTCGCCATCGGAGGCAGCGGCAGTTTGGGCAGCGGTGTGTATGCCGGAACCATCGCCAACGCTGGAGTTCTCGACTATGCCAGTAGCGCGACGCAATCCCTCGACGGTATCATCTCCGGTGCGGGCACTCTCTCGTCGAGCGGCACCGGCGCTCTCAGATTGACAGCCACCAACACCTACACCGGCCCGACCACGATCACCGGCGGCACGGTCATCGCCCAAAACAACGCCGCACTTGGCACCGCCGCCGCCGGCACTACCGTGAGCAGTGGAGGCACCCTTGACCTCGGCGGCACCATGGCTGCCACCACGTTCAACCTCACCACGGAAGTCCTCACCATCTCCGGCACTGGAGTCGGAGGCAATGGAGCGCTCGTCAACAACGGCACCAACGACCAGATCAACGCCACAGGTCGCATCGTGCTCGCCGGAAATGCAACCATCGGCGGCACCAAGCGATGGGACCTGCGGAGCAATACGCCGACACTCGACATGGGAGCCTTTACCCTCACCAAGACCGGCGTGAACACCGTCTCTTTGGTGGGTGTGGCGGTGAGCAATCCCGGCAACGTGATCATCAACGACGGAATTTTCAGTGTTGAAACCACGACCAATCTTGGCGGTAGCGCCTCGAATGCATTCACAGTCAACACCGGTGGCACGCTCCGTTTCTATCAGAACAGCAATCTCATTCCGTGGACGGTAAACCTCAATGGTGCGACCATGAGTCAGATCGACACGAATACGACGGTCTCCGGCCCGGTGGTGCTCGCCAACACCGGGACCAACACGATCAGCGTCACAGGCGCCTCCCTGACCCTCAGTGGCGTAGTCGGTGGCACCGGCGGATTCACGAAGACCGGGGGAAACCTGCTCACCTTGTCCGGGGCCAATGACTACGATGGCATCACCACGGTCAGCGCGGGTCGCCTCGCCCTCGGCAACAACTCTGCTCTTGGAGACACGGCGGCAGCTACCACCGTCGCCAGCGGGGGCCATCTCGAACTCAACAATGGCGTCACCATCACCGGCGAGTCGGCCACCATCAGTGGCACAGGCACAGCTGCTGGTGCCGGGTCCTTCCGCGGAGCCCTGCAAGCGGGCAATGGAGCCACTGCCACATGGGCGGGCAACGTCCTTCTTGGCCTCGCCGACACCCGCATCGGAACCCAGGCGAACGGCGTCCTCAGCGTCACTGGCGTGATCGGCGACGGAGCGGAAACCTTCGATCTCAACATCAGCGCGGATGGCACCAACGGAATCGTCGTTCTCTCCGGAGCCAACACCTACGGCGGGGCCACCGAAATCATCCGCGGCACGCTGCGCCTCGGAGCGACCAACACGCTGCCCACCGGCAGCCTGCTCGATGTGGACGCCGCCAATGGGGTTACGGATGTCGCGATCCTCGATCTGGCATCCTATAGCCAAACCGTCTCCGGAATCCAGGATTCCGCTACCACCAATGTGGGCGGCACGATCACCAACTCGGTCGCTGCTTCCAACTCGGTGCTGACTGTCAACGGGACCGCAGACACTACCTACGACGGCCTGATCCAGGACGGCGTGGGCACGGTTTCGCTCACCAAGGATGGCAACGGAATCCAGACACTCAACGGAGCGAACACCTACACCGGCACCACCAGCATCCTCGGCGGCACGCTGCGCATCAATGGCAACCAATCGTCTGCAACAGGTGCGGTCAGTGTCTCGAACGGAGGCACGCTTGGCGGCACGGGAACCATCGGCGCCGACATCACCGTCGCAAGCGGCGGCACGGTCGCCCCGGGAGTTACCACCGGAGTTCTGGTTGCAGACTCGGCCGATTTCGCCCCAGGAGCCAAGCTCTCCATCGAAATCAACGAGGCAAGCACTCCCAAAGCCGACACGCTCAACGTCAATGGTGCTCTTGACATCACCGGAGCCACGTTGGAGCTCGTTCCTACCGGTTCTCCCGTCCAAAGTGTGCACGTGATCGCCACCTACGGTGCCGGCCAACTCACCGGCACCTTTGCGAGCGTCACCGGTCTTCCGTCCAAATACACGATCGATTACGCCTACAACGGCGGCACCCAGATCGCACTCGTCGAATCCGGATACGCCTCATGGGCCACAGCCAAGGGCCTGACGGTGGGCGTCAACAGTGCCCCTGGCGACGATCCTGACAATGACGGTCAAACCAACATCGAGGAGTTCGCCTTTGACGGCGATCCACTCAGCGGTGCCAACAGCGGCAAGGTCGTCGGCAAGATCGGCAGCGTCGGTGGCAGCGACCACATGACAATCACCCTTCCCGTTAGAAACGGAGCGGTCTTCAGCGATGTGAGCGGGCCCGACGTTTCGGCATCTGTCGATGGAATTATCTATCGGATCGAAGGCAGCGACACCCTTGCCGCCGCGTCTTGGACGCTGAACGTCACCGAAGTCACCGACCTTGGTGAGAAGACTGCGATCCAAACGGGACTTCCCGCCCTCTCATCGGGCTGGACCTACCGCACGTTCCGCGCTCCGGCATCCATCACCGGTGCCAATCCCGCGGACTTCCTGCGCGCCGGGGTTCAGTAATCGCCAACTCGACAACGACGGCCATCCCGGATTCTCCACCGGGATGGCCTTTTCGCGCACAGTCGTCGTCAAACACCCCGTCATCACCCGCCTCCGGGCCGACTCCATGGCTCTTTCAGGGATCTCCTAACGGAAACAAACTTCTTCCGGAGATTCCGCAACGCTTTTCGGAAACTTGACTTTGCCGGTGCCGGAAATCTCTCTCCAGGAAGGGCATTTGTGACAAACCATTGTAAATTTTCTTCTGGACGATCGTCCCTTGATTTGAACTTGCTATGGGATGAACCTCAATCCCCCCCTGAAGGTAAAAACGCGGATATTATCATCTTTGTTCATCCGTGAAAATTGGCGAGGTGTGATCGCCGCAACCATAGCGCTCTCAGGAATGGCTGCTTTCCATGGTCGGGGGGAGGACGCCGTTAGCAACGATTTCCAACTCAATATCTCTCCTTCCGGAAACGAATACCATCTGACTTGGAGCTACCCCGATGTGTTGCTTCAAACTTCGCAAACTCTGAACGGCGACTGGCTCGGTTTGCCAGAGGCCACCAGTCCGCACGCGGTGGCGGGGAATCTCGACAAGTCGTTCTTCCGATTGAGAAAAATCTCGGTGATTTCCGGACTGGAACCCGCCTTCCTGCCGACCTCGGGCGGCACGCTTTACGTGAGGGGCGTGAATTTCGACTCAAACAGCACGGTAGCCCTCAACGGCGTGCCAGCAAGTTCGGTGACTTTTATCGATTCCACCTTATTGCTGGTCAACGTAGCCGCCCTGGGCGCGGGCCACTACGACGTGGCGGTGGGAAATGGCGCTTCTGGTCCTGCAGGTTTCACGCTGTCGAAGGCTTTGACGGTGGAAAGCGCGCCGAACGAGAGTCTGGAATTACCGCCGGGCATAGCGGAGGAACGCACGGCCACCGGGGAGATCAATCTCACCCATGTGGACTTGCAGATCGACTGCCCGGTGGGGCCGGATTTTGTCATCGCCCGCACCCATCGCTCGCGCCATGACGCAGCGGGATCGCCTTTCGACACGGCCTGGGATTTTTCCTGCAACATTTCTGTGGCCATGGACGGTGCCGATGTGGTGGTGAACGATGGCAGCGGTCGCTCCGACAAGTTTTTCCGTCAGCCGAACGGCAGCTTCCAGCGTGCGGAGTTCTTCCGCGAGGGCAGCATGAACCGTCAGGTCTTCACGCTGACTTTGGCCGACAAAACCATCTGGACTTTCCGCGCTCTCAATGCCGCCGTGGCACCGGGAAAAATCGACGCGATCACCGACCGCAATGGCAATGCGATGACCTACAGCTACAGTGTCAGCGGGCGGCTTGATCAAGTCACCGACGCGTTGGGGCGGACCTGTCAGTTTTCCTACAATGGTTCTGGCCAACTGACTGGCGTGACCGATTTCGCCGGTCGCACCGTCACCTATGCCTACTACGGTGCCAGTGAGCTGGGCGGTTCCGAGGGCGACTTGAAAAGCATGACCAGTCCCGCCGTCACCGGCACACCGAATGGCAATGATTTCCCGCTCGGGAAAACCGTCACTTACACCTACACCAAGGGCTTCGCCGACGAGCGACTCAATCACAACCTCACCGGCATCATCGACAATACCGGAGTGCAGGTGCAGACCATCGCCTACACAGCGGAATTGAACCCGGCGCATTTCGACTTCGACCGCTCGGTCTCGATCGCGCTCGGTGCGAATCCCCCGACCGTGTTTTCCTGCGAACCACTGACGCCCTCGCCCGCCAATCGTTATGCCAAGACCAAGGTCACGATGAACGACCCGGTGGGCAATGTGAGTGAAACGCTCTACGATTCGAAGAACCGCCCGGTGAGCATCAAGGAACTGACCGGACGCGCCACGCCCGGCTTTCCGGTGACAGCAGTGGGCAACCAACCCACCAACAAACTGCGGGCCAGCGACCCGGCGTTTTTTGAAACGACGATGGCGTACAACGTCGATTCGCAAGTGACCCAGATCACCGAGCCGCGCGGCAACAGCATGACGATGACCTACGCCTCCGATCTCAGCCGCGCGACACCAGTGCGGGAGCGAGGCAATCTGCGCCAAGTCACGCAAACGCCCGCGCCCGGCATGCCGAGCGATCAGGCACAGATCACGGAGAAGTTTGAGTATTTGCCGGGGTTTGGGACCTTGGAAGGAGGCGCATGGGAATCGACGTTTAGAGGCAGGAATTTCGTTTTTAGTAATAGAGAGATGGGTTTCTCACGCGGTCTTAATGCTTATGCTTCCGTCCAGGGCGGCACGGTATGGGACGATTTTGAGTCTTGGTACTTAGTTTGCCACTATGGTGGTTTAGGCGCCCTCGCAAGCCCCACCAAGCACACCGACCCACGCGGCAACGTTTGGAACTACAACTACGATGCGAATGGCAATCGCACCAGCGCCTCGCCGCCCGGCCTCGCCACCGGCCACAGCTTTGAATACACCGCCGCCGGGCAATTGACCGCGCACGTTCATCCGGCCGATGCCAATGGCCGCCGCAAGCGCGACACCTTCAGCTATTATCCCAACGGCACGCAGAAAGGATATCTGCAAAGTGCCGTCGAGGACGCCGGCGCGGGCGGTCTCGCGCTCACCACCACTTACGCCTACGATGCCGTCGGCAACGTCACCAGCGTCACCGATCCGCGCGGCAATGACA
>JBBARN010000137.1:0-15076 GCA_040399845.1 Luteolibacter sp. | reverse complement strand
ATTCCTTGGCCCACGCGTGATCCCGATCACTCCGGTCCAGATAGGCAACGAGAGGGCCGGTATCGACGATGATCCCGCTCATGAGCCGAAGCCTTCGAGGTGTTTCGGATTGGATGCCAAATCCCCAATCCCGCTGTGATCCTTGCCACACAAATCGGCACTTCGATCATAGAGACTTGGCGCAGCTTTGCGGGCGACGACTTCGAGTTTTTCCTCCAAGGCCTCGCGCAGCAATGCAGAGCGACTGGTCCGCTTGGCGCTGGCCACGGCATCCATCCGGGAAAGCAGCTCGTCGGGAACTTTCAGGGAAATCGTTGTCATGCGGGAAGGGTATTACCATTTGCGCAGATCGGCAATACTGAATCCATCCCACAAGCATCGCCACCGATAACAGCAGGATCTGGCCTCCCCGTCGGCGCCAACGCTCATCGTAAGTGTAGAAATTTCCTTCCGGGGTTTGCTCCTTCATATAGGCAAGCGAATTGACCAAGGTCATCTGCCACTTTCCATCATCAGAACTTGGGGAATCGAGTCAGAGGGAAGTCAATTCGAAGGCGTCAGTCCCGACTCAAAAGCATTTGATGAATCACCATTGACGATCCGTTTTCGCGAGGCTTCGCCGGGACGGGTTCTTGGTCTTCATTTGGACGAGCCCCGGCCGAAGGGGGGGATGCCGAGGGAGATGCGTTTCAGGCGGACGGCTGAGGGAGCGACGTCGAGGGTGGCTGCGGCTGCGGCGTCGGTCATTTTGCCAAGGACGGCGATTTCCTTGCGGGTCCAGTCGGTGAGTAGCTTTTTCGGGCGCTTTTGGGTGAAGGATGGGATTTCGAGTTTGCAGCGTTTCCAAGCGACGGAGGCTTTGTTGATTCCGGTTCTGAGGGCGACCTCGCCGTCCGGCATTTTTCCGAGGAGGGCGATTTCCTTTTTCGTCCAGTAGTGCCAGGTCTTGGATTGACGGGCGTAGCACTTGATACCGCGGGAGACCCGCTTTTGCTGAACGGAGAGGGTGTTCATGCCATAAATTCTGGCGATTTCACCGTCGGGAACCTTGCCTAGCAACGCGAAGATGGCAGGGGTCCAGTCAATGGTTTTGGGAGGACGCGATGCCGGAATGCCGAGTTTTTGGCGCTTTTTAAGAACAGTCGCTGGGGTACCAGTCCCCGCAATCCAACATCCGAGATCAGAACTGCTTCATTTCAGCTCATCCCCCACCCCAGCAACTCTCCCATCACGCATCATGCGGAAGTGACCCAGCAGATTGAAATCGAGCGAAGCGGAAGATGGACTGGAGCCATTGGCCCATTCGCTCATCGGCAGGTCCGTTTTGCTCCTGCTACAGGATCAGGATTTCGGGTTGGCGTTAGTTTCGATGTTCAGTTTGCATTTTTGGGAGCAGACACCATGGTCATCGTGCGGCTTTGGATAAATGTAATATACGAGGAATGAGGCGGCGCGGCGAATTTGGGCTGCCTCCGCTCTAGGCACCGCACTCCACTTCGCTACGCTCCGTTGCGTGCTGCGCCTTCCGCTCCAGCAGCCCAAATTCGAGTCCCTCCCCAATCCATCCTTGATCCAACATCCATGATCTCCTATCAATCCGCCGCATCTCTCCACCATAGCTTAGTTTAGCCTCTCAGTGGTCGGATTTTCGGGGCCGCCTCACTTTTTCTGTTCCGGCGTGTAGCGCAAACGTCCCCGCCGATCGGTTTTCATAATCGATTCATTCATAGGTGTCATAGATTGGCAGACTATGAGACCTATGAAACACGAGCAGAGCGCGAACGGAGACAGTTAGTGGCGGTTTTTCGGCAAGGACTTTGCGACCAACTCATAGGAATGATCGATGAGCTCACGGATGAGCAAAGTGGGCACCGAACCATCGAGCATCAGGGTATTCCAATGCTTTTTGTTCATGTGATAGCCCGGAGTGATTGCCGTCCAGGCATCCCGCAGCTCGATGGATCGCTCGGGATCGCACTTCAGGTTGATGGATGCGGGAAAGTCATCGGGCGCGGTCAGTGCGAACATCTTGCCGCCCACTTTGTAAACAAGAACATCGGGACCAAACGGGGTCGTTTCTTCGGCTCCCGGTTTGGACAAGAAATGGGCGATGACGTCGGGGAGGTCCATAAGTGAAAGTGGAATCACATTCGGGATTTTACAAAGGTTTTTTGCCAATTAGCGGGGTGGAATTTGAAATGAAGAAGCCGCCCTTACTGGTTGCAAGGGCGGCTTGGAATGAACGGAATGGACGAGACGTCGATTCTCCTTACTTGGGCTGTCTGGCGCTGGCTTTGAGGCGCAGGGCGTTGAGGGCGATGAAGCCGGTGGCGTCGTCCTGATTGTAGGCTTCCTCCTGGCCGCCTTCCATGGTGGCGACGGCTTCGGAATACATGCTGTGCGGCGAGCGGCGGCCGGCTTGCATGACGTTGCCTTTGTAGAGCTTGAGACGGACCTCGCCGGAGACGGTTTTCTGGGTTTCCGTGACCAGCGCCTGGATGGCCTCGCGCTCAGGGGCGAACCAGAATCCGTTGTAAACGAGTTGGGCGTATTTCGGGATGAGCGAATCGCGGATGTGCATGGCTTCGCGATCGACCACGAGCGTTTCGAGATCGCGGTGGGCAGCGAGCAGGATGGTGCCGCCGGGAGTTTCATAAACGCCGCGGGATTTCATGCCGACGAAGCGGTTTTCCACGATGTCCACGCGGCCGATGCCGTTGCGGCCGCCTAACAGATTGAGGACGCGCATGATGCCATAAGGAGTGAAGAGCGAGTAGCCGTCCTTTTCACCGGTCGAAAGCACATCGCCCAGTTCGCCGAGGATAGAGCAGAGGTTCGGATGCTTGAGGCCGATGGCGTTGCCTTTTTCGAACAGAATCTCGATGTATTCCGCTTGGTCCGGAGCTTCTTCCGGAGAAACCGAGAGCACATACATGTCGCGATCCGCCGGGGTGGTGGCGTCATACCATGGGTCTTCCATGGCACCGGCTTCGAAGGAAATATGGAGCAGGTTGCGGTCCATCGAGTAGGGCTTCTTCATCGAGGCCTTGATCGGAATGTTGTGTTTTTCCGCGTAGGCGATCATTTCCGAGCGGCCGGGGAATTGCTTGCGGAACTCCGCGTCCCGCCAGGGGGCGATGCACTTGACGTTGGGTGCGAGGGAGGCGGCGGAAAGCTCGAAGCGGACCTGGTCGTTGCCCTTGCCGGTGGCACCGTGGGCGATGGCATCCGCGCCTTCGGCGAGGGCGACGTCCATCATGCCCTTGGTGATGCAGGGGCGGGCGATCGAGGTGCCGAGCAGGTAACGGCCTTCGTAGATCGCATTGGCCTGAATCATCGGGAAAATGTAGTTCGCGGCGAAGTCCTCCTTGAGGTCGCCGATGAAGCACTTGGAGGCTCCGGTCGAGAGCGCCTTGGCTTCGAGGCCGTCGAGTTCGTCGCCCTGGCCGACGTCCGCGCAGTAGGCTATGATTTCAGCATTGTATTTTTCCTTGAGCCAGAGGAGCAGGACTGAGGTATCGAGACCACCGGAGTAAGCGACGAGAATTTTCATATCGGCGCGGAGCCAAGCAGGAAGGGCGGAGGAGGTAAAAGCCGAAAAAATGAAAAAGCAGGCGACCGCCAAGCAAAGCGCTGGCCGCCCCGAGCGCCTGGTGGATCTGGACGAGTTGCGCAGGGCGTGCAGAGATTCCCTATGATTTCCCCTTTGCCCTTGGCCGCTCAAGCCTCACACTGCGCTGCGTATGGCGAGTTGCGAGCATTGCGGCACGGAGTTTTCGGCAAAGACGGTGGAAGACCGTTTTTGTTGTCGGGGCTGCGAATATGTGGCGGAGATGATTTCCGAGCAGGGATTCGAGCAATTCTACGATCTCAAGCAAGGCATCGCCGTGGCACCGGTGCGGAGCCGGCCATTTGAGGAGCATGACTTTTCATGGCTGGCCCCGAAGATGGCGGAGGCGGAAAAGAAGGCGGAGGCGCATCATGAACCGGCGCGACTGGACTTGGGGCTGGAAGGGATTTCCTGTGTCGGCTGCGTGTGGCTGGTGGAGAAATTGTTCACGCGCCACGAAGGCAGCCTGCGGGCGGCGGCCAATCCTTCGAGCGGGCGGCTCCACATCGAGTGGGTGCCGGGGAAGTGCGATCTGGAGCCGTTTTTGCGCGAGTTGTGTCAATTCGGCTACGTGGCGGCTCCGGCGGGGGCTGCGGGTGGTGATCACGAACGCCGACGCCTCGCCGCGCGGCTCGGGCTTTGCGGGGCCTTCGCGCTCAACACGATGGCCTTCTCGCTGCCGACCTATCTGGGAATGCGCCCGGATTTCGAATTTGCGGCTTTGTTCAAGCTGATCGCCTTTTTGTCTGCCACGCTCTCGATGCTGGTGGGCAGCGGCTATTTCATCGACCGAGCCTGGCGGGCGGTGAAGGCGGGCTCGCTTCACATCGATCTGCCGATCGCGCTGGGGCTGATTTCCGCCTATATCGGATCGATCATCGGCTGGACCGTCGGTCGCGAGCAATTGATGTATTTCGATTTTGTATCGATCTTCGTCTTCCTGATGCTTGGCGGGCGCTATTTGCAAACGACGGCCGTCGAACGGAACCGGAAGCGCATCATCCGCCAGCAACCGGTCCCAGAGGCGGTGCCGATGGCAGACGACGCTTCGAAAACCGTGGGGCGCGAGGAAATTTCCGGAGGTTTGAAATTTCTGTTAGGCCCGGGACAGGCATTGCCGGTGAGTGGGGTGCTGGCAGCGGGAGAGGCGGATTTTTCGCTCGAATGGATCCACGGAGAAGCCGAACCCGTGCGTTTCAATGCGGGTTCGCGACTGCCAGCAGGGGCCATCCTGCTGAGCCGCAGCCCGGCTGTGATCGAAGCCGGGGAAACCTGGGCGGATTCGCTGATGGCAAAACTCACGGCTCCGGTCACCGGCGATCGTGGCTCGCCCGGGCTGGACAAACTGCTGCGGGTCTATCTGAGCGTGGTGCTGCTGCTGGGCATCGCCGCGCTCGTATTCTGGGGGCTTCGTGGCGATTGGCTCACCGGCCTGCAGGCGATGATTTCCGTGTTTGTGGTTTCCTGTCCCTGCGCCTTGGGGGTGGCCATCCCGCTGGCGGATGACATGGCGGCATCGGCGATGGAACGCTTAGGAGTCTTCGTGCGGACGGCAACCCTCTGGCCGCGATTGAAGCGGGTGAAACACGTGATTTTCGATAAAACCGGCACCCTCACCTTGGAGCGGCCGGTTCTACAGAACCCGGATGTGGTTTCCTCCCTCGATGACGATTCCGCCCTCGCTCTGGCACGGATGACACGCGGTTCGCTTCACCCGGTTTCCCGTTCCTTGCTCGAAGCGCTCGGCTCTCGCGGCCAGCGACTCCTCGGCGATCGTGGCGATGGCGTAACCAAGGAATTTCCAGGTCTTGGCATGCAACACCGCGCTGGAGAAAACCTCTGGTCACTCGGCAAAGCAGGCTGGGACGGAAAAAGCGAGGCAACTCACACGGCAGATGGTTCCTCGACCGAACTCCGAAAAAGCGGCCAACTGCACAGCTCCTTCCATTTCCAAGATTCCCTCCGTCCCGGAGCCCTCGCGATGCTCAATCGCCTCAAACATCAAGGACTCTCCATCCATATCCTCTCCGGCGACCACCCGGAAAAGGTCCGGCAACTTGCCGAATCGCTGGAACTCACTGCCGATCAGTCGATTGGAGGGCTCGATCCGATTCAAAAGGCAGACCGGGTCAAGGCGCTCGATCACCAGGACACCTTGTATCTCGGCGACGGAGCCAATGATTCGCTCGCGTTTGACGCCGCCCACGTCACGGGCACGCCAGTCGTGGATCGCAGTTTGTTGGAGTCAAAGGCGGATTTCTACACCCTTGGTTCCGGGCTATCCTTCCTCCCCGGCCTTCTCGCCACCGCCGAACGCCGTGTCCGAGCGGTAAGATCGGCATTTGCCTTCGCCTTGCTGTATAACCTAACCGCTGTGGCATTTTCCATGGGAGGGCACATGAACCCGCTTTTGGCTGCCATTCTCATGCCGCTCAGTTCGATCGTGTCCATCTTGATCGTTGCCTCGATTTCTCGCATGAATTCCTCGAACAATGGTTGAATTCCCCAAACAAGCTCTCTAGTCTCACCCCGACTTCCTCAAAAAGTGATGATGCCAACAGCCACTCAACCCCATCAGGAATTCGAACAGACCCTGCTGCAACGGATCGCGAATTCGGACCGTTACAAAATGTATCAGGAAGCATTCCGCACCGCCACGGGCCTCCCATTGAGGCTGGTCCCCTCAGATCCGGATGGCTGGTGTCTCGATGATCAGAAAATCAACCGCAGCCCGTTCTGTGAAGCTCTCAACCTCTGCAAGAGTGCCTGCGGTGCCTGCGTGGAAACCAATCGGCGCCTAATGAAGGAAGCCGAAGTCAACGGACCGACGACCTGTCATTGTTTTTCGGGACTTTGCGCCACCGCCGTCCCCGTGAAAATGGGAGCCTCGGTCATTGGTTTCCTCAAAACCGGTCAGGTGTTCAGCAACACGCCCACCGAAGATCAATTCGAGAAACTATTGGGAGCCATTGGACGCAAGACTCTCGACAAGCAATCTCGCGATCAGCTCCGCACGGCCTATTTCCAAACCCGCTTTGTGGAGCCCCTGCGCTACCAGAGCATGGTCACGTTATTGCAAAGTTTCGCCGAACAGCTAAGCGAACATGCCGATTCGCTGGCGATCATCGAGGAAGGCAGCGAACCCGCCGCCATCGCCAAGGCCCGCAAATACATTCACGCCCATCTCGACCAACCGCTTCCTCTCGGTCAGGTCGCCCGCCAAGCCGGCTTGAGCGAATCCCATTTTTGCCGTCTCTTCAAAGACTCCGCAGGCCTGACGCTCACCGACTACGTGAACCGCTGCCGCATCGACTGGGCGAAACGCGAGTTGCTGAAACCCGAAGCCCGCATCTCGGAGATCGCCTTCCTCATCGGCTACCAGTCCCTCTCCCAGTTCAACCGCAGTTTCGCCCGCATCGTCGGGCTCTCACCCACACTCTATCGGCGCGAGCGACTTGAACGCGCCGCGTCCTGATCCCGGGACTCCTCATCATCCTGTGATAACAATCTCTGAGGCCACTCAACATCATGGAAGACCGCTACGAAATTAGGGGAAAAATCGGCCAAGGCGGCCTGGGAGCCGTCTATCGGGGATATGACACCCGCATGAAGCGCGAGGTCGCCATCAAGCGAATCTCTGCCGCCCATGGAGAGGGCGATATGGAGGAAGAATCCACCCGCCAGCTCATCAAGGAAGCCGGGGCGCTCGCATCGCTCCAGCATCCACACATTGTCACGGTCTATGACGTCGGCACAGACGAGGATGGCCCCTACGTGGTGATGGAATTGATCAGCGGAAAAACCCTCGATGAACTCATCGGAAATGCCCCCCTGACATGGACAGACTTCCGTGAGCTCGCCATGCAGACACAGGAGGCGTTGATCGCTGCGCAGGAGCTGGACATGATTCACAGCGACCTCAAGCCCTCCAACCTCATGCTCACCTGGCTTCCATCGGGGAGATTTCAGGTAAAAATCGTCGATTTTGGACTCGCCACCCTCACCCAATCCCAGTCCAAAGAGGACTTGGAAGTCATGGAGGCCGTGTTTGGGTCCATCTTTTTCATGGCTCCGGAGCAATTCGAGCGCAAGCCGCTCGATGCCCGCTCCGACCTTTATTCGATAGGCTGTGTGTATTACCAGGCTCTTGCCGGAGTTTATCCATTCGATGGCAAGACGGGCAACGAAGTGATGGCGTCTCACCTGCATCACAAGGTGGCACCCTTGCAGGAAATCCGCTCCGACATCCCGGTGTGGGCGTGTGATTGGATCATGTGGCAAATCAACCGCATGCCTGAAGATCGTCCGGAATCCGCGCGCGAATCCCTGGCTGTCTTTCTTCAAAACGATAAAAGGCCCGACCCGACCATGAGTCTCGGACCTGCTCAGCCCAATACCACCAAGCGCCCACGCTTGATCATCCCCGGCTCCGAACCGGCTCCTATCGCCGCGCCTCCACCCACCGAAGCGCTTCCGGTGGCGATTCCCGTTGCAACGCCAGCACCACCGCCGCCCGCACCGATTGCGAAAGTTCAGGCAGCCGTCCCCGTCGCACAAGTCGCTCCCACTCGCCCGCTAGGACCGCTGCCTCCCCCACCCGCTTCGGTCGCTCCGCCAGAAACTGCGGTAATCCCCGAGGCTACCCTATCAAAAACCGCGCCACAAGCGCTCACGCCTCCCAAAGGCTCCAAACCCAGCGTCCACTCTGCCACCCGGGCGCTAAACGAGCCCATGCAGCAACCGGTCGCCGATCCCACCCGTGGCCCGGCAGCTGTCACCATGCAGCCGCAGCCTGCCCCGAAACGCAAAGTTTCCAATGCTGCCAAAACGACCATCGCCGCCATTCTCGGCCTGCTCGTCGTGCTACTTGGCTGGATGATCCTCGACCGCAGCGGCAAGAACAAGATCACTCAACTCTACAACCAGATGATCACCGAGGCCGCCAAAGGCGATGCCACCGAGGTGCCCGTCAACGCCCACAAACTTCAAATCCTGCTCGATGCTGCCGCCAATACCGGCGCCAACGAACAACGCCAGACCATCTACAAGGCACTCTTCCTCGCCAAGGCCATTGATGGCACGGATGTCGATGGCAAGATCGCCGAATTCGCCACCGGACGGGAAATGCTGCCTGACGTTCGCGAGGTTCTCATCCGCGATGTCCTCCGAATGCGCAAGAACCCCTCCGTAGTGCCCGCATTGATGAAATATGCGAGAACGACTGGCGATGTCCGCTCTGCTGTTTCCGCCATCCAGGCCGTCCGCTTCATGGCTGGCGAAGAACAATTCGAACCCTTCCTCGAAGTCCTGCAAACCACCACCCAGGAGGAAGTTCGCAAAGCCACCGAAGACACTATGGCGGAAATCATCAAGAAAAGTTCAGCCAAGGACAAGCTGGCAGCAAAAATCGCTCCCGCCTACGACGCCCGTCTCAATGACAACGTCCGCCACTCCATCCTCCGCCTGCTCGGCCGCTGCGGTGGAGACAAGCCCTTGGAAATCATCAAAAAAGCCCTCGCCAGCGATGACTTGAACCTGAAATTCGCAGCCCTCACCTCTCTCGGAGCATGGGGCGATGACAGCGGCTTTGCTACCCTCACCGGATTCCTCACTAGCTCGCAGGATGAGAAACTCCGCGCCAAAGCCTTCGAAGCCACTCTCAAGTTCGTGTCCGACCCCACCCGCACCCACACCCCGGCGGGCGATCAGCAACAATGGACCGAACTCAAACAATTGGCAAAGACCCGTGCCGAACAGGAAAGTGTCATTCGAGGATTGTATAACTTCGACGAGGATTGGTCTCTCAAGCTGCTTACCGACTACTCCAAGTCTGACGACGACCGCATCGTGGACCTTTCGCTGAAAGCCATCGAACAGGTCACCGAGCGCGTTAAGGTGAAAAAGAATCAGAAGCAATGAGGTGAGCGTCGGCATCAAGGCGAATACACCACCACCGGCCCCACGCCGTGACCTTGCACCCGGCGGAGCTTGGCAACCGCCTTGTTGACCGCTTCCGCCGCAGCCAGCGCCTCATCCATCGTATTGAGGCGGGAAAAACTGAATCGCAGGCTGCTTTTTGCCTGCTCCTCCGGTATGCCCATGGCGAGCTGCACATGCGATGGCTTCTGCTTGCCGGTCATGCACGCCGAGCCAGCGGAACAAGCGATGCCCGCCTCATCCAACAAGATCAACAATCCTGCCGCATCACATCCATCGAATGAAAGGTGGCTCGTATTCGCCAGACGGAATGACGGGTCACCATTCACCCGGACCCCTTCGGTGCCAGAGATCACTCTGGTTTCGAAAACATCGCGCGGCAAAGACCTGTCACTTTCGGTTAGATAACTTTTTGCCATCGCTGCCGCCATTCCCATGCCGACGATTCCAGCGGTGTTCTCCGTGCCGCTCCGCCTTCCGGATTCCTGCCCGCCACCCGCAAGCAACGGTTCGAATCTCAGGCCACTCCTCACATAAAGCGCCCCGACGCCCTTCGGACCGTGGAATTTGTGGGCAGACAATGATAACAAATCCACATCCAGCTCCCGCACATCGATTGCCATCTTGCCTGCCGCCTGGATCGCATCCGTATGAACAGCCACGCCCCTGCTGCGGGCGATTTCCACTGCATGTTTCAAGGGCTGAATGACACCTGTCTCATTGTTCACCCGCATCAGCGACAGAAATGCGGCACCCTCCATTGCCGCTTCCAAGGCAGCAAGATCCAGCACGCCGCCGTGGTTGACCGACACCCGCTGGCAGCCGCGCCCGAGCCGTTCCACAAACCTCAGCACCGCACTGTGTTCGATTGCGGAAACCAAGGCCCGCCCTTCTCCCGCCAGACGATCGAGCGAAAACAAAGCCGTGTTCACACTCTCCGTGCCGCCACCGGTAAACACGATCTCCTCCGGCCGCGCGCCGATCAGATCCGCCACTTGCCCGCGGGCTTCCTCGATGGCTCGGCGCGCCAATTTCGCAGTCGCATACGAACCCGATGGATTGGCATGCCCGCCGCGAAGCCACGGCAGCATCGCCTCCAAGACCTCCGGCAATAGCGGCGTCGTCGCATTGGCGTCCAAATCAATCATGCGCCCAGCATCCCCCGCTCTTGGCGATTGGCAACCCGGAAAAACCAAGCCCTCAGATCCGCCCTGCCGCTCTGAGCTCCGCGATCGCTGCCAGCAACCACCTCCAAACAAGATCCGACCATGTCGCGGCACGCCGCACCCACTCGAGCGCGAAGTCCCGCGAGTTCTGCAAGGGCGAATCTTCAGCCACACAAAGCAAGCCCACCAGCACCAACAGATTCGCCAGATAAATGATCACCAACGAAAGCAAGGTGCCATTCTCCTTCAAGTCAGGCTGATCACGCGGGATCATCCACAAGGTCCACATCATGTGAAATGTCCACGTCACCCCCATCGCCGCATAAAACCCCAGATCCCACGCTGGCCCCAAGTCGCCGAAATACCTCAGCACACCATAAAAAAAGGCCGCCACCACCGACCAGAACGGCACAAAATACGGCGACAGCGCAATCAACAGGTTGGTCTTGTTTGTCGTGATGTAGCCCCCCTCAGTGCTGACATGGAAATCCGTCACCTTGCCGCGGAATATCAACACAAACACCGCATGGGTCACCTCATGGCCGAGGACATAGAGAAACAAAAACGTCGATTTCAACAAACCGGACCAAAACCACCCGATCATCACCATCGCCCCCATCGCGAAATACCAGAACTCCGAGGACTGCCAGAAATTCTTCTCCAAAGTGGCGTGGGAAAAACGGGAGAGCAGCGTCCACATCGTCACCCAGCAAACTGGCAGCAACATCGCAGCCAGCCCCCAGCGCACCAAGCGCCGACCCCACTCGCCGCGGTATTCCTCCTCGTCGTCCATCGCACTGGCGGTGATCGCCGCGCGGACCGACTTGAACTCGCGATTTCCCGCCTTCCGGTTTGGCCGGCTCACCCAGTCTGCTTGGTCATGTGCCCGCTGGTTGACGGAACTGAGCGCTTCCACAAAAGACATCCTCGACCGCCGCTGGTTCTCCAGCGGCCGCCTCGCGCCCTTCAAGCCATTTGTGCCGCTTCGCTTCGCCATCGTGGGACAACCCGAAACAAAGGATTACTTAAGAGACCCGAAACAATCAAGCGGGAACCTCCGAGCACAACCGCGACAATTCCCGTGACGGCCGTCAGAAGAATTGTCGCAAATTTGCCCCCTCCCCTGTCAGCCCCTGTCAGCCCCTGTCAGCCCCTGTCAGCCCCTGTCAGCCCCTGTCAGCCCCGGTTGAGCCACCAGAGGGAGCCGTTCAGCACGCTGGCGAAGGAAACCCAGAGCACGTAAGGAACGAGCAGGGCACCAGCGAAGCGGCTGGTTCTCCAGAAAGCCCGGGTCGTCGCCACCACAGCGGTGAGCAACAACAGGATTTCGACAAACGCCCAGCCCGGCAGGTGCAGGCCGAAAAACAAAGGAGTCCAGATGGCATTGAGGACCAACTGGACGCCGTAGAGCCTCAATGCGCGTGACTGAAGTTTCCACCCGCCCTGTCTCCAGACCCCCCACGCCGCGATGGCCATCGACAAATAAAGCAGCGTCCATACCGGCCCGAAGATCCACGCCGGAGGATTCCATGAAGGTTTGTTCAACGTCGCATACCAGGCACCCGGCATCGAAAACGCCCCCAAGGCAGGCGCGCAAAAGGTCAACAACAGGAATCCCAACAAGGCCCCCGTTGATTTCAAAACCGAGCCACCCTGTCCCCGAGCCTGCGCTTGTGCATTCATGATACTCCAAGCATCGCTGCTTTCCGGAAACAATGCGAGAACTCAAACCATATCGATTCCCATCAAACCGAGACCCTTTGCTCACGAAAACGCATCGGAGCGGAATATCACTTCTTCCCATCGGATGATTGCAGCGCATCGAAACTGGTGTAACGAGCAGGCTTCCAAACGATGAATTCCACCCCACCCACCCTGTTCGCATTGTCCGCCGCGCTGTTCGTTGGTTTCGCACCTGCATCGGGAGGAGCGGCGGAAAACGGGGTAGGATTTGAGGCGACGCTTGCCAAACCGGATCCTGCGCCCGGCCCTGCGCCACAGGGAATGGTGTGGATTCCTGGCGGCGAGTTTTCCATGGGTGCGGGAGACAGCGATGAGGCGATCTGCAGCACCTCGGGAATGGACGGGCCGACGCTGGACGCCCAGCCAGTGCACCGGGTGGCGGTGGATGGTTTCTGGATGGACGCCACCGAAGTGACCAACGCCCAATTTGCAAAATTCGTCGCTGCCACCGGTTACGTCACAGTCGCCGAAACGAAGCCAACGCAGGAGGAATTCCCCACAGCCCCCCCGGAAGCACTGGTCGCGGGCTCGATCGTCTTCACGCCGACATCCGGACCGGTGAAAATGAACCATTACCTTCAATGGTGGTCCTATGTGCCGGGGGCGAGTTGGAAACATCCAGGCGGCCCTGGCAGCAGCATCGAAGGCCGTGATGATTTTCCGGTCGTGCAAATCGCCTATCAGGATGCCGCCGCCTATGCCAAGTGGGCAGGCAAACGCCTGCCCACGGAAGCGGAATGGGAATTCGCCGCACGGGGTGGCGCGAGCGGTCAGGTTTATGTCTGGGGAAATGAGTTCAAACCCGGAGGCAAACATCAGGCAAATACCTATCAGGGAAAATTCCCGGTGCAGGGCATGGATTCCGGCGAAGATGGATTCAAAGGCGTTGCCCCGGTAGCCAAATACCCGCCCAATGCCTATGGCCTGCACGACGTCGCCGGAAATGTCTGGGAGTGGTGCGCGGATTGGTATCGAGCCGACACCTATGCCATGGCCAAGGCTGCCGGCGGAGTGGTGAAGAATCCTCAAGGCCCGGCAAGTCCTCACGACCCTTCGGAGCCAGGTGTCAAAAAGCGTGTCCAACGGGGAGGCTCATTCCTCTGCAGCGATCAGTATTGCACCCGCTACATGGTCGGCACACGCGGCAAAGGCGAGGAACGCAGCGCGAGTGATCATGTGGGATTCCGCTGCGTGAAGGATTGAACCCAGCAACTGCCTCGGATGATATTACTTATCTCCCCTCCCCTTCGATAACACATCATCCCCTCGGCTTTCGATCAGGCGGGCCATTTCGGCAGCAGCCATCAGATAAGCCCCCACCCCGAAGTCCGCCGTTGAGCGGGCATCGACAACCTGGCCGGGAATGGCCCTTTCGCCGATCGGTTGGATGTAGCCGACGGTGCCGTCGTCCTGCAGCGCGGTTTTGGTGAGAAAATCCCAGCCCTTGCGCGCAACGGGAGCGTAAGCTTCTGCATCGAGCGTGCCGGTGCGAAGCCCCCACAGGAATCCGCAGGTAAAAAACGCCGTCCCGCTGGTTTCGGGACCCGGAGCGTGAGCCGGATCGAGCATGCTGCGCGTCCAATAGCCGTCATCCTGTTGCGAGGCGGCGAGACTGGCGGCCATCTCACGGAAAACTCTGATATAATGCGCGCGGTCAGGATGATCCTTCGGCAGATCGTCAATCACCCGCGGAATGGCGGCGAACACCCAACCGTTGCCCCGTGCCCAGAAATCCTTTTTGCCATTCACCGACTTGTGCTTCGGATACACATACTTGGCATCACGGAAGAACAAGCCCTCGGAGTCATCATACATCAACTTGCAGGCGTAATCGAAGTATTCGCGAAGTTTCTTCGAGTAGATGTCCTCACCCGTGCCGTGGTGAAGTTGGGAGAGGACCGGCATGACCATGAAAAGACCGTCCGACCACCAAAGATAGTCGTTCGGCGGGGTGGTCACCTGATAGCCCATGACCTCTTTGGTGCGAGCGATTTTCTTTTCATCCGGATCGAGTTCATGAAGCTTCATGTAAACCTGGAAGCAAACCTGCCAATCGCCAAACAATACATATCGGTCGCTTTCGCCGTAAGAATAGAGCCATTTGGATCGATCATCGGACCGGGCACCCTTCCATAGATTGTGCTCCGCCCACGCTTCGGAATAGCGGCGATACGATGGTTCCTCCGTGATTTCGTAGGCATCCAGATTTCCAACATGGTAAACCGCACGGTTCCAGAAGGCATCGCCGTGTTTGGGATGGGTCTTTTGCCAGTGGTCGTTTACCTTGCGGATCAGGCTCCGGACATCGGCGAGCTTGCGGACCGGGGTGGTTTCCGCGTGGCTGGACTCACTGAGGACAAAGATGCCGAAAAAAATTGAAGGTAGGGTCGAAAGCAGGTTCATGATGGAATGGGAATGATGGCGGGTGGCGAGGCCAACGCAAGCGTCGGAGAGAAACTCATGCAGGGAAACTGCCGCTCCGTTCGTCAACGCCGTTGCATCCCGAACGCGGTGCTTGGAAAATACGCCACGGAAGTCCGCTTGGCCAAGAGGAATTGCTTCCCTCCAGCCCATGCGGTTGATCCTCGCACGCGCCCCCCCAAAAACGTGCGCCTCAAGG